>DASZUG010000014.1:0-128686 GCA_035547755.1 Rhizobiaceae bacterium
CGTCGCCGCCGGCAAACCCAAAATCGTCGCCATCATCGCAACAGCCCGCAAGCTCCTCACCATCCTCAACGCCATCATCCGAGACCAAAAGCCATGGCAAACCGCTTGACTCCAAAGACAGTCGCTCTCCCCCACTTCGTGAGGGAGAGGATAGGCCCTGGCCGCCGGCTCGGCGCCCATCCGCCACCCGCGAAGCGGGGGGAGGTGGCTCGGGCCCCCGGGTCCGGCCGTTGGCCGGCCCGAGGACAGGCTCCGCCCGAGACGAGGGGGGATAATGTCTGTTAACCCGAATTCACAGCCGTGATCGATCCCCGCTCCTATGGTTGGCGCGGCGTTGTCAGTCTTTTGGCCTGTTCGTCTCGAAGGCTGCCTTCTGGGCGTCGCTCGCTTCCTTCTGGTGTTTCGCCTGCCATTCGGCATAGGGCATGCCATAGATGATTTCCCGCGAGCGATCTTTCGAAAGGTCGACGCCGGCTTCGCCCGCGGCCTCGCGATACCAGTTGGAAAGGCAGTTGCGGCAGAAGCCGGCGAGATTCATCAAGTCGATATTCTGGACGTCGGCACGTTCCCTCAGATGGTCCACCAGCCGCCGGAATGCCGCCGCCTCGAATTCCGTCTTCTGTTCCTGCGTCAGTTCGCTCATGGCGTTCTTCCTTCCAACGGTCCCGTCCGGGAGCCGAAAAACTTCACCTCATGCATATCGGGAAGCCGATTAATGGCTTCAAGCATGGGTGCGATGCGCTCCGCCCATTCCTGCTGTCCCTTGCCGCTGGCGATCAGGTCCTGCCTGATCTCGATGAGCGCATGGGCATAGCCGTTCACGATGGCATGCCGGAACATGGTGTCTCCGCGTAACGCGCCGTCGTAAGGTTCGTTGTCTCCGATGACGAGCAACGGGTCTTTGGCAAGCATGGCAAGCAAAGGCTTTACCGCCCGATCGTCGCTATCCCACAGAACGCCGGCATGCCATGGCCGCTCGATGCCCTGCATGCGCGGCGTGAAGGAATGGATGGAAAAAATGAAGGGCGCCTTGCCGGTCTCCTCCGCAACGGAAGCCACAAGTGAGGCAACGGCGTCGTGATAGGGCCGGTAAAAGCGGTCGAGCCTTTTCTCCCGCTCCGACGTGTCTATAGGGTAGTTTCCCGGAATGATGGTGCCGTCATAGAGCTGTCGGATGATGGTTGGGTCGTCTTCGCCGCGATTGGCGTCGATGAGGAGGCGCGAAAAGCGCGCCATCACGGCGGGAACGCCGAGGATCGCCGCAAGCCGTTCGGTAACGGCGGCGACGCCGATATCATAGGCGATGTGGCGGTCGAACTCCGCATCGGGCAGACCGAGACGGCCATACTCGTCGGGAAGGTCGTGGCCGGCGTGATCGGCCACCAAGAGGAGTCCCTTGCGACGATCACCGTCGATCAAGCGAAAGGGCGAGAAAAGAGAGGTGCTGGTCATGTGGTTTGGATCGGGAGAGGTCGGTTGAAGCGCGCAAGGCGGCGGTGTCGTTCTTTCGTCACTCTTTTAGCCGAAATCGCGACAATCGCCATGCGCTTCGGCAGTTCTTTCTTCTCCAGCGCGAGCGTTGACATGTGGACGCCGATCTTTGAAAAGGGAGCATCTCAATGATTGGTTCACGGGCTTGCGGGATGCTGTTCAAAGCGGCGAGGATAAAAGTGGCCGGCCGCTGGCCGTCGCTTCTGGCACTCCTCTCTCTGGCCCTTGCCGCCGCGACTTTCTCCGCCGCGCCGGCACGGGCTGATTTTCGCGTCTGCAACGCGACGCAGGCGTTGGTCGGCGTGGCGATCGGATACCGGGCCAAGGCCGGCTGGATCACCGAAGGCTGGTGGCATATCGAAGCTTCGAGCTGCAAGACGCTGATAGAGGGGCCGCTCTCCTCCAGATACTATTATCTCTACGCCGAGGATGCCGACCGTGGCGGCCGATGGGACGGCCCGGTCAACATGTGCGTGGCCGAAAAGGAATTCAAGATCGCGGGCGTCAACGATTGCTTCGCTCGCGGATTCCAGCGTGCGGGATTCAGGGAATACGATACCGGCCAGCAATCGAGCTGGATGGTGCAATTGACAGATCAACCGTCGCCGCAGGGCGCCGCGGCGATAACGGGAAACAGTACGAAATGAGACGAAGCCGCAAGGTCAAGATCCTGGCCACGCTCGGGCCGGCATCATCCGACGAAGCGATGATCCGCCGCCTGTTCGAGGCCGGCGCCGATGTGTTCCGCATCAATATGAGCCATACGGACCATGATCTGATGCGGACGCTCGTGACGCGCATCCGCGCCGTCGAGGAAGCGGACGGAAGACCGATCGGCATCCTCGCCGACCTCCAGGGGCCGAAGCTGCGCGTCGGCAAGTTCGCCGACCGAAAGGTGCCGCTCAAGATCGGACAGACCTTCACGCTGGACGACGATCCCGCGCCCGGAGATGCGAACCGGGTGCAGCTTCCGCACCCCGAGATCCTCTCCTCCGTCGAAGTCGGCCACAGGCTGCTCATCGATGACGGCAAGCTCCAACTCGTCGTCGAGGCGACCGATGGCAAGTCGGTGCGTACCCGTGTGGTGGCGGGAACCGCCATTTCGGACCGCAAAGGCGTCAGCGTGCCCGACACGATGCTGCCGGTCGGGGCGCTCACGGAAAAAGACAGGCGCGACCTCGACGCCGTTCTCGCGACCGGCGTGGACTGGGTCGCGCTCTCCTTCATCCAGCGGCCGGAAGACCTTGCCGAGGTGCGCAAGATCGCCCGCGGCCGCGCGGCGCTGATGTCCAAGATCGAAAAGCCGCAGGCCGTGGCGAGGCTTTCGGAGATCATCGAACTCTCGGATGCGCTGATGGTGGCGCGCGGCGACCTTGGCGTTGAAATGCCGATCGAACGCGTGCCGGGCATCCAGAAGCAGATCACGCGCGCCGCGCGCCGCGCCGGCAAGCCGGTGGTCGTGGCGACGCAGATGCTGGAATCGATGATCGCCTCGCCGGTGCCTACCCGCGCCGAAGTCTCGGATGTGTCGATCGCGGTTTTCGAAGGGGCGGACGCGATCATGCTTTCCGCCGAGTCGGCCGCCGGAGAATATCCGGTGGAAGCGGTGTCGATGATGAACAGCATCGCCGAACAGGTGGAGAAGGACCCGACCTATCCCGGCATCATCCATGCCCAGCGCAGCGAACCGGAAGCGACGGGCGCGGACGCGATCTCGGCGGCCGCCAGGCAGATCGCCGAGACGCTCGATCTCTCGGCCATCGTCACTTACACCGCATCGGGAACGACCGGGCTGCGCGCCGCGCGCGAGCGGCCGCGCGTCCCGATCATAGCGCTCTCTCCGGTGATCCATACGGCGCGCCGTCTCTCGCTCGTGTGGGGGATGCACTGCGTCGTCACCGAAGATGCCGTCGACCTCGACGACATGGTCGACCGCGCCTGCCGCATCACCTATGAGGAAAGATTCGGCAAGCCGGGCGACAGGGTCATCATCACCGCCGGCGTGCCGCTCAGGACGCCCGGCGCCACCAACATGCTGCGCATCGCCTATATCGGATCGGACGGCCTCGGCGGGCTTTGATCACGTCGGCTTCGGCATGCTGCCTGACGGCCTTCCGATTGCCGATGAAAAACGGCGAGGCGAGGCGGAAACTCCGGTTGCAAATCAAAGCGCCGCAGCCTATATGGCGGCTTCCGCGCTCCCATCGTCTAGCGGTCCAGGACGCCGCCCTCTCACGGCGGAAACAGGGGTTCGATTCCCCTTGGGAGTGCCAGAAGCCGTTTCCTTCAACCGCAATTGCGCCCGCGAATTCACCGGCGAAGGCGGCGATGCGGCATTTGCGTCGCGCCGTCGCGATCAAAGAGTCGCGTCGCGATTTCCCGCAATTGTGCCGGCTGAACGGCTTGGCCAGCAGAACGACATGCGCGAAGACATGCGGCGGGTTCTCACGCCCATAATCCGTCACGAACGCAAAGGGGATATTGCGCCGCGTCAATTCCGCCGCGACATCGTCCACCGGCCGCCTGCTTTGGCGGACGGACTTGGCCGTACCACCGGTACGACCGACACCGTCCTCCGCGCGGCTCGCCGCCCCATCGGAGAAACAGAACTGTTTCCATCTAGCCCTGAACCGCTCTAGATCGGCGCCGGCTTCTTCGAGGCCGGCCTGTGCAACGGGCCGGGCCGAACGCTGGAACATTTGGCGTCTGGAAATGGACGTGCATTGGCCGAGAGGATCCAATGTGTTTCACACGCCGCTATCGACGCGTGCAGGTGACGCCGAATGGCATAGGATGTAGGACGTTTTTAAGCAGCTGGAACTTCTGGCCGTCCTAGACGGACCACGGCTTCGGCAAAATGGGTGAAACCGGTGGAAAAGGGCATCAGGATGCCACCTCGCAGACTGCGTCCGAACAATCTCCTGTCGACCCTGCGCAAGCATGATCTGCTTGTCGCATTGCCGGAAGAGAGCCTCGAAGGCCTGCTTGCCGCCGGCGTTCGAGAGACGTTTCAGGAGGGGGCGGTCGTCGTGAGCCAGGGAGAAGTCAGCGACACCGCTATCCTGCTGATCGAAGGATCGGTCGATATCTGGGCGCAGACCGCTTCTAACCAGAGCCGACTTGCAACGGTCAGGGCGCCCGCACTTCTTGGCGAGATCGGCGTCATCGCCGACCTCGCACGCACCGCCACGATCCGTGCCCGCGAGCGTACGTCCCTGCTCAGGATCGAAAAGACCCTTTTCAATGAATTGGCCGACAAGAACCCGCAAATCCTGCGCTACGTCATCGGGCAGTTGGGGGCGCGGATAAGAGAGCTGAATTCAACGATCGGCGTCTATACCACGGCCCTCACCGCGCTCGAAAAGGAAGAGTTCGAAGAGAGCATCCTGAACGATTTGCGGAATCCTCCAGCCGAGCTCGTGAACTTCGCCGAAACCTTTCGCGCGATGGCGCAGCAGATTTCGCTGAGGCAGCGGCACCGCAACGAGATGGCGAGTGCCGCCGCAATCCAACGTGCAATGCTGCCCGCCCCATTGCCCGACGATGATGGCGGCCGCGTTGAACTCTTCGCCAGGATGCAGCCCGCGCGGGAGGTGGGTGGGGATTTTTATGACGCATTTTTCCTGGACAAGGACCATCTTGTCGTGACCGTCGGCGACGTCTCCGGCAAGGGAGTGCCGGCATCGCTTTTCATGGCTGTCTGCCAGACGACATTGCGCATGACGCTCAGGGAACTTCGTTCGCAAATCGGCGATGCCGTTGAACGCGCCAACACGTTGTTGGAGATGGAAAACTCGGCCTCCATGTTCGCGACGTTCTTCGGAGCGGTTCTCGATTTGCGCGATGGCCGTCTGTCCTATTGCAATTGCGGCCACAATCCTCCGCTTCTGCAGCGTAAGAACGGTACTATCGAAATCCTCCAGCAGGGAGGCATCGCGCTCGGCGTGGTGACGCCGGCCGGCTGCGAAACCTGGACGACTCACCTCGATACCGGCGATCGGGTCCTATTCTTCACCGACGGAATTACGGAAGCGCATGACCTCGAGGGCGATCTCTTTGGAGAAGAGCGCTTGTGCTCCTCCGTCCGGCGGCATCGGGAATTGGACGCGGACATGCTTGTCGAGGCGATTTTCGGGGATGTCGCGACCTTCGCCTCGGGTGCGCCTCAACATGACGACCTCACCTGCCTTGTCCTGGCATATCCGGGCATGAAGAGGAATTCCGTTCCTGTCAAATGACGGGAGGCGATCGGGGTCCCATGCCTGCGCCAGCGGCCAATCGGATTCGGCGGAGAGCTATGCTTCCGGTGGTAATCAGTGCGTAACCAAGTCCCGTTCGGTCCGCAACCTGCTTGATTTCGCTATGGACACCGGTGACGGGAAATTCTAAGATTTCAGCACGGCAAGCCTATCTTCGGCATTTACGAGACGCCCAGGGCGGGGCGCAGCTTGTCTTAAAGCGCTACAAGGCTTGGGGGACGCCGTGGCAAATCTCGATCTCCAGTCACTTGTCGGAAAGCTGGGCTCCCATTGCCGGTCGGCACTGGAAGCCGCGGTCGGGCTGACGCTTTCCCGGACAAACTATAATGTCGAGATCGAGCATTATCTTTTGAAGCTTGTCGAGCCCGCAGATAACGATGTCGCGGCGATCTTCAGAAGCTTCGAAATCGATGCGGATCGGGTCGTGGCCGATCTCACACGGGTCCTTGATCGCCTGAAGACCGGCAACAGCCGTTCCCCGGCACTCGCTCCCAATCTCGTAAAGCTGATCCGCGAGGCGTGGCTCGCCGCGTCGTTGCAGTTCGAGCAGAGCTACGTCCGCAGCGGGCATATCGTCATCGCGCTCATGGCCGATGATTCGCTGGCGTCGGTGGCGCGGGACGCGTCACCTCACTTCGCGAAGATCAACGTCGTGACGCTGCGCTCTTCGTTCGATAAATTGACCGAGGGCAGCAGCGAAGGCGCAGGCACTTCCGCGCCTGCCGGCAGTAGAACCACCGAAGGATCGCAATCCGCGTCAAGGGCCGGCAGCGCGCTCGATCAATATACGATCGATCTGACGGCGCGAGCGCGCGACGGCAAGATCGATGCCGTGCTCGGCCGCGACGCTGAAACGCGGCAGATCATCGATATTCTTACACGCAGGCGGCAGAACAATCCGATCCTGACGGGCGAGGCCGGCGTGGGCAAAACCGCCGTGGTCGAAGGCTTTGCCCTCAAGATCGTCGCCGGCGACGTGCCTCCCGCCTTGAAGGACGTCGAATTGCGGACGCTTGACCTCGGCCTGCTGCAGGCCGGCGCGGGCATGAAGGGCGAATTCGAAAATCGCCTGAAAGGCGTAATCGACGGGGTCAAGTCCTCACCGAAGCCGGTCATCCTGTTCATTGACGAGGCGCACACTTTGATCGGCGCCGGCGGCGCCGCCGGACAGAACGATGCGGCCAATCTGCTGAAGCCGGCGCTTGCAAGAGGCGAAGTGAGGACCATCGCCGCCACCACCTGGGCCGAATACAAGAAATATTTCGAAAGGGATCCCGCGCTCAGCCGACGTTTCCAGGTCGTCAAGGTCGAGGAACCCGACGACGAGTCCGCGATCTCCATGATGCGTGGCATAGTACCTGCGCTTGAGGCGCATCACGGCGTTCGTATCCTGTCGGACGCCGTTGAGGAGGCGGTACGGCTGTCGCGCCGCTACATTCCGAGCCGCCAACTTCCCGACAAGGCCGTCAGCCTTCTCGACACTGCCTGCGGCCGGGTCGCGATAACCGGCCATGCCGTGCCCGCGGCGGTCGAGGACGCGCGCCGGCGCATCGAGATGATCGACATGGATCTGCGGATCCTCGGTCGGGAATCGCGGATCGGAGCCGACCATGCCGCGCGCATGGAAGAACTGGAGACCGCGCGCAAGGCTGGGGTCGAGGAACTGGCAGGCTTGGAAAGCCAATGGGAACGTGAACGTGACCTGGTCACGAATATCCGCGCGCTGCAGGAGCAACTGGGCAAAGAACCGGCTGAGGAGGGGAACGGCGTTGCCGGCGAAGCGGAACCCGCCGAGGATTCCGATGCGCTGCGGGCGGAACTGAGAGAGCGCCAGCGGGAATTGGAGGAACTGCAAGGGGAACGCCCCCTGATGCGCGTCACCGTCGACGGCCAGGCGATAGCGGAAGTTGTCGGAAACTGGACCGGCATTCCGGTCGGCCGGATGCTGAGCGACGAGATCAAGACGGTTCTTTCGCTCAGGAAGATGCTCGAGGAGCGGGTTATCGGGCAGGGGCACGCGCTCGAGGCGATCGCGGAAACCATCCGCACCTCGCGCGCAAAGCTCATCGATCCGCGCAAGCCAATCGGCGTCTTCCTGATGGTGGGCACGTCCGGCGTCGGCAAGACGGAAACCGCGCTGGCGCTGGCAGACCTGCTTTATGGCGGAGAGCAGAACCTCACCGTCATCAACATGTCGGAATTCAAGGAAGAGCACAAGGTTTCGATGCTGGTGGGCTCGCCTCCCGGCTATGTCGGCTATGGGGAGGGCGGGGTGCTGACGGAAGCCGTGCGCCGCCGGCCCTATTCGGTGGTCCTGCTCGACGAAATGGAGAAAGCCCATCCCGGCGTCCAGGATGTCTTTTACCAGGTATTCGACAAGGGCATGCTACGCGACGGCGAAGGCCGCGACATCGATTTCAAGAACACGGTCATCATCATGACCTCCAATGCCGGGACGGATCTGATCCATCGGTTGTGTGACGATCCCGCCAAGCGGCCGGATCCCGAGGAATTGAGCGAGGCATTGCGGCCGGAATTGTTGAAGACATTCAAGCCGGCCTTCCTCGGTCGCTGTTCCGTCGTGCCTTATTTCCCGCTCGCCGACGATATCATTCGCAAAATCGTCGAGTTGCAGCTCGACCGCATTCGCAAGCGCTTCCGCGAGGTTTATCGCGCCAAGCTCCAATGGGACGAGTCGCTCATCGGCGAGATTGCCGGCCGCTGTACCGAAGTGGAAAGCGGAGCAAGAAACATCGAATCCATTCTTTCGCGCAGCCTTCTTCCGAAGCTCTCGGCGCATGTGCTTTCCCGCATGGCGGACGGCGAGGAAATCGGCGGCATCTTTGTGATGATCGGATCCAAAGGCGAGTTCGAGTTCAAGGACGGAGCGGGCGACGCTGGGGCGGACGTCAGCTTGGACCTCGAAGAAGGGGGCGAAGCCGGTGACGCGGAGAGCGCGGCGGCGGAATAGCCTCATCGAGTATGGGCGCTCCTCGGGGCGGCCGTGCTTCTTTCATCAAATTCGGAAAAAAGGGATAGGCAATGGCGATATACTTGAAATACGAAGGAATCGACGGCGAAGCGACCCAGGACCAGCACCAGAAATGGATCGATATAAATAGCCTGCAATGGGGCGTCGGGCGCGGCATCAGCACGGTCTCTGGATCGGCCGCAAACCGTGAGGCGAGCGAGCCGAGCGTCAGCGAGGTCGTGGTCACGAAGATGATGGACATCGCCTCGACAAAGCTGCTCACCGAAGCGGTGACGGGACGGGACGGGAAAACGGTGGAAATTCATTTCGTCACGACCGGCAATCCCGGCATGACTTACGCCGAATACAAGCTGACGGGCGCCTTGATCTCTGGCTATAGCGTTTCCAGCGGAGGTGAGCGGCCTTCCGAGTCGATCTCGATCAACTTCACGAAGATCGAATATAAGATGACGCCGTACGACGACAAGAACAAGGCCGGCACGCCGGTGACTGTGTCCTACGACCTGTCGACCACCAAGAGTGGCTGATTGCAGGAAATCTGGACTGACGCTCGGGCCCGGGCCCGGGCGTTTTCGTTCCGGCACGAGATATGGCTGACACGATGTTGCAAGCGGATCGTTGGCTGACGCTGGATTCCCCGTTGGGCTCCGACGCGCTCCTCGCAACGGAAGTGACAGGGACCGAGGCCATTTCGGAACTGTTCGAATTCCGCGTATCGGCGCTTTCGTTGAAGAAGACAATTGCGCCGGCTGATATTCTGGGCAAGTCCGCGACGTTGGCGATGGCGCGGCCGGGCGGCAAGCGCCGCTTTGTCAACGGCATCGTCACGTCGATCGCCGCGGGATATGTGACGCGCAATGACTACCGGCTCTATTCGCTGGTGATTTCTCCCACACTTTGGACCCTCGGGCGCCGTTCGAACTACAAGGTCTTTCAGAACAAGACCGTTCCCGATATTCTCGGCGAATTACTCGGCAAGATCAGTTACAAGAAATCACTCACCGGAAAGTATGAAAAACGGGATTTCTGCATCCAGTTCGGTGAGACGGATCTAGATTTCTTTCGCCGCCTGGTCGCCCAAGAGGGGATCTTCTACTATTTCAAGCATACGGAGTCCGGGCATAAGCTGGTGCTCGGCGACGCCGCGACGGCCTATTCCGATGCGGATCAGCAGGAGATCGAATACCGGCAGAATGTGGACGATGTCACCGACGCCGTGAGCCTCTTCGATTTTTCGAGCAACCTGACGGGGTCGAGTTGGACCCTCAGCGATTATGATTACGAAAAGTCGTCCGACCTGTTCCAGAAGACGACGAAGACTGCACTTGATCCTGCCAAAGACAAGGATTGGGAGTATTTCCGTTTCGGTGACGGACCCCATTCGGACAGGGTCAACGCCCTCTCGTCGGCAGCCGTCGATGCGACCGACGCAGGTTTCGAGATCATCGACGGCAAGGGGAGCACCGCGAGCTTCACGCCAGGGCACAAGTTTTCGATCAAAAAACACCCTATTTCGCAGGTCGTGGACAAGAAATTCGTGCTGACGCGCGTCGTGCACGAAGCGCGCGACCAGGCCTATTTCGCCGCCCGCCCGGGGATGGAAGGCAAGCCATACTACCGGAATGCGTTCTCCTGCATTCCGGCGGATCGGATCGCCCGACAGCCCTTGCCGCCACCCAAACCTGTCGTGCAGGGCCCGCAGACCGCGTTCGTCGCCGGGGGGAAGAAAGGCGAGGTCAAGGCCGACGAGTATGGCCGTATAGAGGTACGGTTCCATTGGGATCGGGAGGGCAAGAAGAATGACAAGTCCTCTTGCCTCGTGCGGGTCTCGCAACCGCTTGCAGGATCGGGATGGGGAGGGTGGTTCATCCCGAGGGTCGGAATGGAGGTCGTGGTCCATTTTCTCGACGGCGATCCCGATCGGCCGCTTGTGACCGGCGCCGTCTACAACAAGGAGTTCCCGCCGCCGCTGAGTAACGACCAGGACAGGACGACAAAAAGCGGGTTCTTTTCCCAGACCGTCGGCGCATCGAGCGAGAAAAAAGTCCATGAACTCTCGTTCGAGGAAGCCGCGGGCAAAGAGAGAATGGTGATCCATGCCGGGAAGGATTTTCTCCGCAAGATAGACAATGACGACACGCTGGACGTCGGGCATGATCAGACGCGGACGATCAAGAACAATCGCACGATCACCATCTCGGACGGTAGCGACACGCTGAAACTTTCCAAGGGTGATCGGATGGTCGAGGCATCCGCTGGGCAGATCACCGTGAAAGCCATGAAGGGGATTACCCTCAAATGCGGGGACAATTCGGTCGAGATCACGCCTCAGGGGGTGAAGGTTAACGGCGTGTCCGTCACGGTGACCGGCACGAGCAAGGCCGAGACGAGTGCTCCGATCATCAAGATAACAGCCGACGGCATGGCGACTCTCAAGGGCGGCATCGTCAAGATAAACTGAAGGCAGGTGGCGTGGAGGTTCAGACAAGCCCGTTTCGGAAAGTCACGGCGGCCACGGCCACCGACGTCTGCCGGCGCGTGGAACTGTCGCCCGAGGCGGTGGCGGTGCTTTTGCCGGAACTCTCTCCGCAGGCATTTCTGGCCCGGCTCGTGGACAGCCGCCAGTTCAGCGATGCCGTCAGATTTCTCGCTTTCTGCCTGCCGTCGCGCGAGGCTGTATGGTGGGCCTGCGTGATTGCGCGTGATAACGAACTCTCGCCTTCGGAGACGACATGCCTGGAGCGCGTCGTCGCCTGGGCCTATGAACCCGACGAGCCGAAGCGGCGCGCCTGCATGGAAGCCGCTGAGCAGCTGAATTTCGAGGGAGCCGCCGCTTACGCGGCGTTGTCGGCTTTCTGGTCTGGTGGAAGCATGGCGCCGGAAGGGCTGCCCCCGGCGCCGCCCGATCCGAAGCTCTGTCCGATCGGGGCGGCCGCCTCAATCCTCCTTGCCGTCACCGCCGGAGAGGCCCAGTCGATGGCGGAACGCTTCGAGGCCGCGATCGAGCGCGGCGTCGATATAGCCAATGGTGGCAACGGCAAGCTGAAATCCGTTTCCCGGCGGTCGATGTCATGAGGGTCCGCGTAACAGATAACGGTAGTCGGCGTGACGATCGAAAATCGCAGGCACGGTTGATTCGGACCGGCTTCTCGACCATAGTTCCCGGCTTGGGGGCCCTCATCGACCCCGGGTTTGGGTGGAGAGGCGCTGTTTTGAGCGCGCGGGGGGTGCTGTCCAAATGACAAGCCCGCAAGTCATTGATGTCGACGCCATTCTGACGCCGATCTCGCAAGATATGCCGGCGGGCGCCGATCCGCGTGGCGACAAGCAGGCGGATTCGCTTTACTACAACGTCAAGGACGCCCGCAACGCTGCCCGCTCCAAAGAGCGAAGCACCGTCGAAACCGACAGCCTGACGCCGGAGGAATGGGGCGCCGTCGTCACGGCGTCGGTCGAGCTGCTGGTTGCACATGGCAAGGATCTCGAAGTTGCAGCCTGGCTCGTCGAGGCTCTTGTCCGCACCGAAGGCCTCGCCGGGCTGCGGGACGGCCTGAAAGTGCTGGCGGGGATTGTCCGGCAATATTGGGAAAGCTGTTTTCCGGAACTCGATGAGGACGGCATAGAGGGCAAGGTAACTGCCGTCGCCGGGCTCAGCGGATCGGGGGCGGTCGGTACGCTGATCCAGCCGATCAGGCTGCTGCCGATCACGCATGGCAGCCTGGCCAATTATTCGCTGTGGAACTATGAGCAGGCGTCCGAACTCCAGAAAATCACCGATCCCGCGCGCGCCCAAGCCCGTATCGACGCCGGCGCGGTATCGATGGACCAATTCATGCAGAGCGTAGCGGAGACGCCTCCGGCAGTTTTCGCTGCGACGGTCACGCTGGTCGAGGAATGTCTCGCCGCTCTCCGGGAGATGTCGGACGCCTTCGATGCCGTTGCCAATCAGGAATCTCCGCCGGTTTCCGCGCTCCGCGAATTGCTCGAGCAGATCAACTCTTCCATTCGCTTCTTCGCCTCGGACAAGCTGTCGGCGGCCAATATCGCCGCGCCGCTCGACATGGAGGAGGGATCGCAGCAAACGATAACCGGGGCTGAGGCAGCCGACGCCGCCGGCGCTGCAGGTGTGTCGCGCATCGACGGTTACGCCTCGCGCAACGAGGCGCTGAACGAATTGACCCGTCTCGCCGGTTTTTTTCGCAAGACAGAGCCCCAGTCTCCGATCTCCTATACGCTGGAGGAGGCGGTTCGGCGTGCCCGCCTCTCCTTACCGGAACTTCTTGCGGAGCTTTCAGAGGATCCGTCTCACGCGGAACGTATCCTTCTGGCGGCCGGAATCAGAAATGCCGGAGAACCCTCCGGGTAGGAATGCCGAATACAGCCGCACCACAGTACCTTATGAAGCGAGGATAAAACCATGGCAGAAAGCGTACAGCAGAAACTTAACAGGGTGCGCAAGCCGCGTGTCCATATTACTTACGACGTCGAAACGGAGGGCGCGCAGGTCCGCAAGGAACTGCCCTTTGTCGTTGGCGTGCTCGGGGACTTCTCCGGCAAGTCCTACGAGCCGCTCAAGCCGTTGCGGGACCGCAAGTTCATCCAGATCGACCGCGATAATTTCGACGATGTCATGAAACGCATGACGCCGGGCGCCGAATTCAAGGTCGAGAATACGCTGGCCGGAGACGACAGCGAGATGGCCGTTTCCCTCCGGTTCAATTCCATCGACGATTTCGAACCCGGCGCCGTCGTTCAACAGGTCGAGCCTTTGCGCAAGCTTTTGGCCGTTCGCAACAAGCTTCGTGACCTGATGTCCAAGGTGGACCGGTCGGAGGAACTGGAAAAGCTTCTCGAGGAAGTCCTTCAGAATACCGACAAACTCTCCGCGCTGGCGGAAGAGCTCGGCCCTGACGAAAATGCGAAACAGGGAGCCTGATCATGAGCAGCGAAGTCAAGACAGAAGCCGCGACGGCAACCGAAAGCAAGGTGGAAGCCGCCAATGTCAGCCTGCTTGATCAGGCAATCGAGGTGACCCGGAATTCCAAGCCGGACGAGATGCAGGATCTGTTGCGGACCCTGACCTCCGAAGCATTGTCGGGCACGGTCACGTTCAACAAGAACCTCACCCAGACGTTCAACCGTGCCATCGCGGCGATCGACGAAAAACTTTCCATGCAGCTTTCGGCGATCATGCATCATGGAGACTTTCAGCAGTTGGAAGGCAGCTGGCGCGGGCTGCATCATCTCATCAAGAATTCCGAGACCAGTGCGACGCTCAAGATTCGCATGATGAACCTGAGCAAGAAGGAACTGCACCGGGATCTGACGAAGGCCGTCGAATTCGACCAGAGCCAGATTTTCAAGAAAATCTACGAATCGGAATTCGGAACGCCGGGCGGTGAGCCTTATGGTGTGCTGATCGGCGACTACGAGTTCGGCAGCGGCACGGAAGATCTGGAGGTGCTGCAGAGCATGTCGAATGTCGCGGCGGCGTCCTTTGCGCCCTTCATAGCGGCCACGAGCCCGACCATGTTCGGGCTCGAAAGTTTCGGCGAGTTGTCGAAACCGCGTGATCTCGAAAAGATCTTCGAAAGCTCCGAATACATCAAGTGGCGCAGCTTCCGCGACAGCGAAGACAGCCGCTTCGTGACCCTCACCATGCCGCGGGTGCTGGCCCGTGTCCCGTATGGCTCCGCCGGACGCGCAATCGACGAATTCAAGTTCGAGGAAGCACCCATCGACGCCAATGGCGTCGTTACGGCCATGACGCCGGACAAGTTCACCTGGATGAACGCGTCTTACGCGCTCGGCGAGCGCTTGACGTCCGCCTTTGCCAAATATGGATGGTGCGTCGCAGTCCGCGGCGCCGAAGGCGGCGGGAAGGTCGAGGATCTGCCCACCTTCACCTTCACCAGCGACGATGGCGATGTCGATCAGCAATGCCCGACGGAAATCGGCATCACGGACCGCCGCGAGGCGGAATTGTCCAAGCTCGGTTTCCTGCCGCTCTGTCACTACAAGGGGTCGGACTATGCCGTGTTCTTCGGTTCACAGACGACGCAGCGGCCGAAGAAATATGACAACCCGGACGCCACCGCCAACGCGGCGGTTTCGGCGCGTCTTCCCTATATCATGGCGACGGCCCGCTTCGCGCATTACCTGAAGGTTATGGGCCGTGACAAGATCGGGTCGTTCATGGAGGTGTCCGACTGTGAAACCTGGCTGAACAACTGGATCCGCAACTATGTCAACGGGAACCCCGACGCCAGCGCGGAGATGAAGGCCCAGTATCCGCTTGCGGAGGCGAAGGTCACCGTCAAGGAGGTGCCGGGCGCGCCTGGATCCTATAACGCGGTGGCCTATCTTCGGCCGTGGTTGCAGATGGAGGAATTGACGGCTTCCATGAGGTTGGTGGCGCGCATTCCGCAAATGGGGTGACGCTCCGGCGCTTCGGATGGAAACCGGATACGCGGTCGAAACGTCGGATGCGGACCCCCAAGCGGGGTCCGCAGGCGCTTTGCGGGGAGCGCCGGCGCGGCCGGCCCTGCGCGGGCGGGTCGTTACCGCCGCCCAGGATTCCGCCCATGATGAAGAAGCCTTGGATTTGCGGGCTTTCCTTGAGGAGGAGGAGCCGATAGCACTCTTGCGCCGCTGGTTCGGCGTGGACGCCCTTCTGTCCATGTCGAGGCGCGACGCCGATTCGTTACGGCTTTGGATCGATCGCGATATTGCCGTCCTCGACAGGCTGCTGTCGGAGCAACTCGACGCAATTCTCCATCATCGCCAGTTCAAGGAACTGGAGGCGGCATGGCGCGGCGTCATGTTTCTGCTCGATCAGGTCGAGGGGGACGAGCGGATCATCATCCGCGTGCTGGCGGCAACGTGGAAGGAACTTGAAAGGGACTTCGACCGGGCCAATGAATTCGACCAGAGCGCTCTCTTTGCAAAAGTCTACAGCGAAGAATACGGGATGCCCGGCGGCCTGCCTTATGGTCTTTTGCTTTGCGATTATTCCGTTCGCCACCGTCAAAGCAGCATGGAGGCTAGCGACGATATCGGCGTACTTTCGCGGCTGGCCGAAGTGGCGGCTGCCAGCTTCTCGCCATGTGTTGTCGGTGCGGCGCCGGAGCTTTTCGGCGTTTCGACTTTTGCCGAGCTTTCGCATGTTCAAAGCATCGATGCGGGTTTTCGCCTGGCGGAATATCAGAGATGGCGGCGGTTGCAGCGGAAGGAGGAAAGCCGGTTTCTTGGCGTGACGCTTCCGAGAATCCTGCTGCGCTATCTGCATGACGGCCGGGAAGAGCGGCGGGAGGGCTTTGTCTACCGGGAGCAGGTCGACGGCATCGTCGATTGGCTTTGGGGCAATGCGGTATACGGTTTCGGCGCTGTCGCCATCCGCGCCTTTCGCGAATCGGGATGGTTCGCCGACATTCGCGGCGCACGTGAAAGCGTGCTTACGGCCGGGCGTGTTGACGGCCTGCCTGCTCCGCTGTTTTCCACCGGCGAGACCGCGGCATACCGCCGACCGCTCGAAGTGGAATTGACCGACGAGAAGCAGAAGGTGCTGGAGGAGTTGGGCTTCATCGCGCTCAGTCCTTGCAGCTATGCAAAATCCACAGCCTTCCTTGGGGCGCAATCGCTCAACGTACCGCAGATGGGCGACACGGCGGAGAGCCGGAATGCCAGACTGTCATCCATGTTGCAATATGTGCTCTGCGTCAGCCGCTTTGCCCATTATGTGAAGGTGATCGCCCGCGACCGGGTCGGATCCTTCACCACGGCGGCTGAACTCGAGCGGCTTCTCGGGGACTGGCTGCGCGGCTACATGCTGGGCAATCCGGACGCCAGCAGCGAATTGAAGGCGCGCTATCCCCTCAGCGGAGGAAGCGTCTCGGTCACGGAGCTTCCGGGCAAGCCGGGATCGCTCGCCTGCATCCTTCATATTGAGCCGCATTTCCAGTTCGACCAGATCGTCACGGGGCTGAAGCTGCGAACGGAAATACAGGCCACAAGGAGCGTTTGACGGAGAAGCCGGTGGCCAGAAAACCGATAAAACGGCCTGTCGTCCTTCCGCTTTTCGACAGGCTCCTGCAGGGAGACAATATCGAGGTTGACGTCAACTCCGATCGTGCGATCCAGGTCTTGCGCGAGTCGATCCGCCGCGATCTCGAGATCCTGTTCAACACGCGTCCGTATTATCGCCCCATCCCGAAGGAATTCGAAGAACTGGGAACCTCGGTCGTCTCCTTCGGACTCCCCGATCTCCAGATCCAGCAACTGGGCGCCGCTTCTCAAAAGGAGGAGTGCCGAAGCCGGCTAAAGGAAGCGATCCGTCGCTTCGAGCCGCGCTTGCGGGATGTCTCGGTCGAGATCATTGAAGGGGAACAGGAAAGCCGCGAACGGATCCTGCGCTTCAGGATCGATGCGATCATGGATGTGGCCGAGATGTCGGAGGCGGTGGTCTACGATACGTTTGTCGATCCGGTGTCCGGCTCGATGAGGCTCGCGCATGAAACGCGCGCCCGAGCCGGCATTTCTGGCATCTGATCGCGGGAAAATCGCCTTCCGTTAGAGCCAAATCTAAGCTATCTTGAGCCAGTTCGGACGTATAACCCAGTCCAAGAGAAATTCTTGCTATAGCGACGCTTCGGATCGTTCGCGGTCAACGTAGCGGGCGGGGGGGCCTTCATGACAAGGGACACACTGCTGAAAACGCTGGAACAGATCGACGCAATTGCATACCGAGCAGTCGGCGGCAGAGGAATGGGTACAGAATTAAAAAAGTTCGCGATCGGGCTTCTGACATTCCATGCGGGGGAGATCGCGGAGGCAGTACAAGCTTACCGACATGGAGAGACAGAAGAGAAAAAGGAAGCAAACGCATTTCAAACAGCAGTCACAAACTTTAAAACGACATGTATCCGTAAGGGATACTCTCGAGACAAAAGTCCTGCGGATGACGAGGATGTCACAAAGGCTGCAGAATTACTTAAATTCTCTGCAAAGTATCGCTATCAGCACGACCATAGCCTTACGCACTATCAAATCGCACTAAGCAACTTTGCAGGCAACGACAAGACGCTCTATGATGCTGCGGCACCTTGGGCCCCCTCATAGCATACTGCTCTCCATTCTCGGCTCAATATCAATGCGCTATGGACCTTCGACGGGAGACTCGCTGTCGGCTGCCGGAACAGCGTCCCGAATAGCCGCTTGCGCCGCTTCAGCTCCCCGCATCGGTGGTGCACGGCGGCAGATCTATCACTGGCGTCAAAAGCTGCCACGAGAGAAGCGGCGGGCACTTGCGGAAAGGTCATGACGCTCGCAGCGGCGGTTGGTACGGCCGGAGCGAAGGCCGCCCGCTACGACAATATGCAGCAGCCCGGCGAGGACGGCGGCATCGTGAATGTCGGATTGACCGCGATCATATCCATATTGTCCATCTTGCCGGCGATCTTCACGATGAACCACGCCATTGCGTCGGCGGTCTCTCCAAGCGCCCTTTCGCCAGCCGCACCCTCCGGGGGGCTCTCTCCATCGGTGTCGAAATACCAATTGCCATCAGGCCCATCGTGAAATCCTAAATATTTGTGGCAGAATTCATGAATGAGAACCTGGGCCGCACTATGAGTTTGCGCAAACAGTGATGCCTTAATGTGAACATTACCCATATAAGCCGGACCGTATTGCCTCGAAGCGATCCCCTTACGTCCATAATCCGTTGCCACATACGGAATGATTGCGTTTCTTTGAAATCGTCCTTCCTTCTTGGAATTCTCTCCAAACTGGCGGACTCTACCGTCCGCCGTCTGGCTTATTCCGTCAGTTGTCCAAATCTGATCGGTGATCTTGATGAGGAATTGGTTCCCAATCGCACTCTCAAGAGTCTTGACTTTTTTGAACAGCGACTTCCAACGTTCCTCCAGTTTGTTCTCTTCCCATCCAAAATAATATTTGGCATACTGGCGCACTGCCTCCATTTCTTCTTTTTTCAGCTTGTTGGGTCTTTCCAGCTTGTTGCGCGCGCGAAGCAGAATCGCTTTTGCAGATCTAACGGCGCTCCCGGCTTGCTCCGAAAGCTCCGTTTGATCAAGCTTGGCCCCGAGCCTGAAGCTTAGCGAGAAATCCCCGCTCCGATGATCTTTCGGGTCAGTGAATCTTTTCGGCATTTCAGACCCCCTCCAAGCCAGCAATGGGCACGAATTTTGTGCCTGCTACTGTGTACCGTGACATTAGAGGTTTTTGCTGCTCACCGCAACGGAACGGCACCGCGACAGCTGTGCCGGCAAGGACTTAATCCGTCTCGCAAAAGGGGTTTGTGGAGGAAATCCTACATGTCGGTCGCGACAAATGAGAACCAGACATAAACTCAAGCCGTGACCACCTAAACGCCCCAGGCTTTTTCCTGCCCGCGAGCAATATAAAACAATCACTTGGACAAGCTTGCCCAAGCATTTAACACTTTCCCCCATTTTTCGGCTAATATGACTTCCACCGTCCTGGCAATAGAATGTTCGGATCGGTCAATGGGAGTCCATTTATCGGAAAAAAGGAAAACCGTCGCGATGGCCACCTCACAGCGGCCTTTCGCGGAGGCTACAATGCTCTTGCTGACCTGGTGCGACTGCCGCTCTCGACCCTGTGCGCGTATTACAGGTCCTTTCGCAAGTTCAAAAACGACCTTTCCCAATGCAGTAAAGCCGAAGGTAGCTGCACCAAGGGCCTTACAGCCCATCCACCCCTGCTCCTTGGCTATGATGTAGTCCAGATTTTTCGCACACTGTCCACAATCGCATGAGTAAAGATATGGAACATCAACATTTTCGTAGTCTCCTTCCGCACACGCTTTGAGATCGCAAAGAGCAATATACTTGTCCGCCGTAAGAGCAATTGCTCCAGCGGTGAGCGCGGGGCCTACAGCCGCTCCCACGCCGCCCACGGAGACCACCGATGTCCCGCCCACAGCACCGACATGAAGCGCGGTTGGCACGTGACCGGCAATCGATGCGGCATGCGACACGCCTGACTGCACTATAGCACTGGCGGGAGCCATGGCTTTCTTGGCGAGGGGGATAGCGGAATCCATCACCTGGGCGATTGCGTATCCTCCGCCGGAATCGTCGCCGTTTCCAGCGTTAATCCGCTTTTGTATCTCCCGGACTTCTCTCCCCGTTGGCAGTTTCGGCATAATATCAATTCCTCCACAATCTGGGAGCGAGCATAGAACTCAACGTACCCGTCTATGACTGCGCGGCATGTTAGGTTCCGTGGACGATTTGTTCAAGACAACTTGGGGCGGCAAGGGCGAAGGAGAGAAGCATTTATTTTGCTCTCGCCCAACAAACCCGCTTAGAATGTAACGCGCAGCAGCGAGAAATCGTCCGGGAGCGGGCCGGCGCCATTGAAGGAACGCACCCAATCGAGGATGGCCTGGGGGCCGTCGCATCCTTCGCGCGTACTGAACGCCATCAGATCGTCGAAGGAAAGCATGTCGCCGTCCGGCCCTTCGAGTTCGAAAGTGCCGTCGCTCAGCAGGAGAATGCGATCGCCCGCTTCGACGGTGATCTCGGCTGTCTCATAAACAGCGTCTTCCATGGCTCCGATCGCCATCCCCCCCTTCGTCACCAGCGGTCGAGCAGTATCGTTTCCACGCAAATGGATCGCCGGAGGATGACCGCCGGTTGCAAAGCGCAGCCGCCGCGTCGACCTGTCATATACGCCGTACCAGATCGTGAAGAACATGTTGTTCTGGCGTTCCATCGGAAATGCCCTGTTGAGGGCTTGCAGCACCGCGGCGGGATCGCGAAAATCGATCTCGCCGAGCGCGGAGGTGCGCAAAACGCCGATGACCGTCGCCGAAAGAAGCGCGGCGCCGACGCCATGTCCACAGACGTCGAGCAGATAGAAGGCGAAAGACTTCCCTTCGATCTCATGGTAGCCGAGCGAATCGCCGCCGAGTTCCGTGGAAGGGATCAGCAGCCAATCCGTAGCGGGAAGCTGGCTGCGTGGCGCCGGCAGCGCCGACAGCAGATATCTCGACGCGTCCTGCAACTCGGCCTCGAGACGTTTCTGCGTGCGCTCCAGGAGCACGTTCTTTTCCGCCAACTGGTCCTCGACCGCCTCGCCATGGTCGATCGTAGCTTCGTAGAGAAGCTGGAGGTCGTTGAATTCCTCGGTCAAGTGGGCGAGTTCTGCGCGTGCCTCGTCGAGCTGTCGTTCCAGCTCCTGCACCTTGAAAAAGGAAGGCCCGCATTCCTGCGCGGATCGACGCGCTTCATCTCTCATTGCTCCTCCATAGCCGCTCACTGGAAAGCAAGGCAAGCGATTAGAGCCTTTCATGGTTAGATGGAATCGCTCTGCCGGAATGAATTCGGTCAAGGCCTGTCCTCGGGCCGGCCAAAGCCCGGACCGGGGGGCAAGACCTCCAGCGCCGGACGAGGCAGAAGCCGTCAAGGTTTGACGGCAGTGTCTCCCCTGATGAACTCGGCAAGTGCGGCCGCTATTTCGCGCGCCGTGGGCCGGTCTGCGGGAGGCGCGAGGCCGGCCTGAAGAAGATCGACGATCGCAGCGCTTCCAACCGACGAAAAATCCACGGTCCATTCGAGCCCGCTGCGCCGCGCTTCCAGAACGACTTCCGCGGTGCCGGCGTAAAGCGGCCGGCTGGTGACGACCCAGTGTGCGACCGCGCTAAAGGACCAGATGTCGGCCGTTGAAGCCGGAGATGCGCCGAACAACTGCTCAGGCGCCATCCAGGCCGGAGATCCGACCACCTCCCTGCATTCGAGCGGATCCTCATTGCCGGCAAGTCCGGCGACGCCGAGATCGATGAGGACGGGAGCGCCGGCCCGGAACATGATATGTTCTGGCTTCAGATCGCGATGCACGACGCCGCGCGCGTGAAGATGCGCCAGCGTGTCGGCAATCCCTTTCAGGGCCGCGAGGCCGTCGGAACGTGGTCTGCCGTGGCTGAGCGGTCCGTCAAGTCGCTCGAAGGCGATCCACTCGTCGGCATGATCGAGAACAGATGCCAGGCCATCGTGATTGAGAAGGCATCCAAGCCTCGCTTCGCGTCTGAAGCGCAGCTTTCCGAGCTCGTCAAGATGGTGCGCACGCTTGATGATCAATCGGCGACCTGCGATGTCGGTTGCTTCGAGGATGTCGAAGGATCGCCCCCTGCGAAGCAGAACCTCGTTCGCAAATCGCGCCTCTTCCATGACGGTTCAGATCGCACCGACCCGTCGCCAGATCGGCAATGAGAGCGTCAGCGCATCGAGAGCACTTCTGCGCAGGAGATCGATGTTTTCAGCCTCGCTTTCGATCACCTTGCCGTTATCGGCCAATCGGTCGCCGCGCCTCTGTAGACGCTTCCAGCAATCGGCAATCACCGGTTCCGCCTCGGCGGGAATCCCGTCAGCGAGAGCTTCATAGACAAGCATCTCCACAAGGCCAGCGAGGACTGCCGAGCCTATGGCGGCGCCGGCGAGCGACGTATGCGCCTTGCCTCCATCGGCGCAAAGGCGGATTTGGGCCGCGTTATAGGCACGAACGCGGGCCCGCGCGGATTCCGCAAGCTCTGGAGTCACGACCGCCATGGCCTGCTTCGATCCGATAAGCATTCCGACCGCTTCGCGTGCCGTCGCATTGCCTCCGCCGGCATGGTCGAAGATTTCCTCGATGGTCGGCATGTCGCGACTGATCATCTCCAGCGCCGGAGCGTAAAAGTCCTCACCCAGCGTGGCCTCACCGATGGGCACATTGATGTTCCGGGTCAACGATTTGGGCGGCACGATCGCCGTCAGGCGAATCTGCCTCAATCGCTGTTCGAGGCGCCGTGCGGGAACAGGCCGGCTGCCGCGGATAAAGATATCGCGCCGGAACGAGCGCGTCATGAAATAGTCGCGGACGGTCTCCCGAAGGGCGGATGGCGTATCGTCGATGAACGCGCGTTGTTCCTTGTTGACGCAGATGTCCGGATAATTGTCCAGGATGTTGGCCGAAGCGGCATATGTCAGCTTCGCAGGGGCAAGCGCGGCAGCGACGTCCATATGGTAGAAGGGCTGCCAATGATCGTTCAGATATTCGTGGGCGAGATAGCTCAGATTGTCCTTCCGGCATTCGTCCTCCAGACGCTCGATCTGCTGGATCGGCAATGCGATGGCGCCGGTTTCCGACATCTGCCGGACCAGCCTGATCGCCGTCCCGACCCGCTGGTCGCTACGGCCCTTCTCCAGATTGGCCGATGCCCAGAGCAACCGCTGAACCGGCGCGACACTGTTCCAGCCGGGCAGGGCGTTGTATGTGACGTAGACGAGGCCGCCGGGCTCGAGATGCTCGCCGATGAACTCGACGATGTGCCTGCGATTTTCCGGGCTGATCCATGACCAAACGCCATGCATCGCAATGTAGTGGAACCGTGGAAGCGCCGCGCCCTTGGGTCCCGCCAAATCTGCGAAGGAACAATCCTCTAGATGCAGGTTGGCGAGATGGCCCAGTTGGGCAAGCTGATTGCCGCGCGCGATATGCGCCGGATTGAAATCGAATCCCCAGACCTCCGCGTCAGGGCAGGCGGCCGCGATCGTGGCTGCCGATTTTCCGAGACCGCATCCAAGCTCGCAGTAGCGATATGGCTGACCCGCCGCAACCGGCGGCTCGACACCGCGCAGGAGGCAGGCCGTATTCAGGTGCGCGGGCGTCTGTTCGATGTAGCAGGCTTCCAGATATTCGATGTCGGAGACATATCCGTCGGTCCAGTTGCTCATTGGTCTCCCCTGCGTTTCAGACCGGCTCAGTGCAGATGCGAGGCCGGCTCGAGATCGACACGGGCCGGTTCCGAACGCGGCTTTTCGGTATAGAGCCACGTGTTCCATCCGAGCCGGCTCCCGCGCTCCGGATCGTCGTTCCTTTCGAGTTTGAGAGCGGGCATCTCGTCCGCTTTCAACGCGATCGACAGCCGCATGGAAATCTCTGGTCCGAGCGCTATGGCCGCGAGATCGCCAAAACCGCGCGCTCCGGTGCCATCGGGCAGAAGCGAGCGAAAATCCGAATAGCCGAGCGGCCCGATGGCGAGGCGGACGGTGGACTGTACGTCGTAAATGCGTTCACCGGCCACCAGGTCTTCACCGAGGCGGCAGAATAATCCGCGTGGTCCGCTTCCAGCAGGCAGGCGGCTGCGATCCGATTCCGCGATCGGTAGCCAGCGTCCCTGAAATTGCTCTACCCGGATGGGAAAGCCCGTCGCGCCTATAAGAATCTGCTCAACCGCCTTCGCCGAGCGTCCGGTGCGGGAAAGCAAGCCGCCATAATGCACTAGCGTGTCGTCGTCGGCTGCCGTTCGTTGGGCCATCGAGGGAAGCGCGATACCGACGATCGCTCTGAGAGCCGCATCGATCGGGCTCGGCAGTTCGAGCCGGGCGCTCCGCTCGAGTTCGACGACAAGCCTGTGTTTGGCCCAGGCTTCGAAGAAAAGACCGCCAAGGCGGTTATTGAAGATATCGAGGAAGTCCCTGAGACCGGGATTGCGCTGGCGTACGCTGACATGGACCAGTCCGCTGAACGCATGCGGCAACGCGCCCGACGGTCCGGTCAGCCCGAAAACCGTTTGGGTGAGTTCGATCGGGCCCGAACCCTTGGGTCGCCTGACGGACGTCACTTCGGTCGCCGCATAGCCGAGCGGAACGGCGCAGCGTATCCGCATGGCGGCCCTGCGCCCGTCCACGCCACGCCCGGCCGATTCCGGTACGGGTTCCCCCGTTTCGACGTTCCCCTCAGCCGCGATCAGTTCGATAATCCGCATGGCCTGAAACAGTTCGTAAGCCTGCGGGCGATCGAAGAGATCCGACTTCAAAGAAGAATGCGCTCGCCTCCTCGTGCGGGCCATGTTCTCAACACTCCACTTTGGCCCTTTATCCGGGCAGTGAGACGGGCGAACGAATTGACGCTGGCATATGCGGCAAAGAAACGTTCCAGAATGCTGGCCGCGAGATAGACGCCGTTGCCGGAGAAATAGGCTTCGTCGAACGTCACCGATATATCGATCCCGCGGCAGAGAACGGTATTGCCCATGCTTCGGAGACGGGCTGTCCCGGCATGCGACGAGACGGCGACAATTCCGTCGATAAGCGATCGTATCTCGTCGGAACTGCGAATATCGTATAGCAGCAGCATTTCCTTGAGGACGTCGAGCCCGCCATCGCTGACGATCGAGAGATGATTGAGGGAGAGATGGGAGATCAACCTCCAGCGCCCGCCTGCGCCGTAGCCCGTCCGGGCGACGGCTGTCGGGGCCGTGAGCAACCGTAAAGCCTCGACATTGGGCATGGGCTCGGCAATCTCCAGGTAAGGTCTGCCGCCGCCGAAGGGGAGGCGTTCGGGAAAATTGCCGTTGAAGCAAAGCGTATCGATCGAAAGAACCGTGGCGGTTGGCATGGAAGGTCTGAAATCCTGATCGAGGATCGACAACATCATCCCGCCCGCCTGATCGGCCTCTCCCGCAGAGCGTCGATGCGCCATCCACCATGAAGGTCTTTCCCGCCGTGGGGCGTCGCTTGGCCGGCCATGGCCGGTTCCGTAAATCGGAAGCACGGCGCGGGAATTGCCATCATCGTCGGTGGCCGTAACCCTCTCCAGTGAATAGATTTCCAAAGCCCCCGGACGACGGCTGTCGGGCTCGACGCGGTACTCCGTCGTGGTATGGTCGACGGAAATCGGCTCGGCAGCCTGTGGGAAGAGGTTCACCACCGGCGTGCAATTGAGTGCAAAGGCGTCAGCGGTCACCGAACGTTCAATATTTACGCGAGAACGCCGGAGATAGATGAAAACGTCGATCGCGCTGCCTTTCCCCTTTAATCGGGCACGATCGGGGAATGCCAGATCGACGAAAAGAAATTTCTCCGGAAACGCGAAATATTCGGTGAGAAGCCGATAGCCGACATGCGAGGTGTTCGGATAGGGCAGCAAACCTTCGTCATCCGCGAAGCCGACCGGTGTGAAAGGCGAGCCCTCGACGACGACGGGACTCGGATCGTTCGCTCCCGCCGCGAAGGCAACGGCCGTGACATCGTTCAACAGAAGTTCGTAAAGCGCGTAGACCAGTTGCGGCTGGCCGCGCAGGAAGAAGCGCAGTGCGCGAGGGCCGACTTCGGCAAATGTCGCTCCCGGCAAAGTCGTTTCGAGTGTCAGCCTCAGGCAACCGGCCGCATCGGCCGCGCATTCGACTTCGGGCGCCTTGATCGGTCGCCCGGACAGGTTTGCTGCAGCGACGCGCAAAGGGTGCATCGCGACGTCGAAAGCGGTGGAAAAGCGGCAGCTTTCCCCACCGACCGTCTCCGTGTCGATCAAGGTTCCTCGCGGCATTGTCGACGCCGCAGCCAGATCTGCGTCTGGCTGGATCTGGAGGATCGCCATGGATGGGAACGGGCGAGTGTAATGAGGATAGAGGATGGACAGGATGGCGTCGGCCAATTCGGAGAAATCGTCGTCGAGCTTCTGGCGAATCCGTGCCGTCAGGAATGCGAAGGATTCGATGAGGCGCCCGACATGCGGATCTTCGACCGCGTCTTCGGATAATCTGAGACGACTGGCGATCCGCGGGTTCTCGGCGGCGAACTGCGCAGCAGCACGGCGTATGCTCAATAATTCACGGTTGTAGTGATTGAGAATGTCGTCTGTCATAAATTGTCACTACGACCTGGCGATCGCCCTATGGACCGGTTGCCGACACTGTCTCGGCTCTGCGCGGACACGCTGCTATTATCCCGGTTCCAGAGACCGGAATCAGCGGAGCGCTCAGCCGATCGCGTCGTGGCCAACGTCTTTTGAAACGAATGCGGCATCATTACTTTTTCGCAATTTCGTTCTTGCTCAGTTCAGGGCATTGGAACCCCCGCACCAGATCGCCGTCAACAAGCACGCGGGCCGCGGGGGCGGAAAATCTAAGCTTGACCCAGCGGCGGCCGACGATGAAGCGAAGGTTCACATTGTCGGCATCGTTCTTGTCGGGGCCGATTTCGTGCCCGGTGTCGAGCAGATGGAAAAGTGCCCATGGTCCCTGCCAAAGGATAATGTTCTTCTGGCCGGCAATCTCGGGCGTGACCGACAGTGCGACCTCGCTATTCTCGGGCGGCGCCGGCCAGGATACGGAAAACGGTGTGGTGGGGCCGTGGTCGTAGCCGTCCGTCTGTCCGTTATGCTCGAATTGCGATGCGGTGGCTGCGCCGTCGAGGTCGATCGGCGTGACCGTGAAGCCGATATTCGGCTTGTCCTTGCCGCCGAAATAGACATTGGAAATGTCTGCCGCATGCTCGAAGGCCGAAAGGACGGAATCGTCCAACCCCAGGCCAATTCTGTTGCCGCGCCACTTCCATGGCCTGGTCGAGGTATCGATGAAAGGCTTCAGATAACCTTCACGGAAGGTGGCGATTGTACCCTTCGGTCCGAAGACATCGGAAAAATCCTGGGGTGATGCGTCGAACTGGCTCCGCGGGTCGAACGGATAGTGGCCTGAAACGACAGAACGGCATTCCGGCAGTACGGTCGAGTTCCAGATATCCGCCAGACGCGCACGCGTGCTGGCGCCGGTGACTGCCGCCATCCGGATGGCGATGCGCTGGAACAAGGGCCTGATCTGGTCCGGCAGCTTGTCGATCATCGCATCCAGCGCGTCGAGCGTGTCTTGCGGCTTTCTGCCTAGTTCAAGTACATCGCCGCCGGTGGCGACAAGATTGAGATCGGCGTAAAGCGGCCTGAAGGCCGAAAGAATGGCGTCGACCTGCGTTGTTTTCGGCTTGTCCCTGTCGCCTTTTCCGCCGGTGCCGACCGCTGATGCAAACTGCGCGAAATGCTCGCTCACGCGCGCTTCCACATTTGCGACCCGGTGGGGGATGGCCGAATATATCGAGGCTCCTTTTGTCAGCGCAGCGCTGGCGAGCAGGGAACTGGGCGCGAGAGGACCGCTTTCCAGATCGGTCTGTCCGGCGACGGCCTTCAGCAATTGATCGACGGGGGAGGGCGCGCCGGTCAGGAGCGAAATCATCTTCGCGGCCTGACCCGCATCCGCCGTAGGTCCGATCGTGAGGTCTCCAAGCAGGCCATCCCAATAACGGATATAGTCGACGGCGTAGAGTTCCAGCATGCCCTGGCGGATTCGGGTTGCTTGCTCCGGGGAAGCGCCCCCTGGCCGATCCTGGCCCATGACCCACAGATCGGCGGCGACCTGGCGGGAGACGACTTTCGAATTCGGCGCGATCCAGGATTCATACCCCTCGCGCGTGTAAATTCCGGGGACCCCATCCCAGAGGCTTGATCCGCTGACCCGCGCGAGAACCTGCGGCCCTTCCGTTCCCATGTGATCTACGGGACGCCATTGCTGGAGCGATGCCGCGCCGGGCTGACGCGCGAGCAGAGTGTAAGCCAGTTGCGCCATTCCGACCGCACCGATACGCCCTCTGGCCTGATCAACGAGCGTTTGGTCGATCGGCTGCTTGCCGAGATCGATATCGGAAAGTGCGACGAGATGGGACCGCAGGCCGGCGTCTTCTCCGGCACTCATCATCGCATTGGCGAATCCAGGCGCGACGAGCGAAGCGACCGCAGGATCGACGGGCCGGATCCCGCCCAGCATCAGATAATATTTCAGCAGTTCGAACCGGCTCACGGCATCGAGCGAGGGCGAATCGAGCGTTGTTCGGGCATAGGCGAGTACATAGGGCAGGAGCAGATTTTTAAGGCCGCGGCCATAAGCGATTCGGGCCGCGGCTTCCGCGGGGGCGCTCGAATACAGTCCGAGCGTTCCCCATCCCGGCCTGTCGTGCTTCAATGTTGCCAGACCGTTCAGCGCGGCTGCCGCCTGCTCGAATGGGGGTGTTTTCGGGTTGTCGTCCTTAAGCGCCGCCAGTTCGGCGCGCGCCGTTTTGATTTCGTCGAAAAGGCGCGCCGTATAGGCGCGTCCGTTGCTGAAGCTCATCCACCAAAGGGCGGCGGCGCCGATCAGGGCAAATGCGATCAGCAGATTGACGGAAAGGGCACGGAGCCGCCTCGCGGCCGCGGTGGTGCGGGGATAGCCGGCCATCGCCGCTTCGGAAAGGACGGTCTGCTGGAGTCCGTGCAGAAAAAAAGGGCGGGAATGAAGTGCGCCGCGGCCGGGTAGTGCGACAGCGTTCGCCTTCAGGGCAAAAGACGAAGCCAGAACGCCGGGGAGGGAGTCGCGCACGAGTCCGGTCTGGAGCGCACTGGTGAAGAAAACGCCACGCAGGAGCGGAGCATTGCTCAGGCGGTTCGAGGCCGCGATCTGCTCGACCAGCGGTATCAACCGCGATTTGAGGAGCGCGAACTGGTTCGGAAATTCGAATGCCCTCAGACGCAACCGCTCGTCGGTTTCCTCCTGAAGCCGACGGAGATGCTGTTCGGTAAAACAGGCCAGGACTTCGTCAAACCCGGATGAGAACCGCGTCAAGGCATCGTCGGCGCCCTTGGGCGAGCAGACCTGAAAGCCCAGACGCGAATTCCTCTGGTCCATGTTGAGAGAATCAAAGAACTCCTCGAAGCCGACGAGAAGATCGAGCTTGGTGAGAACCAGATAAACGGGAGGGCGCGCCCGCAGCCGCCGGTCGATTTCGTCGAGGCACTCTCGTATCAGCGTTCCCATGGCCTCTGCCTGGTCGTGCCGCATGAGCGCCAGATTGCCGGCGTCCAGCAGCAGCAGGATGCCGTTCAAAGGCTGCGTCGGCCGCCAACGGCGGATATAGCCGAGAATACGTTGCCAGACGGCTTTTTCCGAAGCGCTCGGAGGGCGCAGGAAGGGACTGTCCGTTTCGATGAATAGGCCCTCTTCCGATATCAGGAATCCGGCCGGTGCGCTGTCGCCATCGAAAATCGACAAGCCGGCATTCCTCAGCAACGTCGTCTTGCCGCTGCCTTCGCTCCCGAGCACGAGATAACGCGGCAATGACCGGCGTGCGCCGATGAGCGTACGGTGAAGCCCCGTGCCTTCGAGCCGGCGTCGCGCCTGGCGTGCGCCCTGGACGAACAGGGCATATCGTTCTTCGGCGGCCGACTGGTCGCGTCGGTATGCGACCTTTTGCTCCCTCTGGCGCTCGGCTTCGGCACTATCCCGATCCTCAATGTTCCGGTCGCCGCGCGTCATCAGCAGGCCGCAAAATCCCCAGATCAGTGCAAGGAAGAGGAGGAGCGCAAGTCGGATCGTCGCGGGAGCCAGCGGCCGAACGCTCCCGATCGAAACGGCGGGTCCGAGGAAGATAACAAGGATCGCAAGAATGACGAGCGCGATCGTCAGGATACCGAACGGCCGGGCAAGCGCGTGCAGCACCCTGCCGCCTATGCCGCCGATCTTCACGAAAGGCTTTCCTTATACGCGATGATGCGCCGCGCGGCCGCGATATAGGGCGCTTCGGCAACGATGCCGCCGGAGGATTTGATGGCGGCAAGCCCGTCATTGACAAAGGCCTCGCGAAGCTCCGCGGGAACGGCAAGGGCCGACTTTTCCAGCCAGTTGTGAACGGCGGCATCGTCGGCCGGGGCCGAGCGATCCGCCAGCTTGATCAGCCCCTTCAGCGTGTCGACGTCCGCATTCATGTCGACGAGCTGACCTTCGAGCACCGCATCGAGATGCGGGGCGAGCGCGTCATGCAGAATCGTCTGCCGGGCGCGGGCGAGCGGCTGTTCCAGGCGGCTGCGTACCGACAGACCGAAAGCATAGCGGGGACCTTCTTTTCCCGCGCGGAGATCGTCTTCCAGGGCCGTGATCCTCTTCAGATCCCGCAGGATCAACGGTATCCTATCGACGCCCGACGAGCCCGTAATAGGCCTCAGCGCAGCGACGGCGTCCGACACTTTCTTCGGCCAGACGATTTCCTGATTGTAGAAATTACTGCCGATGGCGATAAGGGCGATCGAACCCGCCACGATAAAAGCGGCGGCGAGCCATTGCCATACCACACGCATGCGATCGGGCGAGTCCTTCAGGGCGAGGCCGAGTTCCGGAAAAATTCCCTTCCGCAAGGCTCCGTTGATGAAGAATCCGTGATTCCCTTCGTCCATCGAGAGATCCGGCGGCACGGTTCCCGATCGAGGCATGGCGAAACGCTGCGACATTTCCGGCAGCACGGGATCGATCGTGAGCGCTTCCTGCCGCGCGCTGGTGAGAAAGACGCCACGCAGAGGCGCACCCTCCCATTCGCGTCTGCTTTCGGGAAGCAGGGCGTCGAGCATCGGCTGTATCGTAGACCGTATGGCGGCGATCTGGGTTCCGAAGCTCAGGATGCGGCCGCACCGGATCGGATCGCCCTCGCGCGACAGCCATTCAACGAGACGCAGCCGCATCGCGGCGAGAATGTCGCGAAAGCCCCCGGTGAAGGCTTTCGCTCCGGCTTCCCGCGTCAGGGGATTCGCCAGGCCGTTGAAAGGCAGGCCGAAGCCCCAGATCTGTTGGCGCTCCTGTGGCTCATGGTGATCGAAGAATTCCTGAAAGCCAGGGACCAGGTCGGTTTTCGAAAGCATCAGATAGACCGGGTATCTGCGTTTCGTGCGTCTTTCCAATTCGCGGACGGCCTCGGCGGTTGCCCCGGCCAGGGCCTGATATTCAATGCTGTCCGTCAGGGCGAGATCGGCCGGCGCAAGGACGAGAAGGATGCTGTTCAGCGGCAGGTCCGGCCGCAGCGCCGAAAGAAGTGCGGCGAGCCGTATTATCGTTTCATGACCTTCTCCGGTCGAGGATTCGATAAAGACGGCATTGTCGCCGATCCACCAGACGGAATCGCCGACGCGAACGCCGCTTCCAAGATCGAGGCCGGATTGTTGAAGGATGCTCGACTTGCCGCATCCCTCGGGACCAATCACCAGAAAGAACGGGACCTTGTACCGGGCGCGGCGGCCGGCAAGCTTTCGACTCTTGAGCAAGGCGAGAACGGCCCGCTTCTGGTCGCGGACGACCATCCCCCCCGAAGAGTCACGCCGCCGCCCGATCCATGCGAGGAGAACCGGCAAGAAGCCCCAGATAACGAGCGGGAGCAAACCGGCCGCAAAACGCAGGTCCGGCGGTGTCAGCCGTGCGTCGCGCCATATCAACCAACTGGCGCCGAGCGCGATCAGCAGCGCGAGCACGGTGACGATGTTTGATCGCGCCGACATCTCAGTGCGGCGCCTCCGCATCGATCAGGAACTCCACGCGCCGGTTTTTCATGCGCCCTTCGGCGGTTGCATTCGAAGCGATCGGATCTGTCGAGCCCCGGCCTATGGACGTCACGCGCGAGGGGTCGTCGAGGTGCTGGCGCAGTACGTTCGCGGCGGAGTCCGCCCTCGCTTTTGAAATCGCCATATTGTCGCCGAGCTTGCTCCCCGCCGGCACCAGGACGTTATCGGTGTTGCCGACGACCTCGATGGGGCCTTTCTCCGGATTGAGCGCCGCGGCAATCCGGGCGACGAGCGGTTTGCTGGCATCCGCGAGATCGACGCCGCCTGACGGGAAGGAGGCGTTCAGCATCCGGATCGCGATCTTGCTGCCTTCCCCGGCAAGTTCGACGCGCCCCGCCTTGATATCGTCGGCCAGAAACCCCTGGAGCCGTTCCATCCGCGTCAGGACCTTCGGTTTTTCGGGCTCCGGTATATTCGGAATGGACGGCTTGGAAACGGTGGCCGGTATGGCCGATGTCAGGGCGTCGATCTGCTTGGTCGCCGCGGCGACCCGCGTGCGAAGATCGAAACTCGAAAAAACCCAAAGCGCCGCGACCGCAAGCAGTGCGAGAGCCGCGATGATCCAGGCGCTCCGGGCGGATTTCGGCACGGCATGCGGCCCTGCGATCGGCTCCCAGGGAGGCGACAGTTCTCGATCATAAGGGCCGCGGACTCGGCGAATGATCCTGTAGAGTTCATGGCGAAGCCGGCTCAGCCGGCCCTGTCCGCCTTCCATGACGCGGTATTTTCCTGCGAATCCGACCGCGAGACAGATCGCCATGAATTCGAGGCCGTCGATATTCTCGTCAGGCTGGCGGCGCATCTGCGACAGGATTTCATAGAAGCGTTCGCCACCCCAGGTCTCATTGTAGAGCACGCTGACAAGGCTACGGCCCGCCCACGCCGCCTGACCGCCCCACGCGGTATTCAGGATGATGTCGTCGAGCGTCGCGGCGATTGCATAGCGGGTCATCCGCACGAGGCGCGAGGGGATATCACGCGCCATCGCCGCTGTCTCGAACTGCTTGATCTCCGCAAGAACGCGCTGCCGAAAACGCTCCACATCCTCCGGCGGAGAGCTCTCGTTCAGCCGTCCGGCAAGCCAGAGAAGGGGAGCGGCGGCGCCGACAAGAAGATTGACGGAGGCGAGGTCAAAGGCCTTTTCGAGCGCTGCCTCCTTGTCGGATTTCAGATATGCGTCATGCGCGAATTCGTCCGGGGTCCCATCTTCGCCAACGAAGAAATCGTCGAAGGCGTCGTCGGTCGGCTTCGCTCGCGAGGAAGATGGCGCTGCGGTGAATTCACTTGTGAAGGGCGCATCGAACGTGTCGCTCGAAAAAGCTGCGCCGCGCGATACCGGAGGGCGTGCTGTCGGTGGCAGCGTCTCCCTTATGGTGTCGTCTGCATCGGGTGGCTCAAAGATCGGATCACTCATGGCGGATCTCTTCCTCAATCCTTGACGGCCCACAGCTCAAGTTCGAGGCCCGGGAAATCTCCGGCGACATGGATCGCCAGCGCGCTGGACGAGGCGAGTTGCTTCCAGGCGGCACTTGTCTTGTCCAGTTCGAAATACGCCTTTCCCGTATGGTAGGGGACCTGACGCGGCGCGGCGGAAAGCCCGCGCAACCGGATCCCCGGAAGGGCGGCGTTGACCAGTTCGCGGATCTGCTCGACCGGTCCGACTTTCGCCTGGCCAACCAGTCGCTTCATCAACGTCTCGGTCGGCATGTCGGCGCGTGTGACGAGGACGAACGTATATTTCGTATAGATCGACCGGTCGGGAACCTCGGCGACTCGAATGCCGTAGCGATGCTGGACCAGCGGTATGGCGAGTGCGCCCCGTTCAAGCACTGCGCTCAGGCCTTGCCTGAGCGACATCATTACGGCCGCGAACGTCGCTTGCAGATTGTCGTGGTCGTAGACGGGAAAGGCCGGTGGGCGGTGATTGGCGCGGGCGAAGGTCGCCAGTTCGCCGGCAAGCGAGATCATATTGACGTAAACGGTTTCGGGATGGACCACAGAGGCGGTCGACAGATGCGCGAAAGCGGGCTGCCAGCGGTTCACCGCCTGCAGCATCAGCGTATCCGACAGTTCCCCGGAAGTTCCTTCGCTCCCGGCGGCAAGGCGCGAGGCGATCGCTTCGCCGCGATGGTTGAGCAATCCCACGATTTCGGTCACGAAACCGCTGACGACGGAGGATACCCGCATATCGAGCATCGGCGGGATGAACGCTTCGTCGAGAAGGATCGTATTGTCCGAACGGACCTCGTTGATCCGCGCAATCCCGAGGCTGAGCAGGCCGCCGCGTTCGCTGTTCTGCAGGGCGCAACACAGACGAAGCCTGCCGACGGTAATCGACGCGGTGGCCGCGTCGATTGCGCTGGAATCGACCGTATCGACGTCGTGCGAGACATAGCGGGTGATCGCATCGGCACTGCCGTCGGCGGCCTCCAAGCCGCCGGGACGCGGTTTGGGGAGGGTCAGATAGACGATCTGGCCCCGCGCGTTCTCATCGAGATCGAGCGGGCGCATCGCCTCTTCGTCGACATCGCTCGGCCAGTCGAATGGGGTGCCATCGGGAAAAATGCCCGAGGCCCGCTCGACGGCGAATTTGCCGATCGAAAGGAGATCGCGGTTCAGATTCAGTTCCGACAAACCCCAACCATAGCCACGTATTCCGCGGAAAAGATGCCGCGTCATCCCTTCCAGATAACGCGCTTCCTGCTGGAAATGCTGAGCCCGAATGAACATTCCTTCGGACCAGATCACCTTGCTGTCAACAGGCATGAAACGCCTCTTCCCCCATTGCCGGACGACCGTTGCGGCCGCTCATCATTGCTGCGGCCCAAGCGTCACTGAAAGCGAATTCAGTTGCACCCCCAGATCCAGCTGCTTTTCTCCTTGAACGGGTACCATCGCACGCCATTTCGCATCCTGAAAGTCGCGAAACCCGGCGACCACGGCAACAACGACCGTTCCTTGCGGCAATGGCGCCTTAACATGCTTGACACCGCTCGGCTGAATGGTGATTTCGGCTTTCCCCAGCATGGTCGGTCCAAGCGTTTTGGCATCATTCTCCCATAGCTGGCGGAAACTGGCGTTTGCGAATGCCGTCTGTCCGGAAAGCATGTAGACGCGAAGGACGAGAGGGGATGGCGACCCATCGGGCTGGGGATTCGCGAGCGGCGATGCGGTGACGAGGAGGTCCAGGCCGGCCTTCGCCGGGGCCGGCTGGATGGCGATCTCCTGTGCAGGCGGCTTCTTCTTGCCGAAGATGCCGCACGAAGCGAGTTCGAGCGATAGCATCGCCATGATGATTACTCGGGGAATGCGGACCATACCTAGCACCTGCAATACCGTCGCTGTGGAGTTCAGTACGGCCTACGCATCTTCCTGATATCTTTCACGCAAATATGTGCGCAAACGCTCGTGGAACGCTCGCCATTCGGGCTCTCCGATAATGCCTCCCGCGAGGTCGACGGCCTGCGCGAACGTGGCGACGTCCAGATTCGGAAATGATTGGACGAGACTGATGACGATCGCATCGGCGGCTGTCGGAACCGTCCGCGCGCCAGCGGCCGCGGCGCCGTTCACCATACTTTCCGGCTTGACCGGGGCGGGCACGGAGGGCGGTTCTTTCCACCAGTTTTTCCCTATCGGCCCTGTGGTGGCCGATGTCGGTTGCACCGGCGTCGGGCCAACGAGCGGCTTATCGTCGCCGAACGGTCCATCCGCGAGCATTTGGTCGGCGGGTTTTTCTTCGCCCAGTTCGCCATCTTCGATCCGGGCGGTTATGACGATGCTGCCCAGCCTGATGATATCCCCGTCGGCAAGCTGGCGCGTGGTCTGGTATCCGACCGGCTGATCGTTGAGATATGTCCCGTTGGTGGAGATATCGGTGATCGAGAATCCGTCGGGACGGGCCTCGACGAGGCAATGCCTCTTGGAGATCACCCGCGTCGAATCGGAAATTGTCCAGCCAGCATCCGGACCACGCCCGATGACCATGCTGCCTTCCTGCAGCACCTGGCTGGAGCGCATGCCTTCCAGAGGCGGCGAGGTCCTCAAGGAAAGCGTCAATTTCACCCCAGAGCCCCCCCAATGCTCCCCCCGCGCCCGTGCGGTGCGGGTCCAACGGCTCATCCGCTTTTTGCGGAGATTCCGAATGCTTGATAGCGCATCCATGACCGTTCGTGAAGCCGAACCTGCCATGGGACTTCAACCGCGTGCGACTTGCGGCGCAAGGATCCGACCGCCAGCGGCCCCGGCGTCAGGAGGCAATCCAGGATTGCCTCGCCACTGCCTCGAGGAGAGCCACGTTGCGAGTGGCCGCCGATCCAATTTTCGACCGGAGTGACGGCGGCGCTCCAGTCGAACGGAACGGTAAGGACCACCTCGCCGCCCTTGATCAGGACACGGTCGATTTCGGCCAGGCCGTCGCGGGGACTTCCCAGACAGTCGAGCACATTCAGGCCGATGGCCAGCGCAAAGCCGTGATCGGCAAACGGGAGCGATACGGCGTCGCAAATCCAGATATCGGCCCTTCCGGGCGGGGAAAGCGGGACATCGAAGCACCGGCGATCATAGGTCAGGCCGATCCTCCTGCGGCCGTAGTCGACCCGTCCTGCGACAATTGCCCGGCGCGCCGCGCGCGCCAGCGACGCCCCGAGATCGATGCCGAGTATCATCCGATCGGAGCGCCTGGCCATTTCAAGGACCGTTCGGCCGGCGCCGCAGCCTATATCGAGGATTGGTCCGTCAGGCAGGTCCTCGCCGACGAGCGTCGTCGCGGCATCGAGGGCGCGGACGATTGCGCTCGGCCAAATGCCACCGGGCGCGGCTTCCGTCTCTTCGGGATCGAATTCGCTCCAATGATCCCAGACATAGGAAGACAGATGCTGTCGCGCGGAATCGAACGCACTGCCGGGGCCGGCGGCATCGCCGATCAGGCTTTCCACGACCGGGGGCAGATCCGATCGTGCGAGCAGGTAGAACAGGTTGTCATGGACATAACGCCTTACATCGGGGACCAGGACCGGCAGTCCGTCGACGATCGGGTATTCCGCTCCGCAGGCGCTGCAGATGATTATCCCAAACCTGACGTCGCCGTCCTGCTCTTGCTCCACCGTCGACAGCTTCAGCTCCGCCAACTCGTTCCGCAGTCGACAATTGGGGCAGACGGGATGAAGCGAACGGAAATGATGAACAAACACTACGGCCTGAAACCCTTCGTAGGATGGACGGTCCCGACACCGAGCGGACAAATGGCGACACGGCTGAACTCCAATCCGCCACGGAACGGCAGCTCGGGGATGGAGATCGGAAGACGCCGCCCTTTGCGCGTGCTTGCCTTTTGACGAGTTCCGCTCATCCGCCGATCATCACCGTCGGGCATCCCGGCGGCAGGATCTTGCCGGTCGGGCTGGGAATGGGCGCCACGCAACTGGGATGAAGCGTCGCGTCGCCGACACGCGCGGCCGGCATACCGCCGATCATGACCGTGGCGGATCCTTTGGCGATGTTACCGGGACCGGCGGGTACGCAGCCTGCGAGGGAGCAAGGCTCTGACATATCCATCACGCGAGCGGCCGGCATGCCTCCGATCATGACGGTGGGCGCCCCTTTGATAATCGTGAGCGGCAGTGCGGGGTGTGCGCTCGGCGTCGGCGTCGGCGCTGCGGGATGTATCGGTGCATGACAATGCGGCGCGTCCTGAAGAATGCTGTCACCTAGCCGTGCTGCATTCATTTTCCAGCCCCTCCGTTCGACGCGGATCGATCCATCGCACGCGATAGTCGCAGTATATTCCAACCCGATTGACGGCGATAGGTGATGTCGTCCGCAACGCCGCGAACGAAGTGCATGCCGAGACCGCCGACGCGCCGTTCGTCTATCCCGCCTTCGAGCGCCGGAGGCGGGATATCCAGCGGATTGAAAGGAATGCCGTCATCCCTTACCTCGATCGTGAGATGTTCCTCGAAAATGGCGAACGCGACATCGACCGTGTGGCGCGCTCCATCGCGGAATCCGTAGCTGATCAAATTGGTCAGCACCTCGTCCAGCGCAAGGTCGAGACCGTCTGCCGCCTGGTCATCGACGCTGTTGCGCGTGCAGAAAGCCTGCAGCCGTTCGATGACTTTCGCGATGTCGTGGAGATCGTTACGGATAGAGACCGTTTCGGCTTCGGCCATCCGATCGGCTCCCTTGAAGCGGATCAAGGCGATGGCCGCGCCCGCCTGAAGATCGTGACGCGCGAGATCGACCAGTTCCTCCACCGGGCGGCCCTCATTGTCATCCGGCAGGGGCGAGAGCGTTCGCGGGCCAGCGGTGAGCCACAAGGTCGCGCCCGAGGCGAGGGCGAAGGACCCGCGGCGCACCTTCAGGCTTTGCCCTTCGAAGATTCCTCCGTCACCGGAGAAGGCGATCCTCGCCAGGCCGGAGCTGGTATGGAGAAGGAGGATTGCCAATCCCATTCCGGGATAGAGGAGGTGCCTGCAGGCGTCGAGCATCGCTTTCGGCTCCCCGACCTCTCCGATGGCGGCGCGCAGGAGTTGTCTCTCGGCAGCCGCCGACATCGCGCCGCGAAGCCCCCCCGCCGGCAGGCTGGCGGCAAGGAAGACGACAGCATCGCCGTCGAGCCACCACGTATCGTAGAAGCCGATCCTGGAAGGGGTACCATGCCGGGCCGCCGCGAATTCGACCTCTCGCCGAAGCGGGAATGGCTGCGGGAGAAGTCCTTCACTTATCGACCGGGCGAAAGCCTCTTCGATCGGCCCGTCAGGCATGTCATTCCCCCCAGCGTCATCGGAGCCCGCGGCGGCAATTGCCTCCGGGCGGCGTTTTGTGTCATTTACCATCCACTGCGGTTTGCGCGTCAAGCCGGGATCGTTTGAGCGCAAGACAGGATCGAGGTTGAATTCGCAATGGAAATCAGCGAAAGCCGTCGCGGAACCATTCTGGTTGTTTCGCCAAGCGGCCGGATGGACAGCACCACGTCGCCGCAATTCGACCGGTTCATGAGCGCTGTTATCGATCGCGGCGATGTCAACATCGTCATCGACCTGTCGGCGCTTGAATATATTAGCAGCACGGGGCTCTCCGTCTTTCTCTCTTCGGCCAAGAAAATCCGGCGCGGCGATGGGCGCCTTGCGTTGAGCGGACTGAACAGCCGCATCAGGCTTGCCTTCGAGATGAGTGGCTTTCTGCGCCTGTTCTCGGTCTATCCCAGCGTCGAAGCCGCCATAGCAGGCTAAACCGGCAAGGGGCGCGGCCACCGGCCGATCAGAACCCCAATCCTGGGCAAGGATGTTTTGCCCTTCGATAGAACTCGTTTGCTCTTCGCCGTCGAAGCCCTTATTCTTCGGGGTGCTTTCAGGCTACTCTCACGAGCGCCAGGGCGGAAGATTTGCCGGCAGGCAACGTGAGCCGGAACGAGGGGTGGGGATGATCCTTTCGGCAGACAGATTTGTCGTCGGTATTTGCCGGCGTCGGATTTCTCACAAAGCGTTTTGACGAGATGATATCCGTCGCTTCAAGGCGTGGTTCCGCATATGCGGCCTGTTCTCGCGCGATTGCCGGTTTTGTTTTCTGCGGAGCGCTGCTGCTTGCGGGAGCGGTGGCGGCGCAACCTGTCGGAACGGCCGCCAATGTTCCTCCACAACCAGGCAATGCCGGTCTCACCGCGCTCAACGCCGAGCGCGCCATGCTTTTCCAGCAGATGATGAGGGATCCTGCAAATCTCGACCTCGCTTTCAAATATGCCGAGCTTTCGTCGCGTGCGGGGGATCTCGAGGCTGCGATCTCGACATTGGAGCGCATGCTCATTTTCGCGCCGAACGTGGCGCGTCTGAAACTGGAGCTTGGGGTTCTTTATTTCCGGCTGGGCTCCTACAAGCTTGCCCGGAGCTATTTCGACAGCGCGCTGCAGATGGCCGATGTGCCCCAGGCGGTAAAGGCAAAGATCGATCTCTATCGCGCGGCGATCGAAAAGAAGACCGAAACTAGGTCGTTCAGTGGAAGCATAACATTCGGCAGCCGCTATCAGACGAACGCAAATGCCGGTCCGCAAAACGACATCGTCAATCTGAACGGGCTCGATTACATCCTCAACAAAGGCGCGCTTGCCGATCCCGATACCAATGGATTCGTCGCGGCCCGATTCCACTACAGGCAATTGCTTCCGACGCAGGGCGACGCCTTCGACGTCGACCTTCTGACCTATGGGGCGCTCTACGCGAACCATCACGAGGATAATACGGGCCTGGCAGAATTGACCTTCGGACCCGACTTCAGTCTCGGCCGTTTCGGCATTTCCGGTGCCGATCTCGCCCTCTACGGCATTCTGGGCGGCGTGATCCTGGACGGTCGGACCTATCGCCAGTCGGCTGGCGCCGGTTTGAGGCTCAGCAGGCTTTTTGACGCCCAGGATCGGGGGACGTTCCAATTCGAATACCGCTTTCGCGACTTCAGCAATTCCGCCTTGCGACCGACGGCGGCCGATCGCACCGGTGATCGTTTCGATCTGTCCGGCGTGCTCCAACATGCTTTCACCAACCACTTTGCTGTTTTTGGCGCCGTGGATGCCGTTCGTCGCACCGCAAGGCAGGGTTTTGACAGTAGTTGGGAGATAGGAGCTTCCGCGGGCTTGAGCTACAGTTTCGATCCGCTTGTTCCTACCCTGGCCGGCCGGTGGACGGCGACCATTTCGGCGGGAGCGCTGCAGCGTAATTTCGATACGGCCGATCCTGGTATAAACGCGGCCGTTGCCGAGAGGGATCACGAGGCGTTCGTCCGCGCCGGCCTGACCGTTCCTCTCGCGGCGGACTGGTCCGTCGAGACCGTCGTCGACTACCGCAACGTCTCTTCAAACTACGATATCGACGCCTATCACGACACGAGCGTTTCGCTCGGTATCACGAAGAGGTTCTGATCATGCGTCTTCGGCTCTTGCTTGCTTTGGCGGTCGGCAGTCTCCCGTTGGCAGCGTATCCGAGTCACGCACAGACGGTGGGCGTGACGACCGCGGTCAACCAATCCGCCACCGGCACGGCGCCGCGCGCGGCGATCCGCACGATCACGATCGGGGAGAAGATCTTCCACAATGAGAAAATCGAGACGAACGCAAGCGGCCTTCTGCAGGTGCTGCTCGCCGATGGCACGACCTTCACGGTCGGTCCGGATTCGCAATTGACGATCGATTCCTTCGTCTATGATCCGAAAAAGGGAACCGCCGAGATTACCGCCTCGCTCGGGAAGGGCCTTTTCCGCTTCATAGGCGGCAGAACATCGAAGACGCCGGATGGTGTCCGGCTCAACACTCCTGTCGGGACGGTCGGCATCCGCGGCGCCATCGCGGACCTGTTCTTCAGCCGGCAGCCGGACATCCCGTCGCATATCGATCTTCTCTACGGTGAACAGATCGTGTTGACAGGCCGCGGGCAGCCGACGACGCGCCTCTACACCACAGGCTATTCGATCGTGATCGGCAGCAACGGCAGACCCCATGTCCAGCGAACGCTGCAGGCGTGGCTGACCTCGTTCGAAAATCTCATCCGCGGGCAAAGCGGTCAGCACGGCGGCGCGCCCCTGCAACCGACCGATATGATGGTGGTGGCGAGCGACATTCACAGATCGAATTCGGATTTGGGGCCGCTTCTGGGCGCGATCCCGATACCAACGCCTCGGCCGCAATCGCCGGATCAAGCGGTCCTGCAGGAGGCCAACAAGGATATGAAACGGTCCGAACTGCCGAGCCAGAATAACGGCAACACCGGAGGCGGCAACACCGGAGGCGGCGACACGGGGAACGGCAACACCGGAGGCGGCAACACCGGCGGAGGACAACCTCAATACAGCACCGTTCCCCTGCGTGTGCTGCTGTCCTCCGCTTCGACGCCTGGCGAAGGAATTGTCGGGGGCAGCGCCGATACGGATCAGACGACGGCGCTGAAGGTCGCCTCGGGCAGCAGCGAAGGCGCCGGAACGCTTGTCCAAGGCTCCATAAGCTTGCCTGTCTTCAACGACGCCACCTTCACTGCGCATGCGGTTTCGGGTGTTTCGTCTCCTTTCGGGCCCCTTTCCGGTACCGTCTACGGCGGTCCGGACGGGTTTGCGGCCTATCTCCTGACCTATGGCACAGATCCCATTTCTCCATTCTACGCGATAACGGGAACCCCGACCGACGTCGCTTCTGTCTTTTCCGGCACGGGCGTCGTGCACTACGCGCTTACGCCCGATCCACTTCAGGGGATCGCCGTGCCGTTCATGATGAACAATCCGGATTTCGATTTCTCGTCGGCCTCGAATTCGGACCTGCTGGTGGCCGAGAGCGCGACCCCCGCGGACGGCAGCGTGAGGGCCATGCAGACATGGCTGGCGATCACCGGCACCGGCACTGACCAGAAAAGCGCGATCGGCGTCAATGTCGGCGCCCTCGGTGGTGACGGCAATTTCCTCATGGACCGCCGGGGCAGCTACAGGGGCGCATCGGACGGCGTGTCATCGGAGCTGTTCGGCTCGGCTGCTTCGCTCGCCGGACCGTCGGGGCAATCGGTTTTCGGCGGCAATGGTCAGAATTTTGTCCTGAGCGCCGGCCTTTCCCCAGGCGGTGCGTTTTATGATGCCGCTGCCGATGGTTTTGCATCGGGAGCGCCTTTCTCGACCGTCCACGTCGCCAATCGCGGTTCGAGCGATCCCGATGTGGCGCGGACCCTTTCCGGCGCCTATGACGGATTTGCCGCCGGCGCCCTTGAAGGCGCAGTGAAGTTCGGCGGCGAAGTGGATTCGATAGGAAGCTTCGTGCCGAACACGCTGCTCTACAGCAATTTCGGCGACGTAAAGTTCAGTTTCGATCCGCAGAGCAGAAGCGTTGGCGGATCGATTCAGGTAAACAGCTATTTCGAGGAAAACGTCGCGCTCGCCGTGGGCTTTGGCAACGGCATGGAGTCAAACGGCCAGAACGGACAGTCTGCCTATATCAATGACAATGCTTTCGCGGCAACTGCAAATCCCAATCCCTCCGCCACGTCCGTCAACATACCCGAAATCGCCTCGGGTACGGAAGCGGCCGGACAGCAGCCGGGCACCTATGTCGTCTCCTCGGGCTCGATATCCGGCCTGTCCAATATGGCGTTCATGCAAAATGTCGACAGCAGCCATCTCTGCAGCGATTGCGACTTCATGAAGTGGGGATGGTGGGGAACACAGGCTCAGATATCCTCCACGTCCCCGTCGTCCGGCAATCAGGCGCGCCTGGCCGTTCATCTCGGAACCTGGGTCTTCGGTGACGTGGCGAATGCCAGCCAGTTCGCGCCGCTGGCTTCGACAGCCGCGACCTATGCCGGCCTCGCCGTGGGAAATGTCACCAACGTCACCTCGGACGAGACGAAGGCCTCCTATGTCGCCGCTGGAAAGATGGACATGACCTATTATTTCGGGCGCGGTTCGGGCAGTTTCAGTGTGTCGAATTTCGATGGCCATGATTTCTCCGGCACGATGGCCGGCGCAACGAGCGGCAGCCAGGCGACTTTTCAGGGGGCGGTCTCCGGTGATCCGAATTCCGTCGCCGGACAGGTAAAGGGCGCCTTCGTCAACAATGGTGCCGATATCGCAGCGGGCGTCATTGGCGATTTCAATGTCCAGGAGGCTTCGGGCAACTGGGCCGCGAGCGGTGTTTTCCTCGGCAGCCGGACCGGTTCAAGAACGGTACCGACAGGTTCAAGAACAGGATCAACCGACTGATCGGCCGAGGCTGAAAGTACGCGAGGACGACGGCCTGTGATGACGGATCGGTTGATCGTCTGGAGTGGTCCGTGTTGAAAGGACGGATGCGAGGCTCGGCGTTTCCGGCGGAGTGGCGCCACGGCCTGATCGTCTGGGGCGTGGGCCTCGGCGTCCTGGTCATCGTTATTGCCGGGATCGCCGCTCTTCCCGGCGCCTTCGGTCATCTCAGCAATCTCGTCTTCGACGGTTACCAGCGCTTGAAGCCGCGCAAGGAAGCCGGTGCGCCTGTCGTCGTCGTCGACATAGACGAGGCTTCGCTCAGGAAAATCGGCCAATGGCCATGGCCTCGTACGACACTTGCCGCGCTCGTCGATCGCCTTGGTTCTCTTGGCGCCGCCGATATTGCTTTTGATATGGTGTTCCCCGAACCCGACCGGACATCGCCTTCGCGCGTGATCGCCGCACTCCGGAAAGAAGGTGCGACAATCGATCTGCCCCCCGGGGCGGCGGAACCGGACAATGATGCGGCGCTGGCGAGGGCTTTTGCCAAGAACCACGTGGTGGCGGGCATTGCAATCAGCAACGAAACGGCCAACCCGCTGCCCTTGCCCAAGGCCGGCTTCGCCTTTGGCGGGCAGGATCCGAAGAGTTATCTTCCCCATTTCAGGGGCGGCGTCGCGAATCTGCCGGAACTCACCCACGCGGCATCGGGAATGGGATTCTTCTCTTTTCCGGCGAAGGGGGACGGCGTCGTGCGCTCCCTGCCTCTGATCGCGATTGCCGGCGGTCGCCTCTATCCGGCGCTCTCGATCGAGGCGCTCAGGGTAGCCCAGCAGGCGGGGAGCTACATTATCCGGAGCACCGGGGCCAGCGGCGAGATCAATTCGGGCCAGGCGGCGATGACGGCGCTCAAAGATGGCGCATTCGCGATGCCGACGGGCCCGGATAGCCAGTTCCGCATCTACTATTCCGGTCTGCCCCAGATGAAGACCATCCCGGCCGCCGATATCCTCGATGCCGGCAAGTCGGCGGCGCTGAGTCAGGAAATCGCCGGCCATATCGTTCTGGTCGGGACCAGCGCGGTCGGCCTGCGGGACCTCGTCGCCACACCGTTCCGCGAAGCCATGCCGGGCGTGCGCGTGCATGCGGAGATCCTCGACCAGATCATGGGACAAAGTTTCCTCGCGCGACCGGACTGGGTGAGAGGCGCGGAAATCGCGCTGGCCGCTTTTCTCGGGCTTCTGCTTCTTCTCGTCGAATGGCGCTTCGGCGCCTTGGTGACGACATTGACGGCCATCGCTTGCGTCGCTGTCGCGGTGGCTCTGTCATGGATCGCGTTCAGCCGCTGGCGGCTTCTGGTCGACCCCATCCTGCCCGCTGCCGCGGTCGGCTTCGCCTTCGCCGCCACCATGCCGGTGCTGCTTCTCCTTTCCAACCGGGAAAGACGCTTTATCCATTCCGCCTTTGGTCGATATCTGTCGCCGGCGCTTGTCGAGCGCCTGGCGGGCAATCCTTCCGAGTTGCGTCTCGGAGGCGAGAGCCGTGAACTCACAATCCTTTTTTCCGATATTCGCGGGTTCACGACTTTATCGGAGAATCTTGATCCGGATGCCTTGACGAAACTGCTGAACGATTTTCTCACGCCGGCGACGGACGTCCTCCTCAATGCCGACGCCACGATCGACAAATATATCGGCGACGCGATCATGGCGTTCTGGAACGCGCCTCTCGACATTCCGGACCATCGCAGAAAGGCCTGTCTTGCCGCGCTCGACATGCGGCAGGCGCTTCGCGCTCTCAATCGGGAGCGCGGCCTGGAGTTGAAGATGGGCATAGGGCTTAATTCGGGTTTCTGCTGCGTCGGCAATCTCGGCTCGATGCAGCGCTTCAGCTATTCGGCAATCGGCGACAGCGTCAATCTGGCATCCCGGATCGAAGGACTTACGAAGCAATATGGCGTCGACATTCTCGTAACCGAGAACAGCCGCGACGGCGCCCCTGACCTGGCCTTCGTCGAAGTCGATCTGGTTCGGGTGATAGGGCGCGAGCAACCAATCAAGGTGTTCGCGCTTGTTGGCGGCCCGGACCATGCCAGGAGCGAGGCCTTTTGCTCCTACAGGAAGTTGCATGAGCGTTTTCTGGAAGCCTATCGCCGCGTCGATCTGGACGGGGCCCGCAAGGCACTGGACCATGTTGCGGCAACGGCACCGGAAGAGATGGCGGCGATCTATGCCATCTATGCCGATCGCCTGCAGGCCATGATGAAGGAACCCCCGGCTTTCGGATGGGACGGCGTATTCGTGGCGGAGAGGAAATGAGAGCTTGCATTGCGCAGCATGTGCGACGGGTTCAGTCGCATCATGAAGGCCTTAGGGGGCGAATGTGACCAATTCTACCGCGCTCCTGCTCATTCTGCTGCAGGTGAAACACTTTATCTTCGATTTCGTTTTCCAGACGCCCTACCAATTGAAGAACAAGGGTATTTACGGACACCCTGGAGGTATCCTGCATTCCGGACTGCACGTCGCGGGAACGGGAGTCATCCTCGTCGCGCTGGGAGTCACGCCCACGCTGATCGCCGCGATTCTTGTCGGAGAATTCCTGGTTCACTATCACATCGACTGGGGCAAGGAGCAGATCACGCGCAGGACCGGGGTGACCAGAGGCGCAGCTTTCTGGCGGATGATCGGCCTGGATCAACTCCTGCATCAATTCACCTATATAGCGATCGCCTTTGCCCTGAGCGCCTGACCGCAAGACTCCGAAAGGATTGGAAGTTTTTAATATAGTTTTGGATTGTTTAATGATATTTTCTTATTAATGTCCAAATATACAGTCGCTATCCTGTATTTCATATAGTGCTGGAGAAATCCGGAAAACAACGGTTTCCTGCCGCGGTCTTAAGGGTTATATATTTTAGCGGGTGCGTGCAGTTCATATTCAGGGTTGTATGAATCGCACCGCATGGCGCGGCGACCATGTAACGCTTCGGCATGCAGGCGAGCAGGGGCGGTTTCAAATCCTTGCAATTTGGCGCCGATACCCTTCTATCCGGATGGATACCGGCGATTCTCCCGTTGATCGCCGGCGTGGAAGAGGTTCACGGGGCGGGATCGGGAATGGCGGCGATGCAACAGGGGGAAGCGAGCCTTTCGGATTTCAAATCCCTTATTGAAATCGACCTGAATTCCGGCGTCTTCGGCTCGAATTGGGCCCATTGCGACCAGATCTCCACCTACGTCGCGCGGATGGTCAGCCATAACCGGAGCGATTCGCTGCTTTACGCCAATCTCTTGTCATCGGCTTTGAACGAGCTGCTGGAGACTGTTTTCCGCATGCACCGCCGTGACGGGTCCTTCCTGTGCGCAGTGAAGCGCAGAGGGCCTGTCGATCGTGTCGAAATCACCGTTTCCTGCCAGGCCGAGCACCTGGCGTTTTACCGTGGCGTCATGAACGTCCTTGAAGGTCCCGACGTGGCGAAACGATATCGCGAGACGCTGGTTGCCGCCGCCGCTCCGGGCCCACAAGTCGGCCTTCTCGAACTTGCGGTGGATTACGCCGCGAAACTGTCCGTCGACGAGATCGGAGACGGCTTCCTGCGCCTGACCGCCGATCTGGCTTTGGAGGAGCAGACGATTTGATGTATGAAGCCCCCCATTCCACCTACGCTGTCAGCTTCGACGAAAACAATCAGGAGTTTTCCCTCGCCGGTTCGATGCGCCCGCAGCATGTCGAGGAGCTCGGCGCCTGTCTGCAGGTGTTGCGCTCCTCGCTTAATGTCGTGAGGGGGACGTTTTACCTCAACGTGAAGCGGCTGGTGCGCCTTAACAATATCGCCTTCCATGCTCTTTCAAGCCTTCTGCTGAAAGCCTGCGAGGAGCGTCCGGAACTCAAGGTCTCCGTCATCACCTCGAGCGTCGTCGGCTGGTCCACGCGCAAGTTCGCGGTGCTCGAGGAGGCGAGCGCGAACATCGCCGTCGAGGAATATGACAGTGCTTTTTATCCCGGCCAGGCGTTTCTCGAGGAGGGCGGTTTTATTCCGATCCTGCGCACCCAAACGAAGATGACCTGGCGCCATGAGAAGGATATCCTGCCTCGCCACGGCATGCGGGAGGGTCTCTCCATTGCCGATATCTGCTGCGGCGCGGGCGATTTTGCCGTTCTTCTTCATAAGCAATTCGCACCCGCCAGGCTCGTCGCGCTCGACCATTCGAAATCGAGTCTCGATTACGCACGTCAGGTGGTGGCTGATTTCGGCGTTTCGGGCATAGAATATGTCTTTGGCGATGCGGCGGAGATGCTGCTCGATGACAACCAGTTCGATTTCGTGACCTGCCGCCACTCGCTGCAGATCTTCAATCGACCGGAACGCATTCTCAAGGAGCTCTACCGGATCTGCAAACCCGGCGGCCGGATCTATGTCACCAACGAAAAGATATCCCATTGTCTCGGGGAACCTCACAAGGAAAGCATAAGCTGGACCTATGAGCAGCTCGCGAGGCTCTTTGATCATTTCGGAATGGATCTGGAATTCGGGCCGAAGAGCCGGCGCTATCTGATGGATGCGGGCCTGGATGACATCCGGACGGATCATTTCATGGTTTCCAGCGATGATGGCGACCCACGCGACTTCGCCGACGTCGTCAAATCATGGAAGGTTCTTTTTGCAGGCGATATGGCGTCGCGCCGCGGCGATGACGCCCAGTTCATCGAACGCTTCGCCCGTGGTTTCGACGACCATGTCTTCGCCGCGCTACATCCGAAAGGTTATGCCGGCTGGCCGATCTGGGTCGCTTCCGGACGCAAGCCGAAATGACAGCTGCCGAATTCCTGCCCGGCAAGTTCTCGCTCGGGCGCTTCTCCCGCCACAGCTTTCGCACCAAGTTCATCCTGGTGGTCGGAGCCGCCGTCATTTTCCAAATGATGCTGGGCGGCAGCGTTGCGATATGGAACGTTCATCGGCTTTCCCGGAAGGCGACCGAGCAGGTCGGCGCGGGGCTTCAGCGCGCGACAAGCGAATATTTGCGCAATTATATCAAGACGACCGTTGAGCGAACGAATCTTCTCTTTGACGAATATCACTCGGAGGTGGGGACGCTCGCCGCCGCGATGCAGAACGTCATCGACCATCCCGAACTGGAGTCCGCGTTGGGAGACGCACTCGGCAGGGACAGATCCATGACGACGCCGCTCTTCTATAACCGTGCTGGCAATTGGTGGCAGAACGCGCCGGGGGAAAAGTCGGCCGTCACCGTCTGGGGCTATCTGCTGGATAAGGACAAGAACCCGATTCCCGCTGCCATCCGGCAAGTGAAATCGAGTGCGGCGTTCGACATTTTCGGACCAGCCATCACCAAATCCGGACCCGCCAAGCTGCAGATGTATTATATCGGCCCGAAGAGCGCGCCTCTCCTTCGCTCCACGCCATACACCAATCAGGGCGCTGTGTTCGACAAGGTCTATCCCGGCCACAACGACGCCAATTGGTGGCCCTTCTTTTTCCCGGATTTGTACGAGGATTGGCAATCCTGGATCGCCGATCCCGCCAAGCGGCCCGTGGATTCACCCATCACCACGCTCGCCCCTTATCGGGACGGCGTTACAGGAAAAACCATCATCAGCTTCTTCCAGACGCTTTATACGCCTGACCGAAAGGATATCGCAGGCGTCGTCGGGGCGGATTTGACGCTGGATCAGCTCGCCGGGATCGTCCAGAGCATCAAAATCGCACAAACCGGCTTTGCATTCCTGTCGATGTCGAACGGCAATGTGGTGGCGATCACCGGGGAAGGCGAAAAGACTCTCGGTATCAGGCTGGATGGGAAGACCTTCACCAGGGCGCTGTCGAAAAGCACGCAACCGGCAATCGCCTCCCTGGCATTGCCAAGGGACAGCAGGACGCTTTTCGAAGAGGTATCTCTCGATCACGACGGCAAGCGCGTTCCCTACATCGTCCTCCTGAAGCAATTGGAGCCGACGAATCTTTATAGCGGCTCGGGGCCCGTGACCCGCGAAGCGATGACGCTGGGCTTCATGGTGCCGGAGCACGAGGTTTATGCGGCGTTGTTTGCCGCGCAGCAGGAAATTTCGAAGGCGACGTCCAGCATAATCTATTGGCAGACCGGCGCGGTTTGTATTTCGCTGCTTCTCGTGCTGGCTGCCGTCTTCCCCATATCCGGCCGCATCACGGCCAGCCTGACAGCGCTGGCCAATGCTGCCCGGCGGTTGCAGCACAAGGACTATTCCGTCCGGGTCAACGTACCCACCCGCGACGAGATCGCCGAAGTCGGCCATGCCTTCAACCGCATGGCCGAGGAGATCAGCTATCACACGGAAAACCTGGAAAAGCTGGTTGAGGATCGCACAAGGCAACTCGACAAGGCCAACAAGGAAATCCTCGCGCTCAACGAGCGGTTGGAGACGGAAAACATGCGTTTGGGGGCCGAGCTCGATGTCGCACGCCACATCCAGATGCTGGTGCTGCCCAAGGCGAGTGAACTCGACGACATCCCGGAGATCGAGATCGCCGGCTATATGGAGCCCGCCGAAGAAGTCGGCGGCGACTATTATGACGTGCTGCAGGACGGCGGCGGCATCAAGGTCGGGATCGGCGACGTGACCGGCCATGGGCTCGAAAGCGGCGTCCTGATGCTGATGGTCCAGTCGGTCGCCCGCGCGCTTCAGGAGAGGGGCGAGTGCGATCCGAAGAAATTTCTCGAAGTGCTGAACCGGGCAATCTACAAGAACATCGAACGCACGAATTCAGACAAGCATTTGACCCTCGCCTTCCTCGATTACGACGACGGCAAAATGACCCTGACCGGCCAGCACGAGGAGGTGATCGTTCTGCGCGGCCGCGATAAGGTGGAGCGCATCGACACCATGGATCTCGGCTTTCCGATCGGCCTTGAAAGCGATATCTCCCCTTTCGTGGCCACGCGTGACATTCCTTTCAACAGCGGCGATGTCATCATCCTGCATACGGATGGAATCACGGAAGCCGAAAGTCCGGGCCGGGAGCTCTTCGGCATCGAGCGGCTATGCGAGAGCGCCCGACGCCATTATGACGGAAGTGCCGACGCGATCGTTCGGGGTATTATCGGCGACGTGAAGGCTCATATCGGAACGCAGAAGATCTATGACGATATCACGCTGGTTGTCATGAGGCGCAGATAGGGAAGGCCATGCAGGCATTCGGTGCGACGCGGTTCACCAACGGCGCGACGGCTACCGCCAATCGCCTGCGTCTCGCCGAAGGGCCGCTCGAACTGAACTGGCGCCATTGCGGCACCACGTCCGATTTCCTTGGTGAATTCTTCGCCGCATGTGCTGGCGATCCGGGCTCCAATCGGAATGAAATTCGTCACAGCATCGGCTACCTTGTCAACGAACTCCTTGAAAATGCCTTGAAATTTCGCGCGCTCGGCGACATCGCCATCGAAACGACGCTGGAAGGAAACCGTTTCGAGATGCGTGTCACGAATGTGATCGAAGTTGATGTCGCCGAGAAATTCCAGGCTGTTTTGACGGAATTGACCACGGGCGATCCGGGCCAGCTTTTGATAGAGAAGATCGAGCGCAACGCGGCAGAACCCGATGGCGGCGGTTCAGGGCTTGGCCTTCTGACCCTGATGAATGATTATGGCGCTCAGCTGGGGTGGAAATTCATCGAGGGAGCGTCAGCCGGGCTGATGCGGCTCGAAACCTACGCATCCCTTTCCCTTTCCTAACGCGCATCTAACGGGAGCCGACGGTCGATCATGGAAATCAAGACGAATGACTATCGCGTTTGGGCTGAAGACGCGACAATTCACTATGAAGGCACGATGCGCCTTTCCGGCACGGAAGCCTATGCACCGATCCTCTCCTTGATGGATGAGGTGCTGAAGGCGAAGCCGCCGGCCATCGTGCTCGATCTGACGGAACTCGAATTCCTGAACAGTTCGGGCATCAACCTGCTCGCGAAATTCACGATCGAGGTGCGCAAGCAACCCGACATCGGGCTTTCCGTGAAGGGGTCGACCCGCATACCCTGGCAGGGCAAGTCCCTGCCAAATCTGAAAAAACTTTACCCGGCCGTGCGACTCACGATCAATTAGAGCAATTCCAGCAAGAGTGCGCAGCGGTTTTGCCTCTGGAATTGCGTGAAAACAAGGAGATAGGGCATTTCCGTGATTCGAAGAAAAACGGAAATGCTTATAGCGGTCTGTTGGCGTAGCGTCGGCTCGCCTTCACGGCTGGAGCCCGATACCGGAAACACTGCTTACGATGAATTCGCTCCGGCGCGCGGAGCGAAAGGTTAGAGCCTTTCATGGTTAGCTGGAAACGGTTCTGTTTCTCCGATGGCGCGGCGATCCGCGCGGAGGACGGTGCAGGTCGTACCGGTGGTACGGCCAAGTCCGTCCGACAAAGCGGGCGCCCGCCAGCGGGAAACCCTTACGGGCCGGGTCAATTCGGCCCAATTCCTGCGGCGAGCCTCTTGGCCGTACCACCGGTACGACCGGCGATGCTCCCCTTGGCCTTGGACCGAATTGCTCCGGCAGAACGATTCCATCTAATCATGAAAGGCTCTAGAACCGCTCAAATCATGAAAGGCCCTAAGAACGGAAAAAGGCGAGAAGATCATTGTTCACGAGTTCGGCGTGCGTGGTGCACATGCCATGGGAAAGGCCCTCATAGGTCTTGAGCGTTCCCTTCTTCAGAAGTTTGGCTGAAAGCGGCCCAGCGTCGGCGAATGGCACGATCTGGTCGTCTTTGCTGTGCATGACGAGCGCCGGTATCTCGATGATCTTAAGATCCTCCGTGAAATCGGTCTCGGAGAACGCCTTGATGCCTTCGTAATGGGCCTTGGCGCTGCCGATCATTCCTTGCCGCCACCAGTTCTGGATAATGCCCTGTACGGGTTCGACGCCCGGCCGGTTGTAGCCGTAAAAGGGCCCGGAAGGGAGGTCGATGTAGAATTGCGCCCGATTCGCCGCGAGCGATTTGCGCAGCCCATCGAACACCTCGATCGGCAGGCCCCCAGGGTTGGCCGGCGTTTTCACCATGATCGGCGGCACAGCGCCGATTATCGCCATTTTGGCGGCGCGTCCCTTGCCATGGCGGGCGACGAAGCGGACGACTTCACCGCCGCCGGTGGAGTGCCCGACATGAATAGTGTCCCTGAGGTCGAGATGTTCGATCACGGCTGCCACGTCGGCGGCGTAGTGATCCATGTCATGGCCATTGCTCACCTGGGCGGAGCGTCCGTGGCCGCGCCGGTCGTGAGCGACGACGCGATAGCCCTTGTCGAGGAAGAAGAGCATCTGTGCATCCCAATCGTCGGCGCTCAGCGGCCATCCGTGATGGAAAACGATCGGCTGAGCGTCCTTCGGACCCCAATCCTTGTAGAAGATGTCGGCGCCATCCTTGGTGGTAACGATGCTCATGGTCATTGATCCCTAAATTTGAGTTGGAATGGACCGACTGCCCCGCGGCTAGCAGAGGCGGGCGGCGCGCTTGCCATCACGGCCGCCATTGTTCGACGCAGGGCGCTGCGATGGGCATTTCTTGAGCACTTGGCGACCTTCGCGCGCCCTGCCTTATCCGCGCGATGTTGATTTCCACTGAGAACCGCCCCGGTATTTCCACCGAGATCTGACCCGGTATCATATATGTTTCCCCTCTGGTCTTATGGTCAAGTTCCCGCTTTTCTTCTTTTTGGGATCGCGGGCCGATTTCACCGGGCCATGAAAGGCTCTGGCATCGCTGCTGTCCGGCTTCAGCCCTTCCAACGCATCAAATTGTCCACGAGGATGAGCGGCTTTTCCGGCCTGATAACCGGCTTCTTGCTCGCTGCGCGAAAAACGCCGCTAACCATCTCGGGCAATTTTCGTGAGTAGTCTCCGCCCGGGCCGAAGCACAGGGCCAGCCTACAGGGGATGCGGCATGTAGCCGATAAAGCCGGATATCTTCCACTCTCCGGCGTCTCGGCGGCAGAAATAAAGTGTCTGCCATTTCAGCGTGTCGAATGTCCCGCCCTCGCGCGCGATCCTGCCGTTGAACTTCTTGTGCAGAACGGCGCGGCCGCCGTCGAGGTCGATGTCGCGCAGATTGGTGATCCGGAAAAGCGCGGGACGGAGCGGCTCCGCAAAACGCGTTGCGGCGGTCTCGCTCGCCTGCCGGAGCCATTCGTCGCGGTAGATTTCCAGGCGCGGGAACTGCAGGCGCCAGGAATCGGCATCGCTCAGAAAATGGGCGTGCATGCCGAAGAATTCCCCGGCGAGGAAATCGTTCTCCACCATGGACCAATCCTGCGACAGGAAGGCGTCGATGTCCCGGCGGACCAGCATCTCCCAAAGTGCGTGGCGGTCGGGATCGCCGACGGGGAAGGGATTTTTGTCGAACTCCATTCTCTTTCCCTTCTTGCCGCCTAACCCATCTTGCCGCGCGCCCGAACGGGAAGCCGTGCGATCACTTCCCCGTCTTCGGCGAGATGGATGAAATCGAAAAGGTTGGTGACGACGCAGACATGGTTCGGCACGATCCGCACCTTGTCTCCGATTTTTGGCCGCGTCGGACATTCGGCAAGGTCGACGACAGCATGCTCCTCGCTGAGGCTTTTGACGATAGCCTCCGGATATTCGACGATATGGCCGTGTCCCGGCGCGGCGCATTGATCGGCCGCCAGCGCCTTGGAACCGGCGTCGAGCACCATCCGTGTGGGAGTCGGCATGCTGACGACCGTCGCAAGGACCGTGAAAGCGCAATCGGCGATCGTCCCGACGCCGAAACCCACCTGCATCCTGTCGGAATAGATATATGTTCCGGGCCTATGCTCGGTGGTGGCGGCGACATTCGCGGCGGCGTAGAAATCGGGCGTGCCGCCGTTCGAGATAATTTCAACGGGAAGGCCGCTCCCGGTGATCCGGTCGCGCGCCTCCGTCAGCCAGGCATTGACCTCGGCGGTCCGGCCCCTGGGCGGGTAAGTCATCAAACCCGCGAAACGAAGCCCCGGCTTGCTGTCGATGAGCAGGGCAAGTTCGTTCGCCTCGGCGGGATCCTGGACGCCGCAACGCCCGGCGCCCGTATCGCATTCGACGAGGACCGGCAGAGGATGGGCTTCGTCGCCGAAGCGCCGCGAATAGCCTTCAACCGTCGCCGCGCTGTCGGCCGTCACCGCCACCGTCAGCCTTTGGTGCAGCCCCCACAGGCGTTCCAGCTTGTCGGCGCCGAGAATATTATAGGGGATGAAGATGTCCTCGATCCCGGCCTCGGCCATGACTTCCGCCTCGCCGATCTTCTGACAGGTTATGCCGACCGCGCCGAGTTCGATCTGCCGTTTGGCGAACAGGGCGAGCTTGTGCGTCTTGATGTGCGGCCTGAGCTTGAAGCCGTGGCGATCGGCATAGTCCTGGGCGCGCCTGAGATTGGATTCCACGATGCGTCGGTCGACGACCACGGCGGGCGTATCCAGATCCATTATTCTCGTCATCCGGTTCTCCCTTCCCTTCGGCCTGGCGGGATCAGTTTGCGATCTGCTCGAGGAAAGGCAGATTGCTGGCGCTGATCCCTGCATCGACAGGCAATACAGCACCGGTGATGCCGCTGGCCAGTGGAGAAGCCAGAAAGGCAATCGCTCGCGCGACCTCGACCGGCTCGACGATCCTGCCGAGCGGGTACAGGCGGGCGACGGCTGCAAGGACGGCAGGCTTCTCGGCAAGGCGGTGCGTCCACGCGTCAGTGCGAATCGAGCCGGGCACGACGACGTTGGCGCGGATGCCGTTCCGGCCTTCCTCGGTAGCAAGCGCCCGTGCCCAGGCATGCAGCGCGGCCTTGGCGGCGGAATAGGCAGGATTGCCGTAATGCGCCAGCGCATTGACGGATGAAACGAAGACGAAGGCGGCGCCTTGTGGCTGATTGCGCATAGAAGGCAGCAGGTCGCGCGACATGATCGCCGCGCCATGGAAATTGAGGCTCATTTCCCTGGCGAGGGATTCGTCCGTCAAATCGGACAGCGTCTCGGCCCGCGTCCAGCCGGCGTTCGAGATGAAGGCAGCCGGCGCGCCGGCCGAGCAGATCGCCCGGCAAGCGTCGCGTATGGCAGGCGGGTCGAGCAAGTCGAAGCGGTGGCGCTCCCCGATCTCTTCGGCAGAGAGATCGGCCGCTTCCGTATCGCAGCCGACGACAAAGGCATTGCACCGATGGAACACCGAAACGAGCGCCTTGCCGAGACCGCCGCCCGCTCCCGTTATGACGACCCGTCTGCCTCCGAAATCGATCATTGCGTCGAACCCATCCGTCCAGCGGCAAAGTCCATCCGCGCCCTTTCAGCGGAAACGATGTGCATTTTTCTGTAAGAAAGCAACACGTTTTTTCCAGTGCATGTTGCTTTCTTACAAGAGTTGTTCCACATTGCAATGAGGCTGCGGCTTTCGGCCGGAAACCGTTGGCCACGGCGGGAGAGCCGATCGAAGTGGGGAGACGCGTTTGATGCCCAAGCAATGTTTCGGCGGATCGCATGTGCCGCTTTCGCCGGCCGTCAGGGCGGGTGACTTCGTTTATGTGTCGGGGCAGGTGCCGGTCAAAAGCGACGGGGCTGTGATCGCCGGCGGCATCGCGGAACAGACCGAGCAGGTGCTCTCAAACGTCAAGGCGGCGCTGGCGCTCGCTGGCTGCGCGATGGAAGATGTGGTGAAGACCACCGTCTATCTCGAAGACGCTCGCGATTTCGGAGCGTTCAACGCCGTCTACGCCAGGCATTTCCCGAAGGAGCCGCCGGCGCGCACGACGGTGGAAGCGCGCCTGATGATCGATATCAAGATCGAGGTGGACGCGATCGCATACCGCCCCGTCTGATATAATCTGTCGGCTGCCAATCTTTCCGAAAGGACAGGGATGTCATTCGATCTTCTGGTGAAGGGCGGGCGCGTCGTCGATCCGGCGGCCGGCGTCGACGCCATCCGCGACGTCGCGTTCGAGGACGGCCGGGTCGTGGCGCTTGACGATGAAATCCCAGGGGACAGGGCGCGGCAGGTCGTCGATGCAAGAGGCGCGATCGTAACGCCCGGCCTTATCGATCTTCACAGCCATGTCTATTGGGGCGGAACCTCGCTCGGCGTCGATGCGGACCGGCTCGCGGCTTCGAGCGGCACCACCACCTATGTCGATGCAGGCAGCGCCGGGGCCGGCAATTTCCTCGGCTTCCGCTCGCATGTGATCGAGCGGTCGAAGGTCCGCATCCTCGCCTATCTGAACATCTCCTTTGCCGGCATCTTCGGCTTTTCGAACCGTGTCATGGTCGGCGAATGCGGCGATCTCAGACTATGCGACACGGTCGAGGCCGTGGCCGCCGCCCGCGAGCATTCCGATCTCATCGTGGGGGTCAAGGTCCGGTCCGGCCGCATCGCGGGGGGAAACCGCGGCATCGCGCCGGTGGACCTCGCCATCGAAGCTGCCGACCGTCTCCAATTGCCGGTCATGGCCCATATAGACGAGCCGCCTCCGGGCCGTCTCGAAGTCCTCGGCCGGTTGCGCCGGGGCGATATCCTCACTCATTGCTTCCGTCCTTTCCCCAACGCCCCGGTCAATGGCGCCGGCCAGATCAGGGCCGACGTCATCGAGGCGCGGGAGCGCGGCATCGTCTTCGATATCGGACACGGCATGGGGTCATTCGACTTTGAAGTGGCGCGCCGTATGCTCGCGGAAGGCTTCGCGCCCGATGTCATCAGCTCCGACGTGCACCTTTTCAGCGTCGAGGGGCCGGCATTCGATCTTCTTGTATGCATGTCGAAGCTGCTGACGCTCGGCCTGCCCTTCGGCGATGTGATCCGTGCGGCCACGCAACGGCCCGCGCAGGCGATCGCACGCAGCGATCTCGGCACATTGGCAGTCGGCTCTCCCGCGGACGCGGCGCTGCTCGAGCTTCGGTCGGGAGAGTTCCACTACCGCGATTCGAGCGGCCAGACCCTCGTCGGGAAAGAACGGCTGGTTTCGCGCGGCATCGTGGCCAAGGGAAAATGGTGGCCGAACGGCGACGACCACACGGGCGATCTCCAGGTCAGCCCGAAAGATCCGAAACGGACGCACACCGATATCGCCTGCGCCCATTTCGGATGCTGCCACGGGTCCCATTGAGTGAATTTTATCAGCGGACCCTTGCGCCGCGTCCACGCCAGCTTTCGGTTGACCGTCAAGGGGGGCGCGTTTGAGCGGCGAGTACGACCCTGGCCACGTTGTGTCATATCAACCTTGTGGCGTTTGCGCCATAATACCGCGTGGCAAACGGGGATCAGATGGACCGCCTTACGTCGTTGGCGCACTGGGCTGCATGACGTGCCATTTTTTGTTGAAATTAAAATCTCCTTATCCAAATAGATGGTCTAAGGAAAAATAACAGATTGGAAAATTTCCCACGAAGCCAAAATTTTGATAAAATTTCTCGGCATAAAGGGGGAACGGGGCGGTGTGTTATGGAAATTGTGGTGAGCAGCAGCCAATTTGAAAAGGAAATTGAGACCTACAATAAGAAGCTTCCAGAGCTTCTTAACGAGGTTGGCCGCTTCATTCTTATCAAAGGCGATGAGGTGGTGAGCACCTATGACACGTACAATGATGCTGTAAAGGCCGGTTACGAGCGCTTCAAGCTTGAACCATTTTTCGTGAAGCAAATAGCTCCCACTGAGAAAATCCATTTTTTCACACGTGATTTCAACACGGTATGCCATTAATTACGGTTCCTATCCACGCGAGTAATGGCCCTATTGTCAGCGCCTCGGTCGGCGTAAGCATTCCACGTGCACAGGCAATCATAGCAACAGGAAATCAACCTCCGGCTCCTGTAAGCGGCCTTTTCCTTTTGGACACAGGCGCCAGCACCACATGTGTGGACGCCACGTTGATTCAGAATCTGAGTCTTCCGCTCATTGGGAAAGCCATGATGGCGACCCCATCGACCGGGAGCATTCCTGTAATTTGTGATCAATATGATGCAGCGGTTTACATACCAGGCAACACGCCGGATGGAATTCTGATTATTCCAGCGCTTCCTCTCGTCGCCGTCAGTTTGGCCGCTCAGGGTATTCACGGATTGATAGGACGCGATGTATTGGACAGGTGTCAGTTAACATATCACGGTCCCGCTCGAATGGTGACATTGGCACATTAGACGATTAGCGACCACCACCTAGGCCCCTCATACCGCACCGATTTCCCATTGTTGCCGGCGAGAGATGATCCAATCGAGCCTTCGATTTCCAGCCTCTGTACCCTCGTCGGCTCTTGGACGCCTTTGGAACGCAACAGCACGGTTGCGATCTCGTCGGCGGACATTGACCCCTCAGCGGTCCTCATATAGGACGCGATGCGGGCGACGTTATAACAAGGGTGCAATATCATCACCGCTTCGATATGGTTCGTAGCCTTCTCCGGGCGCTCGCCTCCGGCCTTGTTGTCGAGGATTTTGCCTGCAGCTCGGAATGAAGTTGTTGCAGAGTGAAGGTGGCTTGGTGTTTGGCTATCTTTGCGTATGGTATGCCAAAAGTAAGGGCTACCGCGTCATTTTGCTTGTGGCGTTCGCGCCATAATACCGGGGGAGGGGCGATCGCATTACCCTGCCGGCGGCCGATAGACCGGCGTGTCGATGCCGGCCCCGCGCGCCTTGATCTGCAGCGCGACAAACTTCGAATAGTAACGCGAGAGCGCCAAATTGCCGCCATGGAACCATAGACCTTCCTGCGCGGTCGGCTTCCACATATTGCGCAATTCGCCCTGCCATGGGCCGGGATCGCCGCGCGTGCCCGAACCAAGGCCCCAGCAGGGGCCGATCCGATCGGCGACCTCGCGCGAAACGATATGGGCCACCGTTTCGTGCATGGAATGGTAGCCGATGCAGGCAATGATGGCGTCGGCGGGAATTTCCTCGCCATCTTCCATGAGAACGCCGTTTCGCGTCAGTGACCGAATGCCGCAGCCGCTCTTGACCCTGATCTTGCCGTCCATGATCAGGTCGCTGGCGCCGACGTCGATGTAATAGCCCGAGCCGGTCCGGTAGGCTTTCATCATCAGGCCGGTCTCGTCATGGCCGAAATCGAGAAGGAAGCCTGTTTCGCCAAGCTTTCGATAGAAGTCGCTGTCCCGCTCCCTGATGCGGTCGTAGAGGGCCTTCTGTCCTTGCGGCAGCAAAGCGAACGGCATCGAGGCAGCCAGCGTGTCGGCCTTCTCCGTCGACAGGCCATGCTCCACCGCGCGCTCCGAATAGGCCTCGAAGGCGAGGTCCATCAGCGTATCGGAACGCACGACCGTGGTCGGCGAACGCTGGATAATGGTGACGTTGGCGCCGGCCTCCCAGAGGTCGACGGCCACGTCATGGCCGGAACTCGCAGCGCCGATGACGATGCAATTCTTGCCATGGAAACGGCTTCCGTCGCTGTAGCGGCTGGAGTGCAGGATCTCGCCTTCAAAGAGATCCATGCCCGGCAGGTCGATCTCCCTCGCGGGTCCGTACGCTCCGGTTGCGAAGACGAGTTGTTTCGGTTTCACGGTGATCCGCTCGCCGGCACGGTCGAGTTCAACTGTCCACAGGCGCGCGCCGGGGTCGTAGGCGGCCGAAACGCATCTGGTCGATGTCCAGTAGTCGAGCTCCATCACCTTCACGTACATTTCCAGCCAGTCGCCCATCTTGTCCTTGGGCGTGAAGACCGGCCAGTGCTCGGGGAAGGGGATGTAGGGCAGGTGGTCGTACCAGACGGGGTCGTGCAGGACGAGGGAACGGTAGCGTCGACGCCACGAATCGCCGGCGCGCTCGTTCTGCTCGACGATCAGGGTCGGCACGTCGAGTTGCTTGAGACGGGCGCCGAGCGCGATGCCGCCCTGACCGCCGCCGATGATCAGGCATTCGGGCTGCTGCTTAACGCCAAGCTCCGCCTGATGCCGTTTCCTTGCTTCCGACCAGGTCTCGCGCTGCGGATCGGCCTTGTGGCGAACGCCGAGTGGGCGTGTTTCGCCTTTCCTCTCGGGGAAGTCCTTCAGTTCCCTGATCGCCGTAAACATCGTCCAGCAGCGGCCATTGCGCAGCCGCATGATGCCTTCGCAGCGCGCGACGACCGTTTCAAAAGTGAACCAGGCTTCGATCGTGTCGCCGAGGGCGGCAGGTTCGCCGGAAATGCGCCAGTTCGCAGGAGCGGCGGAAGACAGCGTCGCTTGCAGCATGTCGACTATCGCGGATCGTCCCTCCATGGTCTTTATGTTCCAGGTGAAGGCGAGCAGATCGCGCCAGTAGGAATCTTCGAGGAAGAAGCCGGCAACCGCGCCCGGGCTCTCGGTGAGGGCATTTGAAAACCCGGCAAGCCAGTCATTGGCGATCTTGGATGGTGCGGCGTTCAGCATTGGCCGGTCTCCCTGCTCTTCGATACGAGGGCGTCTCCGCCGCCGAACAGGAAGGCTCTCGCGCCTCTGTCGGGCGGCGCGTCAGTCGCCCAGCGGTTCCATTTCCTTGCCGGCGCGATGGCTCAGCACATTGTATTTGATGCGCCGCAGCGTCTCGCGTGCGGGCGTGCCCAGCTTGTAGCCTGTCGCCACCGACAGAAGGTCGAGGATGGCGAGGAAGGCGAAGCGCGAGGCGGTGGGTTTCAGCGTATCGGGATATTCAGGGATGGCGACGGCAAGAGCGATATCGCAGGCACGCGCAAGTTCCGTGTCAGGGGCCGTTATGCATACCGCCTTGGCGCGGTAATGCTTGGCAAGCTCGACGGCCTCGACCACCTCGCGCGTGCGCCCGGTGCCGGAAATCGCGATGACGAGATCGCCGGGCTTGAGGGTCGAGGCGATCATCCGCATGAGATAAGGATCATTGTACGCGGTGACGGATAGTCCATAACGGAAGAGCCGGTATTGCGCTTCCTGGGCCAATGCGGAGGCGCTGCCGCCCAGGCCGAAAACGACGATCTGGCGGGCGTTCGCCACGAGCTGGGCCGCGCCGTCGAGGGCGGTGGAAGGAAGCTGCCGTTCCGCCTCCTGAAGGGCATGCCGGGCCTCGTCGAACACCGCGCTCCAGAACGGCATCCCTTTGTCGTCGGCCACGACCTTTTCCGGCCGCGCCAGATAAAGCGCGCCGACGACAAGGCTCTGCGCCAGCTTGAGCTTGAAATCGCGTACGCCGTCGCAGCCGATGGCGCGACAGAAGCGCGTCACCGTGGGTTCGCTTACCCGCGCCCTCTGCGCCAGGACGGCGTTCGAGGCGTCGACCGCGAATTTGACATCGTCGAGCACGACATCGGCAACCCTGCGCTCGGCCGGCCGCAAATCTCCATAAGTGTCGCGCACGATGGAAATGATATCGGGGATGCGCTTCGGTCCGATCTGGACCTCTTCCCGGCCCGTTCCCGCTTCTCCGTCGATCATGGGGGCATCCTCCAGCATCATCGCTTCATGACAACCGGATTGTCGCGACTTTCGTGCGCGGCCGGCAGCCAGCATGCCTTTTAGTGGACGCCAGGACTTTCGCCCAGTCATGAGCAGCATCCCGCCTGCCGCCGTGGTGATCGCCCGGCTGCGTGTCGTCTGGAGTTGTATTTTTTTCGGCCTCGAATACGGAACGCATGGTCAAATCATGTAGGAAACCTACACGTGTGGCAAGTACAATATTGCGCGGATTTCCTTGTTTTCGGCGATCGTTCCGGACGTAAACAGGCGCCCGTCACATGAGCTTGACAGCCAGGTAGGATAGTTACAAACTCCTTTGAGAACATAAAAGTGGGATGGGTGCGGTCGATGGCGAGCGGGAGTTTGAAAACGACCAAACTTGCCGTCCGCGCCGCCGGAAAGGTCTATAGGACGGCCTCTGGCGATCTGACCGCCATAGAGGATTGCAGCCTCGATATCCGCGAAAGCGAAATTGTTTCGATCGTCGGTCCCTCAGGTTGCGGCAAGACCACGCTCCTCTGGTCCATGTCCGGGCTGCACAATCTGACGAGCGGAGAAGTTCGGCTGGACGGCGCGCTCATAACCGGTCCCCATCCGCAGATCGGCATCGTCTTTCAGGAAGCGAACCTTCTGCCCTGGCGCGACCTGGATGCCAATATCCGCTTTCCCTTCGAGATCAAGCGCCAGAAACCGGATATGGATTGGATCGGCCATCTGTTGCGCCGCGTCGGACTGGAGGGCTTCGGGGCGAAGTTTCCCCGGGAACTTTCGGGCGGCATGCAGCAGCGCGCCGCGATCGTGCGTGCGCTCGCCCTCAAGCCCTCCGTGCTTCTCATGGACGAGCCGTTCGGTGCACTCGACAATTTCACCCGGGAGGAAATGAATCGGCTCGTCGAGGAGATCTGGCTCGATACGCGCAAGACGATCATCTTCATCACCCATTCCATCGAAGAAGCGATCGTCCTCTCCGATCGCGTCATCGTGCTTTCGCCGCGGCCGGGCCGGGTCGCGCGGGAATTCGACATCCCCTTCCCGCGCCCACGCTCGCCGGAGATCATGGCGACGCGGGAGGTGTTCGATCTCACCAATTCGATCAAGGCGGAGATCGTCGGCAAGCAGAAAAGCCTGGCCGGCCGGCAGGCGGCCGAGCCGCAGCACGCAGTGTGAGGACGACGCAAATTGAGCGGCAGCGACGCAATCCCTGAATTCCGCAAAGCACGCGGCGACGGAGAAGAAGTCGGCCTGACGAACCTATCGGTCTTCGCGAGCGGTTCCGGGGCCCGGTCGGCGGCGGAAATCCTGGCCATCATTGCGGTGGCGGTGGTCATCATCGGCGGCGCTGAGATCGCGCTCCGCGTCTTCCACGTGCCCTCCTATATCCTGCCGACCCCAAGCGCCATCGCCGGCGCGCTTTACACAGACTTCCCGTTCATCTTGCCGCATCTTTACTACACGCTGGTCGAGTTGGTCAGCGGCTTCGCCATCGGCTCGCTGATCGGTCTCGTCATGGCGGCGGTGATCACCCAGTTTCCCTTCGTCGAGAAGATCGTTGCGCCGTATATCCTGCTTCTGGTCACGACGCCGATGCTGGCGCTCGTGCCGCTGCTCATCCTGCGCTTCGGCTTCGGTTACGAGCCGCGCATCATCGCGGTGGCGCTGGCCGCCGGACCGATGGTCATGATCAACGCCGCCACCGGCTTCCGCTGCGTCGACAATGCCAAGATCGCGCTTGCCCGCTCCTACGGCGCCTCGACGCTGCAGATATTCTGGAAGGTGCGGGCTCCGATGGCGCTGCCGATGATCCTCGTCGGCCTCATGATCGGCGCGATCTTCGGCCTTCTGACAGCCGTTGGCGCGGAAATGGTGGGCGGCGGTTTCGGGCTGGGCAACCGGCTCACGACCTATTCGTCGATGATCCAGATGCCGCAGTTCTTCGCCGTCGTCATCATCCTGTCGGCGCTCGGAATCCTGATCTACGTGCTCTTTTACCTGATCGGCAAGAAATGGGCGAGTTGGGAGGCATAGCTCGCACCGGCGACAAGCCGCCGATCAGCGTCGAAAGGAAAGCCAAGGCGATCCAACCAAGAGGGAGAATAAAATGACCACGAAACCGCCTTCCATCAATCCACCGGCCATGCGCATGAACCGTCGTTATTTCCTGCAAGTCACCGGCGCAGGCGCATTGAGCGTCACGGCGCTCGGCGCGCCGGGCTTCATGCGGCCGGCGCAGGCCGCGGCCTACCAGAAGTTCACCTGGATTTCGCCCCGCGGCACGCTTGAGGTGCTCGACGATTACGGTTACTGGGCCGCCAAGAAGATGGGCTATTTCGGCGAGCTGAACACCGACATGCAGCCCGGCCCTTCCGACGGCACCGCGACGGTGAAGTTCGTCGATGTCGGGCAGGCGGATATGGGCTTCCCGTCGCCGGGCGTCTATTCCTTCGCCATCCAGAACGGCATGAAGCTCATCTCGGTCTTCAACGAAGGCGCTCGCGATACGTTCAGCTTCGCCTTCCGGAAAGGCCAGGGAATGAAGGATCTGAAGGGCCTCGAGGGCAAGACGATCCTGCTCGGCTCGGCCGCCTGGCAGGCCATCACCGATCCCCTTCTCGCCTCCCAGGGCGTCGATATCAAGAAGGTCAAATATGTCGAAGCGGGGTGGCCGACATGGGGCACGGCGCTTGCCGCCGGACAGGGCGACGCAGCGCTCTCATGGGAGGGCCTGCGCGCCGAATGGATCGCCAAGAACCTCAATTTCGAGTATTGGCTCGGCGTCAAGAATTCGCATTTCCCGGCCAACACCTTCGTCGTGCGGAAGGCCGATTTCGAGGACGCGGACAAGAAGGCCTATATCGAGAAATATCTGCGCGGCTGGGCCATGGGCCTCGAATTCGCCTATCACAACCCGCGTGCGGCCGTCGAGGCGGTGTTCGAGCAATTCCCTGCGCTCGCCCAGAACCTCGGACCCAAGATCGGCACCACATCGTTGCTTCAGCAGACTTACGTCTTCCGTGGCGACATGGAGAAGCGAGGAGGGTGGGGTTGGCACGACATGGCCAACTGGCAATCCTTCTTCGACACGCTCGTCAAGATCGGGCAGCTCAAGAGCCCCGTGAAGGCTGAGGACGTGCTCACGAACGACCTGATCAAGGGCGCCAACGCTTTCGACAAGGCCAAGGTAAAGTCGGACGCCGACGGCTACAAGCTTTCCGACGCCATGCAGAAGCTCGACGTCGAAAACATCAAGGCGCATCTCTACGACCAGTCGGTCTGACGACGGAAACGGAAGGGTATCGGCCCGTTCGCGCCGATACTTTCTGCGATATCGGCAAGGAGGCAGGAATTGGCTGAAAAAGTGAAAGTGCTGGTTGTCGGGCTCGGCAATATGGGCGCCTCGCATGCCAGTGCGTATCATCGGCTCGACGGTTTCGAGATCGTCGGGCTGATGAGCCGCAACATGAGGTCGCGAGATATCCAGCCAGAACTTGCCGGCTACCCGCGCTTCGAGGATTTCGACGAGGCCCTGGCAACGGCGAAGCCGGATGCGGTTTCCATCAATTCCTGGCCGAACTCGCATGCCGAATACGCCATCAAGGCGATGGATGCCGGCTGCCATGTGTTCATGGAGAAGCCGATCGCCACCACTATCGGGGATGCCGAGCGCGTCGTCGCCAAAGCGCGCGAGAAGAACCGCAAGCTGGTGCTTGGTTATATATTGAGGGTGCATCCCTCCTGGATAAAATTCATCGAGGTCGGCAAGACGCTGGGCAAGCCGCTGGTCATGCGCCTCAACCTCAACCAGCAATCCAGCGGCCCGGCCTGGAACTGGCACAAGAATCTGATCGATTCGCTTATCCCGATCGTCGATTGCGGCGTGCACTATGTCGACGTCATGTGCCAGTTGACGGGCGCCAAGCCGGTCCGCGTCCACGGCATCGGGGCGAAGCTCTGGCAGGACGCGGCGCAGCAGAATTACGGCCATCTTCACGTCGCCTTCGACGACGGTTCGGTCGGCTGGTACGAGGCCGGCTGGGGGCCGATGATGAGCGAGGTCGCTTATTTCGTGAAGGACGTGGTGGGGCCGAAAGGCGCTGTGTCGATTGTCGCCGGGCAGGGCGACAAGGGTGAGAAAGCGGCGGAAAAGCTTTCGGATTCCGCCGACATCGACCAGCATACGAAGACGGATGCCCTCAAGATTCACTACGCGGAAGTCGGCCCGGACAAGAAATTCGTCCGCAAGGACGAGGTCATGAGCATGGAGGACGAGCCGGGTCATCAGGAATTGTGCGACCGGGAGCAGCAATTTTTCCTGCGGGCGATCCGCGAGGATCTCGATCTGTCGGAATCGATGGACGCGGCCGTCAACAGCCTGCGCATCGTGCTTGCCGCGGAGCAGAGCATCAAGGAGGAACGCGCCATTTCGCTGGCCTGATTTGCGCATCCAACAAGCTCACGAACGGGAGGAGACCGTATGGCTGCCGCTACGGACGATCTGACGAGGACTTACGCCGAATCCGACGCTCTCGCGCTGGCGGATCTGGTGCATCGGCGCGAGGTCACGCCCGCCGAACTGGTCGAAACCGCGGTCACCGTGATCGAGCGGCTCAATCCCGAGCTCAACGCGGTGATCCATCGCCTCTATGACATGGCTCGGAAACGCGCCGAAGAGATCGACATCTCGGCGCCCTTCGCCGGCGTGCCGTTTCTCCTGAAGGAACTCGCCTCCTCATGGCAGGGCGCGCCGATCACCAATTCCTCGGCCTATCTCAAGGATGTTGTGGCCGACAGCGACAGCGAAGTGGTCCGCCGTATCAAGAAAGCTGGGCTGGTCCTTGTCGGCAAATCCAACGCGCCGGAAAACGGCTGGTCGATCGCGACCGAGCCGAAGCTTTTCGGCAAGACCCTCAATCCATGGAACCGGGACGTGACGCCGGGCGGTTCAAGCGGCGGCACCTGCGCGGCCGTCGCTTCGCGTATGGTGCCGATCGGCGAAGCGAGCGATGGCGCCGGCTCGATCCGGGTTCCATCCTCCTGCTGCGGCGTCGTCGGGCTGAAGCCTTCGCGCGGCCGCGTGACCCTCGCTCCATCCGGCGACTATTGGTATGGCGGCGCCTATTTTCTCTGCGCCACCCGGACGGTGCGCGATACCGCCGCCTATCTGGATGCGGTCGCGGGCGCCCTGCCGGGGGATCCATACACGCCACCTACGCCGAGCCGGAGCTGGCTTGAGCTTTCGAAAAAGGCACCGGAGAAGCTGCGCATCGCCTACACCGTGACGCCGCCGAACGGCACGGCGATCGACCCGCAGGTGAAGGGAGCGGTGATGGCGACCGTTTCCGCACTAGAGCGACTTGGGCATCATGTCGAGGAGCACGACATGCCGCTCGATGCCGACGCAGCGTGGCGGACTTATACGAATATGACCTGCGCGCAGACGGCGGCGCTCTATTCATGGCTGGAACCGCTGGTTGGTCGGCCGGTTACGCGCGACGACGTGGAACCCGTCACCTGGGCCGTGATCGAGCGCGGCCGCGCCACGAGCGGCGTCAAGCATGTCAGCGATGTCGAGCAGGTGCGCCAGCTTTCCCGCGCCATCGCGGCCGACCTCCAGCCATTCGACATGTTCATCACGCCGACATTGACCCGGCTGCCGAGGCCCGTCGGCTATTACGACATGTCGGAGACCGATATCGATCGCTACAACGCGAAATGGACCGACGCGGTCTTTGCCTTTCCGTTCAATATTTCCGGCCAGCCGGCCATTTCCCTGCCGCTTGGAATGTCGAGGGAAGGCATACCGATCGGAGTGCAACTGGTGGGCCGCTATGGCGACGAAGCCTCAGTGCTGGCGGTTTCGTCCCTTCTCGAAGCCGAGATGCCGTGGAAGAGCCGAAAGCCGCCGATTAGTGCCTGACATGCCAAGGCTGGCGGTCTGAGCAGAGCAGGTTCTGCCGCCATCGCGGGCCACCCAGCCGATCCGAAATCGATCCGTTCCAGCAAACGCCGGGCCAGACAGCTGGCCCTTGCCATGCTCCAAATTCCCGTCGAATAAGAATGATCGATTTTAGCGAACGAAACCACATTCATAATTCGTTAGATCGAACGCTCGCTCTCGTGAGACAAGCACGCCATTCAAAGGAGACGACGAATGGCAGCTATCGACGGCGTCGCGGAGCATTCGCGGCCAACACGGAACCGTAACCCGGCGCGTTCCACTATTTTCCCGGGCGTGTTGCTGACGGGCGCGATCGCCGCCATCGCGACGGCATTGCATTCCATTCCCGGCATGGCGGCGCTCAGTTCATTGATCATCGCCATCATGCTCGGCATCGCGTTTCACAATCTGGTCGGCACGCCGGCGGTGGCCAAGGCAGGCGTGACATTCTCGTTGAGGCGCATATTGCGGCTGGCGATCATCCTGCTCGGCTTCCAGCTGACGATCGAGCAGGTCCAAATCGTCGGCCCGATGGGCTTCGCGATCATCGCCGCGACGCTGACGGCGACCTTCCTCTTCACCACCTTCATGGGCAGGTTTCTCGGCGTCGATAGGAAGCTGACACAGTTGATCGCGGCCGGCACCTCGATCTGCGGCGCTTCCGCGGTGATCGCGACCAATACCGTGACCGAAGCGCCGGACGAGGACATCGCCTATGCGGTCGCCTGCGTCACGGTTTTCGGCTCGATCGCGATGTTCACTTATCCGCTGCTGCCGGCGGTCCTCCATCTCGATCCGCACGCCTTCGGCCTATGGTCGGGCGCATCGATCCACGAAATCGCGCAGGTCGTCGCAGCCGCCTTCCAGGATGGTCAGCAGGCCGGGGAATTCGGCACCATCGCCAAGCTGTCGCGCGTCATGCTGCTTGCGCCCACGATCATCATTCTGGGCCTGATGGCGGCGCGCCGGGCAAGATCGTCCGGCGGCCATCGCACGCAGGCGAAGGCGCCGATCCCGTGGTTCGTCCTCGGCTTCATCGCCTTGATGGGAGTGAACAGCGTCATCACCATGCCGGCATGGCTGCATGGGGACATCGTCACGGTGACGACATTCCTGCTCGCCATGGCGCTGGCGGCGATGGGGCTTGAAACGGACATCAGGAAATTGAAGCAGAAAGGCCTGCGGCCGCTGCTTCTCGCGACCATAGCCTTCCTGTTCGTCTCAAGTTTCAGCCTCACCCTGGTGAAGCTCTTCGCCTAAGAGGCGCGTTCGCCGAGCATCGAAACCGGTTTGAAAAACCGTCCGGCTCTTCTTCGGAGGAGCCGGATTTTTTTGACTTTTGCTTCCGTTCCGGCTCAAAAGCGCGAAACGGGGCTTCGTATGTCAAAAATTCTGGCGCTGCTGCTTGTCGCGATGATGGGCCTTCACGTCGTCAAGCCGTTCGGGCTTCCCGGCTTGCGCGAACGGCGCGACTTCTGGAAGATCGCGCTCTTCGGCCTGGTCGCGTTTACGCTTGTGGTGCTCATCAGCCACGGCCGATGAGCACGTAGCGCGCGGGGAAGGCGACTACGCGGCCTTTTCCAGCGCCTCTCTCCATTCGCCGCGCGCGGCTAGACCGTTCATCTTCGCCCGGTGCGCGAAGGCGCGCTGGCCCGCCGCGACATTCTCCTTCTTGCCCGACCATGCCTTCTGCGGCGCTTCCTGGAGCGCCCGTCCATAAGAGAAGGTGATCTTCCAGGGATGCGGCCCGATGGCATTGATGGCGTTGAGGTTGGCGGTCGCTTCCTCGTCGGACTGTCCGCCCGACAGGAAAGCGATGCCCGGCACCGCCACGGGGACGGTCTCGCGGAAGAGCTTAACCGTCTTCTCCGCCACTTCCTCCGGGCTGCTCTGCTTGCGCGCTTTCTTTCCGGCGATCACCATGTTGGGCTTCAGGATGGAGCCTTCGAGCACGATCCGGGCGGCATAAAGCTCCTCATAGAGCTTCATCAGCACGGCCTTCGAGACCTGGTAGCAGGTGTCGATGTCGTGATCGCCGTCCATCAGCACTTCCGGCTCGACGATCGGCACGATCTTCGCTTCCTGCGCAAGGGCGGCGTAACGCGCCAGCGCATGGCAATTGGCGGCGATGGCCGAGGCGGTGGGGATGCCCGACGCGATGTCGATCACGGCGCGCCATTTGGCGAAGCGTGCGCCGAAACCATAATATTCGGCGAAGCGTTCGCGCAGCCCGTCGAGCCCCTCGGTGACGGTCTCGCCGGGGAAACCGGCTAGCGGCTTCGCGCCCTTGTCGACCTTGATGCCTGGAATGGCGCCCGCCGCCTTGATCAGATCGACCAGCGGGGTTCCGTCCGCGGCCTTCTGGCGGATCGTCTCGTCATACAGGATCACGCCCGATATGTGGGCGTGCATCGCATCCTTCGCGCGGAACAGCATCTCGCGATAGTCGCGACGGCTGGTTTCGGTCGATTCGACGCCGATGGCATCGAACCTTTTCTTGATCGTGCCGCTGCTTTCGTCGGCGGCAAGCAGGCCCTTGCCGTTGGCCACCATCGCAGCCGCTATATCTTCCAGACGTTCGCTCATTCCTGCCTCCTGATAAATTGCTTTTTGCGCGGATAGCAGAACGGCGATGGCAACGGAATGGTTGCGTCCCACTCGAATCGATTGAATAATCCGGACTGGGGAAAATGTTCTCTCGAACCGTATATCGAGGAGCGGGGCTACGCCTTTTTGAGGACTTCCACCCCCGGAAGCGCCTTGCCTTCCATCCATTCCAGGAAGGCGCCGCCTGCCGTCGAGATGTAGGTGAAATCGTCGGCGACCCCGGCATGATTGAGCGCCGAAACCGTATCGCCGCCACCGGCTACCGAGACGAGTTTGCCCGCTTTCGTCCGTTCCGCCGCGTGTCTGGCGACGGCGACCGTGGCTCGGTCGAACGGTTCGATCTCGAAAGCGCCGAGCGGGCCATTCCAGACGATCGTCGCCGCGCGGTCGATCCAGGCATCGATCGCCTCGACCGTTTTCGGGCCGAGATCGAGGATCATCCGGTCGCCGGGAACCTTGTCCACGCCGACCGTCTCGCTCGCCGCGCCGGCCTTGAATTCCCGCGCGACAACCACATCCGTCGGCAGGACGATCGCGCAGCCCGCCGTCGCCGCCTCCATCATGATCTGCTTGGCGGTGCCGGCCAGATCGTGCTCGCAGAGCGACTTTGCGACATCGGCGCCACGCGCCGCCAGGAAGGTGTTCGCCATGCCGCCGCCGATCACCAGCGCATCGACCTTTTTGACGAGATTCATGAGGAGGTCGATCTTGGTCGAGACCTTCGCGCCGCCCACGAGGGCGACGACCGGCTTGGCGGGATTGCCGAGTCCCTTTTCGAGCGCTTCCAACTCCGCCTGCATTGTCCGGCCGGCATAGGCCGGCAGGAGATGCGCCAGCCCCTCCGTCGAGGCGTGAGCGCGATGCGCGGCGGAAAAGGCGTCATTCACATAGAGATCGCCATTGGCCGCGAGCGCCTTGGTGAAAGCCGGATCGTTCTTCTCCTCTCCCTTGTGGAAGCGGGTGTTCTCCAGAAGAAGCACGTCACCGTCGTTCAGACCGGAGACGGCCGCTTCCGCGTCCTTGCCGATACAGTCGGCGGCGAAGCTGATTTTTTTGCCCAGACTATGCTCCATCGCGCCGGCGATGGGTTTCAGCGACAACGATGGGTCGGGGCCGTCCTTCGGCCGGCCGAAATGCGCCAGCAGGATGACCTTCGCGCCCTTATCCGAAAGTTCGCGAATGGTCGGCACGACACGCTCGATGCGGGTCGCGTCCGTTATCTTGCCATCCTTCACCGGAACGTTGAGGTCGACCCGGACAAGCACGCGCTTTCCCTTCACGTCGGCATCGTCGAGGGTACGGAAAGCGGTCATGGCAAATCTCCTTGGCTGCGTGAACGCGTCAGGCCGATGGCGCCCTGAAGCATCTCTCGTGTCGGATTCTCATCTCAGATTCGCGGCGACAATAGAGCATCGCGCCCGGAAGAAAAGCCAATCCATGCGCCTGTCTTGCTCCGTAAGGAGGCGCTTTCCCGACGCGGCAGCTGCCGATCGTGGATGCTGGGATCGGAAGGGGAAAAATTCCGATTCACATTGTCTAAAACTCATTATGTACTATAGTCGCGCAAATGGGCGCTATACGAACGTTCTTCCCGCGTCAGGAATGGCTTGGCATGGAGGTCCGCTTCGTTCATAGAAAAGAGACATGACCGGTCGGCGAAAGGCCAAACTTCGATAATGAAGAGCGATAGATCGGAATTGTAAATGTCGGTCGGGAGGCGGATGCCTATCTCCAGACAGACGGGGAACCACGAAGCTCGATTGGTCGAGCAAGGCACATGGGAGGCTTAAAATGAATATTCTTGGACGCTTGTCCGTCGCGTTGATCGCAAGCGCGCTTGCGTCGGCGGCGCATGCCGACACCATAAAGATTGGGGTGATTGGAACCATGTCGGGTCCCTTCGCCCTTTACGGCCAGAATTTCAAATGGGGCATCGACGCCTGGGTAGCCCAGCATGGCGACAAGGTCGGCGACCACAAGGTCGAGTTCATCTACCGCGACGAGGAGAAGCCGGATCCGGCGAAGTCCAAGGCGCTGGCGCAGGAACTGATCGTCAAGGACAAGGTGCAATATCTGGCCGGCATGTATTTCACGCCCGACGCGATGGCCGTGGCGCCGCTGCTCGAGCGCGGCAAGGTGCCGCTGGTGGTCATGAATGCCGCGACATCCTCCATCACGGAGAAGAGTCCCTATATCGTGCGCACCTCCTTCACCATGTGGCAGAACACCGTGCCGGCCGCCCAAGTCGCCCATGACATGGGCTCGAAAAAAGCCGCGATCGCGGTGAGCGATTATGGTCCCGGCCATGACGCCGACGCCGCTTTCAAGGCGACGTTCGAAAAGCTCGGCGGCAAGGTGGTGGAAGAGATCAAGATGCCGCTCAGCACCACCGATTTCGGACCGCTCATGCAGAAGATCAAGGATTCCGGCGCCGATACCATTTTCGCCTTCCTTCCTTCCGGGCCGGCGACGCTCTCCTTCGTCAAAGCCTATATCGACAACGGCCTGAAGGCCGCGGGCGTGAAGATGATTTCCACCGGGGACGTCATGACGGAACCGGATCTGCCGGCGCTCGGTGACGCCGGGCTCGGAATCCTTTCGACCTATCATTACTCGGTCTCGCACGATTCTCCGGAAAACAAGGCCTTCCTGGAGGAGATGAAAAAGGTCGGGGCCGAGCCCGGCAAGATCACCATGACCTCGGTCGCGGCTTATGACGGCGCGCGCGTCATCTACAAGATGATCGAAGCGACCGACGGCAAGCAGGAGCCCGCCAAGGCGATCAAGGCGGTCGAGGGGATGAGTTGGACGAGTCCGCGCGGCCCCGTCTCCATCGATCCCAAGACCCGTCACATCACGCAGAATGTGTATCTGCGCGAAGTGGCGAAGGTCGACGGCGAATACATCAACAAGGAAACCAGGACGTTCGAGGCCCAGCCCGATTGGGGTCTTGAAAAGAAATAGTCTTGCCCGATCCTCGCCCCTCTTCGGAAGCGGCGGGGATCGTTCCGTATTGAACCGATTTCGACCGCGAGTCTCCGATGGATCGATCCCGTGGCTTCCGCCCGATGCGGCGTCCGCAGACTGGTCCTGACGGGCATGCCGCGAAGCGGGCGATCCGATGACGACGATCCTCAGTATCGCCATCGACGCGCTGGCCTTCGGGATGGTGCTGTTCATCATCTCGGTCGGCCTGTCGGTCATGATGGGCCTCGTGCGGGTGGTCAATCTGGCGCATGGCGCTTTCGCGATGATCGGCGGCTATATCGCCTCCACCATGCTGGTCGATACGGGCGCCGGATTCGCTTTATCGCTCCTTGTCGCCGTCGCCGGCACGATCGCGATCCTGATGCCGGTTGAATATCTGCTTTACCGGCGCATCTACCGGAACGCCGACGCCTTCACGCAGATCCTCATGACGATCGGCCTCACCTTCCTGATCATCGGCATCGCCAATTCCGCCTTCGGCCCGACCTCGAAGCCGATCCCGCTTCCCGCTGCGCTGAGCGGTCCGCTCGACATCGGCTTCCGCTCGGTGCCGGCGCATTATCTGCTGGTGATCGGCTGCGGCGCGCTGACGGCGCTGGCGCTCTGGTTCATCCTGGAAAAGACGCAGTTCGGCACGAGGATAAGGGCCTCCGTGGACAATGCGGCGATGGCCGAGGCGCTCGGCATACGCACGGAAATCCTCTATGCCGCCGCCTTCGCGCTTGCCGTGGGGCTTGCCGCGCTGGGCGGTGTTCTCGGAGCGCAATTGCTGCCGATCGAACCCTATTATGCGCTGCGCTACATGGTGGTCTTTCTCGTCGTCGTTTCGGTCGGCGGCGCCGGATCCATCCTCGGCGCTATCGCCGCCTCGCTCATCCTCGGACTCGCCAGCACGCTCGGAAAATATCTGGCCCCCGAATATGGCGACTTCTTCTTCTATCTGACGGTCATCCTCGTCGTGTTCATCTTTCCCCACGGTCTGCTCGGAGCCAGGGAGTGACAGGGACAGCCGCCAGCAGAAGCAAAGGGCTTTCGAGCCTGCCCGACTGGGTTCGGGGCGAGGCGGCGGCACTGGCGCTCGTGGCAGCCTTCGCGCTAATCGGCTATGGCCTTTTCCCGGACGACCTGGCGCTCCTGACTCGCATCATCGCGATCGCCTGCCTCGTGCTGTCGCTCGATCTCGTCATGGGCTATTGCGGCGTGATCACGCTCGGCCAGGCGGCGCTTTACGGAACGAGCGCCTATGCGGTCGGCAACGCTTGCATCGCCGGCATCACGGACCCGGTCGCTCTTTTGGGCGTCGGCATTGTCGCGGGCGCGCTCACCGGCATCGTTTCGGGCATGCTGATCACACGCTTCTCCGGCCTGCCGCAACTGGTCATATCGATCGCCTTCGGCCAACTTGTCGCGGCGCTGGCGAACAAGCTTTCGGCATTCACGGGCGGCAGCGACGGCCTGTCGGGCATAACGCCCTCCGCTCTTTTCGGAGTCTTCGATTTCGATCTCGTCGGCAATACGTCGTTCGGTTTCTCCCTGGCGGTGCTGGGGATCGTGATGATGCTCTTGTTGCGCTTCGTTCGCTCGCCCTTCGGCCTGATGTGCCGCGGCATCAGGGATGACGCACTGAGGGCACGGATGATCGGCACTTCCATTTATCCCAGGCTGATCGCCATGTATGCCGTGTCAGGCGCGGTTGCCGGCGTCGGCGGCGCCCTCTCGGCGATCAATGTCGGTGTCGTCGGTCTCGACAGCGTCAGCTTCGAGCTTTCCGCCGAAGCGCTGGTCATGCTCGTGGTCGGCGGCGCCGGAAGCCTCTGGGGGGCGCTTTTCGGGGCGATCCTCTTCCAGATCTTCCAGCATATCGTCGGGGCGGCGAGCCCGTTCCAATGGATGACCATCGTCGGCCTCGTGCTGGTGGCAATCACCCTCTTCGCGCCGAAGGGCCTCTACAGCGTGATCCGGCGCGGGCTGATGAAGATCGGCCGATCGCGGGTGCCGTCATGACGGATTTGCTGCGGCTTGCCGACGTCCAGATGGCCTTCGGCGGTTTGAGGGTGACGCAGGACGTGTCGTTCACGCTTCGGGCCGGCGACCGGGTCGGGCTGATCGGCCCGAACGGCGCGGGCAAGACGACACTGGTCAATCTGGTGACAGGCAATCTGCGTCCGACCGCAGGCCGCATCCTGCTTCAGAACGAGGACATCACGCATTCCAGCATAGCGCACCGCGTGCGGCACGGCCTGGTGCGGACGTTCCAGATCACCCGCCTTTTCAGGACGCTGACCGTCGCCGACAACGTTGCCCTGCCGGTGCTGCAGCGACGCGGCCTCGCCAGCCGCGTCATGTCATCGGCGACGGAACGACCGGAGGTACGTGCCGAATGGATGGAGATCCTTGGCCTCCTCGGTCTCGAGAAGCGGGCCTATGACCCGATCGACGTGCTGGCCTATGGCGAGCAGCGCCTGGTCGAAATCGCGATCGCTCTTGCCTTGAAGCCGAAGGTTCTTCTCCTCGACGAGCCCGCGGCCGGCGTGCCGCACGAGGAATCGCACAGGGTGCTCGACGCCATCGCGGCTCTTCCCCGCGACATTGCGATCCTGATGATCGAGCACGATATCGATCTCGTCTTCCGTTTTGCGAACAGAGTGCTCGTGCTCGCCAATGGCGCGCTGATCTTCGAGGGATCGCCGAAGGAAGCCACGCTCGACGATCGCGTGAGAAGCGCCTATCTGGGGAGCTACGCCGATGCGCGCCGTCCCGCTCAGGGTTGACGACCTCACGGCAGGCTACGGCCGGACAGAGGTGATCTCGCATGTCGGCTTCGACGTGCCGGCGGGAGGCCGCACCCTCGTGCTTGGCCGCAACGGCGTCGGCAAGACGACCCTTCTCGCCTCGCTGATGGGCCTTTGCACGCAACATGGCGGGACGATCCGGCTGGGCGACGAGGATCTGTCGGGCAGGAAGACCTCCCGCCGGGCGATGCTCGGAATGGGCTATGTGCCGCAGACGCGCGACATCTTCCGTTCGCTGACGGTCGAGCAGAATCTGAGCACCGGCATCCGCTCCGGCAGCGATGCCCGGCTCGAAGAGGCGTACAACATGTTCCCCCGCCTTGCCGAGCGTCGCCGCAATCTTGGCGGCCAGCTTTCCGGCGGCGAGCAGCAAATGCTCTCCATCGCCCGCACATTGTTGGGACAGCCATCGGTCCTGCTGCTCGATGAACCGCTGGAGGGGCTGGCGCCGATCATCTGTGACGAATTGATGGCGACCATCTCGGACCTCTGTTCCTCGCGAGCGATCACGATCATTCTCGTGGAACAGCAGATCGAACGCGCTCTGGCGTTCGGAGAACACGCGCTGATCATCGAGAAGGGCCAGATTGCGTGGGAAGGAGCGGTGGCTGCCCTGAAGGCCGATCATACGCTCATCGAGACCTATCTCGGTGTGGGAATCAGGTGATGCGATTGCACAAGCGCGGGGGGTAGCCTGAACGCAGAAAGCTATTGACCCGAAAGATAGTGTAAATATAATCGCGCATATGTTCGAATATCGCGCAATATGGCGACGAGTGGCACTTAACCACATTGTTGCGTGCGGCGGATAACCAACCTCGGTAAAGCCAGGGAGGAACCCAAGCCATGATGAGCCAGGAACAGAACGATCTGATCACCCGCACCGGCCCGGCTGATCCGGCAGGCAAGCTGATGCGCCGATACTGGCAGCCGGCGGCGCTCGTCGACGAACTGGATGGGCCGAGGCCGGTCAAGGCGGTGAAGCTTCTGGGCGAGAATTTCGTTCTCTTCCGCGACGAGACGGGCGCCTATGGCCTGCTCGACCGCGATTGCCCGCATCGGGGCGCTGACCTCGCCTTCGGCCGGCTGGAGAATGGCGGCTTGAGATGCGCGTTCCACGGCTGGCTTTTCGACAAGGACGGACAATGTCTCGAGACGCCGGCCGAGCCGGAAGGCTCGAACCTCTGCAGGAACATCCGGCAGCGCGCCTTTCCGGTCGTCGAGCGCAGCGGCATAATCTGGGCCTATCTCGGCGAGGGCGAGCCTCCCGCCTTTCCGGAGATCGACTGCTTCGTCGCGCCGGAGCCCTACACTTTCGCATTCAAGGGCCTGATCGAATGCAACTGGCTGCAGGCGCTCGAAGTGGGTATTGATCCGGCGCATGCCTCCTTCCTGCATCGCTTTTTCCACGATGAGGATCCGAAGGCCGGCTATGGCAAGCAGTTCCGCGCCGCCTCGGCGGACAGCGATCTGCCGATGACCAGGATTTTGCGCGAATATGACCGGCCGATCATCAATGTCGAGCGCACCGAATACGGTATGCGGCTGATCGCGCTTCGTCAGATCGACGGGGAGCGCACGCATGTCCGCGTCACCAACCAGCTTTTCCCGCATGGCTTCGTCATTCCGATGAGCGGCGACATGACGATCACGCAATGGCATGTGCCGGTCGATGACGAAACCTGCTACTGGTACGCGATCTTCACCAGCTATGGCGCGCCCGTCGACAAGCAGAAGATGCGCGACCAGCGGCTCGAACTCTACGAGTTGCCGCTCTACGTTTCACGCAGGAACAAGACGAACGATTACGGTTTCGACCCGCATGAGCAGGCGACGGAGACCTATACCGGCATGGGCCTCGACATCAACGTCCACGACCAATGGGCGGTCGAATCAATGGGCCGCATCCAGAACCGCACGCGCGAGCATCTCGGCCAGTCGGACAAGGCCATCATCCAGTACAGGCGTCTCCTGAAGCAGGAGATCGAAAAGGCCGTCTCGGGCGGCAAGCCGCTCCTTGTCCTCGACGAAGCGCATGCGCGGTCGATCCAGGGCCCGGCGACGATGGACGGCATCGGGCCGACGCGCGGATGGGAGATCTACTGGATGGAGGTCGATGTGAAGCGGCGGCGGGCGGCGCCCTGGGCGGCGCCGGTGCCGGAAGAGATCACGACGAGACTGCCGCACCTCTCGGCGGCGGAGTAGCTTTCAGGCGGAATATCCAGGCATAGCCGCAGGCCGCTCTGGTCGTCGGAACGAGCGATTTCAGCTGCCTGGTTTCTGAACCAGGGCGGCGCCGATGATGGGTCCCGGCAGGCCGTTTTTCGTGGCTTGCAGCAACACGGCGCAGCCGCCGGCGCCTTCCCGTTTCAACACGCTCTCAGGCAGCTCGAAACGGGCAGCCTTTCCGTGCCACATGCCGGCCGTCTGGGTGGCGATGACGGCGTTGCGGTAGGTGATCGTCTGGCCGCTGTTCTCGCCGCGGACGATCTTGACGCGCCGCGCCGGATCGAAAAACACGAAGACGACATTGGCTTCCTTTTCCGATCCCCTGGCGTCGCCCGTCTGGACGACGACGCGGTCGCCTTCATAGGTGGCGGAAACATCGACCGTCAGGCCTTCGCCTTTCGCTTTCAGCTTGTCCAACTCGGCCGTGACCGCATTTCCCTTGGCGCCGTTGACGTCGGTGCGTCCATTGAGCACCGCCTGGGGCGTATAGACGGAGGGAGCGCCGAACGCCTTGGCGTAGTCGTATTGGCGGTCGGTGTTGCCGCGCGTCGCCAGCGTGTCCTTCCAGCCGAGATAGTCCCAATAATCGACATGATAGGAGAGGGCGATCACGTCCCCTTTCTCAGCCAGCCGGTTCAGGACCACGTCTGCCGGAGGGCAGGAATTGCAGCCCTGGCTGGTGAAGAGTTCGACAACCCCCAGCGGCCGCGCCAACGCGTAATGCGAGGCCGTTCCTGCGGCAAGGACCAGGGCTGTGCGAACGAAAAGGGTGCGAAAGTTCATGATCGGTGTTTTCCTCGCCGACGGGATGGAACCACATCCGGCGCCGGATGACGAGGACAATAAGCGCAGCGCAATTTCAAGAGGAAGTCACGTTGCGGTGAGACTTTCCCGCCGGAATCGGCCTCGATATGTGAGCGTGGACCCACCCTCCTCACATTCCGTGGAGGAAAGCCCTGTTTTCCGGAAGAAAGACGCCGCCCGGCGGTGGGGCCGGACGGCGCGATCAAGTGGTTTGCGATGGAAGCCGATTATGCCGCGAGGTCGCGCAGGACATATTGCAGGATGCCGCCATTCTTGAAATAGGCGAGTTCATCCACCGTGTCGATGCGGCAGAGGATCGGCACCTCCTTCACTTTTCCGTCGGCATAGGTGATCTTGGCCACCATCTTCTGGCGCGGGCGGATGTTTTCCAGCCCGTCGATCTCGACCGTCTCGTCGCCGGTCAGATTGAGCGACTTCCAGCTGGTGCCGTCTTCGAGCACGAAGGGAAGCACGCCCATGCCGACCAGGTTGGAACGATGGATGCGCTCGAACGATTGCGCGATCACCGCCCGCACGCCGAGCAGGTTCGTGCCTTTCGCCGCCCAGTCGCGCGAGGAGCCGTTGCCATATTCGATGCCGGCGAAGATGACGAGCGGCACGCCCTCCTTCTTGTACTCCATTGCGGCGTCGTAGATCGACATCTCCTCCTTCGAGGGGTAGTGGATCGTATAGCCGCCTTCCTTGCCGTTCTCGCCCAGCATGTGGTTCCTGATGCGGATATTGGCGAACGTGCCGCGCATCATTACCTCGTGATTGCCGCGCCGCGTGCCGTACTGGTTGAAGTCCGCGATGCCGACGCCGTGTCCGGTAAGGTATTCCCCCGCCGGAGAAGCGGCCTTGATCGAGCCGGCCGGCGAGATGTGATCGGTGGTGATCTTGTCGCCGAAAAGGCCGAGGATGCGGGCGCCCTTGATGTCGCCGATATGGCCGGCCTTCTTGCCCATGCCCTCGAAATAGGGCGGGTCCTGGACATAGGTCGACTGATCGTCCCAGGCATAGGTCTGGCCGCTGGGAGCCTGGACGTTGCGCCAGTTCTCGTCGCCCTTGAAGACGTCGGCATATTTGCGGGCGAAGAGGTCGCGGGTGACGTTCCTGGCGATGAATTCCTGGATTTCCTTCGAGGTCGGCCAAATGTCCTTGAGGAAGACAGGTTTGCCGTTCTTGTCCTCGCCGAGCGGCTCGGTGGTGAGATCCTTCGTCACCGTGCCGGCGAGCGCGTAGGCGACCACCAGCGGCGGCGAGGCGAGATAGTTCGCCTGCACGTCGGGCGACACGCGGCCTTCGAAATTGCGGTTGCCCGAAAGCACGGCCGCGCCAATCAGGCCCTTGTCGTTGATCGTCTTGGAGATCGGCCCCGGCAGCGGGCCCGAATTGCCGATACAGGTCGTGCAGCCGAAACCGACGAGATTGAAACCGATCTGGTCGAGTTCCTTCTGCAGGCCGGACTTGTCCAAATATTCCGCCACGACCTGGCTGCCCGGCGCGAGCGATGTCTTGACCCAGGGCTTCTGCTTCAGGCCGAGGCGGTTGGCGTTGCGGGCGAGCAGCCCGGCGCCGATCAGGACGCTCGGATTGGAGGTGTTGGTGCATGACGTGATCGCCGCGATCACGACATCGCCATGACCGAGATCGTAATCCGCGCCCTCGACGGCATAGCGTTTGCCGAGCTCGCCCGCCTTCTTGTACTCGCTTTCCATCGCCTGGGCGAAACCGGCGGGAATATTCTCGAGCGAGATGCGCCCTTCCGGACGCTTCGGACCGGCCATGGAGGGCACAACGGAGCCGAGATCGAGTTCGAGCGTGTCGGTGAAAACCGGGTCTTCCGTACCGTCGTCCCGCCACAGGCCCTGCGCCTCGCAATAGGCCTTCACCAGTGCGATACGCTCCTCCGAGCGGCTGGTCATGGTGAGGTATTTGACAGTCTCGGAATCGACAGGGAAAAAGCCGCAGGTCGCGCCATATTCCGGCGACATGTTGCCGATCGTGGCGCGGTCGGCGAGCGCCATGGAGGAGAGGCCGGGACCGAAGAACTCGACGAACTTGCCGACGACGCCCTTCTTCCTGAGCATCTGCGTGACCGTCAGCACCAGATCGGTGGCGGTGACGCCTTCTTTCAGCTTGCCAGTCAGGCGGAAGCCGATGACCTCGGGGAGAAGCATGGAGACCGGCTGGCCGAGCATGGCGGCTTCCGCCTCGATGCCGCCGACGCCCCAGCCGAGAACGCCGAGGCCGTTGACCATGGTGGTATGCGAATCGGTGCCGACGCAGGTGTCGGGATAGGCGACTGTTTCGCCGTCGATATCCGCGCTCCAGACCGTTTGGGCGAGATATTCGAGGTTGACCTGATGGCAGATGCCGGTGCCGGGCGGAACAACGCGGAAATTGCGGAACGCCTGCTGGCCCCATTTCAGGAAGCGGTAGCGTTCGCCATTGCGCTGATATTCGAGTTCGACGTTGCGCGCGAAGGCCATCGGGGAGCCGAATTCGTCGACGATGACCGAATGGTCGATGACCAGATCCACGGGGACAAGCGGGTTGATCTTCTGCGGGTCGCCGCCGAGCGAAACCATCGCGTCACGCATGGCCGCGAGATCGACCACGGCCGGCACGCCGGTGAAATCCTGCATGAGCACGCGCGCCGGGCGATAGGCGATCTCATAGCCGGCGGAGCCCCTGTCGTTCAGCCAGGCCGCCACCGCCTTGATGTCGTCGGCCTTGACCGAGCGGCCGTCCTCGTTGCGCAGCAGGTTTTCCAGCAGCACCTTCATCGAGAAGGGGAGCCTGGAAATGCCGGCAAGGCCGTTCTTCTCGGCTTCGGCGAGGCTGTAATAGACATATTCCTTGTCGCCCACCTTGAGCGATTTCCGCGATTTGAAACTGTCGGGTGATTGTGTCACGAGCGATCCCTTAACATCCTGATGGCCGATGAGGGACGGACGCCTGTTGCATGCTCACACGCGCAAGGTGCGGGTACGGTCATTTCCGCTGTCCGTTCCTCGGCGTCCGGGCCGGTCAAGGCGGCTCGCGCGCTGGTTCGGCGCAATTTGCTGTCCACGCCGACCGCTGGCGTGTTGCGGGTTCTATAGTGAATTTCGTATGAGAGTGCCAGTACGGCAAGGGGCCAAAATTGCTGCAATGCAATTCGCTTGGCGCAAGGGCTGGCAAGGTGGGACGAATGCGGCTCATTGCCGAAAATATCAGCGGTGAACGCGGCGGAGAGATCATCTTCTCGCACGTCGGCTTCAGCCTCGAAGGCGGCCAAAGCCTCGTCGTAACCGGGCCGAACGGGGCGGGAAAGTCGACGCTTCTCCGGATCGTAGCAGGACTTTTGCCGCCGGCCGGAGGGGCGATTCGCCTGGAAGGCGGCGAAGAAGATGGAGGCGTCGCCGCCGCCTGCCACTACCTCGGTCATCTGAACGGGATGAAGACGGCGCTGACCGTCGGGAAAAACCTTCTGTTCTGGCAGCGCTTCTCGGGTGCGCCGAAACTTGCCCTGACCGAGGCTCTCGACGCGGTCGGGCTTCATGGCATCGCGCATCTCCCCTTCGGCTATCTTTCGACCGGCCAGAGGCGGCGTGTGGCGATCGCGAAACTGCTCCTCAATAACCGGCCGGTTTGGCTGCTCGACGAGCCGACCGCCGGGTTGGACAAGGCTTCGGAGAGGCGGTTCGGCGCGTTAATGGGGGAGCACCTCGGCGAGGGGGGCATTGTTGTCGCTGCGACGCATCTGCCGCTGGAACTGGAGGGGGCAAAGGAGGTGAGGCTGGGGGATGCGCATGTTTGAGATGCCCGCGCCCCTTCGCGCCCCCCTTTGTCATGTCGGGGGGGCACGCCGCCCACCCTCCCCCTTGCGAGGAGGGTCGACCCGCGAAGCGGGGCGGGGTGGGGGTGGCGATGGTTATGCTCTATTTTGCACGACCCCCACCCCGACGCTACGCGCCGACCCTCCCCGCAAGGGGGAGGGTGGGAGCCGCCTATGCTAGCCCTCTACCTCCGCGATTTGCGCATCGGCATCCGCGCCGGCGGCGGGGCGCTAGTGGGCGTGCTCTTCTTCCTGGCCGTGGTGGCGGTCGTGCCCTTCGGCGTCGGTCCCGATCTCAAGCTTCTTGCCCGCATCGGCCCGGCGATCCTCTGGATCGGCGCGCTTCTGGCGAGCCTGCTCGGTCTGGAACGGCTCTTCCAGGCCGATCGTGAGGACGGGTCGCTCGACCTTCTGCTGCTCGCGGACGACAGGCACATGACCGCGCTCGTCGTGCTGGTCAAATGCCTGGCGCACTGGACGGCGAGTGTGCTGCCGCTCGTCGTCGCCTCGCCGCTTCTTGGGCTTTTCATGAACATGGAGGCAAAGGGAATCGGCGCGACGACGCTCACGCTCCTGGTCGGCACGCCGGCGATCGCCTTCATCGGCGCCGTCGGCGCCGCAGTCGCCGTGGCGCTGCCGCGCGGCGGCCTGCTCGTCTCCGTGCTGATCCTGCCGCTTGCAATTCCCGTCCTGATCTTCGGCGTCGCGGCGAGCTATGGCGCGACGCATCCGCCGCAGCCTTTCGTCTTTCCGTTCCTGATTTTGATCGCGCTGACGCTTTTCTTCACCGTGATCGGGCCGCTCGCGGCCGCGTTGGCGCTCAAATTCGCCGCAGACTGAACTGCAGGTCTTCCGCTCTATTCTGACGTGAATTTCTCGGCGCGCACCTCGACCGTCCCGATCTTGGTGCCGATACTCGCCGCGATCGGCGCGTAGATCCCCGTCGTTCCCATGGGAACGAAGGATATCTTCATTTTGCTCTTGTCGCGCAGATATTTGAGCGTGCTGTTGGTCGTGCGATAGCCCGCGACCGGAACGAAATGCGCGCTGCAGACCGTAGCCTTACCGCTGTAGCCGGGCACCGAGTAAGGGGCAGTCCCGGCATAGGAAAGGCGGATGTCGGCGCGCAGCTCCCCATCATAATATTTGAGCGTGTGATTGCAGACGTCGCTTGGGCTAGCGGCCTTGACGAGTGTGAGCGACAGCGGATCGGTGACGGCCTTCAGATCGTCCGGACCGAGCGGCACCCAGTTCTTCTGCTTTTTCAACGGCGGAATGTTTTCCGTATGCGAGACCGTATCACCGGCAAACTCGATAGCGGTGCGCTTCTTTTTTTTCCCCGAGGTGTAGGCGACGAGGAAGGATTGCGGCTGCGCACCGGATGGCGTCAGACGGCCGTTGACCGTCGTCGTGCCCTTGGTGTCGTCGATAATGCGGGCGACGCCGGCGCTCGCGATCGAGCCTTTGATGTTGAAGCTCTGGCCGTCGACCGTGCTGGTAAAGCTCGTCCTGGCGAGCGTCAGGCCGAAAAGCGAGACGGAATAGTCGGCGCTGAAACGCTGCGCGCCATCGGCATGCGCCGGCGCGGCGAGCATGCCGACAGAGGCTGCAATTGAAGCGAGACGGCCGCTTATGCGCGAATACATCTTCCCGGTTCCGATGTCCCTCGTTGAGAAACTATCATTGAATCCGGCGAAGTTGTGAATGGTTCCATCCTCGCTCCACCTTTGCCGGTCATAATGGCCGTTCCGAATCAATGATTGTCGGCATGTCCGGCTTTGCGGAGTAGGAAAATGGCGGGAAGCCTCGTCGGAGTCAGCCCGATCATGCACAGCATCTATCTCGGCGAGGACATCAAGCCTTTATGGGACAGGCTTGCCGCGCGCGTCGCCGCAAATGCGAATGATGCCGAAGCGCTGATGGATCTTTCCGTGCTGCTGCAGGCGCGCGGGCGGAGGGCGGAGGGGTTGGAAGCCCAAAACGCCGCGATTGCCCTACAAAAGAGCTTCCGGCGCATCTGTGGGAAAGGCGGGGGATTGAAACTGGCCGTCCTCGTCACGGCCGGCGACCTGATGGCGAACACGCCGATCGATTTCCTGCTCGAAGGCTCCGACATCGACCTCACCTATCTCTATGTCGATGGTAATATGTCCGCGCTTCCCGATTTGTCCCCATTCGATGTGGCCTTCATGGCGGTCGGAGAATCGGAGGAGAACCGGCCTGTCCTGAAGACAATCGAAAGGCTGCTTGCCGGAAGGTCCGAGGCGCAGCCTGTCATGAACGGCGATCCGGCGAAGGTGATGGGTCTGACGCGCGAGGGCGTCGGCGCGCTTCTTGCCGATGCGCCCGCCATCCTCGCGCCGCCGACGTCGGTCCTGTCGCGCGCCGAGCTGTCAGGAGAGAGTGGGCCGGGCCTTGCGCAGGCGGCACTGCCGGATCGCTTCGATTTTCCCATCACGATCAGGCCGGCCGGCACCCATGCTGGCGGCGGATTGGAGCGCATCGGCCAACCCTCTGAACTTCTTCCCTATTTCAGGCGGCAGCAGGCCGAAAAATACCATGTCGCGCCCTTCATCGACTATTCCGGAGCGGACGGCCGCTATCGCAAGCAGCGAATCGTCTTCATCGACGGCAAGGCTTTCGCCAGCCATTACGCCGTCTCGGAGCACTGGATCGTCCACTACCTCAGCGCCGGAATGGCCGAGAATGCCTGGCGGCGCGCGGAAGAACAACGCTGGATGGAGAATTTCGACACCGACTTCGCCGCTCGGCACGCCCGCGCCTTCGAGGCGCTCTGTTCACGTGTCGGGCTCGATTATTTTGGAATCGACTGCGCCGAGATGCCCGATGGGCGGCTCCTTGTCTTTGAGGTGGACGTGGCGATGATCGTCCACGACATGGATCCGGAAGATGTCTTTCCCTACAAGAAACCCGCCATGCGCAAGCTTTTTGCGGCCTTCCAGGCCGCGGTGACGAAACGAGCGGTCAGCGCAAAGCAGGAAACGACTATCGCTTGATGCGCCTCATATCGGCGCTGAACCGTATCGGAACGAAGACGTTCTCGCCGAGCGATCGGGCGTCAGCCTGAGCGGCGAGCGGGAATGGAAGAGCAGGAGGGCTGTCAGGGCGCACGAAACGATGCCGATCAGCGTTACCGCCGCCGTCGTGCCGAGCGTCCAATCGAGAGCCTGGAGCGCAGCGCCGTTATAGAGCGAGAAGGCGCTGAAGCTGCTTTCATGCGAGATCAGCAGAAAGCCGAAGATGTTGTTGCCGAAATGGGCGCCCATGGAGCCGCCGAGATTTCCCGTGCGATAGACGATGAAGGCGAGCAACACCGCGAAGCTGCCGATCGTGACGAGAACGCACGCGGTCATCAGCATCGGCGTTCCGCCGTGCCAATGGAGCAGGGTGAAGGCCAGGGTCGGCAGGAGAGCCCATATCAGCGGACTGCGGAAGCGATAGGCGAGGCCGCGCATGAGATAGCCGCGGAAAAGCAGTTCTTCCGCCGATGTCTGGACGAAGGCGAAAAGCATGACAGGAACGATGAAGATCAGCCAATCGCCGAGTGCGATCGTCGTGCGGACAAATTGCGGCGCGATGGCGTAAAGCGCGATTTCCGACAGAAGTGAAGTGACGGCGACGGCGGCAAGTCCCTTGAGAAAGGCGCTGGCCGAAAGCCGGCTGCTCGGGCCGAAAAGAGCGGAAAGCTTCTGTTTGTGGAGGAAACGCATGGCGATCCAGACGCCGAGCCAGATGCCGGCGAAGGTCAGGAAAACGGCCAGCGTGCCGGGCCGCGTCGTGATGAAACTTTCCATCAGCCGCGCATAGCCGCCGAACCCCGTATAGAGATAGAAGCCGGCCGTCAGCACCCCGAACGTCACGGCCAGCCAGCAGATGACGATGACCACGATACCGGCAAGGAGGCGCGGCAAGGTCATCTTCGGACCCGCGCTCTCCCGGTAAAGCTGAAAAGCCTTTGGCTCGATCATCATTTCTTTCCGCCTTGGATCGTCGTTCGGACTGGAGGGAATCGCAGCTTGATTCCGTTCTGCGCCTGTCTTCATGCTGTTGATCGTCCATAGAGCAAAATTCGGGACGCTCTTTGTCCTGATAGACCGGGGAAATGAAAAGCTTCTTACCGGTCAGGGGAAGACCGATTCCCTCCGTTCGCGGAACGACGGCGGCTTGCGCAGTTCCCGAACCCTTTGCTACACGCAATCCGCTGGAATTGTTATGGACTACCTGCGTTCCAATGGGCGGAACGCCGCCCAAGACAATCCCGGCGGTCGACAAAGGGCTTCTGGGAGAAAAGAATGGCATTTCGGGTGGCGGGCAAGTTCGTCGCTGTGGCATTCGCCGCGATGGCACTCATTCCAACGGCGGCGTCGGCCGCGCCGCGCTGCGGCGACGGTCCGGCCGGATTCCCCGCCTGGCTCCAGGAATTCAAGTCGGAAGCGGCGGAGCGAGGGATCAGCTCGCGCGTCCTCGACAGTGCTTTCGCCGGCGTCACCTACGACAAGAAGGTCATCGGTTATGACAGGCACCAGCACGCCTTCAAGATGACGCTCCAGCAATTCATGGCCCGGCGGGCGCCCCCCTATTATGTCAAGCGCGCCAAGGAAGAGATGGCTTCCAACGCGCGTCTGCTGTCCCGCATACAGAAGCGGTTCGGCGTGCAGCCCGAGATCCTGGTCGCGATCTGGGGCATGGAAACCGGTTTCGGCTCCTATATGGGGAATTTGAGCACCATCCGTTCGCTGGCGACGCTTGCCTATGATTGCCGCCGGTCGGCGTTCTTCACCAACGAACTCACCTCGGCGCTGGAGATCATCCAGCGTGGCGACATGACAGCGGCGGAGATGCGCGGCGCCTGGGCCGGTGAAATCGGCCAGACGCAGCTGCTCGCTTCGAAATATCTGCAGTACGCCGTCGACTTCGATGGCGACGGACGGCGCGACCTCATCCATTCGCGCGCCGACGTGCTCGCTTCGACCGCCAATTTCCTGAGAGGTCATGGCTGGATACCAGGCGCCGGCTATCAGCCCGGCCAGCCGAATTTCCCCGTTCTGGCCGCCTGGAACAGGGCGACGGTCTACCAGCAGGCGCTGGCCCTTTTCGCCAGCAAGATCGCGAATTGAAAGAAGCTGCGATCAAGGCCGAAATCTACGATTTGAAGGGCCTCACCTGTCCGCTGCCCGTCCTGCGGGCGCGAAAGCGCCTCGCCGGGATGGAGCGCGGCGCGCTTCTCTGGCTCGAGACGACGGATCCGCTTGCCGTCATCGATATTCCCGCCTTTTGCCGCGAAAACGGTCATCGGCTCGTGGAAAGCTTCGCCGTGGAAGGCGGCCATCGCTTCCTGATCGAGCGCGGATAAGTCCGATCAGGCCTTGAAACCCGGAATGGCGAGTGGGTTGGCCTCGATCGCCGCGCGGTCGGGCGTATCGGTCCGGGGAGCGCTGGTGATCGCCGCGAAGAGGCGGCGCACATAATCTTCCGGCATGTCCATGGTGATGAGGACGAGGCGCACGCCGCGCTTGTCGTCGGGCCAGGCGGGGAGCCGCACCGGTGGATGGAAAAGCGACTGCACGCCATGGATGACGAGCGGACGGGACCGGTCCTCGATGGTCTCCACAATCCCCTTCATGCGCAGCAGATGCTCGCCCTCGGTCGAGCCCAGAATATCGATGAAGGTCTCGATCGCCGACCGCGGGACCGGGCCGTCATGGACCAGCGAGAAAGTCCGGATGCGCTCATCATGTCGATGCCCGGCATGGTCGTGATGCGGATCATGACCGTGCGCAAGGTCATGCACAGCTTCCTCGTGGAGCCAACGTCCCACATCCGCGATCTTCCTGGCGGGATCGTAAAGGCCGCAATTGAAGAGGAGCGCGGGATCGACACGGCCGTCCGCACTTTCGATGAGAGAGGCCGACGGATTCAGTCTGGCGATCCTGTCCTTCAGTTCGTCGAGGCCTTCCTTACCCTCGGCAATATCCGTCTTGGTCAGGATGATCCTGTCGGCGACGGCGATTTGCCGCACCGCTTCTTCGTGGCGGTCGAGCACTGCCGCTCCATTGACGGCATCGACAGTGGCGATCACGCCATCAAGCCGGAAGGACTGGACGAGCGCGGGGTGCGCCATCAGGGATTGGAGAACGGGAACGGGATCGGCAAGGCCGCTCGTTTCGATAACCACCCGCTTGAGCGGTGCGATGCGGCCGGTCTGGACGCGATCGACGAGGTCGGCCAGCGTGTCGATCAGGTCCCCCCTGACAGTGCAGCACAGACAACCGTCGGACAATTCGATCACGCCGTCCGTCGAGCGCTCGACAAGAAGGTGGTCGATCGAGACTTCGCCGAACTCGTTGATGACGACGGCCGTGTGCGCCAGCGCCGGTTCTTTCAGCAGCCGGTTCAGGAGCGTCGTCTTTCCGGAACCGAGAAAGCCCGTCAGGATGGTCGCGGCGATCGGTTCCATGCCGATCATTGCACCGCCGCGGCCTGGGTGCGAACGGAGGCCTTTTCCGTCGGGACATAATCGGGCCGCGGCGTCGGGATGGGGACATTGGCGTACACCGGCTCCGGCGGCAGGCCGCCGGGTCCCGTGGCGCCGCCGAGGCTGACCATGACCACTTTCGGATCATGATCCATCTTGTGGATGAAGGCCGATTTGAGGACGGGTTTTCCGTTTTCGCCGAGTTCCGACGCCCGTTCCTTCCTGGCTTCCTTGGAGCAGACGGCGTCGCTCATGTCCGTCGCCTGGTCCTGCCCGGGCCCGTAGGGCTGGAGCGAGGCGATTGTGGGCATGGTGTTGCTTTCCGCCATGCCGAAGCCGCGCTGCAGCAGCGCCGCGGCCTTCTCGGCACGGTCCGCGAGCGAAAACGCGCCGAGCACGATCGCGCCCAGGGTCTTGCCGTCGCGGGTGGCGGTGCCGATGAAGTTGAAGCCGCCGGCGCAGATGAAGCCCGTCTTCATCCCGTCAGCGCCGTCGAAGCGGCCGAGCAGGACGTTGATATTGGGGATGACCTTCTTGCCGAGGCCGACCGCCTCGATCCTGAAATAATTCTCATATTGCGGGAATTGCCGGCGAATCGCGGAAACCAGGATCGCGAGATCATGCGCGGTGGTGTAGTTCTCCGGATCGAAGAGGCCGTTCGGATTGGTGTAATGCGTGCCGGTCATGCCGAGCCGTTGGGCCTCGGCATTCATCTGGTCGACGAAAGCCGCCTCGGAACCGCCGATATTTTCTCCCACCGCCATCGCAATATCATTGGCGGATTTGACCAGCATCAGTTTGAGCGCCGCATCGAGCGTTATGACGGTGCCGGACTTCAGGCCGATCTTCGATGGGGGCTGGTGCGCCGCGTTCCTGGTGATCCTGACGGGGGACAGAAGCGTCACCTTGCCGCTCTGCAGGGCCTCGAAGGCCACGTAAGTGGTCATCAGCTTGGTCAGCGAGGCCGGATACCAGCGCGCGAAAGCGTCGTTCTGGAGCAGGATGCGGCCGTCATTGACGTCGAAAAGCATATAAGGCTCGTCGGCGTGAGCCGCGGAGGCCATCAATGAAAACAGGAGAAGTGTCGCGCCGAGAAGGCGCCGTCCCAGCCTAATCAATCCGGTTGCCTCTTGCCGTTATTCTCCGAAGCTCTTCGAATCCGAGCACGATCGCGCCGGAAGGCGACCGAAGCCGATCAGCGACCCGGCCCTGCTATCTAGCGCATGTGTCGCCAAAATGGCAAAGTCGCGGCGATCACGTTTGTGAGCCGTGGTTACGACCACCTGAATATTCCGACCAACGGGAAAGTTCGAATATGCCAATATTGAACCGCGCAGCCGAGATGCAGGACGAAATCGCCGGCTGGCGACGCCACATCCATTCCAATCCCGAACTCGGCTTCGACGTGGTGAAAACGGCCGCCTTCGTCGAGGAGAAGCTGAAGGAATTCGGCGTGGACGAGATCGTGCCGGGAATAGGCAAGACGGGCGTCGTCGGCATCATCAAGGGCAGGCTCGGCGCCGGGGATGCGGTCGGCCTGCGCGCCGACATGGATGCGCTGCCGATCAATGAGATCACCGGCAAGCCCTACGCCTCGACGGCGCCGAACAAAATGCATGCCTGCGGCCATGACGGGCATACGGCAATGCTGCTCGGCGCGGCGAAATATCTCGCCGAGACGCGAAATTTCAAAGGCCAGGTGGCGGTGATCTTCCAGCCGGCGGAAGAGGGCGGCGGCGGCGGCAACGAGATGGTCAAGGACGGCATGATGGAGCGCTTCGGCATCAACAGGGTCTTCGGCATGCACAATATGCCGGGTATTCCGTTGGGCGAGTTCGCCATCAGGCCGGGTGCGATCATGGCCGCGACGTCGGAATTCGACATCCGGATCAAGGCAAGGGGCGCTCATGCGGCCATGCCGCATCTGGGCATCGATCCCATCGTCATTGGCAGCCAGCTTGTGCTGGCATTGCAGACCATTGCCTCGCGCACCATCGATCCGGTGAAGTCCGTCGTCGTGTCGGTGACGAAATTCCATGCCGGCGATGCCTATAACGTCATTCCGGAAATGGTTGCCCTTGCCGGCACGACGCGCACGCTGGACAAGGAGGTGGCGGCGAAGACGGAGGAGCGCTTCCGCGAGATCTGCGCCGGGATCGGGGCGACTTTCGGCGTGACCGTCGAACTCGACTGGTATCCGAATTATCCCGTTACCTTCAACGACGCGGATCAGGCCGCGTTTGCCGCGAACGCCGCCAGGGAAATTGCCGGCGCGCGCAAGGTGAATGATGATGTCGATCCGCTGATGGGCGGCGAGGATTTTTCCTACATGCTGGAATCGCGCCCGGGCGCGCTCATCTTTCTCGGCAATGGCGACAGCGCCGGCCTCCATAACCCTGCCTATGACTTCAACGACGAGGCCATTCCACTGGGCGTCAGCTATTGGGTCAGGCTGGCGGAGAGTGCGCTCGCGCCCGGCACATGATGCGCTCGGGGCGAAGCGCGTCACGATCGATCTCTTTAAGGGGCATGATTTTTGAAAGGCCGGCCCCGCTTCCGCGGATCACGCTCTTGCCGATCTATAAGGAGGTTGGCGAAAGGCGACGAAACGGTTATGAGGTGAGCCGTGGTCCCGTAGCTCAGCAGGATAGAGCATCAGATTCCTAATCTGAGGGTCGCGCGTTCGAATCGCGCCGGGATCACCAAATTTCATGTGAAACATCAATTACTTATGTTTTCAACCCAGAGAACTTAACGTGAACGTGCGGAACGTTTGCGACTTCGTGCGATGCAGAAAGCCGCACGCTCACGGAGCTGTCTGTCCGCCATGCGTTTCACAGGAGCGCCGCGACCGCTTTCGAGCATTCCCGCAAGATATCGATGACGCGGTTTCTGTAGCTTTCGTCGGCAAGGCGCGGCGCGCTGCCTGAAATGCCGAGCGAGGCGGCCTCTCCGCTTTCCGACCGTACCGGCGTGGCGATGGCGGCGACGCCGGCCTCGAACTCGCCTACGACGAAGGCAAAGCCGCGCTTTGCCGTCAGCGCGATGTCGGCGGCGATGGCTTCACGATCCATCACGGTGCTGTCGGTGAAGCGCTCCAGCGGCGCGTTGTGGATCAGTTCACGCGATTGTTCCGGCGGACAGGCGGCGACCAGAGCCCGCCCGATGGCGCTCGGCAGCAGGGGCACCCGGCTGCCCACGGTGAAGCCGATGCTCGCCGGCCTGCTGTCGGCCCCGGCATGGGCGACATAAACGGCTTCGAAACCGTCGATCATGGCCATGGAAATGGCGTCGGAAATCTGTTGCGAAAAGGCCCGCAGCACAGGCTCGATCGTCTTTCCGAACTGGTGCGCCTGGAGAAAACCGCTTGCGAGGACGAGAATCCGCGGGGTCAGCGAAAACACCCGTTCGTCCTGCTTCACATAGCCGAGATGGACGAGCGTCAGGACCAGTCGCCGGGCGGATGCCCGGTCCAGTCCCGTTATCCTTGCTATCTGGGGAAGGGTCAGGTGCGTCGCGCCCGTGTCGAACGCCTTGAGCACGCTCATGCCCTTGGCGAAGGTGAGCGAGATGTCCCGGTCGGTGATTTCGCGCATTCCGGTTTCGCGCTGCATCGGCTGTCTTTCCCCTCAACGACCGCATGAGTAGCCGTTGACATGCGAACGGTCGAGTCCCTTGACAATCCTTCGTAGTCATTTACAACGGTTATTTAAATACCATTTGTTCGATTATAGCACGTTTGGTATTTATACGACACCGGATCAGGCAGATGATGAGCACAGTCCGCGTGATATTCAAGACCGCCGAAGGAGAGCGTATTGCGGTCGAAGCTCCTGTCGGGGGCACCTTGATGCAGGCCGCGGTCAGGAACAACATCCCCGGTATCGAAGCCGAATGCGGCGGGTCCTGTTATCTGCGCCACGTGCCATGTCTATTGTGACGAAAACGATCGGGCGAAGGTCGGCAATGTGAGCCTGCAGGAAGACGAAATGCTGGAGCAGACAGCGGCCGAGCGCCGCAACACCAGCCGTTTGTCTTGCCAGATCAAGCTGACGCCGACTATCGATGGTGCTGTGTTCTTTCTTCCGGAGACCCAATATTGAAACCGGGGGCGGTTATCATCGGCGCGTCGCATGCGGGCACGCAGGCCGCGGCAGCCTTGCGCCAGTCCGGCTGGCAGGACCCGATCACGCTCATCTCCAACGAGGACGGCCTGCCCTACCACCGGCCGCCCTTGTCGAAGGGATTTCTCTCCGGCCAGCAGGCGGAGGATCAGATTCTTCTTCGGGGAGAGGGTTTTTACCGCGATCAGGACATTGCGCTTCTGAACGGCTCCGAGGTGACGCAAATCCTGCCGGAGCGGCAGCAGATCGAGACGGGTGGCGCGATGCTGCCCTACGCAGCGCTCGTCCTCGCGACCGGCGCTTCCGCGCGCAAACTCAGCATTGAGGGCAGTTCGCTGGAAAACGTCCATATGCTGCGCAGCCTTGCCGATTCGCGGCTTCTGAAGGAGCGCCTCGCGGCTGCCGGGAAGATCGTTATCATCGGCGGCGGCTTCATCGGCCTCGAAGTGGCGGCGACAGCGGCCAAGGCCGGAAAGGCCGTCACCGTTGTGGAGGCGCAGGACCGGCTCATCGCAAGGGCGCTTCCGCCGTTTCTGTCCGCCTATTTCAGAGACCTGCATGCCGGCAATGGCGTCGCATTCAGGCTGAATACGCGGCTGGATCGCTTCAAGCAGGAGGGCGGACGTGTCAGCCATGTCCACCTCGCTGATGGAGAGAAGCTTGCCGCCGATCTCGTCCTTGTCGGCGTCGGCTCGGACGCCAATTGCTCCCTCGCCCGGCAGGCTGGGCTGGAGATCGCCGCAGGCGGCATTCTTGTCGATAGCTGCTGCAAGACGAGCGCTCCCTCAATCTACGCCATCGGCGACTGTGCCGCCCAATTCAACGACCACACCCAAACGGTGATGCGCGTCGAATCCGTCCAGAACGCCACCGATCAGGCGCGGATCCTCGCCGCGCATCTAACGGGCAAGCCGCTGCCGGCCAAAGGCGCCAACTGGTTCTGGTCGGATCAATATTCGGCGAAACTCCAGATGGCGGGCATCATGCTGGACGGCTGCGACTTTGTGTTGCGCGGCGATCCGCAATCGGGAGATTTTACGCTTCTGCAGATGATGGACGATCGTCTCGCTGCGGCCTTCTCGGTCAATCGCGCCGGCGATCATATGGCCGCGCGGAAGCTGATCGCCTCCAGCGCAATGCTCGATCGGGCCATGGCCGCCGATCCCGCGGCGCCGCTCGTCAAGGCTGTCGTCGAAATGGAAAAAGCGTAATGTTGGCCAGTGCTGTGGCGCAGCGTGCGGCGTTGTGAAACCATAGCCGGGAGGAGAGAACGGGTGGCGCGGGATTCACGAATAAGGCTGGAAGGCGAACTGGCGCGATTGGGTCTGTTCACCGACGCGCAGCTTGACGCGGCAAACGCGGCGCTCGCAAGGATCGAGGCCGAAGGCATCGAGACCGTCCGCGTCGTCTTTGCCGATCAGCACGGCATATTGCGGGGCAAGACGATCGTCGCCAGCGCCTTCGCATCGGCCGTCCGCAACGGCATCGCCGTCACCTCGACCCTTTTGTTGAAGGATACGGCGCATCGCACGGTGTTTCCGATCTGGGACGACGATATCGGTTTCGGTCAGGGCACGCTGACCGGCGGCGCCGACATAGTGATGGCGCCCGATCCGGCGACCTTCCGCGTCCTGCCCTGGTCACGCCATTCGGGATGGGTGCTCTGCGACCTCTACCAGAAGGACGGAACGCCGGTCGTGATGTCTTCGCGTCGCATTTTGCGCGACGCCGTCGAGCGCCTCGCCGCGCGCGGCATGAAATTCATTTGCGGGCTTGAGGTCGAGTTTTACGTCTTCCGCGTCAAGGAACCGCGCCTCGAGCACGCCGATGGCGGAATGCCCTGCACGCCGCCGGAAACCAGCCTACTCGCGCATGGCTATCAATATCTCACCGAAGCGCGCTATGACGCGCTCGAAGAGGTGATGGACGATCTGAGGCGCGCCTGCCAGGAGATCGGCCTTCCCATCCGCTCGACCGAGGCCGAGTTCGGCCCGAGCCAGTGCGAATTCACCTTCGAACCCGATGGCGCGATGGAACATGCGGACGCCATGGTGCTGTTCCGCTCCCTGGTCAAGCAGGTCTGCGCGCGCAAAGGCCTTCACGCCACCTTCATGTGCCGGCCGAAGGTCGATTTCGGCATGGCGAGCGGCTGGCACCTGCACCAATCGATCGTCGATATCAAGACGGGCGACAATTTCTTCATGCCGGCGGCGGATGGGCGGCTTTCGCCAGTGGCGAGCAACTGGATCGCCGGCCTGCTCGATCATGCCGCCGAGACCTGTCTGCTGACGACGCCGACGGTCAACGGCTACAAGCGCTACCAGGCTTTCCAGCTTGCGCCCGACAGGATCCAGTGGGGACGCGACAACAGGGGCGCGATGATTCGTGGCCTGATGATGCCGGGCGACAGGGCGAGCCGGATCGAAAACAGGGTCGCCGAACCCGCCGCCAACCCTTATCTCTACTTCGCTTCGCAGATCCTTTCAGGGCTGGACGGCGTCGAAAGGCGGCTCGAAGCGCCCGCTCCCGTCGAAAATCCCTATGCCAGCGATGCGGTCCGCCTGCCCACCAGCCTCATCGGCGCGATCGAGCGGTTCGAGGCAAGCGCGTTTTACAAGAAGACGCTCGGGCCGGATTTCGTCGCCTATCTCACCCATATCAAGCGGTCCGAATGGGAACGCTATCTCACCACCATCTCCGAATGGGAGCAGCGCGAATATTTCTCGCTGTTCTGAGGGCATGATCCGGACAAGCGGCCGTCGCTTTTCCGAAAAGATCGAACTGGGGGTATGAGAACCGATGCCGCATTTCGTCATCGAATATTCACGAGGCATCGAAAAGACGGTGGATCTCGATGCGCTTATGACGGCTACTCACGAGGCGGGCGCGGAATCCGGAGCGATGAAGGCCGAGGACATCAAGGTGCGCGCTATCCCCTACGACACCTTCCGTTTCGCCGGGAACATCGAGAGTTTCATCCACGTCACCATATCGCTTCTGGAGGGCCGGAGCGACCCGCAGAAGGAACATTTGGCGGTGCTTCTGCGGGAGCGTCTGGCGCGCTGTTGCCCCGACGTCGACAGCATCAGCATCGACGTCCGCGACATGAACGCGATCGCCTACAAGAAGCGGCTTTTACGTTGCCTGTAGCGCAAATTCGGGGCCGCGCCTTTCCTTGGTCGGGCTCAAGGGGGGCGTGAAATCGGGTTGCGCGAGCACAAAATCCGCGAGCGTATATTTATCGAACGTGCCTATGAAGGCATTGAGGGCTTCGTTCATGACATTGGGCAAGCGGCAGCAATGCGTGATCAGGCATTGATTGCCGCTGGCGAAACATTCGACCAGCGTAAAGTCGGATTCCGTTACCCTTAGAACGGCGCCCAGATTGATCTCCTCGGGTTGCTTCGCCAGCGTGAACCCGCCGCTTCGTCCACGCACCGCCCTGATATAGCCGGCATGGGCCAGAGCATTGACGACCTTCATCAGATGCGCTCGCGAGATATTGTATGCCTTGGCCGTCTCCTCGATCGTGATGAGCCGATCCCCGGCGGCGGCAGCATATATCAACACCCGAAGAGCGTAATCCGTGAGCGTTGTCAGTCTCATATGCGATCCGATGGAGCATCCTGGAGAAGGCATGCGAACAACCGAAGCTTTCGGGCGCGACAGACGCCACGGCCAAGCCGACGGTCGTGATATGACGGAATGTAAATGGATGTTTCGCGTTTGTCCAATGAGAGCCGCGGGCCGGCAACTCGAGGTAGAGGCAAAGGCGGCCAGCCTGCTTTTGCCTCGATCGCGACGCCTTCGGAGGGCGGCTGGCGCCTCGGCATCGTGACGGGGCATCATAGCGGCAGGTTGAAAAAGGCGACAGGGGATATGGGCCGCTCACGCGGCGACGGGAATTTCCCGTTTCCCGTGACCGACCGGGCCTGGTCGATTTTTCGCGCTCTGCAACCGTGAAGGCGCTTTTGAATTGGACTTGGTCAGGACCTCTCCATTGGGCTAGGCTGGCGGTGTCGGCTCCGGCCCTTACCTGTTCCGCAGGCGCGGCTGGCGGCCGAAGATGGGAGGAAAAGATGACCAGCACCCGCGACAGCATCGCCGACATCTGGGGGCCGCGCACGCCATCCCTCGGCTCGCACTGGCCGATCCGCGTGGACCAGAACGTCGCGGAAGAGCCCGACCGCTGGGTGCAGGCCGCCTGCTTTCTCTGCTCGAACGGCTGCGGCGTCGACATCGCCGTCAAGGACGACACGCCCGGCGGCCGCATCGTCGGCGTGCGCGGGCGCGAGGAAGACGTGGTCAATCGTGGCCGGCTCGGCCCCAAGGGGCTCTATAGCTGGGTCGTCAATGCCAGCCCCGACCGGCTGACCCGTCCGCTCGTCCGCCGCGACGGCCGCCTCGAACCTGCAGGCTGGGACGAGACGATGGACCTCATCGTCAGCCGCATGAGGGAGGCGAAGGAGAAATACACCGCCGGCGCAATCGGCTTCTATACGTCGGGCCAGCTCTTCGCCGAAGAAAACTACACGCTGAGCGTCATCCGCACCGCCGGGATCGGCACGCTTCATATCGACGGCAATACGCGGCTCTGCACGGCGACCGCGGGGGCGGCGCTCAAGGAAAGCTTCGGCTCGGACGGGCAGCCCGGCACCTATGGGGACGTCGAGGCCACCGACTGTTTCCTGCTTTTCGGCCATGATATGGCGGCGACCGCGACGGTTCTGTGGGCGCGGGTGCTCGATCGCAGGCGGGCGGACCGGCCCTCGAAAATGATCGTCATCGATCCGCGCCGCACGGCGACGGCGGCGGAGGCCGATCTTCATATCAAGCCCCGGCTCGGCACCAATGTCGCCGTGCTGAACGGCCTGCTCCGGGAACTGATCGAGCAGGGCCATGCCGACCGCGCCTTCATCGACGCGCACACGCTGGGTTACGAGGAACTTGCCGATACCGTTGCGAGCTACACGCCCGAACGTGTCGCGGAAATCGCCCATATCCCCGCCGACCAGATCCGCGAAGCGGCCGCCATGATCGGCGGCTCAAAGATGCTGCTCTCGACCTGCCTGCAGGGCGTCTACCAGTCCAATCAGGGCACGGCCGCGGCCGTGCAGGTCAACAATGTCAATCTGGTGCTCGGCCGCATCGGCCGCGCCGGCTGCGGCATATTGCAGATGAACGGCCAGCCCACCGCCGAGAACAGTCGCGAGACCGGCTCGGGCGGCGATCTGTCGGGTTTCCGTAATTTCGACAATCCGCGCCATGTCGAGGAGATGGCGAAGCTCTGGAACGTCGATCCGGCAACCTTGCCGAACTGGGGACCGCCGACGCATGCGCTGCAGATCTTCGACTATGTCGGCGAAGGTTCGATCCGTGTCCTCTGGATCGTCGGCACCAATCCGGCCGTGTCCATTCCCGACCTCGCCCGGCTGCGCGACGATCTGCGCAAGGAGGGCGTGTTCGTGATCGTGCAGGACGCCTTCATGACCGAGACGGCGGAATTCGCCGATGTCGTCCTGCCCGCCGCGATCTGGGGCGAGAAGACCGGCTGCTCGACCAATGTCGACCGCGTCGTCCACCTCAACAACAAGGCCATCGAGCCGCCGGGGGAGGCGCGCTCCGACCTCGATATCTTCCTCGATTTCGCCCGGCGCATGGATTTCCGCGACAAGGACGGCGGGCCGCTGGTCAAATGGACCGACGCCGAGGGCGCGTTCGATGCGTGGAAAGAGTGCAGCCGGGGCCGCCCGTGCGACTATTCCGGCCTGACCTATGCGAAACTCACCGGCGGCTCGGGCATTCCCTGGCCGTGTAACGACGAGCATCCGGAGGGGCTGGAGCATTATTATGCCGACCTCCGTTTCGCCACCGATCCGGATTATTGCGAGAGCTACGGCCACGATCTGCTGACCGGCGCGGCAATCGCGGAAGAGGACTACCGCGTCAAGGAGCCGAACGGCCGCGCCTTCCTGCGCGCCGCCGAATATGTTCCGCCGACGGAGGAGCCGGATGCGGACTATCCGTTCTTCCTCTCTACGGGGCGTGTCGTCTATCATTTCCATACCCGCACCAAGACGGGGCGCGCGAAGGAACTGCGGGAGGCCGCGCCCGACGCCTTCATCCAGCTGAGCGAGGCGGACGCAAGCCGTCTGGGCATCGCGGAAGGCGAGATGCTGCGCGTCACCTCGCGCCGCGGCGCGGCGGCGGCGCCGGCGCGAATCGGCGACATCGAGCCGGGCACGCTCTTCATGCCGTTCCACTACGGCTATTGGGATGATCCCGGTCGGCAGCGCGCCGCCAACGAACTGACGCTCTATGAATGGGATCCGGTCAGCAAGCAGCCGCATTTCAAATATGCCGCCGTCAAGCTGGAGAAGGTGAAGGGCCAATCGCTGCCGCAGCCGGAAGAGACGAAACGGGAAAAGACGGCGGCTGACGGGGAAGAGAGATCTGTCGGCCGTCCCTATCTTGCCGATTACATCGGCCTGCTTCTGGCCAACGAAGATCGGCTGATTGTTTGCTGGGAGAAGCTGCGCAAAGCCCATGCGACAACGCCGGATATCGCACCGCAAAGCGCGCTGTTCATGAACTGGTCGAGCGAAAATGTCGCGGCGATCCGACCCTATGTCAAAAAATATGGCGAGCGGCAGGAGGGCGAGCCGGGGGCGCTCGACAAGGCGCTTTCGATCGGACGGCCGCAGTCGGACTTCGGCGTGATGCGGGACCTGCAGGACCTGTGGCTGATGGTCAACGAGAGCTTCGTTTCGACGGCGGTCCTCATCCAGGGCGCCCGCGCGCTCGGCGACCGCGATCTGGAGAAGGATCTGCGAAGCGTCGAAAGTCGGAACGAACGCCAGCGCAGTTGGTTGTTGTCCCGCATCCGGCAGGCCGCGCCGCAGACATTGGCCGTGCCGCCTTGAAAGGGGTGAGCGCCAGGAATCCGCGATCAGGGAGGAGATTGAAATGGCCGAACAATCATCGCCGACCGGGCCCGATCTTGCCGCAGGCGTGCCGCTTTCCGATCTCGATGCTACCGGCAAGGTGACGGGCCATGTCGGCGGCGAGCCCGCGCTTCTTATCCGACAGGCCGGCGAGTTGTTCGCCATCGGCGCCAAATGCACCCATTACGGAGGGCCGCTGGCCGAGGGTCTTGCGGTAGGGGATACCATCCGCTGTCCCTGGCACCATGCCTGCTTCAGCCTGCGCACGGGCGAAGTGCTTCATCCGCCCGCCCTGGACGGCCTGAAACACTGGCGCGTCGAACAGCGCGACGGCCGGGTATTCGTGCGCGATCCGCTGCCGGCGGCGGAACCGCCGGCGCTCTCTTCCGCCGGCCTGCCGGAATCGGTGGTCATCATCGGCGGCGGCGCGGCGGGAAACGCCGCCGCCATGACCTTGCGGCACCAGGGCTATCGCGGGCCCGTCACTATGCTGAGCGCCGACTCTTCCCGCCCCTATGACCGGCCGAACCTGTCGAAGGATTATCTCGCTGGCACCGCGAAAGCCGCATGGCTTCCGCTGCGGTCGCAGAAATTCTACGCCAACCGGGACATCGATCTCAGATGCGACAGCCGCGTCGTCAGGCTCGATACAGCGACAAGGACCGTCGCCCTCTCCGAAGGCAGCGAGCTAAGTTATGGCGCGCTGCTGCTCGCCACCGGGTCGGAACCGAACCGGCTGGATATTCCCGGCGCCGATCTGCCGCATGTCCACGTGGTTCGGACCCTTGCCGATTGCGAGGCCTTGATCGCCAGGCTCGAAACGGCCAGACGCTGCGTGGTGGTCGGCGCGAGCTTCATCGGCATGGAGGTTGCCGCGTCGCTCAGGACGCGCGGCCTGGCAGTCCATGTCGTGGCTCCGGAGGAACGGCCGATGCAGCGGGTCCTTGGGCCGGAACTGGGCGACATGGTGAAGGCGATTCATGAGCAGCATGGCGTCGTCTTTCATCTCGGAACGACGCTGACGCGGATCGAGCCGGATCATGTCGTCCTGGCGACTGGAGAGGAATTGCCAGCCGATCTGGTGGTGGTCGGCATCGGCGTGCGCCCGGAACTGGACTTGGCGCAACAGGCCGGCCTCGCGATCGATCGCGGCATAGCGGTCGATGCGTTTTTAAGAACGAGCGACCCCAATATCTACGCCGCCGGCGATATAGCACGCTGGCCCGATCAAAGGACAGGAGACCGCATCCGCGTCGAGCACTGGGTGGTGGCGGAGCGCCAGGGCGTCGTGGCTGCACGCAACATGCTCGGGCAGCGGCAGCCCTTCGACGCGGCGCCGTTCTTCTGGAGCCAGCATTACGACACCAGCATCAACTATGTCGGCCATGCGGAAAAATGGGATCGACTGGAGATCGACGGCGATCCTGCCAGGCGGAACTGTACCGCCACCTTCTGGCGGGACGGCAAGCGCCTTGCGGTCGTGACGGTCGGGCGCGATCTCGAAAGCCTTGAGGCGGAAGCCGCTTTCGAGGGGAAACGCCAGCATAAAACGTCCAGAAGGGTATATCAGAGTTAGCGAGGAGCACGCGATGGCGAAAAAATTCAAGATCGGCGATCATGTGGGCTGGAATTCGGAGGCGGGCCGGGTGTCGGGAACGATCATCGCCATCCACACCAGCGATTTTGACTATAAGGGTCACACGCATCGCGCCTCCGAAGACGATCCCCAATATGAGATCAAGAGCGACAAGACCGATCATATAGCGGCCCATAAGGGCAGCGCGCTCCATCTTCTATGAGCGCGGCGCGTGACGCTGCCCTTCTTCACCATCGGCCATTCCAACCGGAGTTTTGCGGAATTCGCCGCGCTGTTGCGAGAAGCCGGGATCGAATTGGTGGCGGACATAAGGAAAATGCCGATGTCGCGGGCCAACCCGCAGTTCAACAAGGACAGACTCGCGGAGTCCCTTGTAGGCATCGGCTTAGCCTATGAACACATAGCGGCGCTTGGCGGCCTGCGCGGAAAGGCGCGCGGCCAGTTGACAGCTGTCAACGGCTTCTGGACGAACCGCAGTTTCCACAATTACGCGGATTACGCGCTCTCGCCGGAATTCCGTGCCGGTCTCGAACAACTGATCGGGGAGGGGCGTAAAAAGCGCACCGCGATCATGTGTTCGGAGGCGGTGTGGTGGCGATGCCACCGCCGCATCGTCGCCGATTATCTGATCGCCGCCGGAGAAACCGTTTTCCATATTCTCGGACGGGAACATATCGAGCCGGCCAGCCTGACGGAGGGCGCGGTTGTCCAGCCGGACGGGACAGTGTTCTATCCGGCGGCGGACCGGCCGGAGGCGTGATCGCAAGACGGGATTGGCACCTTCCGGGCGTACCTGTAAAACCTGAATGGCGCCGCGCATCCCGCGAGTCCGTTTCACCTTGTTCGGCAGAATGGTCCATCTGAATGCAACCCGCTCCAAAGCCCCATCCCGGCCCGATCATCGTGATGGGCGTCAGCGGTTCGGGCAAATCGACGGCGGGCCGTGCGATAGCGGAAAAGCTTGGCGTCCCCTTCCTGGAAGGCGATGCCTTTCATCCCGCCGCGAATGTCGAGAAGATGCGCCAGGGCATTCCGCTGACGGATGAGGATCGCTGGCCATGGCTCGCCCGTGTCGCGCGTGAATTGAAAGCGGCGGCGCGGGAGAAGGGCGGGGCGATCGTCTCCTGCTCGGCGCTGAGGCGCATCTATCGCGATCGCCTGCGCGCCGCCGTCGGCCCCGAACTGCGCTTTGTCTTTCTCGACGGCGACAAGGCGACGTTGAGTCCGCGGATGCGGCACCGCCAGGGGCATTTCATGCCCGCCTCGCTGTTGGAGAGCCAATTCGCCACGCTTGAGAAGCCGCGCGGAGAAGAAGATGTTCTGACCGTCAATGTCGCCGGGCCGATCGAGGACGTCATTGCCGCTGCCATGCAGGCGCTGAGCGAGCGGCGGTGAGTCAGAGCATTTCCGTTTTCTCCGAATCACGGAAATGCTCTACCTCCTTGGTTTTACGCAATTCCGGACGCAAAACCGCTGCGCACTTTTGCTGGAATTGCTCCAAGATCGGGAAAGAATCGCATGAGACGCAGATCGGGAAGAGAGAGGGCGAGGGCCGAACGCGCGGACGCCGAAGCGGATGGAGAAAGCGGGCCGCGCCCCATGATCGAATGGGACGAATTGTCCCCGGAAGAGCAACTGGCTCTGAAGCGCCTCAATCGCGGCCATGATCCTCAGCTCGATCCGGCGACGGCCGAGCGACTGCTCGAACTCGGCCTCGCCGCGAGGCGCTCTCAGGGCATCGGGATCAGCCGGGCCGGACGCGAGTTGGTGATCAATGTGCTGCTGAAATCGGAGGCCTGATCGGGAAGCGGGTCCGCTCAGGTCTTAATTCCCTTTGCCAATCCGCTGAGCGCCTGGCGGATATCCTCGCGCTCCTCCCCGTTCTCGGGATAGACGGCATAGACGGGATAGACGAATTCCGGCGCTCCATCGACGCGTTCCAGTTCACCAGCTTCGATATGCGGACCGACGACGCTCTGGCGGAAATAGCCCATCCCCCCCGCGCGCAGGATATAATTCAGGCCGAGCGGCCCGAGGCTCACCACGAGGCCGGGATCGCCGAATTTCTGCGTGCTCGATCCGTATTGCGCCGCGAATTGCGGCCCCCAATCCACATGCACGTAATTGACGGCTTCGACGGTTTCGTTGCCGGCGCTGCGGACCAGGACGAGCTTTTCCTCCTGCAAGAGCCGCATGGTGAGGCCGGGCGCCAGCATAGGCGCATAGAGCACCGCTATATCCAGGACGCCCGTGCGCAACTGCTCGAGAAGCTGGTCGGGCAGACCGACCTGGACCCGGATCGCAACCTGGGGCACCATTTTTCGCATCCAGACCAGCCAATCGAGCAGGAGCGGATTCCACAGGCTGAGTTCGCCGCCGAGGGCGACCATGCTCGACTTGCCGGCCGGGACGGCAAGTTGCTGGCGCGCCCGTTCCCAGATATGCACCAGCGACTGGGCGTAACGTTCGAACTCCTTCCCCGCCGCGGTCAGTTGCGCGCCATTGCGATTGCGCAGGAACAATTGACGGCCGATTTCGTCCTCCAGCGTACGAATGCGTGCGCTGACGGTGGTCGCGGTGACATGGAGGCGGTCGGCGGCATCCTGGAAACTGCCTGACTGGACGATCTGCAGGAAGGTGCGCGCCCGTTCGATATCCATGGGAATCCGCCGTTCGATGCGATTTTCTTGCAGTCATACAGTATTTAGACAGGTTTGCGTGTGGTTTTCTTTGCCGTCTGAAACGGATAGGTAAGCCCAGCATTCTCCCATGGGTCGTCAGGCCGGATTCCGTCTCCGTCGGCCCGAACCGAAATCCATCCCTATCGATCATGGCGTCCAAGACATCCATCCAGACCAAGACAGCCGTTTCTCTCGCGGCATTGATGTTCCTGGCCGCCAATCTGCGGCCGGCGCTGACGAGCGTCGGTCCGTTGATCGGGCATATACGCCTGACGACCGGCATTTCGCTGGCGGCCGCCGGCTTGCTGACGAGCCTGCCGCTGGTCGCCTTCGGGGCGCTGGCGCCCCTGGCGCAGTTCGGCCGCCGCTTCGGGATGGAACGCACGCTCGCCGCCGCTCTCCTGCTGCTGACGCTTGGAATCCTGATACGCTCGGAGGGATCGGTCGCGGCGCTGTTCGCGGGCTCGCTGTGCCTTGCAGCGGGAATCGCGGTCGGAAACGTCCTCGTTCCGAGTCTCATCAAGCGGGACTTCCCCCATCGCGTCAAAGGCGTCACGACCCTTTACGCGGTCATGCTGAACCTCGTGCCCGCCATCTCCACCGGTGTCGTGGTGCCCCTGTCCGATTGGCTTCCGGGCGGCTGGCGAAGCGCGCTCGCGGTCTGGGCAATCCCGGCGGCGGCCGCCCTCCTGCTCTGGCTGCCCGCCGCCATGCGCCCGCCGCAAGACAGCCAGGCGCCCAGCCAATCCGGTTCCCTGCCGATCTGGCGCTCCGGCCTCGCCTGGCAGGTCACGGCTTTCATGGGGCTGCAGTCCTTGTCCTTTTACGTCACCATCACCTGGGTTCCGGCCATTCTGCACACCCATGGCGTTACGGCGGCGGAAGCCGGGTTGTTGATGTCCCTCTACCAACTTGTCGCCCTTGTCGCCCTTCCGGCAGTGCCGGCCCTTCTCCGGTTGGCTCGGGATCAGACGGTCCTTGCCGCCGCGTGTTCCCTGCTGATCCTGCTTTCGGTCTGTGGCTTCCTCTTCTTTCCCGCCGGTGCCTATCTGTGGATCATGACGATGGGCGTGGGCAGCGGCGTTTCCCTGACTCTGGCGCTCGGTTTCATCAGCCTTCGCGCAGCCGACCATCATGAGGCCGCGGCGCTCTCGATCATGTCGCAGAGCATCGGCTATCTTCTCGCGGCGGCGGGGACGTTCTGTTGCGGGCTGATCCATGATCTGAGCGGCGGCTGGACGATACCGCTGATCCTCTGGGCGCTCATTGCTGTGGCGCAGGCGATTGTCGGCGTCGGCGCCGGCCGCAACCGCATCGTGTCGCTCCGGCGGTTCGAGCATCCCAACACGTCCGTTGATTCGATGGGGCATATCGAATGAGCGATTTTCTCCTCGGGATCGACGCAGGGTCCTCGGTGACGAAGGCCGCTTTGTTCGACCGTCTCGGCAACGAGGTCGCGCGCGGCTTTCAAAGGACGGAATTGAAGAGGCCACAACCGGGCTGGTGCGAAACCGATCCGGCCGCGGCATGGGAGGCGGCGAAAACCGCCATCCGGATAGCCCTTCGAGAGGCATCGCTCGACGGAGGCGATATTGCCGCTATCGGCATTTCGGCCGCAATGGTGGGCGCCTGGCTTGTGGACTCCAATGGGAACGCGCTGAGACCTGGCATCAATTGGGAGGACAGCCGCGCCCAGGCAATGCTCGACCGCCGCGCGGCGACGGATCCGGATTTCTATCACCGTATCTTCCTTTCCGACGGATGCGTCATGCAGCAGGGCTGCACCTTACCGCTGATGGCGTGGCTCAAGGAACACGAAGGCGAGACCCTGGAACGGGCGGCGCATGTCTTCAGCTATAAGGATTTCCTGCGCATGAAGCTGACCGGGAAGGCTTCGGCGGACCGGACGGAGGCCGCCGTCGCGCCGGGCGACGCCAGGACGCGCGACCGCAGTTCGGCAATGCTTGACCTGTTCGGCCTTGCCGGTCTCTCGGCGAAGCTGCCCAAGGCGGAAGAATCGGAGAGCCTTGCCGGAACGGTGACGCGCGAGGCGGCGCTTGCGACCGGTCTCCGCGAGGGAACGCCGGTTGCGATCGGCGCGGGCGACGTGCCTTCGACCGTGACCGGCGCGAGCGCGCTTGAGAGCGGAACGACGATGGCGATCCTCGGCACGACCTGCATGGTCGGCGTGGTCTCCGACCAGCCGGTTTTCGATCCGCCCGATCTCGGCCTCCTCTTCACCCTGCCGGGCAAGACGTGGTTCCGCGCCATGGTCAATGTCGCCGGTACGCTCAATCTCGACTGGGCGATCAGCACGATCATGAGCGAACACGCCATGGATCCCGGCCGTTTCGGGCTCATCGAAAAGATAATTGCCGACATTCCGATCGGCGAGGAGGGCGTCACCTTCCTGCCCTATCTCAGCGACAGCGGCATCATCGCGCCCGTGGTCGATCAGCGGGCGCGCGCCGGCTTTCACGGCCTGACGCCCCGCCACCATCGCGGGCACATGATGCGGGCGGTCTATGAGGGCGTGGTTCTGGCGATGCGCGACCTGCTCGAGGTTCTGCCGGGCGGCGGCGAGGAGGTCCTCCTGACGGGCGGCGGCGCCGCCAGCAGGCTGTGGACGCAGATGATCGCCGACGCGCTCGGCCGCACCGTTCTCGTTCCGGCGGGAACCGAATTCGGCGCGCGCGGCGCGGCGCTCCTTGCCGGCACGGCGATCGGCTGGTTCCCTTCGATCCGCATCGCCTCCCTCTCCACCCGGCGCATCGAGCGCCGCCATGTGCCCGACCCGGCGACGAAGCCGGCCTGGGACGCTGCCTTTACGGCCTATTCGGCCCATCGCGAGCGCGTTCTGCGGGGAAACTGATACTCTTTCCAACTTTACAGCGGCACGGGGCGAGACTAGGGTGGTGTATACCACTTCCGCCATTGGACCATACCGCGCGTGCCAACCGATTCCGCCCTCGATGATGCCCCGCTTTACCTGCGGATTGCGCAGCGGCTGGAAACGCAGATCGGCGCCGGCGTGCTCAAGGTCGGCGACAGGCTCCCTTCGGAGCGGCGGATCGCCGAAGAACTCGGCGCCAGCCGCATGACGGCCCGTCATGCGCTCAAGCTTCTGGAGCGGCGCGGACTGGTGGAGACCCGCGTCGGCCTTGGCGCGTTCGTGAGCGAACCGCGCATCGAGAAGCAATTACGCACGCTGACGGGCTTCACGGAGGAGATGCGCCGCACGGGCCGCCAGGTCTCCAGCATCATCCTCGATGCCGGCACGGGGACAGCCGACCAGGAAACGGCCGCCGCGCTGGGTATCGCCGAAAATGCGTCGATTCATCGTCTTGTCCGCGTCCGCCTCGTGGATGCCACGCCGGTGGCCGTCGAGCGGACCGCGATCCCGGTCGCGGTGGCGCCGGGCCTGTTGGAGAAGACGGATTTCACCACCGATTCGCTCTACCGGGTGCTGCGCGAAAAATACGGGCTTATCCCGACCGAGGCGGAAGAAAGCGTGCTCGCCGATACGCCCGACATGGCGACCGCCGCGGCGCTCGGCATTGCGCCTACCGCGCCGGTGTTGCGCTTCACGCGCCTCACTTTCGATCGCGACGGGCGTCCTTTCGAATATGTGCGGTCGGCCTATCGAGGCGATTGCTTTACCATGCGTGTCAGGTTGGAATTGACGGAAAAATGAGCGAAATACCGACAGCGACGGCCTATCTCACCGAACTGACGGAGCGTATCGGGAGGCTCCTCGAACACAATGCCGACGCCATCGCCAGCGCCGCCGATGCGGTCGAGGAAACCGGCCGCGCCGATGGCCTCGTCTATGTCTTCGGCACCGGACACAGCCACACGCTTGCGGAGGAGACTCATTATCGCGCCGGCGGTCTCGCCTTCACCGTGCCGATCCTCTCGGGAACGACGATGGTGCATGAGGGCGCCGTCGCCGGCACCGTGTTCGAGCGCATGCCGGGCGTCGTGGCTCCGATCTTCGCGCGCTATCCGATCGGCCCGAAGGACGTGCTGATCGTGGTCTCGAACAGCGGCGTCAACGCGGCCCCCGTCGAGGCCGCGCGGATCGGCAAGGAGCGTGGCGCGACCGTCATCGCCATAACGTCGGAGGTTTACTCCAAGGCCGCCGCAAAGGGCCGGACCCGCCTCGCTGACGTAGCGGACATCGTGCTCGACAATGAAGCGCCTCCCGGCGACGCGATCGCCAGCGTGCCCAACAGCGAATTGCGCGTCGGGCCGGTCTCGACCGCGCTCGGCGCGGCGCTGATCAATGCGGTGCTGGCGGAAGCGGCGGCCCGGCTGCAAGCTTCGGGCAAGGGCGCGCCGATCTATCTCAGCGCCAACATGCCCGGCGCGGCGGAGGTGAACGAGGCGCTCGTCGCCCGCTACCGCCCACGCAATCCGCATCTTTAGTCCGCGGCCAAGGGGAACGCGGTCAACAGGGAGAACAGAAGATGACAGCATTCAGGTTTGTCGCAGCCGCCGGTCTGGCGCTCACGCTTTTGACGGGTGCGGCCTATGCCGAGCCCGTCACCTTGACCTGGTGGCAGATGGAGCAGCCGCCGCAGCGGGTGAAGCGTATCCAGGAATTGCTCGACGAATTCAACAAGGCGCATCCCGACATCCAGGTCAAGCAGGAGCCGCAGAGCTGGGGCGACGTCTATGCCAAGGCGCCGGCGGCCTTCGCGGCCGGCAACGGGCCGGATCTTCTGAATTCCATCCCGGATTTCACGACGGTGATCAAGAAGATCGGCGCGGTCGTGCCCGTCGACGATCTCGTCAAGGACCTCGACACGAAGCATCATTTCATCAAGGCGACGTTGGCGCCCTACCAGTATGACGGCCACACATGGGCGGTTCCCGCCTACAACATGGCGATTTCGATGTGGTATCGCAAAAGCGCCTTCAAGGAAGCCGGTCTGTCGGTACCCAAGACCTGGTCGGAATGGAAGGCAGCGGCGCAGAAGCTTTCCGGTAGCGGCAGATACGGCATCGGTCTTCCCGCCAACAAGCAGCTCTATACCGACCAGACCGTCTATAGCTTCATGGTCAATGACGGCGCAGCCGATATCTATAAGGATGACGGTTCGATCGCGTTCGACAACCCGAAGACGGTTGCCGCCTATCAGGCCTATGCCGACCTGCAGAAGCTCTCGCCACCCGACAGCCCGTCATGGACCTGGGGCGAGGCGGAAGCCTGCTTCAACAGCAAGAGCTGCGGCATGGTGCTCCAGTTCACGGTGATTTCGAGCTACAACGCCCAGGCCGAGGGCGATGCCGCGGATCTCGGCGTCGCCGCCGTCCCGCATGCCGACGATCAATCGGAATCGGCGACCATCTCCTATTCGAACGGCATCATGATCACGACCAAGGACGCGGCGAAGCAGAAGGCGGCGAAGGTTTTCCTCTCCTGGCTGCTCGAACCCGAGCACTATGGCCGCTTCCTCAACATGGAGCCGGGCCTGTTCCTGCCTGTAACGGAAGACGGCGCCAAGGCGGATTCCTTCTGGAACGATCCCGTGACGACGAAATACAAGAGCCAGGTCGAGACGATGATCGAGAACTCCAAGAACGGCAAGCTCTTCGGCTTCACCACCGGCAAGGTGTTCCCCTCGATCGGCGCCATTTCGGCTCAGAACGTGATTGCCGAAACGCTTCAGCACATCGTCGTCGATGGTCAAAGCGCGGCCGACGCGGTGAAGGCCGGCCAGGCGCACATGGCCGAGATCGCCGGCAAATAAGTCCACAGGCAGCGGGCCGGGAAACGATGAAGAAGAACACGGGGCTAGCCTTCGTCTTTGTCGCCCCGGCCTTGCTTTTCCTGCTGGCGGTGCTCGGCTGGCCGCTGGTGCAGGCCGTCATCTTCTCCTTCCAGGATATCGGAATCATCGGCTCCAAGGGCCATTTCGTCGGCTTCGCCAATTATGCCGAGGTGCTTGGCCGCGCGCATTTCTGGGCGGCGCTCGGCCGCAGCGTCGTCTGGGTCATCGGCAATGCCGTCGTGCAGACCGTTCTGGCGCTCGGCACGGCCCTCATCCTCAACCAGAAATTCCCCGGCCTGCGCGTGGCGCGGGTCTGGGTGATCCTCACCTGGATCGTGCCGACGGTGGTGGTGGTCATCATCTGGCGCTGGCTTCTCTCGACCTCGGGCGGCATGATCAACCCGCTCCTGATGGAAGCCGGAATCATCTCGCGGCCGATCGGTTTCTTCGCGACGCGGCGAAGCGCAATGATCGCGCTCATCCTGATCAATTCCTGGCGCTGGTTTCCCTTCACCGCGCTGATGATCCTCGCGGGACTGACGCGCATTCCGGGCGACCTCTATGAAGCGGCGCGGATCGACGGCGCCAGCGCCACGCGCCGCTTCACACGCATTACCTGGCCGCTGTTGCAGCCGACGCTTGTCGTGCTCGGCATCATCGGCACATTGTTGTCGTTCAACGTCTTCGACGTGATCTGGCTGATGACGGCCGGCGGCCCGTCACAGGCGACAGAGACGCTGCCGGTGCTGATCTACGAGACGGCGTTCAAGGGCTATCGCTTGAGCGGGGCGGCGACGATTTCCGTGCTCACCAGCATCATCCTGATGAGCTTCGCCGTGCTCGCCACCCGGGCCATGACCGCGAGCGAGGCGAACCGATGAGGCGCACCGTCGCACAATCCGTGGCGCTCTATGGGGGCCTGCTCCTGCTTGTCCTCGTCATCGGCCTGCCGTTCTGGTGGGTCGTCACCGGCTCCATAAAAATGCCGCAGGAGATCATCCAGCGCGTGCCGACCATGGTGCCGCACAGCTTCACGCTGCGGCATTTCAGCAAGCTGCTGCAATCCTCCGACTTTCCTGTCTATCTCCTGAACAGCATCGTCGTCGCCCTCTTCTCTATGGTCGTGACGGTCGTGCTCGCGCTGCCGGCGGCTTACGCCTTCTTCCGCATGGCGTTTCCCGGGCGCCATCTGCTCTACCGTCTCATTCTCGTCGCCTATGCCTTTCCGGGCATCGTCGTCCTGATCCCGCTCTACGGGCTTTTCGCCAAAATCGGGCTGGTCGACAGCCGGGCGAGCCTGGTGATCGTCAATGTCGCGCTGGCGCTGCCTTTCTCGATCTGGATGATGCGCTCCTTCCTCGGCTCCGTGCCGCGCGAGATCGAGGAGGCCGCCGTCATCGACGGCGCGCCGGCAACCACGATCCTCATCCGGATCATGACGCCGCTGATCGCGCCGGGCATCGCCAGCGTCGCCATTTTCGCCTTCATCTCGTCATGGACGGAATATCTCTTCGCCTCGGTGCTGATCGTGTCGGACGCGCGCCGCACGATCCCCCCCGGCTTCGCCGGAATGATCGGCCAGTATCAGATCGATTGGGGGCTGCTTCTTGCCGGCGCGACCGCCGCGACGCTTCCCGTCGTTATCCTATTCGCGCTGATCGGGCGCTGGTTCGTCTCCGGCCTGACCGAAGGCGCGGTTAAATAGAGCATGATCCGGAAAAGTGGACGCCGGTTTTCCGAAAAGATCATGCTCCAGATGAGGAAAGCTGAATGGCCGGCCTGTCGTTGAGGTCAGTGAGAAAATCCTTCGGGCAGACCGAGGTGATCGGCGGCGTCGATCTCGATGTCGCGGATGGCGAGTTCGTCGTCTTCGTCGGGCCGTCGGGCTGCGGCAAATCCACCTTGCTCAGGATGATCGCCGGACTGGAGGAGACGTCGGGCGGACAAATCCTGATCGGCGGACGCGACGTGACCGATACGGACCCTGCAAAGCGCGGCATCGCCATGGTCTTCCAGACCTATGCGCTCTACCCGCATATGACGGTCGCGGCCAATATGGGCTTTCCGCTCGAAATGGCGGGCGAGAAGCAGGCCTCCATCGATGCGAAAGTTATGGAGGCGGCGCGTATCCTGCATCTGGAACCCTATCTCCAGCGCAAGCCGCGCGAGCTTTCCGGCGGCCAGCGGCAGCGCGTCGCGATCGGGCGCGCCATCGTGCGCAGGCCGGGCGTCTTCCTGTTCGACGAGCCCCTATCCAATCTCGACGCCGAACTGCGCGTCCAGATGCGGCTGGAGATCGCCCGACTGCACCAGGCGCTCGGCGCGACCATGGTCTATGTCACGCATGACCAGGTGGAGGCCATGACGCTGGCGAGCCGCATCGTCGTGCTCAATGCCGGCCGCATCGAGCAGGTCGGCGCGCCGCTCGACCTTTACGAAAATCCCGACAACAGATTCGTCGCCGGGTTCATCGGCTCGCCGCGCATGAATTTCGTCGACGCTAAGATCGTCGGCGCGGCCGACGGCAAGGCGGTGATTGCGGCGCCCGAAGCCGGCCTCGACCGGACGGAGGTGGGCATACGCGGCTCCGTGCCGGAAATCGGAACGCGCGTCATTCTCGGCATTAGGCCGGAACATTTCCTTGCCGAGGGGGCCGGGGCTTTCATCGACGGAAAGATCGTCCTCGTCGAGCGTCTGGGCAGCGTCACCTATCTCCACGCCTCTCTGCCGGACGGAACGGCGATTGCGGTGGAAAGCCGGGATGGAAACGCTTTCCGCGAAGGGCAGGCCTGTCGCTTCGGCATCGATACGTCACGTGCCTTTCTCTTCGATGAAGCCGGTGTCCGTATCTGATCGGCGTTGGGACAAGACAAAGGTTCTTTGCCTTTTCGGCGTCGCCCCTCATCCGCCTGCAGGCGGATGAGGGGCAAACCAGCGGTGGCTTGCATTTTTTCCGACGCAATATTCGCACTGTCGGAAGCGCCGAATTGAGCATGAATTCATCGCGATATAATCGATAACGAAAATCCTTTTTAAAATCGCGATTGCAGCAATTTCCTTGCAGTCACTCCGCAATAACATTCGTTTGTCTGCGCTCCAGGAAAGCGGCAAAACGCCGGGATTCTCATGAGAACGTGACGTTGCGGAGCAGCCGATCGCCGCCCCTCCGCCTCGCAAGAAGATGTTCGAAGGCATTTTGGTATGACCACAGTGGAGTTCCCGGGGCCGGGCATAACCCTCGAACAATGGAACCAGATCAGCGCGCTGGCGACCTCGCTCAGGCCGGGCCAGGCGCTCTGGTTGAGCGGCTATTTCGCCGGCTTCGACCATGGCGCGCGCGCGTTGCGCGGCGAGGCGGTCCTTCCTTTCGGCGATGGCGTGGTTCCGGCAAGCGGCGTCGGCGCTGCTCCTGCGGCCCGGACCCTGACGATCCTGGTCGGCAGCGAAACCGGCAACAGCCGGTCCCTGGCCAAGGATCTCGCCAATGCGGCCCGCGCCAAAGGCGTCGAGGCGATTGTCGCCGACATGGCCGACTACAAGCCGCGCCGGCTGAAGGACGAGCAGGACCTGCTGATCATCACCTCGACCCATGGCGAGGGCGAACCGCCCGCCTCCGCCGTCGGCTTTTTCGAATTCGTCGAAGGCCGCAAGGCGCCGCGCCTCGACGGCGTGCGCTATTCGGTCCTGGCGCTCGGCGATTCCACCTATGAATTCTTCTGCGGGGCCGGCAAGCGTCTGGACGAGCGGCTGGCGGAACTAGGCGCGACCCGTATCCATGATCGCGTCGATTGCGATGTCGACTACGAAACTCCGTCCGCCGGCTGGATTGCTTCGGTCGTCGGGAAGATCGAGCCCGCGGATGCCGCGCCGGTTGCCGCAAGCGCCGGCCTTGCCTCGCATCAATCCGCTCCGGCCGCTCCCGCCTTCGACAAACGCAATCCTTTCACCGCGCCGGTCATCGATAATCTGGTCCTGACCGGCCGCGGATCGAGCAAGGAAACGCGGCATGTCGAATTGTCGCTTGAAGGCTCCGGTCTCTCCTTCGAGCCGGGCGATGCGCTCGGCATCATGCCACACAACGATCCGGCGCTTGCGGAGACGCTGATTGGGGCGCTCGGTCTGGAGCCTGATGCGGCCGTATCGGTCAAGGACCGGCAGCTTCCGCTTGGCGATGCGCTCGCGGAGGCGTTCGAGATCACTGCCGCGACGCCGCGTTTCATCGACCACTGGGCCGGGCTGAGCGGCGCGAAGGAACTCGAAGCCCTGCGCGGGGAGGACGCGCGCGAGGCGCGGGCCGCCTTCCTGCATAACAACCATATCATCGATATCGTGCGCCGTTTCCCGGTCGCCGGCATCGATGCGCAGAGTTTCCTTGCTGGGCTGCGGCCGTTGCAGCCCAGGCTTTATTCGATCGCGTCGAGCGCGGCTGCCGCGCCCGACGAGGTGCATCTGACCGTCTCGACGGTGCGCTATGAGTTGAACGGCGAGCCCCGCTTCGGCGTGGCGTCCGGCCATCTCGCCGCTCGCGCTGAGCCGGATTCGACCTTGCCGGTCTATGTCCAGGCCAATCCGCATTTCCGTCTGCCCGATGATGATAAGGCGATCATCATGATCGGCGCGGGAACGGGCGTCGCGCCCTACCGCGCCTTCCTGCAGGAGCGCGAGGCGCGCGGCGCCGGCGGCAAGGCATGGCTGTTCTTCGGCGAGCGCAATTTCGACAGCGATTTCCTCTACCAGACCGAGTGGCAGGGTTTTCTGAAGGACGGCGTTCTGTCGAACATGAGCGTTGCCTTCTCGCGCGACGGCGCTGAAAAGGTTTATGTCCAGCACCGCCTCCTCGAACAGGCGCGCGACGTCTATGCCTGGCTGGAAGAGGGCGCGCATCTCTATGTCTGCGGCGACGGCGCCAAGCTGGCGCCGGACGTCCATGCGGCGCTCGCGACAATCATCCGTGAGCAGGGCGGCCTCAGCCAGGAGGGCGCGGACGACTATCTCTCCGCGCTGCAGGGCGCCCGCCGCTATCAGATCGACGTTTATTGAGCCGAACATGACCACCACTGTAGTCGATCGTAGCCACGATATTTCTCAGCCGCTCGAAAAGCTCGGTCCCGACGAGACGCTGAAGGCCAACAGCGACCAGCTGCGCGGCACCATCGCCCAAGGCCTTGAAGCGGAACTGACCGCCGCCGTACCCGGCGACGACATCAAGCTGATGAAGTTCCACGGCGTTTATCAGCAGGACGACCGCGACATCCGTGACGAGCGCCGCCGGCAGAGGCTGGAGCCGGCCTATCGCTTCATGGCGCGGGTGCGCCTGCCCGGCGGCGTGCTGTCGCCCAGTCAATGGCTGAAGCTCGATGAACTCGGCCGCGCCTTTGCCGGCGAGACGCTGAGGCTGACGACGCGCCAGACCTTCCAGCTTCACCGTGTCCACAAGAAGAATTTGCGCGCCGTCATGCAAGGCCTGCGCGACGTGCTGCTCGATACCAAGGCCGCCTGCGGCGACGATTCGCGCGGCGTCATGGCGTCGATCAACCCGCAGCTTTCCGCGCTTCACACTGAAATCCATGCGCTTGCCAAACAGGCGAGCGATCACGCCATTCCGAAGACCGGCGCCTATCGTGAAATCTGGTATGGCGAGGAGCGGGTCGCGACGAAGGGACCGGAGGAACCGCTCTACGGCAAGACCTATATGCCCCGGAAGTTCAAGATCGGCTTCGTCATTCCGCCGATCAACGACATCGACGTCTATGCGCAGGATTTGGGCTTTATCGCGATCGTCGAAGGCAAGACGCTCAAGGGCTTCAACGTCGCGATCGGCGGCGGCATGGGCCGCACGGACAATGCGCCCAAGACCTATCCGCGGTTGGCGACCGTCATCGGCTTCATCCCCAAGGACAAGGTGATCGAAACTTGCGATGCGGTGATGGAGGTCCAGCGCGACTACGGCGACCGGAAGGACCGCAGCCACGCCCGCTTCAAATACACGATCGACGACAAGGGCATCGATTTCATCAAGGCCGAGATTGAGAGCCGGCTCGGCTTTTCGCTGGAGCCGGCCAAGCCCTACAGCTTCACCTCGAACGGCGACGCCATCGGCTGGCAGCGCGGCGAGGACGGGCGCGAGCATTTTACCCTTTTGATCGAGAATGGCCGCGTCAGCAATTTCGCGGACATCAAGCTGTTCGACGGGTTGCGCGCCATCGCGCGCGTGCACAAGGGCATGTTCCGCGTCACGCCGAACCAGAATTTGATCATCGCCGACATCGAGTCGGGCGACAGGCCCGTGATCGAGGGGCTGCTCAAGGAATATGGGCTGGACAAGCTGAACCGCGGAAGCGGCCTGCGGCTCAATGCGATGGCCTGCGTGGCGCTGCCCACCTGCGGGCTGGCCATGGCGGAGAGCGAGCGCTATTTGCCGTCGTTGGTCGGCAAGATCGAAACGATCCTGGCGGAGAACGGCTTGACCGACGAGCCGATCACGATCCGCATGACCGGTTGCCCGAACGGCTGCGCACGTCCCTATATCGCCGAGATCGCCCTGACCGGCCGCGCGCCCGGCAAATACAACCTCTATCTCGGCGGCGGCTTCCACGGCCAGCGCCTCAACAAGATGGTGCTTGAGAATGTCGGCGAGGAAGCCATCCTCGATCATCTCGGCAAGACGCTCGGCGCTTTTGCGAAGGAGCGGCAGCCGGGCGAACATTTCGGCGATTTCGCCATTCGCGCCGGCCATGTCGCCGAGGTCAAGGAAGGCCGGTATTTCAACGATTGATGCCAGCTTGCCGCTCGCCGGTACTGTTTCCGCATCGCCCGGCGGGTTCTCAAACGCTCTCCCATGGCAACTGGCCGGACGCTCCCGTTCGGGGCACGCGCTTGACAAAGAAAAATTAGCCCCCAAATTGCCGGGATGACCAATATCTGGGCTAAATTTTTCCGGATCCATCCGATCGCGGAATCCTAGCCCCCGAACTCGGCATGCGCCCTCCGAGTTCCGGGGGCGGGTGCTTCGGCTGCTCCTGGCAGTCCCATCGTTCGCGGCGTCTTCAACAAAAATATCAGCACGGTTTGTGCAGCGTGGTCACGCGTGGCATGCGCCCGCGCCGCGTCAAGGAGAGTTCAACATGTCCCTGTCGGTAAAAACCAAGGGAAAGCCCCGAATAGTTGTCAGCGATTTCGACTGTAAGCGCCTCCTCGACCTCGCCGCTACCGTCCACGACCGCTTTCCGGACGTTGCGGAGGAACTGCAGGCGGAAATGGACAGGGCGCAGGTCGTGCCTGTCCATTCTGTTCCCCATGATGTCGTGCGGATGGGATCGACCGTCGAATTCCGGTCGGACAGCGCACAGCAACGGCGCGTGACGCTGGTCTTCCCCGGGGAAGCCGACATCGCGCAAAACAGGATTTCGATCCTTACGCCGGTCGGCGCCGCTCTTATCGGCCTTTCGACCGGCCAGTCGATCACATGGCTGGCGCGTGACGGCAGGCAGCATGAACTGACCGTCATGAATGTCGAGCAGTCGGAATCGGAAGCCGGCGGGCAGCCGGAAGCCGAACTCCCCGCATTGGCCGGACAGGGCTGATTCGACCATGGCTAAAACGTCAGGGCTTTTCCCCCGCAACAAGCTTGTTCTCCGCTCAGGACGCCTCATCGCAGGCATCTAGCCCCTGGCGCGGCGTCAAGGAGACGCACGCCGGGTCCAGGGGCTTTCACGCAAGCGGATCTTGCCTCAGTGCACCTGCTCCGGAAGGAGGGTGCGACGGAGAATTGCCATGTCCAAGCCTGATCGTTGCCAATTGACGACGAGGGATCACAGCATCCTCGAATCGATGCTCAAACGAAATGTGGGGCACGAGAAAGCATTTCTGCAATTGCTGCGTCGGAAACTGGCGGCCGCGTGGATCGTCTTCGACGATGCGATCGGACCTCAGGTCGCGACGATCAACAGCCGCGTCGATTTCACCGTCGATGGAGGCGTTGTCGACAATCGAATCCTGATCTCCAGCAAAGACAATACTTTGCCCGGATTGACACTTCCTATCACGACGCTCCGCGGTCTGGCTCTGCTGGGCATGGCGGCAGGCGAGATGATCACGATCGAGCGCGCGGACGGGCGACCGGAAGAGCTCTGCCTGGAATGGGTTTCCCATCAGCCGGAAGCCAGCAGAAAGAAAGCGCTATATCCGCCGCTTCACAGGGATACGGCGACGGCTTTGCAGCAAGTGCCGGTAAAACCGGATGTGTATAAAAGCGAAGAGCGGACACGTCCCCACGAATCGGCAAGAAGCGGCAACGGAGCGACCGTTGTGCTCTTATCGGCGCACCGCAAATCGGTTGCGATGGATTCGGCCAGTCCGCCGCTAACTCATGGCGACGACGATCCAGGACCGAGCGCGGCTTAGCTGCTCTACGGCCAAAGCTGCGAATTTGGAAGCTTGGAACTATCGCTTCTGGCCGCCCTTGCGGTAGGATTCGATGACATCCTCCGCGATTTCGACAAGGCGGGCGGAGGGGCCGTCCGGACCGATGCTCCTACGGTTGACGCGCGCGCCTTCGATCAGGAGAGCCAATGCGTCGGTCAGGCGTTCGGGTTGCTCGATGCCGGCTTCGCGGCAGAGCGTTATCATGCGGTCGCGCATCTTGGTCTTGATTTCGCGGATCACCTGTCTTGCAGGGTGACAGTCTTCCGTCAGTTCAATGGCGGCGTTAGCGATGTCGCAGCCGCGCTCGTCGTCCATGACGCATTCGGCCGCGCCGCGAACCCATGCGTGCAACTGGGCGATCTGGTCGCCGGGATAGGCGGCCTCGAGCTGATCCCATACGGCGTTCATGTCGCAGGCCACCGAACGCAAATATTCGATGATAAGGTCGTCCTTGGAATCGAAGTGACGGTAAAGCGTCATCTTGTTTGTGCCGGCGGCTTCGGTGATGGTATCGACACCGACGCCTCTGATCCCATATTTGTGGAACAGGTCTCGCGCTTTCTCGACGATTCGGTCTCGCGGCCGGACACGCTCTACCGTCAGATTGTCCATTTTTGTCAGGAGCCTCCTTGCTCTCCGAAAAATCACGGGTCACGCCTCTTGACGAGGGTGTGACCGGTCTGTAACATTACCGATGTTACTTACCAGTAACACCTATTTTGCAGATCGTCAATTATGCGTGTCAGCGTTCTCCCAAGACTAACGCCCAGACGCGCGGACCGGTTTCACCACGGTTTCGGCAACAGACGAGAAAAATGAGAGATGCACACCCGATCCTTTCATAGGGATCGCCATGCAGGAGCAGTCGCCATGTCAAAGCGAGAGGAATTCACTATCGACGAAATCATGCAGGATTCGATGATCCGCCTGCTCATGAAGGCGGATCGCGTCGATCCCATCGCCTTCGAAGCCAAACTCCGCGCGATCGCCAGCAGCGAGACCGAGGAAGAGGAGACGGGTGACAATGAAGGCGTGGACATGGACTTGGTGAAAGTATGCGCGAGCCATGGCGACCATTGCCGCCATACTCCGCCAGGCATGTCGATTCGGTCCTGATTTCGACGAGATTTCAATATGTGACACGCCCTTCCAGGGCGCGATGCACTTCAACCAGCAAACCGATTGGAACGTTCGTGGCGAAGCGGTGGACCGCTGCCGCGGACGCCAGCTCCGTCGCCGGAGAGCGTAAGAGATAGAGCGCCCATATGGTCAATTTCTTCATCAATCGTCCGATCTTCGCATCGGCGATCGCGATCGTCATGGTGCTCGCCGGGACGATCTGCTATTTCCTGCTGCCCGTCTCGCAATTTCCGGACATCTCGCCGCCGCAGGTCGTGGTGACGGCGAACTATCCCGGCGCGAGCGCCGAAGTCGTCGCCAACACGGTCACGACGCCGCTGGAACAGCAGATCAACGGCGTCCAGGGCATGACCTATATGTCGTCGTCGAGTTCGAACGACGGCTCCTCCACCATCACCATCACCTTCAATGTCGGCTATCCCATCGATATTGCCGCCGTCGATGTGCAGAACCGCGTGTCGCAGGCGGCTTCGTCGCTGCCCGCGATCGTCAATCAGAGCGGCATCACGATCAAGAAGCAGAACCCGAATTTCGTCCTGATCGTCGATCTCACGTCGCCTGACCATTCCGTCGATCCGGTGGCGCTGTCGAACTATGCCTATCTCCGGATCGTCGATCCGCTGAAGCGCCTGGAAGGCGTCGGCGACGTGCAGATCTTCGGCGAGCGGCGCTATTCGATGCGCGTCTGGCTCGATCCGGACAAGCTCGCCAATCTCGGCATCACCGCCGTCGATGTGAAGAACGCGATCGAGGAGCAGAATATCCAGGTCGCCGCCGGCAAGATCGGGCAATCGCCCGCGCCCGCCGGTACGCCGTTCGAAATGCAGGTCAACGCCGTCGGGCGCCTGAGCGACCCGAAGGAATTCGGCGATATTGTCGTGCGCGCCGATCCGGCGACGGGTTCCACCGTGCGCCTGAAGGACGTGGCGCGCATCGAACTCGGCGCCCTGCAATATTCGTCGTCCGCCTTCTTCGGCAAGGATCCGACGGTGGTGCTCGCCGTCTTCCAGATGCCGGGCTCCAACGCGCTCCAGTTGCAGCAGCGCGTCAAGGACAAGATGCAGGAGCTTTCGAAGCGTTTCCCGAAAGGCATCGCCTATGCGATGCATTACGACACGACGCGCTTCGTCGCCGCCTCCATGCATGACGTGGTGATCACGCTCGCCGAGGCGCTGATCCTCGTCATCGCGGTCGTGTTCATCTTCCTGCAGAGCTGGCGCACCACGATCATCCCGACCATAGCCATCCCGGTGTCGCTCATCGCGACGCTGGTGGTCATGGAACTGCTCGGCTTCTCGCTCAATATGCTGAGCCTGCTCGGCATGGTGCTCGCCATCGGCCTCGTCGTCGATGACGCCATCGTCGTCGTCGAAAATGTCGAGCGGCAGCTCGAAGCCGGCCTCCCGCCGCTTCAGGCCACGAAGAAGGCGATGAAGGAGGTGACGGGGCCGATCATCGCGACCACGGCCGTGCTGATGGCGGTGTTCATTCCGGTGGCCTTCATCCCCGGCGTCGCCGGTAGGCTCTACAACCAGTTTGCCCTGACGGTGGCGATCTCGGTCGGCATCTCGGCTTTCAACTCGCTGACGCTCAGTCCGGCGTTGTCCGCCGCGTTCCTGCGGCATCGCCCGGCATCGCAGTTTATCTTGTTCCGCTGGTTCAATGCCGGCTTCACGCGGCTGTCGCATCTCTATGCGCATCTGGTGAAAGGGCTGATCCGGTTGCGCTGGCTGATGCTCGGCGTCTTCGCGGCCGGGCTTGCCGCCACCTATTTCATCTCGCAACGCATCCCTTCCACCTTCCTGCCGGTCGAGGACCAGGGCTATTTCTTCGTGGTTGTCCAACTGCCGGACGGAGCGTCGCTGCAGCGCACGGACGTCGTGGCGAAGAAGGTCCGCGACATCCTGCAGGCAACGCCCGGCGTCGATATCGTCGGCGCCATCACCGGCCTCAACTTCCTGACCAATGCGGCGCAGTCGAATTCGGCCGTCGAGTTCGCCATCCTGAAGCCCTGGGACGAGCGCGGACCGGACGAGACGGCGTCGAAGATCGTCGCGGCGACCCGCATGAAGCTATTGCAGATACCGGACGCCTTCGCACTGAGCTTCGATCCGCCTTCCATTCCGGGCCTCGGCACGACGGGCGGCTTCGAGTTCGAGGTCGAGGACCTTGCCGGCAAAGGCAGCGTGGCGCTGAACCAGGCGGTCCAGTCCGTGATCGCCGAGGCGCGCAAGCAGCCCGAACTCAACCCGCAGCAATTGTTCACCTCCTTCTCGACCTCGACGCCGCAGTTCGACTACGACCTCGATCGCACGAAGGCGAAGCTACTGGGATTGAGCCTGCCGGATATCTTCAACACGCTGCAGATTTATCTCGGCTCGCTTTACGTCAATGACTTCAACCTGTTCGGGCGGACGTTCCGCGTCACGCTCCAGGCCGACAAGGATGCCCGCGCCCAGGCGTCGGACATCTCGAAGCTCTATGTGCGCAATGCCTCGGGCGGCATGGTGCCGCTTTCGACGCTCGGCACGCTGAAGCCGATCGTCGGGCCGGAGACGGTGCCGCATTATAACAATTACGCCTCCGCCCTCATCAATGGCGGGCCGGCGCCGGGCTATTCGTCGGGGCAGGCCATCGCCGCGATGGAACGGGCGGCGGCAACGGCGCTTCCCAGGGATTTCGGCTATGAATGGACGGGCATCACCTATCAGGAACTGAAGGCCGGATCGATCGCGACCGTGGTCTTCACGCTCGCCATCGTCTTCGTCTTCCTGATCCTGGCGGCGCAATATGAGAGCTTCGCCATGCCGTTCATGGTGCTGCTCGCGGTGCCGCTCGCCCTTTTCGGCGCGTTGCTCGCACTCTGGGTGCGGGGGATGCAGATCGACGTCTATTCGCAGATCGGCTTCGTGATGCTGGTGGGCCTTGCGGCCAAAAACGCGATCCTGATCGTCGAGTTCGCCCGCCGCCGCCGGGAGGAGGGGCTGAGCATCGTCGAGGCGGCGATGGAAGCGGCGCGCTTGCGCTTGCGCCCGATCCTGATGACGGCCTTCGCCTTCATCCTCGGCGTCCTGCCGCTGATGTTCGCGACGGGCGCCGGCGCCGCCAGCCGGCAGTCGATCGGCACCGCGGTCTTCGGCGGCATGCTCGCCGCGACCATCCTGTCCCTGATGTTCGTGCCGGTCTTCTACGCGGTCATCGAACGAATCAGGGAGGGCAAGGAGCCTGAGGAGCAAACCCTGCCATTGCCCGAGGAACATGTTTTCGAGCCCGCCGAGGCGGCCGAATAAATCTGGAGAAACGCATATGCGTGTGTGGAAAATCATCATAGGCGCCGCCGTGCTCGCCGGGGCGGTATCGGCGGTCGGCATCTATGTCTTCGATCGCAATGGCTGGGAATTGCATGAGGAAACGGCAGGCGCTGCCACGCGCTCGCAGGCCGCCTTCGTCATGCCCGTTCCGGTAGCGAAGCTGGTCAAGAAGACGATCCCCATCTATCTCGACTATCCGGCCCGAACCGAGGCGATCCGCAACGTTACGCTGGAAGCCAAGGTCTCCGGCTATATCGAGAAGCAGGTCGCTCCGGACGGCGCGGACGTGAAGAAGGGCGATCTTCTCTACAAGATCGATCCGCGCGACTATCAGGCGCTTCTCGACCAGGCCAACGCCCAGGCGGAGCGCGACGCCGCCGCGCTCGATTATGCGCGGTCGAATCTCAATCGCGGCTCGCAGCTGGAAAAGAGCGGCTGGATCGACAAGGACAGTTTCGACCAGCGCACCAGCACGCAGCGGCAGGCCGCCGCGGCGCTCGCCGTCGACAAGGCCGCGGTCCGCCAGGCGTCGATCAATCTCGGCTATACCGAGATCCGCGCGCCGTTCGACGGCCGGCTGGGACGCACGCAGGCCCCTGAAGGCACGCTGGTGAGCGTGGCCGGGACGGCGCTGAACACGCTCGTCCAGCTCGATCCGATCTATGTCACCTTCAATCCCGGCGAAAGCGATCTGCCGCGCATCGAAAAGGCGCGCGCGGCCGGCAAGCTGGAAGCCGTGGTTACCGTTCCGGGCGAAACCGGCGCGGAATATAAGGGCACGCTGACCTTCCTCGACAATGTCGTCGATCATGCGACGGGAACCATCACCGCGCGCGTTACCGTGGAGAATCCGAAGAAGACGCTTCTGCCCGGGCAATATGTGCAGGTCAGGCTGCATATCGGCGACCAGCCGGATGCGCTTATGGCGCCGCAGGTGGCGCTCGGATCGAGCCAGCTCGGAAAATATCTCTATGTCGTCGGCAAGGACAACAAGGTCGAGCAGCGCTTCGTCTCGCTCGGGCCGACGGATGGGGAACTGATCGCGGTCAAGGGCGATCTGCCGAAGGACACACAGGTGATCGTCGGCAATCTGCAGAAGATCGGCCCCGGCTCCCCGGTTGCCCCAATGCCGCAGAAGCCGAAGGGTTGAGCGGCAAGAGCGGATACGAAAAAGGGCCGGCAAACCACCGGCCCTTTTCATATGTGCGCTGCGTTAGAACGATTCCATCTAACCCTGAACCGCTCTAAGCGGCGGTGTTACGCCCCGTGCGCCTCGGCCTCTATGGTGCGAAGCGACTGAGCCTGCCGGCGCGCGGCGGCCTTGACCGCCTCCTGCACCTTTTCAAAGGCCCGGACCTCGATCTGCCGGACGCGTTCGCGGCTGATGTCGAACTCGGCGGAAAGCTCCTCCAGCGTCAGGGGGTCTTCCGACAGGCGGCGTGCCTCGAAGATACGCTTTTCGCGGTCATTCAGGACCGACATGGCGCCCGCCAGCATGGCGCGGCGATTCTCCAGCTCGTCCTGCTCGACGAGCATGTCTTCCTGGCTGTCGCGATCATCGGCCAGCCAATCCTGCCACTCGCCGGATTCGCCTTCCGTCGCCCGGATCGGCGCGTTCAGGGAAGCATCGCCCGACAGGCGCCGGTTCATCGACACGACCTCTTCTTCCGAGACGTTCAGGCGGGTCGCGATCTCATGCACCTGTTCGGGGTTGAGGTCGCCGTCGTCCAGGGCCTGGATCTTGCCCTTCACCTTCCTGAGATTGAAGAACAGCCGCTTCTGGTTCGCGGTGGTGCCCATCTTCACGAGGCTCCACGAACGCAGGATATATTCCTGGATCGCCGCCTTGATCCACCACATGGCATAGGTCGCCAGGCGGAAGCCGCGCTCCGGTTCGAATTTCTTGACGGCCTGCATCAAGCCGACATTGCCTTCCGAAATGACCTCGCCGATCGGCAGGCCATAGACACGATAGCCCATGGCGATCTTCGCCACGAGCCGCAAGTGGCTTGTCACAAGCTTGTGCGCCGCTTTGGTATCGGCATGCTCGTTGTAGCGCTTGGCGAGCATGTATTCTTCATCCGGCTGAAGCATCGGAAACCGGCGTATCTCTTCGAGATAACGCGACAGGCCGCCTTCTCCGGAAACGATGCTGGGTAATGTCTGGGCCATTAAGCACCCTCCCTCTAGAATGGATGCGCCCCCTCCTTCGCGAGGCGGGCGTCATTTCCGTTCGCCGAAGCGACCCGGAAACCTTACTCATATAGGAAGAATTTCGGCGAAAGTTAGGGGCATCCCGTGTGAACATGGCAGATCACGCGGAATTGCATATCACGCCCCGGCCCGAAGAGCCTCGACAAGCGCGGACATATCGTCTGGCAATGATGCCTCAAATCGCATCAACATGTGGGTGGTCGGATGCCGGAATGCAAGGAGGCGGGCGTGAAGCGCCTGCCTCGGGAAGGTCTTGACGATGGACTGCGCGGGTTCGGGGAGGCGGTTCGCCTTGGTGCGGAAGGCGCGACCGTAATCATCATCGCCGATCAGCGGGTGACCGATATGGGCCATATGCACCCTGATCTGATGCGTTCGCCCCGTCTCCAGCCGACATTCGACCAGCGACGCGATCGGCTCCTCGGGCGCCGGTCCGAATCGTTCCAGAACGTGATAATGCGTCAGGGCATGGCGGGCGTCCGCCTGCTCCGCGCGTACGACGGCGCGCAGCGTCCGGTCCTTCGAGGACCGCCCGAGCGGCGCGTCGATCACGCCGGAAGCGCGAGGCAAAGAGCCCCAAACGAGCGCGGCATAGGCGCGCTCCAGATCGCCGGCCCGCCCGTGGTCGGCAAACGCGGCGGCAAGTTCGCGATGCGCATGGTCGGTCTTGGCGACGACCATCACGCCGCTCGTGTCCTTGTCGAGGCGGTGGACGATGCCGGGGCGCTTGACGCCGCCAATGCCGGAGAGCGTGTCGCCGCAATGGGCGATCAGCGCATTGACAAGCGTCCCGCTCCAGTTCCCGGCTCCGGGATGAACGACCAGTCCGGCCGGCTTGTCGATGACGATGAGTTCCGCATCCTCATGGAGGATGGAGAGGGGGATGGCCTCGCCTTCGGGCTCCGCCGGTTCGGGCGGCGGCACGGCGACCGCCACCATATCACCGGCCATGATCCTGGTCTTCGGCTCGACAACGGGTTTGCCGCCTACTGTCACCGAGCCCTGGCGGATCAGCGATTGGATACGGTTGCGGGAGAATTCCGGCGCGAGGGCGGAGGCCAGCCATTGATCGAGGCGCAGACCGGCGTCACCGTCTCCCGCCGTCAGCACTTTCTTCTCGCCAGCGGCTTCGCTATCAGAGGCATTCATTCAGGCAACGAGATCAAACGAATGGCAGGACAGGCAAACGACGACGAAAAGCCGCTCGATCCGGCAGTGGAGCGCGTCAGGCGGCGGCTTATCCGCTTCATGGTCATCAATCTCGGCATTCTCTTCATCGCCTTCGCGGTCGTTCTGGGCGCGATCATCTACAAGCTCTCGTTTGCCCCCAAAAAAGCGGCGGAGCAAGTTCACGCCATCCGGGTGCCCAATGGCAACGAGCCGATCACGGCGACGATCCCGCTCCCGGCCGGGGCAAGGCTGCTGTCGTCAAGCCTTTCGGGGGACCGCGCCCTGCTTACCATCGAACTGGGAGACAAGAGCCAAACCCTCATCTTCTACGATCTGGAGGCCGGGCGCGTTGTCGGCAGCTATACGCTCAAACCGGCAGTGCAATAGCTCGTGGCTGAAGGTTATCATACCAAAGGGTCCAGGCCTCGACCTTCGCCATCGCCCCTCATCGCGATGAGGGGCGGCGCCCAATGATCAAACACAATGGCGCCCGATATCAGATCGGCTGGCCGGCCAACTCCTGCGTCAGTGCTTCCACCTTCGTCTGGGCGCTGCGCATCATCGGATAGATGGCGAGGATTTTTTCATAGGCCTCCAGCGCCCGTTTCTTGTGCCCGGTGACTTCCATGATCTGCGCCAAGCCGGCAAGCGCGCCGAAATGGCGCGGCTCGAGTTGAAGCGTGCGGTCGATATCGGCCATCGACTTCGCATAATTGCCGTTCAGGTAATAGATGGTGGCGAGCTGGTTCCAGCCCTCGGCATATTTCGGGTCGAGCGCCACGACCTGGTTCAGGAAATCGAGCGCGACATAGTATTTCCGGTCCCTAATGGCCTTGGCCGACCATTGCATCAGGAGATCGACGGTGGCGCTGCCGGAATCGAACCACAGCCGCCAGATCTGCTGGGCGGTGATCTGCGCCGCGTTTTCATTGTTCTCCCGCTTCAATTGCTCGAACAGCTTGTCGAGCCGTGCCTTGTGCAACGCTTCCGGCGAGAGCGGGGCGGAAGGCTCCCGTTTCGGCACGGGCGTCAACTCCTCCGCCGCCAGCGAAGGCGTGCCGGTCAAGGAGAGGACGAGAAAAGCAAGAAAGCCAAGCTTCAGCATGGTCCCGAATTTAGGGCGGGACCGGAGAAGCGCAAACTGAAATCCGCGTGAGGGGATCAGCCCTGACGGGCCTTGTAGCGCGGCGCGGTCTTGTTGATGATGTAGATGCGGCCCTTGCGGCGGACCATGCGGTTGTCGCGATGGCGGGCCTTGAGCGCTTTGAGCGAATTCTTGATCTTCATTTTCAGGCTCGTGAGGGATAAGCCGGGTTGTCCGGGCCGTAAAACAGAGACGCGCCCACGGCGCGCCCAAATTCGAGCCGGTCAATAGACGAGAAAGTTGACAGCTGTCAACTGCCAGGCAGCGTTGGACACGGCTGTGAATTCGGGTTAACGGATATTATCCCCCCTCCGTCTCGGGCGGAGCCTGTCCTCGGGCCGGCCAACGGCCGGACCCGGGGGCCCGAGCCACCTCCCCCCGCTTCGCGGGTGGCGGATGGGCGCCGAGCCGGCGGCCAGGGCCTATCCTCTCCCTCACGA
>DASZUG010000015.1:0-36103 GCA_035547755.1 Rhizobiaceae bacterium
CGGCGCTCGCGCCGCGGACGCAGTCGTCGCTCCGGAGCCGGAGCCGGCGAACTACGTGAAGGTTTGCGACGCCTACGGATCGGGCTTCTACTACATCCCCGGCACGCAGACCTGCTTCTCGATCAACGGCTACGTCTGGTACGACTTCCGGGCGACCAGCGACCAGGCTGATGGCACGGACACGCCGAGCTATTATGGAGGCCTCGATCATCGCGGCTGGAAATCCGACTCCCGTATCCGCGTCAACCTCGATGCGCGTTCGGAGACGGAGCTCGGCACGTTGCGCGGCTGGATCCGCTTCCAGGCTGACTGGAACGGCTCGAAGACGGGCGACGGTCCGGTCGGTGTCGACCAGGCCTGGGTACAGCTTGGTGGCTTTATCGCCGGCTATGGCGAAAGCTCCTGGTACTACCAATTCAACAACCAGACGCTGAATTACGGCACCTTTTCCTGGGGCGGTCTTTATTACGCGGATTATGAGCGTTCGAGCATCAAATATGAGTTCGGCGGCAAGCAGGGCGTCTTTGGCGTGATCTCCCTTGAAGATCCTCGGGACGAAGTCAGCTATGTTCCGGACGTGGTCGGCCGGATCGGTTACGGCGCGCCTTGGGGGGCGGTCGCCATCACCGCCGCTTATGACCACAATTATGGCGGGGATTTCCCGGGCGCCAGCGGCGCCGGCGCGGTCGTCGTCAAGGGCGAAGCTCTGTTCAATCTGCCCGGCCATCCCGGCACGATGCTGAAACTCGGCGCCGGCTATGCCAGTGCGGACAGCATTTACGGCATGGACAACCCGATGGTTGGCCAGACGCTGGTCGGCCCGGGCGGCGCCACCACGACGTTCGGCCGCGCGCAGTGGTACGGCATGGCGTCGCTGCAATATCAGGTCAACCCGAACCTCGCCCTCATCGCATCGGGCGAATATATGGGCAATCTCTACCGCGAATTTACCGACGATTCGACGAATGAGAATGCCTGGGCGGCGGAAGTGTCGGCCGTGTGGCTGCCGGTCAAGGATTTCGAGGTCCGCCCGGAAATCGTCTACACCAAGGCCGATCATCTCGACGGCACGGTGTCGGGCTTCCTGCGCTTCACGCGCTATTTCTAACAGCCAGAGCTTTCGATTGCGGGCCGGGGAGGATTGCCTTCCCCGGCCTTTTTGCGTTGCAGAGGATGGCAAAGCGCTTCGTAAGGCGCGATGATTACGGAAAGCTGGGGAGAGATTGGTGGGTGATACAGGGATCGAACCTGTGACCCGCTGATTAAGAGTCAGCTGCTCTACCAACTGAGCTAATCACCCACCGCCGCCAAGGGCGCGAGCGCCATATAGCCAGCATGCCCTTTTCTGTCCAGCCCCAGACGGCAATCATTTTGCTCCACTGGGAATCAAATCCGCCTCTCTCGCCGGGTTGCGCTCCGCGGCGACAGAGTCTGCGTGCCTGGCGGCTGGAGGGGGGCGACCCTCCAAGGGTTTGGGGGGCGCCGCCAGACACGGCCGCTGAAGCGGCATTGAAAGCTACGATAGCATAGCATTCCGTGCGTCTCGGATTTTAGGGGTAAAAACGGGGTGGCCGAGGCATCCCTAAAGGGGAGGCGGGGTATTGTCCCCTGTCCGGTTGGGCGGCAGCGGTCGATCCGGGAGCATCTCGATCATGAGGCATACGACCCCTCAAACCCTTTCGGGCCGAAAGTGTTACCTATGTCTCCAGTATCAAACGTAAACCATCTGACCAGAATGGACCGAAGGCAAGTGGCTCCCCGGGCCGGATTCGAACCAGCGACCAACCGGTTAACAGCCGGTTGCTCTACCGCTGAGCTACCGGGGAACGATCTGCTCGCGTGAACGGCGCTGCCTATAGCAAACCCGTTCCCGCTTTGCAAAGACGCATTTTGCCGAATTTCGCTGTCTTTTCGCAAGAAGGCTGGCAAAGAAGGGTTTGCCTGCTCATATGTGGGCGAAAAGACGGGTCAATTCAGACACAAGGAGCGATGACGCCTTGGCTGCCGACGCTTCGGACGACCACGCGACAGACGAGAACAATCATGGCGAACCGCGCCGGAACATAAAGCTCTTCGGCCGCTCCGTCCGCATGCCGAGATCGCGAAGCCAGCGTATCGCGATCGGCGGCGGCCTGGTGGTGCTCGGTTGCTTCGGCTTCCTTCCGATTCTCGGTTTCTGGATGGTTCCCCTCGGGCTCGTGGTGCTGTCCTACGAGTTTCCCACGATTCGGCGGTGGCGCCGGAACATGGCCGTCTGGTGGGGACGGCGGCGTGCGGCGGGAAAGCGCAAGAGGGTGTGACCACGGCTTGGCACCGGCCGTACCGCCCGATCCGCCGCCTGGTCGGCGGTTGGAGGCCTCGCCCGGAATCGAACCGGGGTGCAAGGATTTGCAGTCCTCTGCGTAACCACTCCGCCACGAGGCCTTGCCGGGCGTTTATAGCCGCTCTGTTAACAGAGCGTTTTCATGCCGACAAGCGCCGTTGAACAAATTCGAGGTGGTTCTTGCGCCGGCCGGCCTCCACCTCCCGAACAAAGCTCCCACCATGTTTCCGGTCGTCAATTCGTTCCGCCAGCAATGCCGAACCGCGGGTTTGAAAGTGGTCCATATTTGCAACAACCCACAGAGACGGTGGGCAGGCTGCCTATTGGCTGATTGACGCTGAAGGCTATTTTTGTCACATCCTTGCATAAATACCTGTCCCGATTTGGCTTGAGGCTCGGTCCTCGGGTCAATTCGCTTGAGGTATTACCTGCGGATCACATTTCCGCTTGTGGCGAATCGCCATTTGCGGATCGTGCCTAAGCGGGGGTGCATTTTGAGTAGCCGGGGCGGGCCGAGAGAATATGAGCGCTGATTTCTCGAAACAGCGGGCCAAAATGGTCGACGGGCAGTTGCGTACGACGGATGTGACCGACAACGTGCTGCTTTCCGTCATGGGGATCGTGCCGCGTGAGCTTTTCGTACCGGAAGTGCTCCGGCCGCTTGCCTATATCGACGAAGATCTGGAAATCACGCCTGCGGACGATCGCGGTCCTGCGCGCTATCTCATGGAACCCTCGCCATTCGCGCGGCTCGTCCAGCTGGCGACGGTGCGCGATAGTGATCGGATTCTCGATGTCGGTTGCGGCACCGGCTATTCCTCGGCGGTGTTCTCCAGGCTCGGCAGCGCCGTTGTCGCACTCGAAAGCGATCCGGAGCTTGCGGCACGGGCGCGGAGCAATTTCTCCATTCTCGGCGCCGCCAGCGTCACCCTCGTCGAGGGCCCCTTGCGCGAGGGCTATGCCAAGGGTGCGCCTTACGACGTGATTTTCGTCAACGGGGCGGTCGATGACGTTCCCGATACGCTCTGCGCCCAGCTCGCGGAAGGCGGTCGGCTCGTCGCAGTGGTGGGGCATGGAAATGCCGCGGCCGCGCGTCTCTATGTCAAGGAACAAGGCGATGTCACGGGCCGTCGCGTCTTCAATGCGGCGGTGAAATCGTTGCCTGGTTTTGAAAAGGAAGCTGTTTTCGAGTTTTAGTGTATTTGCGTTTTAAGCACCTGTCTTTTTGCCGAGAATGAACGACGCGATTTTCGCGGGTAAGGACGGGACTATTCGGAGCCGTGTTGGGCGGCTTCGCCACGATCGGGGAGGGGAAACCCACCGCGAAACGGATAAGAGGTAGCACGTGTCGCTTGTCAAAACGCGTATCTTCGCTGCCGCTCTGGTTTCCGCCAGCATGCTTACGCTGGCCAATGGAGCGTCCGCCGAGACCATTTCCGGGGCATTGGCCAAGGCGTACGAATTCAATTCGTCCCTGAATTCCTCGCGCGCCGGCGTGCGCGTGACGGATGAAGGCGTGGCGATCGCCAAGTCGGGCTGGCGCCCGACGATCGCCGGAACGAGCAGCATCAACTACGCCACCCAGGCGGGAACCCGCCTGACGACGGGCGGATTCGGCGTCTCGATCAACCAGACGCTTTTCGACGGCTTTCAGACGCTCAACAATGTCAGGGGATCGGAAGCACAGGTTCGCGCGGCAGACGAAAATCTGCGCAATACCACGCAGAATATCCTGTTCGACGCCGCCAGCGCCTACATGGATGTGATCCTCAACCGGCAGATCGCCGCTTTTCGCGAGAAGAACCTGGCCTTCCTCAACGAGCAGGTGAGGGCTGCGCAGTCGCGGCTCGACGTCGGTGAGGGCACGCGAACGGACGTCGCCCAGGCGGAGGCGCAGCGCTCGCTGGCCATCTCCACGCTGAGCGCCGCCCGTGCTGCCGTTCTTACCGCCGAAGCGACCTACCATCAGGTGGTCGGGGACGAGCCCGGCAAGCTGGCGCCGGCACATCCGGTCGGAAAATTGCTGCCTTCGGGCCTCAACGCCGCTTTCGCGATCGCGGCTGCCGAGCATCCCGCCATTATGGGCACGCAGCAACTGGTTGACGCCTCGGAGTTTGCCGTCAAGTCGGCGGAGGGCGCGCTCCTGCCCAATCTGACGGCTTCCGCCAGCGTCACGCGGGACTACAGAAATCAGTCGCCGGCTGCAACCGCGTTTGGCACCGAGAACGGCTGGTCGAACTCGGCCAATGTCGGCGTGACTTTCTCCGTGCCGATCTACCAGGGCGGCCGTGTTTCCGCCCAGGTCCGCCAGGCGAAGGAATCGCTCGGCCAGGCTCGCATCCAGGTCGACGTGACCCGTGACCAGGTCCGGCAGGCGGTCGCCTCCGCCTGGAGCCAGTACCAATCGGCCAAGGAAGCGGTGCAGGCGGACGCGCAAGCGGTTTCAGCGGCGCAACTGGCCTTGCAGGGCGAGGTCGAGCAACGAAATGTCGGCCAGGCCACGACACTTGATGTCTTGACGTCACAGTCGAACCTCATCACGGCGCAGATCAACCAGGTGACGGCGCAGCATGATCTCGTCGTGGCAAGCTACGCCATCCTCCAGTCCGTCGGCCATCTGTCGCCTAACCGTCTTGGCCTGAGGGTTGCCCAGTACAACCCGAAGGAGCACTACAACGCCGTCAAGGACAAATGGTACGGGCTGCGCACGCCGGACGGGCGCTGAAATCCGTCGCGACGAACGGGCTGCATGGGGCCCACGGCTCCGAATTCAGGTCAACGGACCGTTGCCCCCCCTTCGCCTCGGGCTTCGCCCTCGCCACCGCTTCGCGGGTGGCGGATGGGCGCAGAGCCTGCGGCTGAGGCAATCACCCCGGCCGCGTTAGCCATCGTTTTCCGGTAAAGCTCACTGGCTGGAGCATGCTCCGCGCCCAATCGGCCGCGGACCGGTACGGCGGACGCTCCCCAATCCTGTGAGAAATGATTTCCGGGAGGGCCGCGGGGATTCTCATGCGGCGCGCAGTCGGATACCGTCTGAATAGCTGATTCGTTCGCGAAGTCCCGTTGCGGGCTTCCGGGTGGCGAAAAGGGGCGGCGAGTGACGATGGCACAGACAAATACCGTACAGCGCGAACCTTCGATGGAGGAAATTCTTGCGTCGATCCGCAAGATCATCGAGGAGAGCGACGGCGTTCGCAACGTGCCGGCACAGCCGGAGCCGTCGGCGGACATCACCCCCACGGAGCCCGCCCGTCCGAGTCTGAGCCCGCCGCTGAGCGAAGTCGACGCCTTCCGGGCCGATCTTGCCAGGCGGAGCGAATCCGGGATCGTTCCCCCTGCCGAACCGCCGGCGGCGATGACTCTCCGGATGGAAGGAGAGGTTCCTTCCGCTCCGGCGCGCGAGGTCGCCGAACCGGTGACCTATATCGATGATGCGGAACTGGCGGCGGAACTCTCGAAGCCGGTAGAGGAAAAGACGCCCGCGGATCCGGCTTCGAGCGAAACGAAGCAGGGCATCCTTTCCCGTTATACTCAACAGCAGGTCGCGCAGTCTTTCGGCGAGCTTTCCGAAGCGTTCCTGGCAAGCCGCCGCAGGAGCTTCGACGAGATGGCCGAGGAAATGCTGAGGCCGATGCTGCAGGACTGGCTTGACAACAATCTGCCTATGTTGGTCGAGCGTCTGGTTCGCGAGGAGATCGAGCGCGTCGCGCGCGGCGTAACCGGCTGACCTCCGGGGCGACGTGGCGGTTTTCCAATTGGAAACACTGCCGCATCGGCCTAAATTCCCGCGAGGCGCGTGACTTTGAACCGCCGACGCGGGTGCGAAATGACCTCGAATTTCGGAATAGCGGGGGCGCTTGCCGCCGCGCTGGTTATGCTCCCCGGTCTGGCCTCCGCCATGGAGATGAGTTTCCAGTGGGGGCCGACGAAGAAATGCTTCGATCCGAAATCGCCGCCGATTTCGGTGTCCGACGTGCCCGAAGGCACGAAGACGCTTCGCTTCGAAATGCACGATATGCAGGTGCCGACCTATCATCATGGCGGGGGCGCCGTCGCCTATCGGGGGAAGAATAGCTTTCCTTATGGCGCCTTTGCCTACAAGGGCCCGTGCCCGCCGCGGCCGCATGTCTACCGCTTCACGGCCAAGGCGCTGGACGGCGGCGGCAAGGTGCTCGCCACGGCGAGCGCGGAGCGGCGCTTCCCCTGAAGTTGAGGCAGTCAGGGAAGGGCGAGATTGCCCCTCATTTGCCTGCCGGCATTTTCGCCCCGCTTGCGGCGAGAGGGTCAGGGTGCAGGCTTTGAACCGAATGCCCGACCTCGAAACAGGCGCGCAGTTGACTTGCCGCACCGCATCCGGTTTACACCTCGCGATGAATTCCCCGGAAATCTGGATATCTTTCGATGCTTGAGAAGACCTACGACGCCAAAGACGTCGAGCCGAAGATCGCCACGCTGTGGGAGGAGGCTGGCGCGTTCCGTGCCGGGGCCGGAGCGGAGGAGGGCGCCGAGAGTTTCGCCGTCGTCATCCCGCCGCCCAACGTCACCGGCTCGCTGCATATGGGCCACGCGCTCAATAACACGCTGCAGGATATCATGGTCCGCTTCGAGCGGATGCGCGGCAAGAATGTCCTTTGGCAGCCGGGAATGGACCATGCCGGCATCGCCACACAGATGGTCGTCGAGCGCCGGTTGATGGAAAGGCAGATCCATCGCCGCGATATCGGCCGCGAAGCGTTCATTGAAAAAGTCTGGGAGTGGAAGGCCGAATCCGGCGGCCAGATCGTCAACCAGTTGAAGCGGCTCGGCGCCTCCTGCGACTGGTCGCGCGAACGCTTCACCATGGACGAGGGGCTTTCCAAAGCCGTCATCGAGGTCTTCGTGAAACTCTATCGCGACGGCCTGATCTACAAGGACAAGCGCCTCGTCAACTGGGACCCGAAGCTGCTGACCGCGATTTCCGATCTCGAGGTCGAGCAACAGGAGGTCGACGGAAATCTCTGGCATTTCCGCTACCCGGTCGAGGGCGAGACCTATAATCCGGAAAACTCCGCGACCTTCATCACTGTCGCGACGACGCGGCCAGAGACCATGCTCGGCGACACCGGCGTCGCCGTGCATCCCGACGACGAGCGCTACAGCAGCCTCGTGGGCAAAAATGTCGTTCTGCCGATCGTCGGGCGCAGGATACCGGTCGTGGCGGACGAATATTCCGACCCCGAAAAAGGCACCGGCGCGGTCAAGATCACGCCGGCGCATGATTTCAACGATTTCGAAGTCGGCAAGCGCCACCAGCTTCCCGCCGTCAACATTCTGACGACCGAGGCGGCGATCACGCTGAAGGACAATGAAGACTTCCTGCGCGACCTCGAGGTCACGCCCCAGCGCCAGGCGGTCTGGGACAGCCTCGACGGGCAGGATCGCTTCACCGCCCGCAAGCAGATCGTCGAGCTGATGGAGGAGGGCGGTTTCCTCGCCAAGGTCGAGCCGCACCGGCACGCCGTGCCGCATGGCGACCGCTCTGGCGTGCCGATCGAGCCCTTTCTGACCGACCAGTGGTATGTCAACGCCGCCGAACTGGCAAAGCCCGCGATCCGCTCCGTCCGCGAAGGACGGACGAAATTCGTGCCTAAGAACTGGGAGAAAACCTATTTCGACTGGATGGAGAACATCCAGCCCTGGTGTATCTCGCGCCAGCTTTGGTGGGGCCACCAGATTCCTGCCTGGTACGGGCCGGACGGCCAGCCCTTCGTCGCCGAGACGGAAGAGGAGGCGCTGGATACGGCGGTCGAACACTATCTTGCGCATCAGGGCCCTTGGAAAGCCTGGGTGCAGGACAAGCTCGAAAATTTCGCGCCGGGAGAAATACTGACGCGCGACGAGGACGTGCTCGACACCTGGTTCTCTTCGGCGCTCTGGCCGTTCTCGACGCTCGGCTGGCCGGACAAGACGCCTGAGCTCAAGACCTATTATCCGACGAGCGTGCTCGTCACCGGTTTCGACATCATCTTCTTTTGGGTCGCCCGCATGATGATGATGGGCTTGCATTTCATGGACGAGGAGCCGTTCCATACCGTCTATGTCCATGCCCTGGTGCGTGACAAGAACGGCGCCAAGATGTCGAAGTCGAAGGGCAATGTCATCGATCCGCTTGGCCTGATCGACGAATATGGCGCCGATGCCTTGCGTTTCACGCTCGCCATCATGGCGGCGCAGGGCAGGGACGTGAAGCTCGATCCGGCGCGTGTCGCGGGCTATCGCAATTTCGGCACCAAGCTCTGGAACGCGACGCGTTTCGCCGAGATGAACGGCGTGACGCGCAATGACGACCTCTGGTTGGGCGACGCCAAGCTGACAGTCAATCGTTGGATATTGACGGAACTGACGCGCGCGGCGCGCGAGATCACCGACGGCATCACCTCCTACCGCTTCAACGATGCGGCGGGCGCGGCCTACCGCTTCGTCTGGAATCTCTTCTGCGACTGGTATCTGGAACTCCTGAAACCGGTCTTTTCCGGCGAAGACGAGGACGCGAAGAGGGAAAGCCAGGAGGTCGCCGCCTTCGTTCTCGACGAGATCTATAAGCTCCTCCATCCCTTCATGCCGTTCATGACGGAAGAGCTTTGGGCCCGTACCGCGCCGGATGGCGGCGAGCGCCAGGCGCTCCTTTGCCACGCCGCCTGGCCCGATCCGGATTTCGAGGACAAGGACGCCGCGGCGGAGATCAACTGGCTTGTCGATCTCGTCTCGGGCATTCGCTCGGTCCGGACCGAAATGAACGTGCCGCCCGCGGCGACAGCGCCGCTGGTGCTGGTCGGAGCCGATGACGACACGCGCCAGCGCGTTGCTCGCCATGAGCCGGCCCTTGCAAGGCTCGCCCGCGTCTCCGATGTTTCCTTTGCAGATGTCGCGCCGAAGGGCTCGGCCCAGATCATCGTCTGGGAGGCGACGGCCTGTCTGCCTCTCGGCGACCTTGTGGATCTCAAGGCCGAGGCCGCGCGACTGAAGAAGGAGATCGCCAAGACGGCCGACGAGATCGAGCGCATTGAAAGAAAGCTCGCCAACGAGAAATTCGTCGCCAACGCGCCGGAGGAAATCGTCGCCGCCGAACGCGAAAAGGCGGAAGACTATAGGCTCGCGCTCACCAGGCTGGAAACCGCGCTCCACCGGATCGAGGAAGCGGGTTGAACGGTTCCTTGCCCTCTCCGCGGAACCGTACGGCTTGAGATCGCCTCTCTATTCCTGTCACATTCGGTTTCTAGAAGAAATCGTTCGATAGGCAGGGAGCGATTCGATGAAGATTGCGGTTCTCGGCGGCGACGGATTCGTCGGTTGGCCAACCTCGCTTCACCTTTCCGCACGCGGCCACGAGGTGCATATCCTCGACAATCTGTCGCGCCGCTGGATCGATACGGAACTCGGCGTGCAGTCGCTGACGCCGATGGATTCCATCCAGGAACGCACGCGCGTCTGGCACCTGGAAACAGGGCGGCGTATCCATTTTCACCTGATCGATCTCGCACGCGATTATGAGGTGCTGAAAAGCTGGTTGGCGGAGAAGCGGCCCGACGCAATCATCCATTTCGCCGAGCAGCGCGCCGCGCCCTATTCGATGAAGAGCGACCGGCACAAGAACTACACGGTCAACAACAACGTCAACGCGACCCACAATCTGCTGAACGCGATGGTGGAACTCGACCTCGACGCGCACCTCCTGCATCTCGGAACGATGGGCGTCTATGGCTATTCGACCGTCGGCGCGGCGATCCCCGAAGGCTATCTTCCCGTCGGCATAGAGCGGCTCGACGGCGAAACCGCCAGCCAGGAAATCCTCTATCCGGCCAATCCAGGCTCCATCTATCACATGACGAAGTGCCTCGATCAGCTTCTCTTCCAGTTCTATGCGAAGAATGACGGGTTGCGCATCACGGACCTGCATCAGGGCATTGTCTGGGGCACGCATACGGAAGAGACCAGGCTGCACATACAGCTTATCAATCGCTTCGACTATGATGGCGATTACGGCACGGTGTTGAACCGTTTCCTCATCCAGGCTGCGATCGGCCATCCGCTCACTGTCCATGGCACGGGTGGGCAGACGCGCGCTTTCGTGCATCTCCAGGATTCCGTCCGCTGCATCGAGATTGCGCTCAAGAACCCGCCCAAGCGCGGCGACCGCGTCAGGATTTTCAATCAGATGACGGAAACGCATCGCGTGCGCGATCTGGCTGCGCTGGTGTCGAAACTGACGGGCGCGACGATCGCCTGGCTGCCGAACCCGCGCAAGGAAGCGGCGGAAAACGATCTGGTGGTGAAAAACGACCAGTTCCTCGCCCTCGGCCTCGACCCTGTTACGCTGCAGGAGGGCCTGCTTTCGGAGGTGATCGACGTAGCAAGAAAATATGCCTACCGCGTCGATCGCAGCCGCATCCCGGCGCTTTCCGCCTGGACGAAGGCGATCGCCCCGACCCTAGATCGTGACCCGGAAGGGAAGCGGTTGAAGAGCGTAAGTTAACGAAAATCGTCGCTTTATGCGCTTCGGGGGTAGCTCTTGACCCGATCTTGTCACGCCTTCGTTACCCTTGTCACCAATGCCGATTATATCCGCGGCGCGACGGCGCTTGTACGATCGCTGCGGCTGGCCGGCACGGATGCCGACATTGTCATCATGCACACAGGCGGGGTGCCGGAAAAAACGCTGATGCCGCTCGTGGCGCTTGGCGCACAGCTTCAGCCGGTAGACCTTCTTCCGACATCGGCCGCTTTCAATGAGCGCCATGCCCGCGCGCAACTGCATCGGGCCGCGCCCTTCACCAAGGGTGGAAAGCCGGCTTTCCACACGCCGCTCGACAATTTCGCCAAGCTCAGACTCTGGCAGCTTGCGGACTATGACAAGGTCGTCTTCATCGACGCCGACGCGATCGTCCTGAAAAACATCGACAGGCTGTTCGCCTATCCCGAGTTTTCCGCCGCGCCGAACGTCTATGAAGGCCTTGCCGATTTCCATCGCTTGAATTCCGGCGTTTTCGTCGCGCAACCATCACAAGCGACGTTCGACGCGATGCTGAAGACCCTCGACCGAGCGGATGCCTTCTGGAAGAGGACAGACCAGACTTTTCTCGAAAGCTTTTTTCCGGATTGGCAGGGCCTGCCGGTCTTCTTCAACATGCTGCAATATGTCTGGTTCAACCTGCCCGAATTGTGGGATTGGAAGCGGATTTCCGTGCTGCACTACCAATATGAGAAGCCATGGGAGGAAGGGCATCCGAAAGCGGATCGCCTCAAACCGCTGATCGATCTCTGGCACGCCTATGAAAAAGGCGAGGGGATACCGGACATCACGGCTCTTCCCAATCCGGTGCCAGGCGGCTGAATGGCAAGGGCCCTCGTAACCGGCGGAACCGGCTTCATTGGCCGATTCATCGTCGAGGACCTGCTGCGGCAGGGCCATGAGGTGAGAGTTTCAGGACGGACACAACCTTCGGAAACCTTGTTCACGCGGCCTGTTCGTTTCCTGCGTCAGGAGCTTGGTCCCGAAGCGGATTTCAGCCGCTTGTTCGACGGCGTCGATTGCTTCGTCCATGCCGCCTTCGATCATGTGCCGGGCCGCTATCGCGGCGGCGAGGGGGACGATCCGGAAAATTTCCGCCGTCGAAACCAGTTGGGCTCGATCAGATTGTTCGAGGCCGCGCGGCGGGCAGGCGTCAGGCGCGCCGTCTTTCTGTCGAGCCGTGCCGTTTATGGAACGCAGCCGCGCGGCGTGCTCGACGAAGAGACGAATTGCCGTCCGGACACGCTTTATGGCGCGGTCAAGCTTGCGGTGGAGGAAGATCTTCGCCGCTTATCCTGCCCCGGCTTCGAGACCGTTTCGCTGCGCGTCACGGGCGTCTATGGACCGGCGGGCGAGGGCAGGCGGCATAAATGGTCCGGTCTGATCGAGGATTATCTGGCTGGCAGGCCGATAACGCCGCGCGTCGGCACCGAAGTGCATGGCGAGGATGTCGCCGCCGTGATCGCATTGCTCCTCGGCGAGCCCTCATGGCGCGAGCCTGTCCTCAATGTGTCGGATATCGTTCTCGACCGCCGGGACTTGCTCGCCTTTGTCAAGCAGGAGACCGGATCGCCGCACCCGCTGCCGGATCGTGCCGACGTCAGTGCTCTCAACTTGATGGCGACGGAGCGCCTCCGGGCGATGGGCTGGCGCCCTGGTGGAGAGGACGCGCTGCGGCAGTTCCTGCAGGCCGAAGTCCGCCCGGCGCGATCCGGCGAAAGCTGAATGCGGATCAAGCGCCGGCGGGAGCGGAATGGGCCGTCTTTCCGCGGTGCGATGTGCGCCCGTTGACTTCGGCCGCCGTGGAGGGGCGGGCTGAATTGCGACGCTTCGCCTTTTCGGCCCTGTAGAGCCGCTCATAAGGCGCGAGCTTCTTGATCTCGGCGGCAAGTTTCGAAATCTCGGCGCGAAGCTCGTCGCTTTCCTGCCTGTCCGTATCACCTGTCGCCTGCTCATGTGGCGTTCCGCGCGTCTGCGCCATCTCGCCGCTGACGGTTGCCAGGGTCTGCCTTCGGTCGTCCTGTTCGCTCTTCAGGAGCGCGAGCTGCTTTTCGGCGATCTGTTTCTCCGATTGCACGTCGTTGAGCATCTCTTTCAGCCGGGCGATCTCGTCCGTCGCGTCGACGATTTCGGCGGCGGCTGCTTCCAGCCGCGAATTCAGGTTCTGGATTTCGCTCCTGAGACCACGCGTTTCAGCTAGGTTGCGCTTTGTCTCGGCATCGCCGTCCGCTTCGAGCGAGCGCAGGGCCTCGGCTGTCTCTTCCTGTTTGGCCTGTGCGGTTTCAAGGCTCTTTTGCAGGCGGAAGACTTCCTTTTCACTCTTGGCGAGCGCTGCAAGCGTCTCGGTGTAGCGGGCAGCCTCGCCCGTATGAATGGCCGATATTTCCTCATATTTGCGCCGCGCCTCGGCTTCGCGCTTGTGCGCCTTGTCGAGATCGATCGACAGGTTCACATGCTTTTCGCGCAGAATCTCGTTTTCCCGCAGCCGCTTTTCCGCTTCGACCGTGCGCGTGGCCAGCGACTTTGCCACTTCTCCGCGTTCGGCTTCGCTGCGGGCAAGCGCATTTGCGGCTTCGACAGTCTGGAGCTTGGCGGCGGAAAGCGCCATACGCAGCGTTTCCTTGTCCTGTTGCAGCGTCAGTTCGCGGCGCTGGAGCGTGGCGGCGGCGCTTTCCTGTTCCTGCAATTTCTTCGTTGTCTCGTGCAACTGCTCGGCAAGCTTGCGGTTTTCCGCGGCGAGCGTCGTGTTCGCCAGTTCCAGTTCGTTGGCGCGGTGGATTTCCGGGTGGATGCCGTTCAGGAATTCGCGCGTTAAATGATGTGATGTGATGACTTCGGCGAGCATGCTGCCGATCGTCTGCAATTGGTCCTCCGCGCCCCGGTGGAGGTCCTCGAAGGAAGCGAGCGCGGCGAGCCGGTTCTGCGCGTGCGCCGTGAGCCGCTTGATATTCTCCGCTTCGGGCGTCTCCTCGAGATAGATACGCTCTCCTTCGGTGTCGTCCGCCGGCTTCGAGGCAATTTCGTCCTGCTGGTTCGCTGCGATCGTTTCCGGCTCGGCGGGGTCGAAGGGCAGTTTGCCCAAATCCTCCTGCAGAGCGTCCATCATGTCGGTTTGAAGATCTTCAAAGGCTTTGTCGAGCCTGTCCGTCCGTTTGAGGAAACCAAAGTTCATGACCGCTGCACCCCCGTGCATTCAAATTATTAGGCATGACAATTCATACTTCGCTAACCTTATGTATAGCGTCACATAAAACGGAGGAAGTGGCCAAGCAGTACAATGCAAAAATATAGTAAATTTGTAAGCGAATTCAGTCTTGCTTGGCAAATGGTACACTGACGAGTGTATCATTTAATTCAAATTTTATCGAATAAATAACTTTAGGTGTGATGGATTATAATATGCGATATAAAAATACACTTTTCCCCTTCCATAAGTTTAGAGGCGGTATGCCTACCCTCTATTCTGTGCGGGATAGCGGGGATCTGTCGAGGCCGCCATAGGCGATCCCTTATCCCCCATCAGGGGAAGAGCGGGTAGGGCGCCATCTCCAGATGCAACGGCTTTCCGTCATAAGGATGAGCCTCGCAGACTGCTTCATTCAGTTCGACGCCAAGCCCGGCTTCCTTCGAGGGAATGACCCAGCCGTCCTGCCATGCGATCTTTGTCTTCAGGAGCTTTTCGTGGAACCCGTCCCATTGTTTGAGCGATTCCAGGATGAGGAAGTTCGGCAGCGTAACGGCAAGCTGGATATTGGCGGCGCCGACGATCGGCCCGCAATAGCAATGGGGCGCGATCTGAATGTGATACGCTTCCGCCATGGCGGCGATCTTCTTTGTTTCCAGAATGCCGCCGGAACGACCGAGGTCGGGCTGCAGGATGGTCGCGGCTCGGTTCTCGATCACGCGGGCGAATTCGAATTTGGTCGTTAGCCGCTCGCCCGTCGCGATCGGGATCGACGTGCCGCGCGCCACCTCGGCCATCACCTCGGGCATGTCCGGCGGTACCGGTTCCTCGAACCAGAGCGGGTCGTAGGGCTCGATCGCCCGCGCCATCCTGAGCGCGCCGGACGCGGTGAACTGGCCATGCGTCCCGAACAGAATATCCGCTTTCGTTCCCACCGCCTCGCGGATCGCCTTCAGCATGCGTGCGGACAGGTCAATATCGGCGAGACGCGGCTGATGGCCGTCGAAGGCGGTATAGGGGCCGGCGGGGTCGAGCTTCACCGCATTGAAGCCTTGGGCGACATAGAGCGCGGCGCATTCGGCCGCCATATCGGGGTCGTTGTAGACGTTCCGGCCCGAGACATCCTCAGTGTGGACGCTGCCCGAATGCGGATAGAGATAGGTGTAGGAGCGCAGCTTCTCATGCACCTTGCCGCCGAGAAGCTTATAGACCGGCTGATCCGCCTCCTTGCCGATAATGTCCCAGCAGGCCATCTCCAGCGCCGAGAAACAGCCCATGGCGGCCACATCCGGCCGCTGCGTAAAGCCGGAGGAATAGCAGCGGCGGAAGAAAAGCTCGATATCGTGAGGATCCTGGCCGAGGAAATAGCGCTCGGCCATATCCTCTATCATCCTGGCCGTGACATGGGCGGAGAAGGTGGCGTTATAGGCCTCGCCATAGCCGACGACATTGGAATCGGTCGTCAGCCTGACGAAGATGAAATATTTGCCGCCGATGCCGGGAGGCGGATTGCCGACGACCCAGGTTTTTACGTCGGTGATTTTCATTTCTGCTCCTCCAGCGCCATTTCGGCACCTTTCCAGCCCGTCATGATCGCGGCGGCATTGGTGTTGCCGCTGACGACGCTTGGGAAAATGGAAGCGTCGATAATGCGCAGGCCCCCGACACCATGCACCTTGAGACGCGGGTCGACCACCGCTCTCGTCGCGTCCGGCCCCATGCGGCAGGTCGAGACCGGATGATAGACCGTGCCGGAGCGCTTGCGGAAATCCTCGATCAATTCTTCGTCCGATTGGACGGAGGGGCCAGGCACGACTTCCTCTTCGATGACGCTCTTCAAGGCCGGTTGGTTGGCGATGACTCGCAGGAATTTCACCGCGGCAAGCATCTCCGTCACATCGTGATTGGTCGAGAAGGCGTTCGCCACGATCCTCGGATAGTCGGACGGGTCGGCGGAACGGATCATGATCGAGCCGCGGCTGGTCGGCCGGCAATTGGAGAGGCCGATGGAAAAACCCGGCCATGGGTCGGGTGTCAGGATCGGCCGTTCACCTGGCCTGGGAAGAACGGTCGAGAAGGCCTGGAAATAAAGCTGCATATTGGGGCGCGCCAGCGCCGGATCGGTTCTGAAGAAGCCGCCGCCCTGGTTCATGCTCATCGACAGCGGCCCCGACCGCAGGAAGAGATATTGCATGCCGACGAGAAGCTTGCCCCACCACGGCCTGAGCAACTGGTTGAGCGTCGCGATCCGACCTTTCCAGGTGTAGTTGATCCCGAGATGATCCTGAAGGTTCGCCCCGACATTGGCGTTGTCGAGACGGACATCGATGCCGAGGCCCTTCAAATGCTCCGCTGGGCCGATGCCCGACAGTTGCAGGATTTGCGGCGATCCGACCGATCCGGCCGAAAGGATCACCTCCCGTCCGGCCCGCACTGTTTTCGTCCGGCCCTGCTGGCGATATTCGGCGCCGACCGCGCGCTTTCCCTCGAAGAGGATCTTCGTCATATGCGCACCGGTTTCGACGCGCAGATTGGCGCCCTTCATCGCCGGCCGCAGAAAGGCGCGCGCCGCCGACATGCGCCGGCCGTCCTTGGTCGTGATCTGATAAATGCCGGCGCCCTCCTGCTTAGCGCCGTTGAAATCCTCGTTGAGCGGCAGGCCTGCTTCGCGGCAGGCTTCCAGATAGAGCTTGGTCAGCGGATGGACGCGATGGCGGTTGTCGGTGACATGAACCGGTCCGCCGCGACCCCGCCATTCATCGGCGCCGGCCTGGTTGTCCTCGATTTTCTTGAAGATCGGCAGGAGATCGTCATAGCCCCAGCCGGAATTGCCGGCGTCGCGCCATTCATCGAAATCCTCGCGCTGGCCGCGGACCCACACCATCGCGTTGATCGAACTCGATCCGCCCAGCAGCTTGCCGCGCGGCCAGTGGTCGGCATTGCCGGCGAGGCCCGGATCGGGCTCGGCCTTGTAGTTCCAGTTCACCGCCGGATCGAAGAAGGTCTTGCCGTAGCCGAGCGGCATCTGGACGAAAAAGCGACGATCAGTGCCGCCTGCTTCCAGCACGAGGACGGAATATTTGCCGCTGGCTGAAAGGCGCTCGGCAAGCACGCAGCCAGCGGACCCCGCACCGACAATGATGAAATCGAAGGTCTGCATGTTCCGCGCGCTGTATCCCTGCTGGCGAGCTTCAAAGGACGCACCTAACGAGAGTCGAACATAAGCACCGCTGGCATAAATCCCTCCGGTCCTACGGCATGCCCTAAGAAAAATGCGACTGCCACGGCCGCTTCACGCACCGTTGACGATTGAAAGGGGCGCCATTACGGAAAGCCCAGAATGGACGCGGAGGACACCACAATGGGCAAAAACGGCAAGCCGATGGGCGAACTGACATTGCGCACGCTTGCCATGCCGGCCGATGCGAACGCGGCGGGCGATATTTTCGGCGGCTGGGTCATGGCGCAGATGGACCTTGCCTGCGGCATCCGTGCCGCCGAGCGCGCCAAGGGTCGCGTGGTGACGGCGGCGGTCAAGGAAATGTCCTTCGCCAAGCCGATGAAGGTCGGCGACACGCTCTGCATCTATACGCATGTCGCTTGCGTCGGCCGCACCTCCATGACGCTCCGCGTCGAGGCGTGGGCGCAGCGCTACCTGACGGACCTGATGGAGAAGGTGACGGACGCCGATGTCATCATGGTGGCGCTCGATAGCGAGGGCCGCCCGACTCCCGTGCCCCCCGAAGGCTGATTCGCCAATCTCCTATCGACAGGCCACGTAGCCGCTTCGGCGTCGCATCAGATCGAAATGGAAGTGATTGTGATGCGCCCAATTGTAGCCGGGCCCCAGAACCGTGGTGAAATAGCCACAGGCCTCGCCGCGTACCTTGTTGAGAAAGCCGCGCTCGCGGAAGGAAAACCAGCCGGGCTTCTCGACATCGATGACACGGCCGCTGTCGAGCGTGATCCCCATCACGTCGATGGCGTTGCCTTTGGCGTGTTCCGACAGATGATGGGTCGATTCGCCGATCATGTTGCGGCAGGAATAGCTGCCATCCCGAATTGACCTGATACCGGAGAAATAGCGCCAGCGGACGGCCGGGGCGAAATCGCTCCTGACATATTTTGCGAAAGTGACGGCCATTTTTGCATTGAGGACGGCGGGCGGGCGCATCTGGATGCCACCTGAGAGCGCCATGACCTTCACCGGATAGTCGATGCCGCAGGCGCCACCCGGATGGATCGGCGGCATGTCGGCGTAGGTGACGCCGAGGCGTTTCAATTCATGCCTGAGTTCGATCTCGGAAGACGGCATCAGGCCCGGTGCCTGTGGCGCTGCCGGCGGCTCGACGACGCCGGGCAGGGCAGGCGGCAGGCCCGCATAGCGTTTTTCCTGCGCTTTCGGCGGGGCGGGGTGGATGGGCGTGACGGGCGGCACGGCGGCGGCACGCGGCGCGGGCGCTTTGAGATAACCGGACGACTGCTCGCGCCCTTCCTCTCGAACGGGAGCAGGCGCGATATCGTCGCGTGGGTCGGGAAGGGCGAGCGCGACCTCTTCTTCGGTCATTCCGCTGTAGTCGGCTTCCGAAGCCTCTTGCGATGGCCGATGGCGCGAGAGAAGGGAACTGTCGCGGGATGGATCGGATCGAAGAGCCATGGCCTCGCGTCGCGGCCTCGGTGTCTCCCGCGGTGCGTCCGCAAGGATGTCGCGGCTTGGGACGGTGATGGCCGCCGTGCTGGTGCCGACATCGACCAGAGGAGTCGGATTCATGACCGAGCCAACGGTGCAGGCGGACAAAAAAGCGCTCCCAGCGAGAGTGAGGATGACGACTCTCCGCCGCGAGCAGGCATGAAGCAGCGCATGGAATGCGCGATTTGACGGTGCCATTGGCCGTCCCCGGAACTGTCCCTGGGGCGACACTATGTTGGAAATGTAAAGGAAAGCTCAGCGAACCGCTTTACGCATCGGGCGAAATGACGGCACAAACTTTACGCAACGGAATCCGCTTCGCATTCGCAGTTTTGAGCGCATGGCAGCGCCACTTTTGCCCTATTGGCAAAACGGATGCAGACTGTGACGCGGCTCGAGATCGAAATGGAAGTGCAGCGAATGGTCGGCATCCGCGCCCGGCCCGAGCACGGTACGAAACGGGCCGCACGCGGCCTTGCGGACATCCGCCAGGAATTGCGAGCGCTTGGGATCGGTTTCGCCATAGTCCTTCACGTCGATGGTTGTGCCGTCCTTGAGGACGAAGCGGGCGATGTCGATGGCGTTGCCGAACGCATGCTCTGAAATCTTCTCCGTTCCGTGCCGGTCGCGGCAGACATAGGACGAAGCCTGCTCGATGCGCGCCAGGGGCGAACCGAATATCTTCTGCGCCTCAGGCGAGACGATGTCGGTCAGGAAACGGGAAAGCGCGTCGGAGATCGCGCAGTTCATCGTTGCGCCGGGTCTGATAGCGATTTCATCGGAAATCCTCGTTACATCGAGCGGATTCTTGATAGCGCAGCCGAGTGGGTCGGATATTGGCGACTTTTCCTCGAACTTGACGCCGAGTTTTTTCAAGTCCGCCTGACAGGCCAGTTGGGCGGGCGCCGACGGGGGCGGCGGGCGTTCGAGCTTCGGCTTTTCCTCCAGTCTTCCGACCGCTTCCTTGATCGAAGGGGCGGGCTTTTCTTCCGGCTTGGGCGCCTCGACCGGAGGCAGTGGAGGGCTTTTCGCGATGTCCTCAGCGGATTGTGGACGCTGGGTGGGAATAGGCGCCGTGGCGGGTGGCGTGCATTCCTGTTCCACCCGCGCCTTGTCCTCGACGCTCGCGCGGGGAGGGCGAGGCGCCTTGTCCGGCAGGACCAGATTGCCGGCGAGCGCCGAAAATGCTGGAAGCACGGCAGCTATCGTGGAAAGGGCCATAGAAATCCGAGCCTTGCGAAAACATTCCATGGTCGGAAAATGAGTGTTCTAGCGGCCGGTTCCCAGTCGGGAATTCACAAAAGGAAACGATTCGTGACGCGGGCTGTCCCTGCCGCTTCCGTCAGCCTCGCGAGTTCGCAGCATGCGGCGGTCGGCGGGCGGCCAGGACCGCCGGGAGGATTTCAACGCCGAGAATCGCCAGGAAAATCAGGGCGCATCCGACGAAACCCGAAGTGCCGATACGTTCGCCGAGAAAGGCTGCCCCGAACAGCGCCGCGAAAACCGATTCGGAGGACAGGAAGATCGCGGCCTGCGGCGCGGTCGTGTAGCGCTGGCCGATCGCCTGTAGCGTGAAAGCGATGCCGCCGGAGAAAATACCGGCATAGAGGATTTCGGGCATCGCTGCGGAAATGGCCCCAAAATCTATTCGTTCGAGCGGAATGGCGCAGGCGAACGCGAGCGCGGCGCAGACGGCGAATTGCATGACCGCGAGCGTGACCGGCCTGCCTGCGCCGGCCGCGCCCTTGCCGATAGCGATCACCTGCAAAGCCCAGAAGAAGGCGCAAAGGATCGTCAGCCAGTCGCCGGGCCTCAACGTGTCGATCGCGCCGCCCGACAGCAGCCATATTCCCGCAAGGGCGAGCAAGGCGGCAGGCCACACCACCGGATGTGGCCATTGGCGGAAGAGAAGGACGCTGATAAAGGGCACCATGACCACGTAAAGCCCGGTCAGGAAACCGGAATTCGTCACCGTCGTCGTTTCGAGACCGATCTGCTGCGCCGTCATTCCGGCGAAGAGGAGAACACCGATAAAAGCGAAATTCATCCAATCGGAAGCAACAAGCCGCCGTTTCGTTCGGCGCCCCTCGATGATGGCCGCGGGTAGCATGGACAATGCTGCAACGAGAAATCGGAGCGCGATGAAGAGCATCGGGCCGATCGCTTCCATTGCGGTCGATTGTGCGACGAACCCCATGCCCCACATGGCGCCGGCGAGCAGAAGAACGAGATTGGCGCGGCCGCGCGTCATGAAATGGCCTTTTGTTCATGAACTTAACGAGTCGGAAGGGGTCATAGCATTGCCAAGTCTTGCTGCAAGTGATGTGATCGCCACGCTTTCCGGGACGAGCCGAAATATGCTGAACAGACTTGCCTTCATGACGCTCTTTCTGTGCGCCGCGACCGCCGCCATGGCCGGTCCGCGCAAGGAGGCGCGTAACATGACCGTTACCTGCACGAACGGGTTGACCTGCACGCTGAGAGCGCCGGCGGGAAGCGGCGACATCGACAGTTTCTCCTTGCAGCGGAAGGCGGGACCGAACACGCCGACCGATCTCATCTTGAGCACATCGAAGCCCTTCCAGGCAGGATCGACGATCCACTTTTCGGTCGACGGCAAGACCGTGGTCCAGATGCCGCTTTCGGCTTTCGCCTTCGACAGCGACCAGGGGCAGTACCGGCTTTCGGGCGGCGCGGAGATGAAGAAACTTCTCGACGCCATGCGCAAGGGCCATGTCATGACCATCGACTACGCCGGAGCGAGCGGACCGGGAAGCGCGAACATATCGCTCGCAGGCCTCATCGACGGGTTCCTTTTCATGGACGAGGTCCAGGATCGAGTCAGTTCGCTCGATGCGCTGCAGGCAAGAGGTCCGAAGCAGAGCATTGCAACCCGCGCGCAGGATATTCTTTCCATCGACGAGATTCCGCCGCAGATCCGTTCGCAATTCGTCGCGCAGGACGGCGTCTGCCACATAACCAAGCCCGAATCCTTCAAATATATGGGTGGCTTCCAGGTCGCGGTAGCGAACGGAACCAATTTGGTCGGGCTGCCTTGCGGCGATGGCGGCGCCTATAACCAGTCTTTTGCGTTCTATTTGTCCTCGCAAGGCCATATCCGCCGCCGCGGCCTTCCGATCATGGTCCAGCAGGGACCGACGGTGACGACGAAGGCATGGAATGTCGATTGGGACCCGCGCGGCGCGTTCCTGACCGGCTTCTTCAAGGGAAGGGGTCTCGGTGATTGCGGCACCTGGCGCAAATGGGTGCTGAAGGACAGCGGCGAAGGCCCGGCTTTCATCCTGCTGGAATCACGCTCCAAGGACAATTGCGACGGCAATTTCGCCGGCGGTCCGGAACATTGGCAGGCCCAATGGCCACTTAGCGTGAAATAATGACCGGTTATACCGCAACCTTCATCTGGCGCGTGAAAGCCGGATAATGGCGCCGTTCTCCTCGTCGGTCAGCAGCCATACCGATCCGTCCGGGGCCTGGCGGACATCGCGGATACGGCCGAAGGCACGCTTGAACATCCGCTCCTCGTGCACGATCTTCCCGCTGCCGTTGCGATGAAGCCTGGCGACGAGCTCGAATTTCAGTGCGCCGACGAGGAAATCGCCGCGCCATTCGGGAAACATCGAGCCGCTATAGATGGCAAGGCCTGAAGGCGCGATCGATGGGTCCCAGTAATAGACGGGTTGCTCATAGCCTGGCGCATGCGTGCCGATGCCGATCTTGGTACCGTCATAATTGGTGCCATAGCTGATGACCGGCCAGCCATAATTCTTCCCGGCTTCGGGATGGTTCAACTCGTCGCCGCCTTTCGGGCCATGTTCGACCGTCCACAGCCTGTCGGTCGTCGGCTCGATCGCCGCGCCTTCAATGTTGCGATGACCTTTCGACCATATTTGCGGCAGCCCCTTTTTTCCGTCGCGGAAAGGATTGTCGGCGGGGATGCTTCCGTCCGGATTGATATGAAGGACCGCTCCCGCGGCGTCGAAGAAATCCTGCGCCCGCTTTTCCTGCCCGCCGTCGCCCGTGGTAACGAAAAGGCTTCCGTCCCGATCCACGACGATCCGCGAGCCGTATTGGCGGTTGCCGGTCTTCCGTTTTGTCGAGAAGATGATTTTCGTGTTTTCAAGACGCGCGTGATCGCCCTCACGCACCAGTTTGGCGCGCGCGACGGCCGTTCCCGCGCCGTGACGGCCGGCTTGGGCGAAAGAGAGGAAGATCGTTCCGCTTTTAGCGAAGTCCTTGGCGAGCGCGACGTCGAGCAGGCCGCCCTGGCCGTGGGCATAGACTTTTGGAACGCCCGGAATGGGGGCGGAAATCCTGCCTTTCGAGAAAATGCGCAGCCTACCCGGTCGTTCCGTGACAAGCACCGCGCCATCCGGCAGGAAGGCCATGCCCCAAGGGTGGACGAGGCCATCCGCGAGGATTTCGGCCCTTACGTTGACAAGTTCGGTCTTGAATATCCGGCTTTCCGCCGCGTTTGCAGCGGGCGACGCGATAACGATCAGGAACGCGGTCAGGGCCAGCGGCCCTACACGGAATGCACGGTTCATCGGAACTGATCTCCGGACTGGCGGGCCGAATAAGCTAGGTCGTGAACTCATAAATCTGATCGAAATGGTGTGAGTCCATCCGTTCGGATAAGCGCATGGCTCCGAAAAGTTGCAGACTTTTCGGGAAAGGCCATGCGCCACTTTCTTTGTTCTGCATTTTCCCAGCGGGAAAATGCGGGTGAGAAAAGGCGCAGGAAATGTCCAGCATTTTCAAGCCTTTTCGACAAAGTAGCCGGGCGGATGGACCACATCCTGCGGACGCCGAAACGGCTGCGACCTGCTTTGTCGAACCGCTCGGCCGATGGAACCCCATCGACCTTCGCGCTTCTCCTCGCATCTCTTTGCCGTTTCGGGCGCCATTTCGACCATATTTATGAGTCCACGACCTAGATAGAACGGCTTGGAAGGCAGGCAAGCGCCGATCAAATCCGGAGAAGCGGCCGAGAATGAGTCCGTTGACGCGTCCCGGTGAAATTCAGGTTGAAAGCGCCAGCGTCCGCGCCAGCAAAAAATTGGAGGTGAAAAAACATCGACTTGTTGCTATATAGTAGGCGGATTCACGCGAAGCGGCTCCGTTGGCCTCGGCTCTCGGACCGTTTTCTTTTTTGCCCGCCGGCCAGATGCGCGGGCCATGACGAGTGAGGAAGATCGATGACGGTGAATAAAGTCCCGATGACCGCTGGCGGACACGAGGCTCTGAAGGAAGAACTGCGCTGGCGCCAGCAGGAAGAACGCCCGAGAATCATCGAGGCGATTTCCGAGGCGCGTGCGCATGGCGATCTTTCCGAAAATGCGGAATATCACGCAGCCAAGGAAGCCCAAAGCCTGAACGAGGGACGCATTGGCGAATTGGAGGACTTCATCGCCCGCGCCGAGGTCATCGACGTCTCGAAACTTTCCGGCGACAAGATCAAGTTCGGCGCCACCGTCAAGCTGGTCGACGAGGATACGGAAGAGGAGAAGACATATCAGATCGTCGGCGATCAGGAAGCCGACGTGAAGTCCGGCCGTATTTCGATTTCCTCGCCGATCGCGCGTGCGCTGATCGGCAAGGCGGTGGGCGACGCTGTCGAGGTGAACGCCCCTGGCGGCGCGCGGGGCTACGAAATCGTCGAGGTCAATTACCTCTGAGATCTCCCAAATGGGTGCGAAGCCGGATGTGCCGGACATGTCGAGGATCGAGGTTATCGCGCCCAACTTCAAGCGACGCCTGTCGGGTGTGACGAGCACGATCATCCAACTCGTGCCCGTACAGGCGGGAACGCTCGGCATCGTCACCCTCGGTCCAGGCCTGCCTGACGACTTGCCGAAAATGCGTTTGCGGCAATTGCCGGCGCTTTTCAGGCGGCCGGCATCGGGACGGCTGCGCATCTGGCATGCGCGCCGCAACATCGAGATGATTGCGGGCATTTTCCTGCGCGACATTCTTCGCGCCCCGCTTCGACTGGTTTTTACTTCCGCCGCGCAGCGCCATCATAAACCCTTCACCAAACGGCTGATCCGCCGCATGGATGGCGTGATTGCAACGAGCGAGCGTTCGGCGCGCTATCTGGAAGTGCCGCATACCGTCGTCATGCACGGCATCGACCTGGACTCCTTCCATCCGCCAAGCTCTCCCGGTGACAATTTTTCCGCATCAGGTCTTCCCGGCCGCTATGCCGTCGGCTGCTGCGGTCGCATCCGGCATCAGAAAGGGACCGATCTCTTCGTCGAGGCGATGATCGCGCTTTTGCCGCGATTTCCCGAATGGACGGCCATCATTACCGGGCGGGTGACGGCGGAACACCGGGCATTCGGCGAAGAATTGAAGAAGCGTGTGTCTGAAGCCGGATTGTCCGACCGCATATTCTTTCTGGGCGAGGTGCCAGACATCAAAATCTGGTATCGGCGTCTGTCTCTCTATATTGCGCCCTCCCGCAATGAAGGTTTTGGGCTGACGCCGCTGGAGGCGATGGCGTCCGCCACGGCGGTTGTCGCCAGCGACGCGGGCGCCTATAGCGAAATGGTGGTCGAGGGCGAAACCGGGGCGGTCGTGCCCGCGGGCGACAGCTCTGCCCTCGCCGAAGCAATCGGCCGCTATCTCGCCGACCCTTCGCTCGCCGCCGCTCATGGCGAGAATGGCCTTCAGGTGGTGCGTTCGAAGTTCCGGCTTGAACGCGAGGCGAGGGGCATAGAACACGTCTATGACGCCGTGTGGGCGAAACCATGAAGGCGGTGGAGGCCTTTGTCATCCATCTCGGTCGCGCGACGCAACGCCGGCCGCAGGTCGAGAAGCTGCTGACGCAGCTTCATCTGCCGGCGGGGATCATCGATGCGGTGGACGGCAACAAGCTCACGCGCGAGGAGATCGCCGCCGTCTTCCGGCGCAACCTCCACCGGCCGGGCTATCCTTTCGAAGTCCGTCCGACCGAAATCGGCTGTTTTCTCTCGCATCGAAAGGCCTGGCAGACCATTCTCGACCGCAAACTCGACGCCGGACTCATCGTGGAAGACGATGTGACGGTGGACGGTGCGCTTTATCCCCGGCTCCTCGCCTTCGCGCTGGCCAATCTGGGCGGAAATGATGTCATCCGCTTCCCTTATCGAGACTATACCGACAAAGGCCGAGTGGTAGCGCGGGAGGACGGTCTGACCTTGGCGGAACCCCGCATTATCGGGCTTGGCATGCAGATGCAGCTTGTCAGCAAGGGCGCGGCGGGGGCGCTCCTGGAGGCAACCGAAATCTTCGACCGACCCGTTGACACGACCATCCAGATGCCCGGCGTAAAAGGCGTGCGCGTGCTTGTCGCCCGGCCGACAGCCATCCGGCAGATCGGCCATTTGCTTGGCGGGACCGTGGTCCAGAAGACACGCAAATCGGCCGGAGAGGTTCTTTCGCGCGAAATCCGCCGGGCGCTCTATCGCAGCGCAGTGCGTTTCAACGCGCTCAAGAAGAGGTAGGCGCCGACGATGCGCAGGGGAAAAGACGCATGAAGCGCATGGTGATCATCGGCAACGGCCCCTTGTCGCGTGATCTGTCGGCGGAGGTGGATTCTGCCGATTTTGTCCTCCGCTTCAACGAACCGAAGGAATCGATCGGCATGAGCGGCGTCAGGACGGACCGGCTGATGATGGCCAATTCCGGCAAGCCGCAGCAGCGGCGACTGGAGGATCCCGCCTTTACGCAATCGCCGATCTTCCTTGCAGCGAAGGAATTGATGTTCACTTATCACCCGGAGATCGTCGAGCGCTATTTCCGCAAGCCCAATCCGCTTTCCCGATTGAAGGGAAGGCGCGCCGACTGGACGCTCGTGGGCATCCGCAAATTCGGCGGCGCGGGCAAGGAAATCCGCATCATGCCGCCGCAATTCTATCTGGGCGGCTGCAAGGAACTCGGCGTTCCCGCCGACAAGATGCACGAGATATTTCCGAGCACCGGCTATTTCGGCATCTGGCACGCGCTTGAAACCATGCCGGCGGAGCAATGGCGGATCGAGATTTGCGGCTTCACCTGGGCAGGCTGGCGCCGTCATGCCTGGGCGGATGAGAGGACATGGGTGGAGAGGCATGTCGCGGAAGGGCGCGTGTTCCTGCTGGACCAGATAGACGCGTGAATATTCAGGTTCGGTGCGAAGCCATTCCGCACATTTGCGATTGGAAGAAGATTTCCGATAATAGGAAAGAATCGTTATCACCGTGGAACCGCCGAACTGGCGGGATTGTTGCGCTTTCAGTGAAGCAGAGAGGGTATGATGGCGGAACCGCTCAGGATTTTCATCGGCTGGGATTCACGCGAGCCGATCGCCTATGAGGTCGCGAAGGCGACTGCGCTAAAACACGCGTCCATTCCGCTCGACATCAAGCCGATCAAGCTCGATGCCCTGGTGAAGGACGGGATTTATACGCGCGAGGTCGATCCGCTGGCTTCGACCGAGTTCACCTATTCGCGCTTCTTCACGCCCTATCTCGCCGGGTTCAAGGGGTGGGCGCTCTTTTGCGATTGCGATTTCCTCTTTTTCGGCGACCTGGCGGGACTGGAGCAATATCAGGACCCGTCCAAGGCGGTCATGTGCGTCCAGCACGACTACACGCCGAAGGATAGCGTCAAGATGGACGGCAAGGTGCAGACCGCCTATCCACGCAAGAACTGGTCATCTTTCATGTTCTTCAATTGTGGGCATCCCTCGACGCGGAAATTGACGCCCGACCTCATCAACCGGGAAAGCGGCGCTTACCTCCATCGCATGCAATGGGCGGCCGACGAGGAAATCGGCTCCATCCCGGTCGAGTGGAACTGGCTGGAAGGCTGGAACGAAAAGCCCGCCACCGGCCTGCCGAACGCGGTGCACTATACGAGCGGCGGTCCGTGGTTCAAGAACTGGCAGGACGTCGCCTACGCCGATCTATGGAAGAAGGAAGCGCTGGCGATCGATCCGGACTTCAAGCCGATCTGAGGCCAAATTCGACCCAAATCCGGGTGCGTGCTTCGAGGCTCGCTTCGCTCGCACCTCAGGATGAGGACCGTTGGTGCAAGCCCGGACTGAGAGTCGTGGGCACCGGTCTCCCTCATCCTGAGGTGCTCGCCCGAAGGGCGAGCCTCGAAGGACGCACCGTAGCAAAGCGAAGCTGCTCAAAACGTATAGCCGAAGCGTTCGATGTCGCGCTTCCACAGCTCTTCCACCAGCGCCTTTTCCCTATCCGTATAGTAGCTTCGGTAGTCGGCATGGTTGCTGGCATTCTTGCGGGCAAGCGGCGGCGCTTCTCGCAGTTCGAGCCGCTCGACTATGTCGTTATAGGCTTCTTCCATTTTCTCGAAGCGATAGACCTTGTCGACCAGCAGCGCGCCATCCGTGTCGCAGAGCATGGCGGTCTGGTCCTTCTCGCCCCAGCGAGCACGACGTTTCTGGGCCAACAGGAAATCGGCAAAACTCTGCTTCTGCGCGTCTTCGTGGCGATGATGATCCGCGCGCGAGCGCACGAAGAAATAGCGCGATACGGCGAGATCGTAGGGATTGCGCACGAGCCCGAACTTGAAGGCATGCTCGAAAAAGCCGCGCGGCAGCTTCCGCTTTGCCCAGCGCGCGGAGGTGTGCGGGCCGAGTTGCGCGTCGATCGCCTCGCGCACAGGCAGGTGCGACAGGAGCCGCCGCCATTGCCCGCCCGCTTTCTGGATGGCGTAGGGGCGCAGCACGTTTTTCATCGCCTGTCCGCCCGTCTTGGCGACGTGGACGAAGATGAAGTTCTTCTCGACGGAAATCATCATTGATGGGAAACGTCTCCGAAGCAGCCCGAAGTCCGGGCTTTTACCGAGTTGCCGCGGAGAAACAAAGCCCGGTATTCACCCCGCTCCGTCCACCGGCGCCAGGCCTGCGTCCTTCACCTGGCGGATCGTCAGCGCCGTGCGGACCGTATCGACATTGGGCGCCGATGTCAGTTCCTCGATGACGAAGCTCTGGAAACTGGCGAGATCGCGCGCCACGCAATGCAGCAGGAAATCCGATTCACCGGAAACCATCCACGCCTCACGTACCATTGGCCATTGGCGGGCCCGCTCGGCGAAAGCCTTGATTTCCGAGTCTGACTGGTGCTTGAGGCCGATAAGGCAGAACGCCACCACGTCGAAGCCGAGGGCCGGGCCGTTAAGGAGGGCGCGGTAGCGGCGGATGATACCGGCTTCCTCAAGCCGCTTCATGCGCCTCAGGCAAGGCGGAGCGGAGATGCCGACGCGCCTCGCCAGTTCGACATTCGTCATCCTGCCATCGTCCTGGAGTTCTCGAAGGATCTTCCAGTCGATGGCGTCGAGATCGGCTTTAAGCGGCATCGGCAATCCTGGGAAGGGGAAACAAATTTCTTCAAGACCGCGGAAATCAATATGATTGTGCTCTTAGACCATCCGGATTCCGCCGACAACAGCCTGCACGCATCCATGCTCCGCAGCTTTCGGGGGAAGGACGATCCCCAGTCTTGCACCCAGGCATGGCGAACACCTAAATTGAAGCGGTCCGGAAAGGGTTTCCGGCGCGGCTGAAATCTGCCGTTTTCGCGGGGAAAGAGCATCGTCCATGTCCGTCAAGCACACTCCCGTCCTGATCATCGGTTCCGGCCCGGCCGGCTATACCGCTGCAATCTATGCGGCGCGCGCCATGCTGAAGCCGTTGCTCGTTGCCGGCTTGCAGCAGGGCGGCCAGTTGATGATCACGACCGACGTGGAGAACTATCCAGGCTTTGCCGATCCGATCCAGGGGCCGTGGCTCATGGGTGAAATGCTCAGGCAGGCGGAGCATGTCGGCACCGAGATCGTCAACGACGTCATCGTCGAAGTGGACATCGAGCATCGGCCTTTCCGGCTGAAGGGTGATTCGGGCCAGGAATACACTGCCGACGCGCTCATCATCGCCACCGGCGCGCAGGCGAAATGGCTCGGCATCCCGAGCGAACAGGGTTTCATGGGCTTCGGTGTTTCCGCCTGCGCGACCTGCGACGGTTTCTTCTACCGCGGCAAGGATGTCGTGGTGGTCGGCGGCGGCAATACGGCGGTGGAGGAGGCGCTTTACCTCGCCAACATCGCGCGCCATGTCACGGTCGTTCATCGCCGCGGCGAGTTCCGAGCGGAGCGCATTCTGCAGGAACGGCTCATGAAGAGGGACAATGTCACGGTGCTGTGGGATACGGTGGTCGACGAGATCACCGGCAATCCCGGAAAGCTTCCCCTGCCACCCTCGGTCACGGGTCTCAGGCTGAAGAACACGAAGACAGGCGTCGTCAGCCAGATGCCGATCGACGGCGTTTTCATCGCCATTGGCCATGCCCCGGCGGTTGAACTTTTTGCCGGAAAGTTGAAACAGAAGCCGAACGGCTATCTCTGGACGGAAGCCGATTCGACCAGGACCAGCGTTCCGGGCGTTTTCGCGGCGGGAGACGTGACGGACGATATCTACCGGCAGGCGGTGACGGCGGCCGGAATGGGCTGCATGGCGGCACTCGAGGCCGAACGCTATTTGGCCGAGATCGATTTGCACGAGGAGGCGGCGGCAGCGGCGGAATAGCCGCGCCCCGCCCGGAAAGAGGGGAAAGATGTCACTCGATTGGGACAAGCTGCGTGTGTTCCACGCCGCGGCGGAGGCGGGGTCGTTTACCCATGCCGCCGAGACGCTGAAGCTGTCGCAATCGGCCATTTCGCGTCAGGTGAGCGCGCTCGAGCACGATGTCGGCGTGCCGCTCTTCCACCGTCATGCGCGCGGCCTCGTCCTGACGGAGCAGGGGGAGTTGCTCTACCGTACGGCGCACGACGTTTTGATGCGGCTGGAAAACGTCCGCACCCGCCTGACGGAAGCAAAGGACAGGCCTTCCGGTATCCTGCGCGTCACCACGACGGTGGGCCTCGGCGCCGGCTGGCTGACGGAACGGGTTCAGGAATTCCTCGATCTCTATCCCGATATCCAGCTGCAGCTGATCCTGACCAACGAGGAACTCGACCTGATGATGCGGCAGGCGGATTGCGCCATCCGCCTCAGGGCGCCGCAGCAATCGGACCTCATCCAGCGCCGGCTTTTCACCGTGCACATGCATCTTTATGCGTCGCAATCCTACATCAACAAGCACGGGCAGCTGACATCGATTGCGGAACTCGACAACCACCGGATCGTCACCTTCGGCGAGCCGATCCCGACGGCGATCGCCGACGTCAACTGGCTCGACACCGCGGGCCGGCCGGATAATTCGCGCCGCATGGCGAATTTGCAGATCAACGACCTTCTCGCCATCAAGCGCGCCGTCCAGCGTGGCGCGGGCATTGCGGCGCTGCCCGACTATATGGTCGAGAAAGATTCCGGGCTCGTCCAGCTCCTGCCCGAAAGCCATGTGCCCTCATTCGACACCTATTTCTGCTACACGGATGCAATGAAGAGCCAGGTGAAGCTGCATGTCTTCCGTGATTTCCTTATCGCCAAGTCGCGCAGTTGGTCCTTCTGAGCGCATGATCCGCAAAAACGGACGCCGGTTTTCCGAAAAGATCATGCCCTGAAGAATCGCCTTTCTCGGTGTTTTTATCGATTGAAATCGACGAATCATGCTTCGCGACGCGTCCATTTGCATCGGAATTCAGGCGTTGGAAGCATCGAAGAAGGGCTGGAGCGTAAGCTTTGCGCAATTCCTGCCTCCTCCATCTACATAGAGTATTTTTTCTAACGGACTGATTTTGAAACAAAGTTTTAAGTCATGCAAAATGGCATGGGTGTGTTGCAAAAGAATGCTTGTTAAACGGGCAGAGGCGGCCCATATAGCAATCATCTCACGGACGCGTTCCTCCTCCCATTAGCGGCCGTGAGTGTTCCCCTCTGGAGGTTCAGCCGGAAACGGCACTTCCATTCAACTTAGCCGGATCTTTCGATCCGGCTTTTTTGTTGATTGCTTCCTGTTTCGCGTCGGCTTTTGTTTCACGCAGCCTTGCCGGCAGCGTTCAGGACGTCGTCGGCCAACCGGCCCGTCAGCTCGGCCATATGGTCGAACCGCGCCTCGAAGCTCGCTACTCCGGCGGTGGCCGAGCGGAGTTCCACGATCAGATTGCCGATCTCGGCCTGCGGCATGGTCGCCTCGATCAGATCCCAGCCCTCCCATCCGGGCCGCGCGTCGTAGCCCAGTATCTGACCGCGGCGCTGGGGAATGATGCCGGTAATCCTGGCGGTCGCGTCGGACGGCGTCGCGATCTCGACCTTCATGACCGGTTCCAGAAGGACGGGTGAGCAGGCAGCCATCCCCTCCTTCATCGCCAGTCTCGCCGCCATCTGGAACGCCATGTCGGAGGAATCGACCGTATGGTAGGAGCCGTCGGCAAGGTTGACCGCTATATCGACCACGGGGAAGCCGAGGGGTCCCGATTTCAGGAAATCCTTCACGCCAGTCTCGACCGAGGGGATATATTGCTTCGGCACCACGCCGCCGGAGATGGTATCAGTGAATTCGAAGCCCGCGCCTCTGGCGAGCGGCTTGATCTCGATCACGACGTCGCCGAACTGGCCGTGGCCGCCGGATTGCTTCTTGTGGCGTCCGCGCTGCGTCGCCGATTTCCGGATCGTCTCGCGATAGGGGACTGCCGGTGGATGGAACTGTATGGGGATCTGGTATTTGCCTTCAAGTCGTTCGACGGTCACGCGCAAGTGCATCTCGCCATGGCCCGAGAGAACGGTCTCGCCAGAATCCTGGTGATGACTGAGCGCGAGCGAGGGGTCTTCCTCCTCGGCCTTTTGCAGCGCGGCGGAAAGCTTGACCTCGTCCTTGCGTTCCTTTGGACTCAAGGCCAGTGAATAGACGGGGAGGGGTGTTTTCAGTTCGGATGCCGACGCGCCCCCCTTATCAAGGCTGAGCGTGTCTCCCGTCTTGACGCCATCGAGCTTGCCGAGCGCGACTGTCTCGCCTTCCTCCGCCGACGCGATCTTGGCCTGATCCTTGCCGAGCAGGCGATAAAGACCGGAAATCTTTTCCGTCGCGCCGGCGGGCGTCCATAGTTCCGCGCCGTCGGACAGCGAGCCACCCAGCAGGCGCGCGACCGACAGCTTGCCGCCATGGCTGGTATGGATGGTTTTCATCACGCGGACGGCGCTTTTGCCGGCAGTGATTCCCAGCCGTTCCCGCGTCGCGGCGGCATCGGGCGCGTCATGGCGAATTGCCTTCAGGAGTCGCAAGACGCCGTTGCCGCGCTCGGCCGCACCGATCAGAACGGGCGTCACCGCGCCCGAGCGCAAATCGGCGGTAAGATCGTCGAACACCGCATCGCGCGCCGGCTCGATCTCCTCCAGCAATTGTTCCATAAGCTGGTCGTCATGGTCGGCGAGCGCTTCCAGCATGGAGAAGCGGGCCTCTATCTCGCGCGCCTTTTCATCGTCGGGAATGGGCGCGATCTCGCTTTCGGCGTGCTCGCGATAGATATAGGCACGTTCAAGGGCAAGATCGATCGAGCCGACGACAATCCCATCCTTGCGCAGCGGGATCTGCCTCAGCAGGAGCGGCGTCCTGCTTACCGGCTGCAACAATTTCAGGGTGTCGCGCACGCCGATTTCGGTCTTGTCGAGCTTGTTCAGGAAAAGCATTCGCGGAATGCCCATCTCGTCGAGCTGGCGCATGACGAGCTGCAGGGCGGGAATCTTCTTTTCGTCCGCTTCCGCCACCACGACGGCAAGGTCGCACGCCGCCAATACCGGCAGCGCTTCGAACGGGAATTCCACCGAACCCGGACAATCGGCAAAGGTAATGCTCTCGCCCATGAAACTGGTCGTGGCGAATGTCGCCTCGGTGCTCATCTCATGCGCGCGCGCCTCCGGCGAATGATCGCCGATCGTGTTTTTCGACGCGACGCTGTTCTGTTTCGGAATGGCTCCCGTGCGGGCGAGAACCGCTTCCAGAAGTGTTGTTTTTCCGCTTGCGAAGGGACCGACGATGGCGACGCATTTCGGTCCCCGGCATCTTTGGCCGGAGCGGTTTCCCATGAGCTGCCTCCTCTCACGCGTTTCGTGTGAGCGGCGGCCGGCCTCGCGGCCGTCGCGCGACGGGGCGCGGTTTCCTCCCGTCATCGAAATCCATCGTCACACGGCTTGCGATGGAGGGCCAGGATTTGATTGCCGCGCAGGCGCGGGAGGCGGCGTGAAAGTGCTGACCGGACAGGAAGTGTGGCAGCGGGCGGGAAAACGTGCTAAAATGTACACAATTCAACACGGAGGCCGTTCCATGACCGCCAGCACCACCATGACGATCCGGGTCAGGCCCGACGTGAAGGAAAAGCTCGACCGAATCGCGAGCGAAACGCGGCGGAGCAAGTCCTTCCTCGCCGGCGAGGCCGTGGCCGCTTATGTCGATCGCGAGCTTGAGATCATCGATGGTATTAAGCGCGGCATGGCCGATGCGGCCGCCGGGCGGGTGATTCCCCATGCGCAGGCCGTGGCGGAAATGCGTGAGGTCATCGAGGACGCGAAGCGGCGGAAAGCCGCGCGCGGATGAGGCCGGTTGTCTGGTCGATTGAAGCGCAGCGGGATAACCTCGAAATCCTGCGTCATATCGCAGAGGACAACCCTTTCGCCGCCGAACGGGTCGTGGATGCGATCGAGGATGCCGGGAATAAGCTTGGCGAATTCGCTACCGGCCGGCCGGGCCGAGTGGCTGGAACCTACGAGAAGCCGGTGAAGGTGCTCCCCTATATACTCGCCTACGCCATCGCCGCGCCATCCGGCCGAGCCGAACAGGTCGTCATCCTCCGCGTCATTCACACCAGCCGCGACTGGCCTCCTGAAGGGTGGCCGGCGTGACCGGCCACCACAGCGAAATCACCCCAGACTCGCCGTGAAGCGCTGGATGCGGATGCAGGCTTCTTCCAGAAGCTCCTCCGACGTGGCGTAGGAAATGCGGAAATTTGGCCCGAGACCGAAAGCCGACCCGTGAACGACGGCAACGCCTTCGGCGTCGAGCAGTTCGGTGACGAAATCCTCGTCCGTCTCGATCTTTTTACCCGAGGGAGCCTTTTTGCCGATCAATGCCGCACAGGACGGATAGACGTAGAACGCGCCTTGGGGCACGGGGCAGGTGATGCCGCGCGCCTGGTTCAGCATGGACACGACGAGATCGCGCCGGTTCTGGAACACCGCCTTGTTCTTCGCGACGAAATCCTGCGGCCCGTTCAGCGCCTCGACCGAGGCCCATTGCGCGATGGTGCAGGCGCCCGAGGTCTGTTGGCCCTGGATCATGTCCATCGCCTTGATGAGTTGGACGGGGCCGGCCGCATAGCCGATGCGCCAGCCGGTCATGGCATAGGCCTTCGACACGCCGTTCATCGTCAGCGTCCGCTCATAGAGCTTCGGCTCGACCTCGGCGATGGTGCGGAAGACGAAATCGCCATAGGTCAGATGCTCATACATGTCGTCGGTCAGGATCCAGACCTGCTGATGCTTCAGAAGCACGTCGGCAATGGCCCGCAGTTCGCCTTCCGTATAGGCGGCCCCCGACGGGTTCGAGGGCGAATTGAAGATCAACCATTTGGTCTTCGGCGTGATCGCCTTGTCGAGCGCTTCCGGCTTCAGCTTGAAACCGTTGTCGATCGTCGTCTCGGCGAAACTTGCCGTGCCGCCGCAAAGCGCCACCATCTCCGGATAGCTGACCCAGTAGGGGCGGGGGATGACCACTTCGTCGCCAGGGTTCAGCGTCGCCATCAATGCGTTGAACAGGATCTGCTTGCCGCCGGTGCCGACGATAGTCTGTTCCGGCCTGTAGTCGAGATTGTTCTCGCGCTTGAACTTCTTTGCGATCGCCTCCCGCAGCGGCACGATGCCTGAAACCGGCGGGTATTTGGTCTCGCCGCGGCGGATTGCCTCGATGGCTGCGTTCTTGATATTATCCGGCGTATCGAAATCCGGCTCGCCGGCGCCGAGGCCGATCACATCGCGGCCTTTCGCTTTCAGGTCGCGTGCTTTCTGGCTGACCGCGATGGTTGCGGACGGCTTGACGCGTGAAAGGGCATCGGCGAGGAAGGCCATGATTTCCAATCTCCTGAAGATGTTTCCGGTGCGGATAAAGAACCGGCGCGTTTCTAATGTCCGATCGGGGCCGGAAGCGCAAGCGCTTCAGCTTGCCTTTCACGGCTGTGAATTCGGGGTGACAGACTATTATCCCCCTCCGCCTCGCATTCGCTCGGCACCTCCCCCCGCTTCGCGGGTGGCGGATGGGCGCCGAGCCGGCGGCCAGGGCCTATCCTCTCCCTCACGAAGTGGGGGAGAGGTGTCCGCGAAGCGGACGGAGAGGGGGTAGAAAAGCAAAAATTAACCCGAGTTCAGAG
>DASZUG010000016.1:0-2534 GCA_035547755.1 Rhizobiaceae bacterium
ACTGAAAAGCATTTCGGCGATAACCAGACCGAGCACGCGATCGCCGAGAAATTCGAGCCTTTCGTAGTCCTCGCCTGCCGATCCACGTGCGCTGGCATGGGTCAAGGCCCTTTGCAGCCGCGCGTGGTCCCGGAACGTGTAGCCGATCCGCGCTTCGACGGCCTCGGCCAGCGCCTCTCCGGTCATGCGCTTCGGCATCGGCACCCCGTCAATGGATCATCGTGAAAATCCGCGACACGCGCACCAGGCTCGGCCACTTCCATATCTCCAGAGGGCTTGCGTCGCCGGCGATGGAGAAGAAAATGATGTTCGCGCGCCCCACGAGATTTTCCGCCGGCACGTAGCCGACGTCGAAGCGGCTGTCGCTCGAATTGTCGCGATTGTCACCCATCATGAAGTAATGGCCGGGCGGAACGTGGAACACCTTCGTGTTGTCGCCGATGCTGTCGGGCGTCAGGTCAAGCGTGTCGTAGGAAACGCCATCGGGCAATGTCTCGCGATAGACATCGACGGGACGATTGACTTCCGTGATATCGGGATTGTCGATCTGGCCGACCAATTTGCGCGGCACCGGCTTGTCGTTGATGAAAAGCTGTCCGTTCTTCATCTGGATCGAGTCGCCGGGAAGGCCGACCACGCGCTTGATGTAATCGAGCGACGGGTTAGGCGGGAACTTGAACACGACGACATCGCCGCGCTTCGGCTCGGCTCCCCAGATGCGGCCGGAGAAGAGATCGAGGCCGAAAGGCAGCGAATAGCGCGAATAGCCATAGGCCCATTTGGTGACGAAGAGGTAATCGCCCTCAAGGAGCGTCGGGCGCATGGAACCGGAGGGAATGGAGAATGGCTGGAAAAGAAACGTTCGTATGATAAGGGCCAGGATGAGCGCCTGAATGATGACGCTGACGGTTTCGCCGAGACCGCCCGATTTCTTCTGAGATTTGTCGGCCACGCTCATTTCGTCCTCAAATACTGATCCGGACCTGATTTCAGGTCCGTCTTATTGATTTCAACCATCATGAGCAACCTGTTCGGGTATTCCAGACAGCCTCGTCAATGGCGCAGCCCATCAATCGGCAGAAAGCGCCTCAATGATGACGAAAGCCTGGGCGAGAGGAAAATCGTCCGTGATGGTGAGATGCACAATGGCGCGATGGCCCGGAGGCGTCAATTCCGCGAGCCTCGCGGCGGCGCCGTTGGTGAGATGTATCGTCGGCTTGCCGCTCGGCAGATTGACGACGCCCATGTCGCGCCAGAAGACCCCGCGGGAAAGCCCGGTGCCGAGCGCCTTCGCACAAGCTTCCTTCGCAGCGAAGCGTTTGGCGTAGGATGCGGCGCGCTCGCGTCTACGATCCGATTTCCTCTGCTCTATCTCGGTGAAGATTCGGCCGGTGAAGCGCTCGCCGAACCGTTCGAGCGACCGCTCTATCCGGCGGATATCGATGAGATCGCTGCCGAGGCCGATGATCATGCGCCCGCCGCTTCCGCACGCGCCTTCGTCATTCCGCGGCCAGGCCGTGGGTCATGCGGGCAGCGGCCTTGCGGCGCGCCCGCTCGGCAAGCCTCTTGCGGCGCTGCTCGCGAAATGCCGAAGCTGCGGAATAAGTGATGGCATACATGATGCTCGCGACCAGGAGCCCGATCGGCACACTGCCGACAGCCATCGGCTTCAGAAGCGGATCCCACAACTGGTCGAAACGAAGATGAGTGAGCATATGGCCGATATGGAGAGGCTTATGCCCCTCGAAGCTGCCGTAAAGAATGAAGCGCCCCAAGGCCAGCGTCGACCCCCAAATGAAAGGGAATGTCAGCGGATTGGCAAAGCCCGTGGCAACCGTCGATGCGACGAGATTGCCTCCGATCACATAAGCGATGCATGCCGCGAAGATGATATGGAATCCGAGAAACGGCGTGATCGAGGTAAAGATGCCGGCTGCCACGCCGGCGGCGATCGCATGCGGGGAGCCGGTGAGCCGGAGAACCCGCTTCGACATATATTGCAGCGAACGTTGGAAGGACCGGCGCGGCCAAATCCACAATCGCAACCGCTGGTAAAAACTATCTGGCTTGCGGCGCCGAAAAAGCACGCTTCATGGTCCTTATTTTCAACAGCATTTTCCCCCGCATGCGCGGGGTTCCAACCGTTGCACGTAAAGTCAACCGGACGCCCCTCGCTCGGCAACTCTGCGTTAGAATTGCGAAATTCATATAGCGACGGCCAATGCAAAGAACAACAAAAAGCCAGTCCTGCCACAATGGCAGCGACCCTCTGTCATTTCCTCGAGAGATCGTCACCCTCCCCTCATCATCAGGAAGATAGCGGTAATTTTGAGGAACGCACCAGCTTTTCGCCCTTCGCCCGAGATTTGCCGCCGTTCCGTCCAGGGCATTATGCGATTGGATTGAATCGCATAATGCTCTTGTCTCTTGTTTGAGCATGATCTTTCGGAAAACCGGTACCTGCTTTTCCGGATCATGTTCTGTCCAACGCCGTCAACCGTTGACGCGACGCGCCTCGCTGACGCTCGGATTTT
>DASZUG010000017.1:0-75189 GCA_035547755.1 Rhizobiaceae bacterium
CACCGAGATGGTGATGCCGGGCGACAATGTGACGATGGATGTCGAACTGATCGTGCCGATCGCGATGGAAGAGCGCCTGCGCTTCGCCATCCGCGAAGGCGGCCGCACCGTCGGCGCCGGCGTCGTCATCTCGATCACGGAATAAGAAGGTCAAATCCGGTGCGGGACGGGCAGGGGCTCGTCCCGACGGATAAAGGAAGCGACGCATGAACGGACAGAATATCCGCATCCGCCTGAAGGCGTTTGATCATCGGGTGCTCGATGCTTCGACGCGCGAGATCGTGTCGACGGCAAAGCGTACGGGAGCCAATGTTCGCGGCCCCATCCCGCTGCCGACCCGCATCGAGAAGTTCACGGTCAACCGGTCGCCTCACATCGACAAGAAGAGCCGCGAGCAGTTCGAGATGCGGACACACAAGCGGCTCCTCGACATCGTCGATCCGACGCCGCAGACGGTCGACGCGCTGATGAAGCTCGATCTGGCTGCCGGGGTGGACGTCGAAATCAAGCTCTGAGCGAGCAACAAGTGGCGAGAAGGGGCGAAGCCCCGGCAGGAAACTCGCACAAAGCGACATGAGCCCGAAGGAACTCCCGAAGGCTCCTCTGAAGGAAGATGAACCGATGCGTTCAGGTGTAATTGCACAGAAGATGGGAATGACCCGCATCTATAATGATGCCGGCGAGCATGTCCCTGTCACCGTTCTCCGGATGGAGAATTGCCAGGTGGTGGCGCAGCGCACCCAGGAGAAGAACGGCTATACGGCGGTCCAGCTCGGTGTCGGGCTGGCCAAGGTGAAAAACACCTCGAAGGCGCTCCGCGGTCACTTCGCGAAAGCCACGGTCGAGCCCAAGGCAAAGCTTGCCGAGTTCCGCGTTTCGCCCGAGAACATGCTGGATGTCGGCGTGGAGTTGACTGCCGAGCATTTCGTTGCCGGCCAGAAGGTCGATGTGACCGGCACCTCGATCGGCAAGGGCTTCCAGGGCGTCATCAAGCGGCACAATTTCGGTGGCGGCCGCGCGACGCATGGTAACTCGGTGTCGCACAGGACGCACGGCTCGACCGGCCAGCGCCAGGATCCGGGCAAGGTGTTCAAGGGCAAGAAGATGGCCGGCCACATGGGCGATGTCCGTGTGACGACGCAGAATGTGGAAGTGGTTTCGACTGATGTGGAGCGCGGCCTGATCCTGATCCGCGGTTCGGTTCCGGGCGCAAAGGGCGCCTGGATCATGGTCCGCGACGCGGTGAAGGCCGATCTTCCGAAGGACGCGCCGAAGCCGGCAGCGATCCGTGCTTCGAAAGAAGCCGCACCGGCGAATGAGGGAGCCGAATAAATGGACATCAAGGTAACGACCCTCGCCGGCAAGGATGCGGGCAAGCTGGAAATCTCCGACGGGATTTTCGCGCTCGACCCCCGTGAGGACATTTTGCAGCGCGTCGTGCGCTGGCAGCTGGCCAAAAAGCAGCAGGGCACACATCAGTCGCAGACCCGCGCGGACGTTTCCCGCACCGGCGCGAAGATGTACAAGCAGAAGGGTACGGGCCGCGCCCGTCACTCCTCCGCCCGCGCGCCGCAGTTCCGCGGCGGCGGCAAGGCGCATGGCCCGGTCGCGCGCGACCATTCGCACGACCTGCCGAAGAAGGTTCGGGCGCTCGGCCTGAAGCATGCCCTCTCGGCGAAGGCGAAGGCGGCGAACCTGATCATCATCGATGATCTGGCTCTCGGCGAGGCAAAGACGAAGGCGCTTGCCGCGAGTTTCGCGTCTCTCGGCCTCACCAACGCACTGATGATCGGCGGCGTCGAGCTTGACCGGAATTTCAGGCACGCCGCCGCCAACATCCCGAACATCGACGTGCTGCCGGTCCAAGGCATCAACGTCTACGACATTCTGCGCCGGAACACGCTGGTCCTCTCCAAGTCCGCTGTCGAGGCCCTCGAGGAGCGGTTCAAATGACGGACCTTCGCCACTACGACGTAATCGTCAGCCCCGCCATCACCGAGAAGTCGACGATGGCGTCGGAAGTCAACCAGGTGGTCTTCAATGTTGCGAAGAAGGCCTCGAAGCCGGAAATCAAGGCGGCCGTCGAAGCGCTTTTCGGCGTCAAGGTGATGGCCGTGAACACGCTCGTCCGCAAAGGCAAGGTGAAGCGTTTCCGCGGCACCGCCGGACGGCAGAGCGACGTCAAGAAGGCTATCGTGACGCTGGCGGAAGGCCAGTCGATCGACGTGGCGACAGGCCTCTGAGAAGCCCGAGGATATTGGTATGGCACTCAAGACATATAATCCGGTGACGCCAGGCCAGCGACAGCTGGTCATTGTCGACCGTTCAGGGCTCTACAAGGGCAAGCCGGTCAAAGGCTTGACCGAGGGTTTGACCTCGTCGGGCGGCCGCAACAATTACGGCCGCATCACGGCCCGCTTCCAGGGTGGCGGCCACAAGCGGACCTATCGTCGTGTCGATTTCAAGCGCACGAAGTTCGGCGTGTCGGCGACGGTCGAGCGTCTGGAATACGATCCGAACCGCACGGCCTTCATTGCCCTCATCAAATACGAGGACGGCGAGCTTTCCTATATTCTGGCTCCGCAGCGCTTGACGGTCGGCGATGTGGTCATTGCCGACGAGAACGCCGATGTGAAGCCGGGCAATGCGATGCGGCTTTCCTCGATGCCGGTCGGAACCATCGTCCACAATGTCGAGCTGAAGCCCGGCAAGGGCGGTCAGATCGCGCGTTCCGCCGGAACCTATGCGCAGCTCGTCGGCCGTGACCAGGGCATGGCTATCCTGCGCCTCAATTCAGGCGAGCAGCGCATGGTGCACGGCTCCTGCCTTGCCACCGTCGGCGCCGTCTCGAACCCGGACCACGGCAACATCAATCTCGGCAAGGCCGGCCGCAAGCGCTGGTTGGGCAAGCGCCCGCACAATCGCGGCGTGACGATGAACCCGGTCGACCACCCGCATGGCGGCGGCGAAGGCCGTACCTCCGGCGGCCGTCATCCGGTTACGCCCTGGGGCAAGCCGACCAAGGGCAAGAAGACGCGGTCCAACAAGCAGACCGACAAGTTCATCATGCGCTCGCGCCATCAGCGCAAGAGCTAAAGAGAGGTAGTCAGACGTGTCCCGTTCAGTTTGGAAAGGCCCGTTCGTCGACGGCTTTCTCTTGAAGAAGGCCGACAAGGTGCGCGAGGGCGGCCGCAACGAGGTGATCAAGATGTGGAGCCGGCGCTCCACCATCCTGCCGCAGTTCGTCGGCCTGACCTTCGGCGTCTATAACGGCCAGAAGCACATTCCTGTGTCCGTTTCCGAGGACATGGTGGGTCACAAATTCGGCGAGTTCGCGCCGACCCGCACCTATTACGGCCACGGCGCGGACAAGAAGGCGAAGAGGAAGTAACAATGGGCAAGCCCAAAGCTCCCCGGCGGCTGGACGACAACGAAGCGCGCGCGGTGCTGCGCACGATCCGCATCAGCCCGCAGAAGCTGAACCTCGTGGCTCAGCTCATCCGCGGCAAGAAGGTCGCCGCCGCGCTCGCCGATCTCGAATTCTCGCGCAAGCGGATCGCCGGCACGGTCAGGAAGACGCTGGAATCGGCGATCGCCAATGCCGAGAACAATCATGATCTCGATGTCGACGCGCTGGTCGTCGCCGAGGCTTATGTCGGCAAGTCGATCGTCATGAAGCGCTTCCACAGCAGGGGCCGTGGCCGCGCCAGCCGGATCGAGAAGCCGTTTTCGCACCTGACCATCGTGGTCAGGGAAGTCGAAGAGAAAGTGGAGGCCGCCTGATGGGCCAGAAAGTCAATCCAGTCGGGCTGCGCCTCGGCATCAACCGCACCTGGGATTCGCGCTGGTTCGCGAATACCGGCGAGTACGGAAAGCTGCTGCACGAGGACATCAAGATCCGCAAATATCTGGAGAAGGAGCTGAAGCAGGCCGCCATCTCCAAGATCGTGATCGAGCGCCCGCACAAGAAGTGCCGCGTGACGATCCATTCGGCCCGTCCCGGCCTCATCATCGGCAAGAAGGGCGCCGACATCGAGAAGCTGCGCCGCAAGCTGACCGAGATGACGAAGGCGGATACCAGCCTCAACATCGTCGAGGTGAGGAAGCCGGAGATCGACGCGACGCTGGTCGCCCAGTCGATCGCGCAGCAGCTCGAGCGCCGCGTCGCGTTCCGCCGCGCTATGAAGCGCGCGGTGCAGTCGGCCATGCGTCTCGGCGCGGAAGGCATCCGCATCAATTGCTCGGGCCGGCTCGGCGGCGCGGAAATCGCGCGCATGGAATGGTATCGCGAGGGACGCGTGCCGCTTCATACGCTGCGCGCCGATGTCGATTACGGCACGGCGACGGCGGAGACGGCCTACGGCACCTGCGGCGTCAAGGTCTGGGTGTTCAAGGGCGAGATCCTTGAACATGACCCGATGGCCTCGGAACGCCGCGCGGTCGAGGGCGATCACAGCCAGGGCGCGCGCCGCCGCGAGAACGCCTGAGGGCGGAAGGATTTCGGAGTAACACAAGATGCTGCAGCCAAAGCGCACGACCTACCGCAAGCAGTTCAAGGGCCGTATCCACGGCGTCGCGAAGGGCGGGACCGATCTGAACTTCGGCGCCTTCGGTTTGAAGGCGCTCGAGCCGAACAGGGTGACGGCGCGCGAGATCGAAGCGGCGCGCCGCGCCATCACGCGCGAAATGAAGCGCCAGGGCAGGGTGTGGATCCGCATTTTCCCGGACGTCCCCGTTACCTCGAAGCCGACCGAAGTGCGTATGGGCAAGGGCAAGGGCGCGGTCGATTACTGGGCCTGCCGCGTCAAGCCCGGCCGCATCATGTTCGAGCTGGACGGCGTCAGCGAGGACGTTGCGCGCGAGGCGCTTCGCCTCGGCGCGGCGAAGCTCTCGGTCAGGACGCGCTTCGTCCAGCGCATTGCGGAATAGGAAAGTCGATCGCCATGAAGACCGATGAAGCCCGGGGCATGACCCCAGACCAGTTGAACGACGAACTCGCCAAGCTGAAGAAGGAGCAGTTCAACCTGCGCTTCCAGAAGGCGACGGGTCAGCTCGAGAAGACGGCGCGTGTCCGGCAGGTTCGCCGCGACATCGCGCGCATCAAGACCATTGCCGCCGAGCGTGCGGCAGGCAAGAAGGCGTAAAGGACGAGACCATGCCAAAGCGCATCCTGCAGGGCACAGTCGTAAGCGACAAGAACGACAAGACGGTTGTGGTCGATGTCGAGCGTCGCTTCACGCATCCGGTGATGAAGAAGACCGTGCGCCTGACGAAAAAGTACCAGGCGCATGACGAGACGAACGCGCACAAGGTGGGCGACATCGTCTTCATCCAGGAATGCGCGCCGATCTCGCGCCGCAAGCGCTGGACGGTGATCACCGAAGAGCAGGCGCAATAACAACAGTCATAACATGCCGGGGAGGGCGATCGTCCCCTCCGGAGAAAGATAAAGGCGGCCAGTCATGATTCAGATGCAAACAAACCTCGACGTCGCTGACAATTCCGGCGCCCGTCGTGTCATGTGCATCAAGGTGCTGGGCGGTTCGAAGCGGAAATACGCTTCCGTCGGCGACATCATCGTGGTGTCGATCAAGGAAGCCATTCCGCGCGGCCGCGTCAAGAAGGGCGACGTGATGAAGGCGGTCGTGGTGCGTACGGCCAAGGATATCCGCCGGCCCGACGGCAGCGTCATCCGCTTCGACAAGAACGCAGCCGTTCTGGTCGACAACAAGAAAGAGCCGATCGGCACGCGTATCTTCGGACCGGTTCCGCGCGAATTGCGCGCCAAGAACCACATGAAGATCATCTCGCTTGCGCCGGAAGTGCTGTAAGGAGCCGGAAGAATGCAGAAGATCAAGAAAGGCGACAAGGTCGTCGTCCTTGCCGGCAAGGACAAGGGCCGCACCGGCGAAGTGCTCTCCGTCGCGCCGAAGGATAGCAAGGCCGTCGTGCGCGGGATCAACCTGGTGCGTCGTCATCAGCGTCAGACGCAGAGCCAGGAAGGCGGCATCATGACCAAGGAAGCGCCGATCCATCTGTCCAATCTGGCTATCGCCGATCCGAAGGACGGAAAGCCGACCCGCGTCGGGTTCACGGTCCAGAAGGACGGCCGCAAGGTTAGGGTCGCGAAGCGCTCTGGAGAAACGATCGATGGCTAAGACCGATTACGAGCCGCGGCTCAAGAAGAAATACAACACCGATATCCGCAAGGCGCTTCTCGAGCAGTTCAAGTACGAGAACGAGATGCAGGTGCCGCGCATCGACAAGATCGTCATCAATATGGGCGTGGGCGAAGCGACGGCGGATTCCAAGAAGCCGTCGGTGGCGGCCGAGGATCTGGCGCTGATCGCCGGCCAGAAGGCGATCGTCACGAAGGCGCGCAATTCCATCGCCGGCTTCAAGGTGCGCGAGAACATGCCGATCGGCGCCAAGGTGACGCTGCGCAAGGATCGCATGTACGAGTTCCTCGATCGGCTGATCACGGTCGCGCTGCCGCGCGTCCGCGACTTCCGGGGCTTGAACCCCAAGAGCTTCGATGGCCGCGGCAATTTCGCCATGGGCATCAAGGAGCACATCGTGTTCCCCGAGATCAACTACGACAAGGTCGACCAGATCTGGGGAATGGACATCATCGTTTGTACGACCGCCAAGACGGATGACGAGGCCCGGGCGCTGCTCAAGGCCTTCAACTTCCCCTTCCGGCAGTAACGGCAGGCGAGCACAAGGAACAGACTATGGCAAAGACCAGTTCAGTCGAAAAGAACAATCGCCGCCGCAAGACCGTCCAGCGGCTTGCCGGCAAGCGCAAGGCGCTGAAGGCGGTGATCATGAACCAGGAGCTTCCGATGGAAGAGCGCTTCCGCGCCCAGCTGAAGCTCGCCGCCCTGCCGCGCAATTCGGCCGCGGTTCGCATCCGCAACCGCTGCGAGGTGACGGGCCGTCCGCGCGCCTACTACCGCAAGCTGAAGATGTCGCGTATTGCGCTGCGTGAGCTGGGTTCGCTCGGGCTGGTTCCCGGCCTGGTCAAGTCGAGCTGGTAAGGAGGATAAATTATGTCCGTGAACGATCCTCTCGGCGATATGCTGACCCGTATCCGCAACGCACTTGGTCGCCGGAAGAACACGGTTTCCACCCCGGCCTCCAAGCTGCGGGCCCGCGTTCTCGATGTGATGAAGGCGGAAGGCTATATCCGCGACTACAGCCAGGTCGATTACGACAATGGCAAGTCGGAAATCGAGATCGAGCTGAAATACGCCGAAGGCGGCCCGGTGATCCGTGAGATCTCCCGCGTCTCCAAGCCCGGCCGGCGGGTCTATGTGTCGGTCAAGTCGATCCCGCAGGTCGCCAACGGCCTCGGCATCTCCATTCTTTCGACGCCGAAGGGCGTGATGGCCGACCACGAAGCGCGTGAGCAGAACGTGGGCGGCGAGGTTCTCTGTCAGATCTTCTGATCGGGCAGGGCAAGAAAAGTAACGAGGACAAAAAGATGTCTCGTATTGGAAAAAAGCCGGTTGCGGTGCCTCAGGGCGTGACGGCGACCGTGAACGGCCAGACGGTTACAGCCAAGGGACCGAAGGGCGAGTTGAAATTCGTTGTCAACGACGAGGTCTTGGTCAAGCTGGAAAACGGCGAGATCAAGGTCGATCCGCGCGATCAGTCGAAGACGGCGCGCTCCAAATGGGGCATGTCGCGGACGCAGATCGTCAATATTCTGGCAGGGGTCAAGAATGGCTTCGAGAAGCGGCTCGAGATCAACGGCGTCGGCTATCGCGCGGCGATGCAGGGCAAGAACCTGCAATTGTCGCTCGGCTACAGCCATGACGTGGTCTACGAGACGCCGCAGGGTGTGACGATCGTCGTGCCGAAGCCGACGGAGATCGTCGTCAGCGGTTCCGACAAGCAGGTCGTCGGTCAGGTCGCTGCGGAGATCCGCAAGTTCCGCGGCCCGGAGCCCTATAAGGGCAAGGGCGTGAAATATGCCGACGAGCGCATCGTGCGCAAGGAAGGCAAGAAGAAGTAAAGACGGCAGTCGGCAGTAGGGAATGGGCAGTCGAGGCCGATTGCCGATTGCCGATTGCCGATTGCCTCAGTTAGGGAAATGACCATGGTTTCCAAGGTATCCGTCAAACGCCGTTCCTTCCGGGTTCGCCGCCAGCTTCGCGCGGTCAATACGGAGCGTCCCAGGCTGTCGATCTATCGCTCGGGCAAGAACATCTATGCCCAGGTGATCGATGACAAGAAGGGGCATACGCTGGCTGCCGCCTCGACGCTCGACAAGGATCTGAAGGCCAACCTGAAGACGGGCGCCGACACCGCCGCCGCCGCCGCCGTTGGCAAGCTCATCGCGGAGCGTGCATCCAAGGCCGGCGTCAAGGAAGTCGTCTTCGACCGTGGCGCCTACATCTATCACGGCCGCGTCAAGGCGCTGGCCGATGCCGCGCGCGAGGGCGGACTGAGCTTCTAAGGGTGAATAGTGGATGGTGAATGGTAAAATGGACGTCTGGCCAGGCCGGCAATGAGCCCTTTGATCATTCGAGATTTTTCCATTCACCATCCACCGGATTGAAATTTTCGCCGCGGATCGGCATAAGCCGACCACAAATTGCAACCGTGCTACCGGAAAAGAACAAGGAACAGGATAATGGCACAGAACCGCAGGGATGACCGCGAACGCGGCCGTGACCGCGACGAGCGCGACAGCGAATTCGTCGACAAGCTCGTCCATATCAACCGCGTCGCCAAGGTCGTGAAAGGCGGTCGGCGTTTCGGCTTTGCCGCGCTCGTCGTCGTCGGCGACCAGAAGGGCCGCGTCGGTTTCGGCCATGGCAAGGCGCGCGAAGTGCCGGAAGCGATCCGCAAGGCGACCGAGAGCGCCAAGCGCGACATGATCTTCGTGCCGCTCAGGTCCGGCCGTACGCTGCACCACGACGTCGAGGGACGCTGGGGCGCAGGCCGTGTTCTCCTGCGCTCGGCCAAGGCCGGTACCGGGATCATCGCCGGCGGTCCGATGCGCGCCGTCTTCGAGACGCTCGGCATGCATGACGTCGTCGCCAAGTCCATGGGCTCGTCGAACCCCTACAACATGGTTCGCGCCACGTTCGAGGCGCTGAAGGGACAGATGCACCCGAAGGACATCGCTTCGCAGCGCGGCATCAAGTATTCGACCTTGCAGGCTCGCCGCGGCGCCGCCGTGACCGCCGACGAATAATCGGCGGGCTAAGGAGCAGATATCATGGCCAAGAAAACCAAGACGGTCACAGTCGAGCAGATCGGCAGCCCCATTCGCCGCCCCAAGGAGCAGCGCGCAACGCTGATCGGTCTCGGCCTCAACAAGCTGCATCGCAAGCGCACGCTGGAAGACACTCCTTCCGTGCGCGGCATGATCGCTTCCGTGCAACATCTCGTCCGCGTCGTGGACGAGGCCTGAGAAGCGCAGGGGATTTTCGATGAAACTGAACGAACTCAGAGACAAGGACGGCGCGACCAAGAGCCGCAAGCGCGTTGGACGCGGTATCGGCTCGGGCTCCGGCAAGACCGGCGGCCGCGGCGTGAAGGGCCAGAAGTCCCGCTCCGGCGTGGCGGTGAACGGTTTCGAAGGCGGCCAGATGCCGCTTTACCGCCGGTTGCCCAAGCGCGGCTTCCGCAACCCGTTCGGCAAGGATTTCAATATCGTTTCGATCGCCCGGATCCAGCAGGCGGTGGACGCGAAGAAGCTCGATCCAAAAGAAACCGTCACGAACGAGGCCCTGGTCAAGGCCGGTGTTGTCCGCCGCGCCAAGGATGGCGTCCGCCTGCTCGCCGATGGCGAGCTGAAGGCAAAGCTTTCCTTCGAGGTGGCGGGTGCGTCCAAGGCCGCGATCGAGAAGATCGAGAAGGCGGGCGGATCGGTCAAGCTGCCGGAGAAGGCAGCCGCGGAATAAGAAAGGTAAACCGCAAGTGATGCGGCAGGCTCCCCTGGGGTTGCTTGCATCTTTGCGGGCCGGGGCCTATCTCGTGGTTTCGGCAATCCGCGCGCCCCGTGAGCGGGGCGCCAGCGCCACGAAGCGGAGCATTTTTCATGGCATCGGCGGCTGAACAGCTAGCGTCAAACCTCAATTTTTCCGCCTTTGCCAAGGCCGATGACCTCAAGAAGCGCATCTGGTTCACGCTGGCTGCGCTGCTCGTCTATCGTCTCGGCACATACATCCCCATGCCGGGCATCAACCCGCAGGCTTTTGCGCACGCTTTCCAGCAGCAATCCGGCGGCGTGCTCGGCATGTTCAACATGTTCTCGGGCGGCGCCGTGCAGCGCATGGCGATCTTCGCGCTCGGCATCATGCCGTATATTTCCGCCTCGATCATCATGCAGCTGATGACGTCGGTCATCCCCTCGCTCGACCAGTTGAAGAAAGAGGGCGAGCAGGGCCGGATGGTCATCAACCAGTATACACGCTACGGCACCGTGCTTCTGGCGGTGGTCCAGTCCTACGGCATCGCCGTCGGTCTCGAGAGCGGCAACGGTATCGTGGCCGATCCGGGCTGGTTCTTCAGGATTTCCACGGTCATCACGCTCCTCGGCGGCACGATGTTCCTGATGTGGCTCGGCGAGCAGATCACCGCGCGCGGCATCGGCAACGGCATCTCACTGATCATCATGGCCGGCATCGTCGCCAATTTGCCGGCCGCCATATCCAACACGCTGGAGCAGGGCCGGACAGGCGCGCTCTCGACCGGCGCCATCCTGACGGTCCTTGTGGTGGCCATTGTCGTGGTGGCGGTGATCGTGTTCTTCGAGCGCGCGACGCGACGACTTCTCATCCAGTATCCGAAGCGCCAGGTCGGCAATCGCATGTTCCAGGGCGATACGTCGCACCTGCCGTTGAAGCTGAACACGTCTGGCGTCATTCCGCCGATCTTCGCTTCCTCGCTCCTGCTGCTGCCGGCGACGGTTGCCGGGTTCTCCAATACCGCGAATTTCCCGAGCTGGGCGAGCTCCATACTGGCCTCGCTCGGCCATGGACAGCCGCTCTATATGATCCTCTATGCGGCGATGATCATCTTCTTCACCTTCTTCTACACGGCGATCGTGTTCAATCCAAAGGACACGGCCGACCAATTGAAGAAGCATTCCGGCTTCATTCCGGGTTATCGTCCCGGCGACCGCACGGCCGCTTATATCGACTATGTCCTGACCCGCATCACCGTGATCGGTTCGATCTATCTGGTGCTGGTCTGCCTTTTGCCTGAATTCCTTATTTCGACATTCCATGTCCCGTTTTATCTTGGAGGCACTTCGCTTCTGATCGTCGTCTCCGTGACGCTCGATACTGTCGCCCAGATCCAGGGACATCTTGTTGCGCATCAGTATGAGGGGCTGATCAAGAAGTCGAAGCTGAGAGGAGGAAAGAGGGGACGATGAGGCTTATATTGCTCGGCCCGCCTGGCGCGGGGAAGGGGACGCAGGCAAAGCTTCTCGCAGCGAAACACGGGATTCCGCAGCTTTCGACGGGCGATATGCTCCGCGCAGCCGTTCAGGCCGGCACCGAGATCGGCAAGAGGGCCAAGGCGGTCATGGATTCGGGCGCGCTCGTTTCGGACGAGATCGTCAACCAGATCGTCTCCGAGCGGATCGATGCGCCCGATTGCGCGCGCGGTTTCATCCTCGACGGTTACCCGCGCACGGTCGCCCAGGCGAAGGCGCTGACCGCCATGCTTGAAGAGAAGGGCATGAAGCTCGACGCTGTGATCGAACTCTCGGTCGACGAATCGGCGCTCGTCCGACGCATGGAATCCCGCGTCGCCGAGACACGTGCCGCCGGCGGACAGGTGAGGGCGGACGACAACCCCGAATCGTTCCGCAAACGGCTGACGGAATACAAGGAGAAGACCGCTCCGCTTGCCGCCTACTATGCCGGGATCGGGGAATTGAAGACAATCGACGGCATGGCGGACATCGATGCGGTGACTGCCGAGATCGGCGCGCTTCTGGAGTCGGCGTAAATAGCGGCAAGGAGTTGACTTTCGAGATCAATTCCATCATATGCGGCATCAATTCGCTTTCAATTCAAGCGGTCGATGCCGGTCAGACTTTAGGGATCGGGGTCGGGCGCTGTTGTGCTGTCCGGTCGTGAGAATGGAAATGCCCGGACAGGGCGCTCATAATCAAGGAGAAGCGGCGTGGCCCGTATCGCTGGCGTCAACATTCCAACCAACAAGCGCGTCGTCATCGCGCTGCAGTATATTCATGGCATCGGCCCGGCTCTCGCCCAGCAGATCGTCGAAAAGGTCGGCATTCCGTCCGAGCGCCGCGTCAACCAGCTGACCGACGCGGAAGTGCTGCAGATTCGTGAGACGATCGACCGTGACTACCAGGTCGAGGGCGATCTTCGCCGCGACGTGTCGATGAACATCAAGCGGTTGATGGACCTCGGCTGCTATCGTGGCCTGCGGCATCGCCGTTCGCTGCCGGTTCGCGGCCAGCGCACGCATACCAATGCGCGCACCCGCAAGGGCCCGGCCAAGGCGATTGCCGGGAAGAAGAAGTAGACGGCAGATCGGCATTCGGCATTTGGCAGTCGATTTTTTCGATTGCCGACCGCCTACTCCCGACTGCCTTCTTGAGGTGGAGCCGCTGGCGTTACGGCGGTGTAGAGATCGACTGAAAGGAACAAAATGGCCAAGGAAGCCACGCGTGTTCGCCGTCGCGAACGCAAGAATATCTCTTCGGGCGTTGCCCATGTGAATTCGACCTTCAACAACACCATGATCACGATCACCGACGCGCAGGGCAACGCGATTGCCTGGTCGTCGGCCGGCGCTCAGGGGTTCAAGGGGTCGCGCAAATCGACGCCGTTCGCCGCGCAGGTCGCGGCCGAAGATGCCGCCAAGAAGGCGCAGGAGCATGGCATGCGCATGCTCGAAGTCGAGGTCTGCGGTCCCGGGTCCGGCCGCGAGTCGGCTCTGAGGGCCTTGCAGGCCGCCGGCTTCACCATTACATCCATTCGCGATGTAACCCCCATACCGCACAATGGATGCCGTCCGCGCAAGAAGCGGCGCGTCTGATTTTATTTGTAGCCGCATGAGCTCCGCAAGGCGCTCCTCTGCGGTTTTCCAGTTCGCCCGCCACGATTGGATGGTGGTGGGGAAGAGGAAGGAAACGAGATGATCCAGAAAAACTGGCAGGAACTGATCAAGCCGAACAAGGTCGAATTCTCCTCCAAGGGAAAGACCTTGACGACGCTGGTCGCCGAGCCGCTCGAGCGTGGTTTCGGCCTGACGCTCGGCAATGCTCTGCGCCGCGTGCTTCTGTCGTCGCTCAGGGGCGCCGCCGTGACGGCGGTGCAGATCGACGGCGTGCTGCATGAATTCTCCTCGATCGGCGGCGTACGCGAGGACGTGACGGATATCGTCCTCAACATCAAGGAAATCGCCATCAAGATGGAAGGCGACGGGCCGAAGCGCATGGTCGTGCGCAAGCAGGGACCGGGCGCCGTTCTGGCCGGCGACATTCAGACCGTTGGCGATGTTGAGATCCTCAATCCCGATCATGTGATCTGCACGCTCGACGAGGGCGCCGAGATCCGCATGGAATTCACGGTCAATAGCGGCAAGGGCTATGTGCCGGCCGACCGCAACCGTGCCGAGGATGCGCCGATCGGGCTGATCCCGGTCGACAGCCTCTATTCGCCGGTGAAGAAGGTCTCCTACAAGGTCGAGAACACCCGCGAGGGCCAAGTCCTCGACTATGACAAGCTCACCATGGCCATCGAGACCGACGGTTCTGTCTCGGGCGAGGACGCCGTGGCCTTCGCTGCGCGCATCCTGCAGGACCAGCTGGCGCTTTTCGTCAATTTCGAGGAGCCGCGCAAGGAGCAGCCGCAGGAGCAGGTGACGGAGCTTGCCTTCAATCCGGCGCTTCTGAAGAAGGTGGACGAGCTGGAGCTTTCGGTCCGTTCGGCCAACTGCCTGAAGAACGACAATATCGTCTATATCGGCGATCTGATCCAGAAGACCGAAGCGGAGATGCTGCGCACCCCGAATTTCGGCCGCAAGTCGCTGAACGAGATCAAGGAAGTTCTCGCGTCCATGGGCCTCCATCTCGGCATGGAAGTCCCCGACTGGCCGCCTGAGAACATCGAAGACCTCGCCAAGCGGTATGAAGATCAATACTGAGCCGGCAGTCGTGAGTGGGCAGTCGGCAGTCGAAAGATAGAACGACGACTGCCTATTGCCGATTGCCTTTTAGAGTTTTGGGCACCTGGCCCGCGACATTAGGAGTCAAACCATGCGTCATGGACGTTCCGGCCGTCGGCTGAACCGGACGGTCAGCCATCGCAAGGCCCTGTTTTCCAACATGGCCGCTTCGCTCATCGAGCATGAGCAGATCACCACGACGCTGCCCAAGGCGAAGGAGCTGCGTCCGATCGTGGAAAAGCTCGTCACGCTCGGCAAGCGCGGCGACCTTCACGCGCGCCGGCAGGCGATTGCCGCGATCAAGTCGGATGCGCTGGTGAAGCGTCTCTTCGACACGATCGCGCCGCGCTATGCCGAACGCCATGGCGGCTACCTGCGCATCATGAAGGCCGGCTTCCGCCAGGGCGACAATGCGGCGATGGCGGTGATCGAGTTCGTCGATCGCGACACCGAGGCGAAGGGAGCCGCCGATCGCGCCCGCGCCGCGGCCGAGGGCGCGCCCGCCGAAGCCGCGTAAGGCTCTCATCGGCAGTTTTTGAAGAGAAAAGGGCCCCTGCGGCCCTTTTCGCGTTTCAGGCCCTTGCTCACCTTTGCGGCCGAGCCATTTATTCTGCACATTCCCAGCCAATATGGCGGCTGACCATTTCACGGACGGAGCGATCGATGCCTTTGAAGCCCTTTAAGCTTGCGGTGATTATCCTGTCGGCGGTTTTTCTTTCGGCTCCCGCGCTTCCATCATTCGCGCAGGACAGTTCGTCTGGGCTGAGGGGGGCCTTGAACCAGCTCCTGGGTGGAAAGGATCAGAAGCCGGCGGCCCCGGCGCCAGGGCAAAAGCAGGATGACCAGACTCTTCGCCGTGTCCCCTTCAGCCAGCAGGAAATGGAGCTTTCCTTTGCGCCACTGGTCAAGAAGACCGCACCCGCTGTCGTCAACGTCTACGCGTCGAGCCGCGTCCATGTGCGTTCGCCCTTCATGGACGACCCGTTCTTCGAGCGGTTCTTCGGCCAGCAGATGCCGCCCCGCGTGCAATCCTCTCTCGGCTCGGGCGTGATCGTCGATCCCTCCGGCATCATCGTCACGAACTATCATGTCATCCGCGGCGCGGATGAGGTGAAGGTGGCGCTGTCGGACGGCAGGGAATTCGAAAGCAAGATTCTTCTGAAGGATTCCCGCGTCGATCTTGCCGTGCTGAAAATCCAGGCGAAGGAGCCGTTCCCCGTCATTCCGCTCGGCGATTCGGATGCGCTCGAAGTCGGCGACCTCGTGCTTGCGATCGGCAATCCGTTCGGGGTCGGGCAGACGACGACGAGCGGCATCGTTTCGGCGCTCGCCAGGACCCATATCGGCGTTTCAGATTTTGGCTTCTATATCCAGACCGATGCAGCCATCAATCCCGGCAATTCCGGCGGCGCGCTGATCAATATGGAAGGCCAACTGGTCGGCATCAATTCAGCCATCTACAGCCAGAGCGGTGGTTCGGTCGGCATCGGCTTTGCGATCCCCTCCAATATGGTGCGTGCCTTCGTCGCCTCCGCCAAGAGCGGCAGCGGCTTTTTCGAGACGCCCTATATCGGTGCGGAATTTCAGGATATCGACGCCCAGGAAGCCAATGCGCTCGGCCTCGACAGGCCGAAAGGCGCGCTTGTCGCTTCGGTCGCCAAGGATGCCCCTGCCGCCAAGGCGGGGCTGAAGGTCGGCGATGTCGTGCTTGCCGTCGACGGTGCGCCGGTGAGCGATTCCGACGCCCTTAATTACCGCATTTCAACACAACCGATCGGAAGCACGGTGACGCTGGATATATACCGGCAGGGTGCGAAGCAGTCTCTCAAGGTGAAGCTCGAACGCGCACCGGAGGGACAGTCCTCGAGGGAGATCACTATTTCAGGCGAAAGCCCCTTTGCTGGCACGAAGGTGGCGGTATTATCGCCGCGCCTCGCGGAGCGGCTCGGGATGCCGACGAATTCCACGGGCGTCGTCGTTGTTGACGTGACCCCCAATTCGCCCGCCGACAGCATCGGATTTCAGCCGAAAGATGTTGTAAAGGAAGTGAACGGCACCGCGATCGGCAGCGCCGAGGATTTGCAGAAAGCCGTTTCGAGCAAGACGCGCTGGTGGCGCTTTACGCTCGAACGTGGCGGACAGACGATCCACCAGGTCATCCGGTACTGAGGAGAATTGTCTGGCGGACATGGGCGATCTTTTCGGGGAAACTCAACCAAGGCGACAGGAACCGGGCCGGCCGCTCGCCGACCGCCTGCGCCCGAAGCGTCTGGAAGATGTCGTCGGCCAGGAGCATCTGACGGGGCCGGACGGCGCGTTGACGCGCATGATCCGCTCCCAATCGCTCGGCTCAATGATTTTCTGGGGGCCTCCCGGTACCGGCAAGACCACCGTGGCGCGGCTCCTGGCAAACGATACCGGCCTCGGTTTCGAGCAGATATCGGCGATCTTTTCCGGCGTCGCCGATCTCAAGAAGGTCTTCGAGGCGGCGAGGCTGCGCCGCGCCAATGGCCGCCAGACCTTGCTCTTCGTCGATGAAATCCATCGCTTCAACCGGGCGCAGCAGGATTCCTTCCTGCCGGTGATGGAAGACGGAACCGTCATCCTCGTCGGTGCGACGACGGAGAATCCTTCCTTCGAACTCAATGCGGCGCTGCTCTCGCGGGCGCGGGTGCTTGTCTTCCATTCGCTCGACGAGGAAAGCATCGCCAAGCTGCTTTCACGGGCGGAGGAGGCGGAGGGGCGTTCTCTGCCGGTCGATCCTGAGGCGCGGCAGGTCCTGCTCAGGCTGGCGGATGGAGACGGCCGCGCGGCGCTGACGCTTGCCGAGGAGATTTGGCGCGCGGCAGGCGAGGGGGAAATTTTCGATGCCGAAGGCCTGATGCGCATCGTGCAGCGTCGGGCGCCTGTCTATGACAAGAGCCAGGATGGGCATTACAATCTCATTTCAGCGCTGCACAAGGCCGTGCGCGGTTCCGATCCCGACGCGGCGCTCTATTATCTCGCCCGTATGCTGGACGCTGGCGAGGCGCCGCTTTACCTCGGGCGACGTCTCGTTCGCATGGCGATAGAGGATATCGGGCTTGCCGACCCGCAGGCGCTTGTCATCGCCAACGCCGCCAAGGACGCGTATGATTATCTCGGTTCGCCGGAAGGCGAACTCGCGCTGGCGGAGGCTTGCGTTTATCTCGCCACCGCGCCGAAGTCGAATGCCGTTTACAAGGCGTTTTCGGGAGCCAAACGTGCGGCCAAGGAATACGGATCGCTGGTGCCGCCGCGACACATCCTCAACGCCCCGACCAAGCTGATGAAGGAACAGGGGTATTCGGCGGGCTATCTCTATGATCACGATCAGCCGGATGCTTTTTCCGGACAGGACTATTTCCCGGAGAAGATGGGCCGCCAGACCTTCTACGATCCGCCCGACCGCGGCTACGAGCGGGAAATCCGCAAGCGGCTCGACTATTGGGCGAAGCTGAGGGCTGAACGGCAGCGCGGCGGGACGTAACGCCTGTTGATGGTGCGTCCTTCGAGGCTCGCCCTTTGGGCGAGCGCCTCAGGATGAGGTCCTTCGAGGCTCGCTTCGCTCGCACCTCAGGATGAGGGAGGCCGGTGCCAATGACTCTCCGGCCGGGGTTGCACCAACGGTCCTCATCCTGAGGTGCGAGCGGAAGCGAGCCTCGAAGGACGCACCTAAGCTCACGCCGCCTCGTCCTGCAGCGGGCGGGTGACGCGGCGCACTTCGGCATCCGTCAGCAGGCCGCCGGCGCGCAGCAGGCCGGCGAAACGGCCGTTATTGCGGGAGGCGAGTTCGTTGAAGCTGCCGACTTCCACCAATTGCCCGTGATCGAGGAAGATCACGACATCTGCATCGCGAACCGTGGAGAGGCGGTGGGCGATGATGAAGGTGGTGCGATTGCGACGGATCTCGTCGATCGCGCATTTGATGCGTTCCTCGGTCTCGACGTCGAGAGCGCTCGTCGCCTCGTCGAGGACGAGTATCGGCGCGTTCTTGAGGATGGCGCGGGCGATGGCGATACGCTGGCGTTCGCCGCCGGAAAGCTGCGCCCCGCGCTCCCCGACCATGGTGTCATAGCCTTCGCTCTTGGCGAGAATGAACTCCTCGGCGGCCGCCGCGGCAGCGGCCTCATGAATCTCGTGGTTGCCGGCATTCTCGTTGCCGAGCCGGATATTCGCCTCGATCGAGCGGTTGAACATGCCGGCATCCTGAAAGACGGTGGCGATCGACTGTCTGAGCGACTTGCGGCTGACGGTCTTCACATCGACGCCGTCGATGAGGATCCGGCCGGAATTCGGCTCATAGACCCGCTGCAACAGGTTGAGCAGCGTGGTCTTGCCCGAACCCGTCGGGCCGACGATTGCGACGGTCTGGCCGGGCTTCACCTCGAAGGAGATGTCATGGACGCCCTGGCCGGAAGCCGGGAAGACATAGTTGACATTGTCGAAGACGATGTGCCCGTTGACGTTCTCCAGATCGACGACGCCATCCTCTTCCTTGATGTCCTTGCCGGCATCTTCCAGTTCGTAGAACTTTTCGAGCTTCGCACGGCCGTCGAAGATCTGGTTGACGAACTGGCTGATCTGGTCGAGACGGCTGATGAGAAGCTGCGCGAAACCGGTGAAAGCGATGATATCGCCGACGCGCAACTCGCCACGCGATACGAAATAGGCGCCGAGCATCAACACAACCATCATCGAGATGGTCGAGGCGACCCGGTTCAAGGCGCTGGCAAGCGCCCACCAGTCGAGGACGGGATATTGCGCGTTGAGCACCTTCGCCGCGAAGTCCTGCAAGGCGCGCGCTTCCTGATGGATACGGTTATAGCTCTGCAGAACCGCGACGTTGCTGATCGAATCGCTCAGATGTGAAAAGACGTTGTGATTGTGGGCCTCCACCGCCGTCTGGCCGGATTTCGTCTTGTGCGTGACGACGCGACCGATGAGGAAATAGAGCACGCCAAGCGCAATCAGCACGATCGACAGACGGACGTCCATCGCCAGTGCGGTGGGGATCATCAGGGCCAGCGCGACCGCCGTCGAAAGATGCTGCCGCATGAATTCCAGCCAAAGGGTCGTCAGCGTGTCGGATGCACGAAGAAGGGTGTGGATCACGTTGGACGAGCCGTGCGCCTGATGCCAGGAAAGCGGCAAGCCGATCACCTTGGAAAAGGACTCTTCCAGCACTTCCAGGCGCCGGCGATGGGCAAGACGGTCAGCCTCGCGCGCTACCAGAACGAAAGCGACGACATTGAAGACCCCGAGCCCCGCCCACATGGCGAGTGTCAGCGCCGTGCCGGAGCGGTCGGAAATCGATTGGACGACCTTGCCGAACAGGATCGGTTCGGCGATCGTCACAAACGCCAGAACGATATTGGCCACACAAATGAAAAACACGGGCCGCTTTGCAGGCGCAAGATACCTGAGCGCCCTCCAATAAATTTCAAGCAAAGACACGGTTGAACTCCCGAGACGGTAGGATTGTGCGACGCAGTAATCAGAAACGTTTCGGCGCCACCAAAGGTAGTCCGTAAATGGAGGAATACGTTGAAGGTTCCATCGAAAACAAAACAAACCCCGCTTGGTGATGTAATGTTTCGTGAAATTTTAAGTATTTGACTTTAAACGGAAAGAGTATCGGCTGTGGCGAAACCATGGCGAACCTCGCAGTGTTCTCCCGCGTGTGGCCGAAGCCGCGCGCGCTATGAACCCGCCCTGAAACTGTCGCATAGAGCAATAGCCAATCCAGCCTGAACGGCGGATGAATGCTCGGCGGCTATCCGACGGCAGCACATTTCCGATCCTTGTCGCCCCGCTTTTACGCGCCTCCTGATGCTCGCTTCGCTGCCGGGATGATGCTATGGCGGCGCTCGAAAGGAACCCGAGTTCATGGCAGGTGTGGAACAGATAGAGGTCGAATCCTCGGAAGCCGGCATGAGGCTCGACCGTTGGTTCAAGGTGCATTTTCCGGGTCTCGGCTTCGGTCAATTGCAGAAGCTTTTGCGGTCGGGGCAGATTCGTGTCGATGGCGGCAGGGTCAAGACGGATGTACGCGTGCAGCCAGGGCAGATGGTGCGTGTGCCGCCGCTTCAGGTCGATCGCAAGCAAGTCGGCGAGGCTGGCCCGAACAGTCGTGCCGAGTCGGGAGACGGCGAACTGCTTGGCCGCATGCTGCTCTACGAGGATGCGAAGGTCTTTGTCCTCAACAAGCCTGCCGGGCTTGCGGTACAAGGTGGCTCAGGCGTCAGCCGTCATGTCGACCAGATGCTCGAGGCTTGGCGTAACAAAAAAGGCGAAAAGCCGCGCCTTGTCCATCGCCTCGACCGGGATACGTCCGGCGTGCTGGTCATCGCCCGCACGCGGCTTGCGGCGATGAAACTCGCGACCGCGTTCCGCGAGCGCGACACGAAGAAATTCTACTGGGCGCTTGTGAAAGGCGTTCCGCGGCAAAGGCAGGGACGGATTTCGACCTGGCTGGCCAAGGAACAGACGCCCGATGGCGACCGCATGCGCGTGGTCAAGCATGGCGAGCCGGGAGCCGATCACGCCGTCTCCAACTACAGGATCGTCGAGCAGGCGGGGCAGAGCCTGTCGTGGCTCGAGATGGAGCCCTATACCGGACGCACGCATCAGCTGCGCGTCCATGCGGCGCAGATCGGCCATCCGATCATCGGCGATCCCAAATATTTCGACGCGGACCAGAACTGGGAGCTGCCGGGAGGCATCCAGAAGCGCCTGCATCTTCACGCCCGCCGTATCGTCATCCCGCATCCCGATGGCGGCATGGTGGATGTGACCGCGCCGCTTCCTCCACATATGCGGCAAAGCTGGAACCTGCTTGGCTTCGACGATTCCGCGGCGGAAGAGGGCATGGGCTGACGAAGTGGTCGCGCAAGGTCAGCGGCCGAGGCAGGGCAGTTGAAAGGGGCCCAGCCGGCGCGCATATAGCCGAATGACGGAATTTTGGGCGGTGCCGTGGAATGGATGCTGCCATCTTCATACGGGTGAGACGATATGCGTGATCTTCTTGATGAACTGGAGCAGGGGAAGTGGCTTTCCGACGCCGATCCGGTCAAGCGTGCGCGCAACCAGATGAAGACGGCGATGCCGAAGCGCTTCTACGAGCGGGTATCGGTCGCGCCCGTCGAGGACGGTTATGCGGTCCATCTCGACGGCAAGCCTGTCCGTACGCCGGCAAAGACAGTGATCGTCCTGCCGACGGAAGCGGCAGCGCAACTGGTGGCGGATGAACTCGCGGCGCAGAGAGAGTTCATCGATCTGCCCACGATGCCGGTCCTGCGGCTGGTGAACACCGCGATCGACGGCGTTGCGTCGGAGGCGGATGCGGTTGCGGAAGATATTCTCCGCTTCTCGTCGAGCGATCTCCTCTGCTACCGCGCCGATGCGCCGCAAGGGCTGGTCGAGCGGCAGGCGCAGGCGTGGGATCCTGTCCTGGACTGGGCGCGGGACGCGCTCGGCGCGCGCTTCATCCTCGCGGAGGGCGTCATGCATGTCGAGCAGCCGAGGGAGGCGATCACTGCAATCTCTCTCCATCTGCTCAGGAAAAAGGAAGCGCTCAGACTGGCAGCGCTTCATTTGATGACATCGCTCACCGGCTCCGCCCTTCTGGCGCTGGCGGTTGAGGAGAATGCGCTCGATGTTGAGGAAGCCTGGGCGGCCGCACATGTCGATGAGGACTGGAATATCGCGCAATGGGGCGAAGACGCGGAAGCATCCGCACGACGTGCCGCGCGTAAAAGGGACATGATGGCCGCCATTGCCCTCATCAAGGCGATCACGGCCTGATCCCTTTCCGGCGGGTTTTCCGCTATCGGTCCGAACTTTCCTGCAACTATACGGCACGATCTGAGCGCGCGCTTGGGTTTTGGCGTCATGCCGTTTAGAGCTGCCTGATACGGGAACGCAGTGGAATGGGCGTCGTTGAGGGGCATGGACGAAAAAGCAGCTATCGCTGAACCAGATGAGCGCACCCGCGCCGATATCTACGATTCCGACGGTGTGATCCGCGAGGATTTCGTCGAGGATATTGGCGCGGCGATCGCGGCGCGCGATGCCGCGAGGCTGAAGCAGGAACTCGGCACGCTGCACGAATCGGAGATCGGCGACCTTCTGGAAGCGCTTCAGCCGGATGAGCGCCGCTCGCTCGTGACGCTGATGGGCACGGATTTCGATTTCTCGGCGCTGACCGAGGTCGATGAAGCGATAAGGCTCGATATTGTCGAGCACATGCCGAACGAGCAGATCGCGGCGGCGGTCCAGGAACTCGCGTCGGACGATGCGGTCTACATCCTGGAAGACCTCGACGAAGCGGATCGCGACGAGATCCTCGACAATCTCCCGTTTACCGAACGGGTGCGGCTCAGGCGGGCTCTCGATTATCCCGAGGAGACGGCCGGTCGCCGGATGCAGACCGAGTTCGTCGCCGTGCCGACCTTCTGGACGGTCGGCCAGACGATCGATTATTTGCGCGAAGAGCAGAATCTTCCCGAGCGGTTCTCCCAGATCTTCGTCGTCGATCCGAGCTTTCGGCTTCTCGGCGCCGTCGACCTCGACCGTGTCCTGCGGACGAAAAGGACCGTCAAGGTCGAGGAGATCATGCACGAAACGCGGTTCGCGATTCCCGCCACCATGGACCAGGAGGAGGCGGCCCGCGAATTCGAGCAATATGATCTTCTCTCCGCCGCCGTCGTCGACGAAAACGATCGCCTCGTCGGCGTCCTGACGATCGACGACGTGGTGGACGTCATCCAGCAGGAGGCGGAGGAAGATCTGATGCGCATGGGCGGCGTCGGCGACGAAGAATTGTCCGACACCGTCATCACAACCTCGCGGCTGCGCGTGCCCTGGCTGGTCGTCAACCTGTTGACGGCCTTTCTGGCGGCGGCAGTCATCGGCCTTTTCGACCATACGATCGAGCATGTCGTCGCGCTCGCGGTCCTGATGCCGATCGTCGCGGGCATGGGTGGAAACGCCGCTTCGCAAACGATGACGGTGACGGTGCGGGCGCTGGCGACGCGCGACCTCGATATCTACAACGCCGCCCGTATCATCCGTCGCGAAACCGTCGTCGGTTTCCTGAACGGCGTCATCTTCGCCGTCCTGATCGGCCTCGTCGCGTGGCTCTGGTTCCAGGACGTCAATCTGGGAGGGATCATCGCCGCGGCGATGATCATCAACATGCTTGCCGCGGCGCTGGGCGGCATCTTGATCCCGCTTCTTCTCGACAGGCTGGGCGCGGATCCCGCGGTTGCCTCGACGGTGTTCGTCACCACCGTGACCGATGTCGTCGGCTTCTTTTCGTTCCTCGGCCTGGCGACGTGGTGGTACGGGCTGGCGGCCTGACTGCTGTTCTGCCGACGAAGCGACTCAGCAGCAGGCCTCGATCGCCGCCACGACAGTTTCGGGAACGGAAATCCCCTCCCGCCGCGCGCGGGCGCGCGCATGGCCTTTCCCTAGCCCGGGGATGTGGACGCCGTGTTCGTCAGCAAGCCGCCGCAACTGGGCCTTCATCCTCTCCTCGAAATCAGGAGCGAAGAGGGCGGGTGCGACGGCGAGGACGAACAGCCCTGAACCGGGGCTTTCGCTGCCCTGCGTGAAGGATGGCGCATCGAGCGACCAGTTCGCACCGGAAAGGCCGGCCGCCAGAACTTCCACCATCAGCGCGATATTGGCGCCGCGCGCGCCGCCAAAGGCAAGCAGCGCGCCGTTGAGCGCCGTCTTGGCATCGGTGGTCGGGTTGCCATCCGTATCGAGGGCCCATCCTTCCGGCAATGCGCGCCCCTCCGCCGCGGCCTTCCTGATCGAGACGAAGGCGGTGGCGCTCGATGCCTGGTCGATGAGGAGCGGCGGTCCTTCCGCCTGCGGGGCGGCGAAGGCCATCGGATTGGTGCAGTAGACGCGCGACTTGCCGCCGGAACCGGCAAGCAGGGCAGGGCCGTTCGTGGCGGCAAAGGCGACGAGCCCTTCGGCAGCGAGACGGCCGGCAAAATAGCCGAGTGCGCCGCAGGTGTAGGCGCCGCGCTGGCTGAAAAGCGAAAGGCCGAATTGTTTCGCTGTCTGCAGAAGATCGTTGAAAGCGCGGTCGAAACCGGTATGAGCGGCCCCGCCATGGGCATCCGAAAGGATGATCGCCGGCGCCGGCCGCGAAATTTCCGGCTCGGCATCGCCCTGTATGCGTCCGGCCTTCAGCGCTTCGAGATAATCGATGAAATGGGCAAGGCCGACGTCAGGCATTCCCTCGGCTTCGGCTGCGACGGCCGAGCGGGCCAGCGAAACGGCTGTTTCCCTGTTTGCCCCGCACGCCATTGCGGCGCGGACGCAAAGCGCTTCGGCCTCGTTCATCGAGAAAAGCCGTGTTGTGGCGGAGGCCATGGCCGAAACTCCTGTCGCTTGTTTTCGATATACCGCCCGGTGAGGGATAGCCGCTTTCGCGGCTCGCCGCCAAGGCAGAAGGGTCGGATGGCCCGGTTTGACTCTTACGTAAATGCGATGCGAAATAGCGGTAAATTCAATCCCGGAGCGGGAGCATGCGGGAATATTATTCGATCACCGAACTCACGCGCGAATTTGGCGTATCCACCCGCACGCTGCGCTTCTACGAGGATGAAGGGCTGATCAAGCCCGTGCGGCGCGGCAGGACGCGGCTTTTCCGCTCGTCCGATCGCCAGCTCGTGCGCCAGATCCTGCGCGGCAAGAGGCTCGGCTTTTCCATCGCCGAGATCCGCGAAATCATCCAGATGTACAAGGAACCGCCCGGCGAGGCGGGGCAACTCAGGCTGATGATCAAGCGCATCGAGGAAAAGCGCGAGGATTTGCGGCAGAAGCGGCGCGATTTGGAAGAGACGCTGGCGGAACTCGACCTCGCGGAGGATGCCTGTGTCGAGCGTCTGGCGGAACTTGGCGTCAAGACCTGAATCTTAGAGCCAGCGTCGCACCCGCTGCTTGTAATCGCGGTAGCGCTTGCCGAAACGGATGTCGAGGTGCCGTTCCTCGCCTTCGATCGCCGCTTTCTGCGTGATGAAGCCGGCGACGACCGAGAGGATCAGGAACCAAAGGCTCCCTATGATCAGTCCGATGCCGATCATCAGCAGGCTGTTGCCGAGATAGATCGGGTTGCGCGTTATCCCGAACGGCCCGTCGATGACGAGATGCTCGGAGGGACGGTCGGGGCGGATCGTCGTCTTGTTGCGTTTCAGAGTGCGAATGGCTGTCCATTCCATTGCGATCGCGGCAAGGACGAGCAGAATGCCGACGATGAAGAGCATGTCCGAGAGCGGCTCGGTTATCCAGGGGAGCGGCAGGAGATAGTCGAGAATGATCGCGATCGCGATCGCGGAAAGATAGATGACAGGCGGCCAGGGCAGGGTGCTCGGCCGCGCCTCGGCTCCATTCATCTCCTTATCCTCCCGGTCTTGCCCCACTCTCCGGTTTGCCTGTCTCCGGCATATTGTCTTCGAGCGGCACCCTGTTGTCCGTCTCCTCGGTGCATTGGCGCGCAAGTGCCGTCAGCCATTGGCGCGTTTCCGGCGTTTCACGCCTTGCGAAGAGGTCGCCCAGTTTGTGCTCACCCTCGATCCTGTGCAGCATGCAGGGACAATAGCTCACGCAATAGTCGCTGTCGCGGCTCTTCTCGCATTCGACCTGGCAGGCCTGAAGGAATCGCACCTGCGGCGTTTCCATTCGCGCGGGAAAGAATTGCGCGAAAACGAAGACGCTGCCGAAGAGAACGGGCTGGTGCAGAAGATAGACGGCGAGGCTGTGCCGTCCGGCAAAGCGCAGCGGCACAGCCCAACTGCCGGCCCTTATTCCCGAGAGCCAACGCAGCAGCCCCGATGCATCGGCAAGCTTCACCGCCGAAAGGCCGATGAGCACCGCGCCGAACCACGGAAACAGCGGCACGTAATCGTTGGAGCGGGGGACATAGGGCGAGAGACCCAGCACCCAGCCGACGGGATTGTCGAACAATTCGTTCGAATAGAAATTGGGAAGCACGATAATGGCGATGCCGGCCGCGAGCGTCAGCAAGGAGGGCAAGCGCAGGAACAGGAGGCCGATCAGGCTCGCCAGCGCGATTTCGTGCAATATGCCGAAATAGATGAATTCCTCGCGCATCATGAACCAGGTGACGATGGTGATCGCCACGGCTCCCGCGACGACCATGGCGAGGCGTCGCCAGAAGGACCGCCAACGGATTTCCCGGCCATTGGCGAGATAAAGGCTGATGCCGACAAGGATGAGGAAGGAGGAGGCGATAGCGCGGGCGAACAGCTTCCAGCCGCCGATTTCGGTCATTCCCGGAGTCGCATAGCCGAAATATTCGAGATCCCAGCTGAAATGATAGATCGCCATGGCGACGAGCGCGACACCGCGCGCTATGTCGATGGTATCGATCCTGGGTAGACGTATTTTGGGTACGGGCTTTTGCATCCGGCAGCATTCGCGTTACATCCCGCTCATGGCAGATGTTCGTCGGCTTGCGCAAGCCGCGCTGGTATGAAGAGAGGAGATCGGCATGAACAGCATCGACGCGAACGGCGCAAGCATACCCGCGATCGGATTGGGCACATGGACGCTGAAAGGCCGTGCCTGCAGCGAATTGGTCGAGCATGCGCTGACCGTCGGCTACCGCCATGTCGATACGGCCGCCGCCTACGGCAATGAGGAGGACGTCGGCGCGGGCATCCGGGCTTCGGGCATTTCCCGCGACGATATCTTCCTGACGACCAAGGTCTGGCCGTCCGATCTTGCTCCAGCCGATTTCATGAAATCGGCGGAGGCAAGCCTGAAGCGTCTCGGTCTAGATCAGGTCGATCTTCTGCTCATCCACTGGCCAAATCCCGAAATCCCGCTGAAAGGAACGGTCGAAGCGCTGAACAAGGCGCGGCGGGAAGGCCTGACGCGGCATATCGGCGTCGCCAACTTCACCACCGGGCTGCTTGCGAAGGCGAGAGGACTTTCGGAGGCGCCGCTCGTCTGCGATCAGGTGGAGTACCATCCCTATCTCGATCAGCGAAAGGTGCTGGAGGCCTGCCGCGCGGCGGGCATGGCGATGGTCAGCTATTGTCCGCTCCATCGCGGCGGCGACCTGCTGGAGGAAAGGGCGGTGAAGGAAGCGGCGGCCGCACATGGCGTTACGCCGGGGCAAGTGGTCCTGCGCTGGCATGTGCAGCAGGAAGGCGTCGTCGCCATTCCGCGCACGTCGAAAACGGAGCGGCTTGCCGAGAATATCGGCATTTTCGGCTTCGCGCTGACCGAGGCGGAGATGCGAGCCATTTCGGCGCTTTCTGGCAAAAACAGCCGGCTTTGCGATTTCGATTTTTCTCCGGAGTGGGATCGGCCTTAGCAGATGCAGATCGCGGGCAATGTGTCGCCGAAAACCGCGTTATGCAAACGCCGCAATTTCGCCCAAGCAAGGAACGATTCCTCTGGCTGAAGGGTAGGTCATCCAAGAGGTTTCTAAAATGCGCAGAATGATTGTGGCTTGTGCCGCTGTCGCGGCCATGGGCTTCTCTTCGCAGGCCCATGCAATCGGCTGTGTCTCCGGAGCGGTTGCGGAGGCGTGGCCGGACACTACGCTCATCATCATGCCGTGATAGGCGCGATTGGTGGCTGCATAGCCGGGCATCACATCGCCAAAGAGCGGAAGCTTGAAAAAGAGCGTCAGATGCAGCAGGCGAAAGCTCACACGACTGAACCCGCCGGGTCGACGCAATAAGTCAGCCACTCGCGAAAACACGATATGAACAAAGCCCCTTGGCACAGCGCCTTGGGGCTTTGCGTTCAATGATGCCAATGATCCCAGCGACGCCAGTGTTCCGGATGCCGGTAATAATGGTGGCGCCAACGGTGCCAGCCATAGGTCCGATAGACGACAACCGGGCGCTGCCAGTAATAGCCATAGACGACCGGCCTGTTCGGTACGCAGCGACCCCATGGATTGGGATGCCATCCGACACCGCAGCCCCAGGCGATGGTTTGAACGGAGAAGGCACCCGGCGCGCTCAACGACGCCATGGGCATTGCGGAGGATGCAACCGCTGAAAACGCTAATGTGCCGGCGCTGACCGCCGTGGCGAGAGCGATTTTGGCGAACATCGTTCTTGTCCTTTCTTCTTCGCCCTTCCCGCAAACTATCGGCCTGGCTGGATGAACAATAGCTGAACCCGGGACGGCTCGCGCCATCCCGAATTCCCTGTAGACTTTTTTCTCCCGCAAGAACGCGGAGCGACGTGAGGCGTTCTACCTTTTGAACGCGATCGACATGCCGCTCAAATCCACATTGATCTGCAGGCCGACCTGCTTGCCCGTGAGTTCCAGCACGGCGCCCTTGTCGTTGCTGAGCACGATGGTCTGGGCGCCGACACCGAGCGCGCCACCGCCGCCGGCTGCTCCATAGACGCCGACGACGTCGCTAGCCCTGCGGATATGGCGGACGGTGCCATGAAAATGCGTCTTGGAGGCGCCGAAGACGAGGCCGGCGGAAATGCCGCCGATGGAGATCGGATAGCGCCTGCCGTGGAAGCGGAAAGTACCTTCGCCGCCCGACCCCCCGACGAAGAAACCGGCCTTATAGATGACGAAACTGATCGTGCCGCTGTCCGCCTGCGCGGTGGTGGAAAAGCCGATCGCGGCCAACGCCGCCATCGCAACAAGGACGGCTCTAAACCTAAGCAGATATTGCATGGTCCTCTCCCAAAATGGCCGGACAGGTCCATCCACGCCGATGGCCGCGCCGAGCAGCGCTATTCTATAAGCCCGAAACCCCGATAATCGAGCGGATTTTTCGGCGTCTTGAAATGGCTTTATACGGATGCGCATCTATGGCGAGACACGGAATGAGGAGGATAAGCTGAGCAAAACAGGAGTAGGAGAAACGCAATGGAGAACGCTGGAAACCGGACCGTGCTTATTACAGGCGGTGCATCCGGAATAGGCTTGGCAACCGCGAGAAAGGCCGCGGCTGCGGGTTGGCGTCCCTATCTGATCGATCTCGGCCAGGAAGGTCTCGACGCCGCCTGTTCGGAACTCAGCCATGCCGGGGCGCGCGGGATTTTCTGCGACGTCACCAACGAGGATTCGGTCGAAAATGCGATCCGCGAGGCCGCGGAAGGCCATGATCTGAAGGCCGTGGTCAACAGCGCCGGCATCGGCATGGACAAACCCGCCGTGGAGACGGAAGTAAGCGAGTTCCGCCGTATCCTCGACGTCAACCTCATAGGATCGTTTATCGTTGCGAGGGCCGCTGCCCGCCATTGGCTCGAGTGCGGCCGTGCGGGCGCGATCGTGAACATTTCATCGGTTTCGGGATTGTGCGGCAACAAGGGCAGGGTCGCCTATGGCGCATCCAAGGGAGGGGTGAACCTCATGACGCTCGTCATGGCGACAGAACTTGGCAGGCAAGGCGTCCGCGTCAATGCGGTCGCGCCCGGACCTATCGATACGCCGCTCGCGCGCTCGGTTCACACGACGGACCTGCGCAAGCAGTGGCATGAGCGTGTGCCGCAAGGCCGCTACGGAACGCCGGAAGAGGTCGCGGATGCCGTGTGCTTCCTGATTTCCGACGCCGCGAGCTACATCAACGGGCAAATCCTCTCGGTGGACGGCGGATTCGTCAATGCAGGGCTGGCGGTTTGACGGCGAAAATCAGTCAGGCGCGCTGGTCTGCAGGGCGAGCGCGTGAAGCGCGCCGCCCATATTGCCCTTGAGCGCATTATAGACCATCTGGTGCTGCTGCACGCGGCTCTTGCCGCGAAAGCTTTCCGCTACGACCTCCGCGGCGTAATGGTCGCCATCGCCGGCGAGATCGCGAATCGTCACTTTCGCGTCCGGAATGCCTTCCCTAATCAGCCGTGCAATTTCATTTGCATCCATTGCCATGGCGATACCTCGTTCAGAGCATTTCCGTTTTTCTCTGAATCACGGAAATGCTCTATCTCCTTGTTTTTATGCAATTCCGGACGCAGAACCGCTGCACACTTTTGCTGGAATTGCTCTACCTTTCCATGAAGCGGGGAAACCAGCCCTCATGCGCCGATTTCAGTTCCTGGACCGATATCGCATGCGCGATGCCGAGTTTCAATTCCGCGCCGCCCGTCGTCCCGATCCGCGCCAGCGAAATGTCGCAATCGTCGGCACGCGCGCTCAAGGCGGCAATGACATCGCCGGATTGTCGCACGGTCAAAAGATAGCGTCCCTGGTCTTCGCCGAAGAAGGCAGCGATCGGCGAAAAGCCGGCCGGCGGCGAATCGATCGTCGCGCCGATGCCGGAAGCCATCGCCATTTCGGCGAGCGCAACTGCAAGTCCGCCGTCGGAAAGATCGTGAACGGCGGTGGCTGTTCCGTCGCGGATCAGGTTGCGCACGAATTCGCCGACGCGTTTTTCATGCGCGAGATCGACTGGTGGCGGCAGGCCGTCATTCAGGCCATGGATATTCCGCAAATAGACGGACTGGCCGAGATGCGCTCCCCATTCCGGCGGCGCGCCGACGAGCAGAATGGCCTCGCCCTCGGCCGCGAATCTGATCCGCGCCATTTTCGACCAGTCGGGGATAAGCCCGACGCCGCCAATGGTCGGTGTTGGCAAAATGCCCTTGCCATTCGTTTCGTTGTAGAGCGAGACATTGCCCGAGACGATCGGGAAATCGAGTGCGCGGCAGGCCTCGCCGATGCCTTTTATCGCGGCGACGAATTGGCCCATGATCTCGGGCCGCTCGGGGTTGCCGAAATTGAGATTGTCGGTCGCGGCGAGCGGCTCCGCTCCGGTCGCGGTCAAATTGCGCCAGCACTCCGCCACCGCCTGCTTGCCGCCTTCATAGGGATCAGCTTCGCAATAGCGCGGCGTCACGTCGGACGAGAAGGCGAGCGCCTTCGTCGGATGACCTTCCACACGCACCACGCCGGCATCGCCGCCCGGAACCTGCAGGGAATTCCCCTGGATCAGAGTGTCGTATTGCTCCCACACCCAGCACCGCGAGGAAAGATCGGCTGAGCCGACCAGCTTCAGGAGCGCGTCGGCGACGTCCATCTCTGGAACAGCATCGATCGGGCGAGGGGATTTCGGCCGGCTCCAGGGACGGTCATATTCAGGCGCCTCATCACCGAGTTCCTTGATCGGCAAATTGGCGACTTCCTCGCCCTTGTGGGAGATGCGAAAGCGCAGATCGTCGGTCGTCTTTCCGACGACGGCGAAGTCGAGTCCCCATTTGCGGAAGATCGCCTCCGCCTCGCCCTGCCTTTCCGGATGGAGCACCATCAGCATGCGCTCCTGGCTTTCCGACAGCATCATTTCGTAGGCCGACATCTCTTCTTCGCGCACTGGCACCTTGTCCAGATCGAGTTCGATGCCGAGATCGCCCTTGGCGCCCATCTCGACCGCCGAGCAGGTGAGGCCGGCTGCGCCCATATCCTGGATGGCGATGACGGCGCCTGACGCCATCAGTTCGAGACAGGCTTCGAGCAGGCATTTCTCCGTGAAGGGATCGCCGACCTGAACGGTCGGGCGCTTCTCCTCGATTTTCTCGTCGAATTCGGCCGACGCCATGGTCGCGCCGCCAACGCCGTCGCGCCCGGTCTTGGCGCCAAGATAGACGACGGGCAGGCCGACGCCCTCGGCCTTCGAATAGAAGATGGCGTTTGTCTTTGCCAGCCCGGCGGCGAAGGCGTTGACGAGGATGTTGCCGTTGTAGGACGGATCGAAATTGACCTCGCCGCCCACTACCGGGACGCCGAAGGCGTTGCCGTAGCCGCCGACGCCCGCGACAACGCCCGCCACCAGGTGCCGCGTCTTCGGATGGTCCGGTTCGCCGAAGCGAAGCGCATTCATGGCCGCAATCGGCCGCGCGCCCATTGTGAAGACGTCACGCAAGATGCCGCCGACGCCGGTCGCCGCGCCCTGATAGGGCTCGATATAGGAGGGATGGTTGTGGCTCTCCATCTTGAAGACGACGCAATCGCCATCGCCGATATCGACCACGCCGGCATTTTCGCCCGGCCCCTGTATGACGCGTGCGCCCTTGGTCGGCAGCGTGCGCAGCCATTTCTTGGAAGACTTGTACGAGCAATGCTCGTTCCACATGGCGGAGAAGATGCCGAGTTCGGTAAAGCTCGGCTCGCGTCCGATCAGCTTGAGGATGCGCTGATATTCATCCGGCTTCAGCCCATGGGCTTCTATCAAAGCGGGGGTGATTTCTGTCGGAGCCATTAACTATCCAGATCGCGTTCCGTCGCGCCACAGGGCGCTTGAAGCGGGCATCTATCCCTTGCCTCAGGCCGTGCAGGCATCCGAACCACCGGCCCAGCGCTTGAGGTCGGCCGAAATGCGGCCGCCGGCTGGTCCGCTCAGAAGTGGACCATAGGCAGCCGCCTTGACGGGCTTGCCATTGGCCTCGATGACAAGCTTCGGCAGGCCGTGCGCGGCCTTCTTGTCGACGACGAGGATGCGCGGCTTGCCGGCCTGGGTATCGAGTTCGGGGATGACGGCATAGCCGACGAAATCCTTGTCCTTCGAACGCGTCCAACAGGTATGCGCGTTGGTGTTTATGCGCTGGAGGAATGCGACAGCCGCCGAATCGGCGCCGGCCATGTCCGGCCGGCTCGATTGGCAGGCCGCGAGCGCCGTCAAACATACGGCGAGTGGCAGGACAGATCTTCCGTTCATGCTGCCTTCCCGACAAGCCCTTCGAAGAGCGGGCGACCGTCCATGCCGCCATGGGCGGCTTCGATGAGGTTTTCCGGATGCGGCATCAGGCCAAGTACATTGCCTTCCGCGTTGACGATGCCGGCGATGTCGTTCACCGATCCGTTCGGATTCGTGCCCTCGGCATAGCGGAACACAATTTGGCCCTCGCCCTCCAGCCGCGCCAGCGTTTCGGGATCGGCGAAATAATTGCCGTCGTGATGCGCCACCGGACAGTCGATGACCTGACCCGGCGCATAGTTGCGTGTGAAGGCGGTATTGGCGTTGGCGATTTCGAGCTTCACCCTGCGGCAGACGAACCGGAGCGAGGCATTGCGCATCAGAGCGCCGGGCAAGAGGCCAGCCTCCAGAAGGATCTGGAAGCCGTTACAGACGCCCATCACAAGAACGCCTTTTTTCGCCTTTTCCGCGACGGCGCGCATGACCGGCATGCGCGCGCCGATGGCGCCGCATCTCAAATAATCGCCGTAGGAGAAGCCGCCGGGGATCACGATGAGATCGACATCGGGAACTGTCGTGTCGCTTTCCCACACCGTGACGGGCGGCTTGCCCGAAACTTTTGTCAGCGCCGCGATCATATCGCGGTCACGGTTGAGGCCGGGGAGAAGGACGACAGCGGATTTCATGGGCGTTGGCGCTTGTGTGGAGCGGTTCACTTCGCGCTCCTTACCCGAAAGCAGACGGCTTCGCGAGTCCTATGGGAACTTTACGGCAAAAAGAGCGGGGATTGAGACTGTTGTCTATTCCGTGGGGCCGATGGCGGCGGGCTTGATGCCGCTGCCTGCTGTGCCGGAGATATGAGCCCAGGCTGGCCTTTCAAACAGGAATTCACCGATCTTGAAGCGCTTGATGAGAAGATAAAGCACGACCGGCGCCGCGACAGCCATGACGAGGACGAGAATGCTGAGTTCGCTCACTCCCGCTATCAATCCGCTCTTCATCGCGATAATGCGCGCGGCCGACATGGGCAGCGTGAAAGCGACATAGATGACGAGCGAATGCTCGCCGAGCCAGCGTAGCCACCCGGTGTAGGGCAGTCTCATCAGGAGGCAGCCGAGAACGCACAACGCGACCGCGCCAGCGACGGCAAGCGCCAAGTGAAGCGGCGGGAAGGCTGCCAATCCCATACGCATTTCCATCGCAGCCGGATACCCGTTGGGCCAAAATACGAGAAAGGCCTCAGCGGCAGCCCAGAGCGCAATTCCCGCCCAGGCGAGGGCAGGCGAACGGAGGGCGGCTTCGACAATGCGGAAGACATGGCGTGAAGCGGCATAGCCGAGATAGAAGAAGAAAAAGTAGGCCGCAAACTGTGTCACTGCATAGATTGGCGACCCGATATGGGCCATTTGCAGGACGGCTGCGAGGACGATCATCAGCCAATGCGGCAGCTTCGCCTGCCAGGCGAGTTTCGCGACAAGGCTGAATACGGCAAGCATGTAGATGAACCAGAGAACGCCATAGGGTTCGACGACGGCCAGAGCCATTCCCGACAGCATCCCGGGCAAGTTGCCGCCGGCGATGCCGACCTTGAGGATATGGTCGATAGCGACCCAAACCGCATAAAAGTAGAGATAGTGCACGATGCGCCTGTCCGCATAACGGCGCCAGTCGCGCTCGATCACTCGTGACAGAAAGAGACCCGAAATCAGGAAGAATTCCGGCATGCGAAACGGTGCGGCGAAGCCGATGATGTAATGGAGGACGCCCACGCCGCCGGTATATTCACCGACATTGTAAGCCGCATACATCATCACGACGAGGATGATCGACAGTCCCTTGGCCGCATCCACCCAATCGTATCGCTGCTTGTCGCTCATTTCTTCCCGCATCGGCGCTGTTTGCGAGGAATAGTAGCGAACAGGCGAGCGGACCGCGTTAAGCGGAAAGGTTAAGATGAAACAATCCGGCCGCTTGGTTAATCGCGATGGGCTTGAAGAGCGCCGCGGTCGCCTATGATTGCGGATCGAACGCCTTTTGCGCTTCGGCCAATTCACGCAATTCGAGGCGGCGCTCGATGCGGTCGAGCCGTTCCTCATGCCTGGCCAGCACGGCGTAGATATTCGATATGTCAGTCTGGATGGAAATCATATGTCCACGCATGGCGTTGTGGCCTTGGCGGAGTTCATCAATTCCGGCCTCGATCTTATCAAGGCGGAACTGGATATTCTTCAGTACCTCATAAATCAAATCGTTGGAAATGTCGGCCATCAGCGACTGTCCCGCAACTTCAGGTAAGCGCTATAGCATAGTCCTCAATCACCGTATTCGCCAGAAGCTTCTCGCACATAGCCTTCAGTTCGGCCTCCGCCTTCGCCTTGTCCGAGCCTTCCAGTTCCACATCGAAGACCTTGCCCTGACGCACGGAACCGACGCCACCGAAGCCGAGGCCGGACAGCGCATGCTCGATGGCTTTTCCCTGCGGATCGAGCACGCCGTTCTTGAGCGTGACGGTAACGCGGGCCTTGATCACCGTGGTGCTCCTTCCGGCCCGGTCAGTGCGGCTTGCCGCGGCTGCGCGCGCTCGAGACGAGGATCGGTCCGGTCGGGCGCGGCGGCTCGTTCTCGTTCATGATGCCGAGCCGGCGCGCCACTTCCTGATAGGCCTCGACCAGACCGCCCATGTCGCGGCGAAAGCGGTCCTTGTCGAGCTTGTCCTGGGTGTTGATGTCCCACAACCGGCAGGAATCGGGCGAGATTTCATCGGCGACGACGATGCGCATCATCTCGCCTTCGTAGAGGCGGCCGCATTCCATCTTGAAATCGACCAGCTGGATGCCGACGCCGAGGAAAAGCCCGGAAAGGAAATCGTTGACGCGGATGGCCAGCGCCATCACGTCGTCGATCTCCTGGGGCGAGGCCCAGCCGAAAGCCGTGATGTGTTCTTCCGATACCATCGGATCGTCGAGCTGGTCGGCCTTGTAATAGAATTCGATGATCGAGCGCGGAAGCACCGTGCCTTCCTCGATGCCGAGCCGCTTTGACAGCGAGCCCGCCGCGATGTTTCGCACCACCACTTCGAGCGGGATGATCTCGACTTCCTTGATCAGCTGTTCGCGCATGTTGAGCCGGCGGATGAAATGGGTCGGAATGCCCATCCGGTTGAGATGCGTGAAAATGTGCTCAGAAATCCGGTTGTTTAGCACGCCTTTGCCGTCGATGACCTCGTGCTTTTTCTTGTTGAAGGCGGTGGCATCATCCTTGAAGAATTGGATCAGCGTGCCCGGCTCCGGACCTTCATAGAGGATCTTGGCCTTGCCTTCATAAATGCGCCGGCGACGATTCATGTATTGTTTTCTCTGGTTTGCAGGACGGAATTCAAGCAACCGGTCCTTTGGAAACGCGCCACTTGCGTGCCGCGGCGGGGTTTCAAAGCCGGTCTCTAGCGCAATCGCCGCCATTGCTCAATGTTCATTTCCTCTCATCAACCGCTTTCAAGGCCACGATCGGAGCCGACGAACCCAAGAAGCGTATTGGTTTTGCCATCTTGATCCCCATATAGGGGCGGCCCTAGGCCGTATGAGACGGCCTTATTCTGGCGTCGGAGGAACGATATGGCGGAAATGGACGATCGCGAGCGTGGTTTCGAGCGGAAATTCGCTTTCGACGAGGAACTCCGGTTCAAGGCGACCGCACGGCGCAACAAGCTTTTCGGCCTCTGGGCTGCGAACCAGATCGGCAAGAGCGGTTCGGATGCCGACGCCTATGCCAGGGAAGTCGTCATTGCCGATCTTTCCGAGGCCGGGGACCAGGATGTCATCCGCAAGGTTCTCGGCGATTTCAAGGCCGCCGGCGTTGCCTCGGACGAGGGTCAGTTGAAACTGCGCCTGATCGATTTGATGGCCCAGGCGATCAAGCAGGTCGAGCAGGGCTGAAAAGGATCACTCGTCGGAGGCTGGCGCATACTTTCCCGACACCCAGGCCTTTTGCGCCGCTGTTGCTTCTGATTGAATGCCTTCCGACTTCAACGATTGGCGGAATCGGGATGGCAATGAAACTTATAGAACGCCTGAAACGCGGTGAAACCCTTTTCACGGCGTGGTCCGGTATTCCGGATTCGATCACGGTCGAGACGGTCGCCCGCACCGATTTCGATGCAGTGACGCTCGACATGCAGCACGGCGCCCATCATGAAGACAGCGCGGCGCGCGGCATACCCGCCATTCTCGCGGCGGAAAAACATGCGGTCCTTCGAATTCCCGTGGGGCGGTTTGACATGGCGAGCCGCGCGCTCGATTTCGGCGCCGAAGCGGTCATCGCGCCGATGATCAATTCCGCCGACGACGCCCGGCAATTTGCTGCCGCGATGAAATATCCGCCGCTCGGCGAGCGTTCCTGGGGACCGACCTTTGGCATGCCGCGGCGGCACAAGATCCCCGATCACAAGATATGGCTCGGCAATTCCAACGCCGAAACGCTGTCCTTCGCGATGATCGAGACGCGCCGTGCGCTGGATGCGCTCGAAGACATTCTCGAAGTGCCCGGTATCGATGCGGTTTTCGTCGGCCCAAGCGACTTTTCCATCGCCTGGACGAACGGACGGGAATTGAACACGACGCTCGAGGACATGATGCCCGCCATCGCCCATATCGCCGAGCGCGCCGCGGCCGCCGGCAAGATCGCCGGCATCTTTTCCACGGATCCCGGCTTTGCCGGGCGTTTCGTCTCGATGGGATACCGGTTCGTCGCGATGGGAGGGGAGGCCTCCTATATGGCCATCGGCGCGAAGGACCTCATCGGCAAAGCGCGCGCATCGATCAAGTAAATTCGATCGGGGAATTGCTTATAGCCGCGACAGGAATTTGGCGAAGGCCATGGAGCCTTCCGGCCAGGGCCCGTAGCCGGAATCGGAGTCGAGATGACCCGCTTCGCCGGCGTCCAGGAAAAGCGAGCCCCAGGCGCCGGCGATATCCTCCGCGACCTCGAAGGCGCAGAAGGGATCGTTGCGGCTCGCCACCGTAATCGAGGGAAAGGGCAGGGGATCGCGCGGATAAGGTCCGAACGTCATCAGATGGCGCGGACGGATGCTTTCATTCGCCACATCGGGCGGCGCCACGAAAAACGCGCCAGTGACGGGCTTTTTGAAGCCGCCAATGGCGTGGATCACCGTCGGAACGCCAAGCGAATGGGCGACCAGCACCACCGGCCGCTCGCTCTCGTTGACGGCGGCTATAAGAGCCTCGGTCCAGTCTTCCCTGACCGGCTTCGTCCATTCCGTCTGTTCGACCCTGCGGCCGGTCGACAGTCTGTCCTGCCAACGGGTCTGCCAATGGTCGGGACCGGAATTCTTGAATCCTGGAACGAACAGGATATCCGCTTCTTTCGCTTTCATGGCGCGCGATGTAGGCGCGGCGGCTCGATCGCGCAACAGAAACGCAAAAAACTGAACGCGCTGTTCGCAATTGCATCTATTGCGCCCAAGCCCCGCAGGAACGATGTGTGAGGGGACGCCGCTGATGTGGCGATGGCTGAGGAACCGGTCATGAGAGAATTGCCATTTGCCGCGGATGCCCCGATCAGCGCGGGGCGCGTCGGGTTGGTCGCGCGCGATGCCGCGGCGCTCGCGGATTATTATCGCGACGTCGTCGGGCTTGCCGAAATCTCGCGGTCCAAAGGCAAAATCGTCATGGGGGCAGGGGAAAGACCTCTGCTCGACATCGAGGAACGGCGAAACGCCCGCCCGGACAATCCGAGGAGCGCCGGCCTTTTCCATACGGCTTTCCTGCTGCCCGCTCGGGCCGATCTGGCGCGCTGGGTCCGATACGCGATCGACCGGAATATCCCGATCGACGGGGCATCCGACCATTACGTTTCCGAAGCGCTCTACCTGACCGACCCGGAAGGCAACGGCATCGAGATCTATGCCGACCGCCCGCGCGACGAATGGAAATGGAATAACGGGCATGTCGAGATGGCGACCGTGCGGCTCGACATTCCCGATCTCCTTTCCGAATCAAGCGAGAAGGACAAGGGCTGGAAAGGCGCTCCCGAGAACAGCATCATCGGCCATGTGCATCTGCGTGTGGGCAATCCGGCCGATGCCGAACAATGGTGGCGTTCGGAACTGGGCTTCGACACGGTCGCCAATTACGGCAAGGCCGCGGTTTTCCTCTCGACCGGCGGCTATCATCATCATATCGGCGCCAAGTCCTGGCAGAGCGCCGGCGCCGGCCCGCGCGACAAGGACAGGACAGGTCTTGCCTGGGTGGAGATGCATGCGAAGGCTGCCGAAGGCGAGAAGACGCTGCGGGATCCGTGGGGGACAGAGGTGAGGGTGGTGACGAAGAAGGCTTACGGTCCGGAAGCCTAGAGATCGAAGGGATTGAGTGTCGGCACGTCGAACGGTACGAAGTCGCAGGTATTGCGCGTCACTACCGTCAGCCCATGACAAAGCGCCGTCGCTGCGATCATCGCGTCTTCATAAAGCGTATCTGATTGGTGATGCATCAACCGCGCCCAACAGCGGAACGCGGCAGCATCCATGGGCAAAATACTGTATGTGGCCGCAATCATGTTCAGCCAATTTTCAAGTTCGTCAGCCTTTGGCGTATCTTGATCCCGTACGCGCTCGATGCCGGACTGGATTTCTGCCAGCGTCACCACCGAGAGATGGAGGTCTGCCTCGTTCGCGGCCTGCAACCAGTCAAGCACAGCCGGATGCGGCCGTGGCCGCCTCAATTCGGAAACCACGTTGGTGTCGATCAGATACATATCAGCGAGTCATAAAAGTATTGCTGCGACGGCGTGCCGTTCCGCGGGCCGGAACGGGAAGATCGATCCTCGCCTCGTCCGAAAGCAGCAATTCCTTGAGCGATGGCCGTGCTGATTGTTGAAGGCGGCGCCATTCGGCAGCGGAAACAAGAACGGCCGCTTCGACGCCGCGCCTTGTCACCATCTGCGGCCCCTGTTCAATACTGGCATCGAGAAGTTCACTAAATTTCGCTTTTGCGTCCTGCACCGGCCAGATCTTCATCATCGTCTCCGACTAGTCATATAACTAGTCATAATCATTGACTGGCCGTTTATCAAGCCTCCGCCTCGCCAAACACCCGCCTGAAGATCGTATCGACGTGCTTCGTGTGGTAGCCGAGGTCGAATTTGTCGCGGATCTGTTCTTCGGAAAGGGCGGCGCGCACATCCTTGTCGGCAAGCAGTTCCTCAAGAAAATCCTTGCCTTGCTCCCAGACCTTCATGGCGTTTCTCTGCACCAGCCGATAGGCATCCTCGCGTGAGACGCCGGCCTGGGTGAGGGCGAGCAGCACGCGCTGCGAATGCACGAGGCCGCGGAAACGGTTCAGATTTGCGAGCATGTTTTCCGGATAGACGACAAGCTTATCGATAACGCCGGCGAGCCGCGCCAGTGCGAAATCGAGCGTCACCGTCGCATCGGGGCCGATCATGCGCTCGACCGAGGAATGTGAGATGTCGCGTTCGTGCCAGAGCGCGATATTCTCCATTGCCGGCATTGCATAGGAACGCACCATCCGCGCCAGCCCCGTCAGATTCTCGCTCAGCACCGGATTGCGCTTGTGCGGCATGGCCGAGGAGCCCTTCTGGCCAGGCGAGAAATATTCCTCAGCTTCCAGAACTTCGGTGCGTTGAAGGTGCCGGATTTCGGTCGCCAGCCGCTCGATCGAAGAGGCGATGACGCCAAGCGTGGCGAAGAACATGGCGTGCCGGTCGCGCGGAATGACCTGCGTCGAGACAGGCTCGGGCTTGAGGCCCAGTTTCTTCGCTACATGCTCTTCGACATAGGGATCGATATTGGCGAAGGTCCCGACCGCGCCGGAAATGGCGCAGACGGCGATCTCCTCGCGCGCATGGACGAGCCGTTCGCGCGCGCGGGAGAACTCCGCATAGGCTTCCGCCAGCTTGACGCCGAATGTCGTCGGCTCGGCATGGATGCCATGGCTGCGGCCGATCGTGACCGTATCCTTGTGCTCGAAAGTGCGCTTTTTCAGCGCGGCGAGCAAGGCGTCGAGATCGGCAAGCAGAATATCGCTCGCCCGGGTCAATTGCACGCTAAGACAGGTGTCGAGCACGTCGGACGAGGTCATGCCCTGATGGATAAAACGTGCGTCCGGCCCAACGAATTCGGCGAGATGCGTCAGGAAGGCGATAACGTCGTGCTTGGTGATGCGCTCGATCTCATCGATGCGTGCGACGTCGAACACTGCCTTGCCGCCTTTCTCCCAGATCGTCTTCGCCGCTTCCTTCGGGATGACGCCGAGTTCGGCCAGCGCGTCGCAGGCATGCGCCTCGATCTCGAACCAGATGCGGAACCGGGTTTCCGGCGACCAGATGGCGACCATTTCCGGCCGCGAATAGCGCGGGATCATGGGACGGCCTTTCTTTCGGAGATTGCTCGGCGCCTCCTAACAGAGAGAAGGCCATTGCTCAACATATGCTTGGGAGAGGATCAGCGCTCCGACCAGCACGGCATAAGATCGCCGGGAGCCGGCGTCGCGAGGAAGGCAGCGCGGGCTATGGCGCGCGCCATCGCCGCGCCCGCCGCGGCATAGAGATCAAGCGCGGTGTCCGGGTCGATCGCCGCGCTGCTCCTGCCCGTGGCGACGCCGAAGACCAGATCGCCGTCGACCGGCGTATGCGTCGGCCAGATGGCGTGGGCAAATCCGTCATGGGCGGCGACGGCGAGGCGTTTGGCCTGCGCTTTCGTCAGCTTTGCGTCGGTGGCGACGATGCCGATCGTGGTATTGGCAAGCGCGCCGCGCATTTCGCGGTATTTGATGAGGAGATCGGTTGCGTCGTCGGGAAGCCGTTCGGGAAAGCCGAGCCCGCCGAATTCGTTCTCGACCTCGAAAGGCGCCGCCCAGAAATGCCGGCTCTTTCCTATCGTCACCGAGCCTGTCGGGTTGGCCGCGACGAGCGCACCGACGGTCACGCCGTTCTCCAGCACGCAGGAAGCGGAGCCGAGGCCGCCCTTCAACCCTGCCGTCAATGCGCCGGCGCCGGCGCCGGCTGTGCCGATGGCGAAGTCGCGCGAGGCCGTGCGCGCCGCTTCGTAACCCAATTCGCGAAAAGGCGGATAGCGGCCCCAATCCTTGTCGCCGCCGTTCATCATGTCGAAGAGAATGGCGGCGGGTACGATCGGAATGCGAAGGCCGGTTCTGACCTCATAACCCTTGCCGTCCTCCCTCAGCGCCGCCTGTACGCCGGAGGCGGCATCGAGGCCGAAGGCCGAGCCGCCCGAAAGCACCAACGCATCAATTGCTTCGACGGAATTATGCGCTTCAAGCAGGTCGGTTTCGCGCGTCCCAGGCGCACCACCAAGCACCTGCACCCCTGCGACGGCAGGCTCTTCGCAAAGAAGCACGGTCGTGCCCGACTTCACCTTTTCATCGACCGCATTGCCGACCAGGAGGCCGGCGACATCGGTGATCAGGTTTCTGGGGCCGGTTCGGAATGCCATTATCTTTTCACTTCCACGAATGCGTTGCCGTCATAGCGGAAAAGCCGATAAGGATTTTGCGCCAGATCGCCCTTGTTATCGAAGCGGACCGGGCCGATGGCCGTCCGGAATGTCTCGTTTGAGAGGATGTCGGCCACCGGTTTTTTCTTATCATTTGCCTGCAATGCAGCGGAGGCGGCCACCTGAAGCGCGGCATAGCCGGGCAGGACATAGCCCTCGGGCGCGATTTCGGCCTTTTCCAACTGCTCCACCACGGCGGGATCGACGGGCGTCGTCCAGTCCGGCGGCGCGATCATCAGCGTCCCGGCGGCGAGCGGCACGTCGCCGGCGGAGGCGCGCAAGGCTTCTCCGCCCGCGATCTCGAGCTTGAGATGGATCTTCGCGGCATCGCGGGCGATGATGGCAACATCGTCGCGGGCGCCGCCGACGAAGACGTGATTGACGCCGGCGCGCCGCAGCCGGAACACAAGGCCGACCTGGTTGTCCATGCCCGGACGGTAGGTGTCGACGAAAGCCGGCTTCATTCCCCTTTGCTCGGCGTCGGCGCGGAAAGCGTCCGCAAGTCCGCGGCCATAGACCGTACCGTCATCGACAATCGCGAAAAGCACGTTGCGCCAGTGGTCGGTCAGGATCGACCCGATGGCCGCGCCTTCGCCGTCATTGCGCGGGGCGAGGCGAAAGATCGGCCAGCCCGTCTTTTTTCGGTTATCGGTGAGACTGTCTGTGCGCACACCGGGCGTGATCGCCGCTATGCCGGCTTTCTTCAGGATCGGCAGAGCCGCATCGATGGCATCGTTGCACAGAAAGCCGACAACCATATTGACGTGACTTTGAACGAATTCATTGGCCGCGGCGGCGCCCCCTTCAGCGGAACACCGGTCGTCCTGGGTATCGAGCGTGACCGTCCCGCCCGGAAAATTGGCGGCTGCCGTTTCGGCGCCTTGCCGCATCTGCTCGCCCAGAAGAGCAAAACTGCCGCTGAGCGGCGCGGCCACGCCGACCGTCACGTCCGCCGCACTGGCTTGGCGGATTGCCGCCAGGCCGGAAAGTGCCAGAAGAGCTATCGCCAGACGCATCGGAAAATTTTTGCCTACCACGCGGTTCGGACGGTCGCGAGAACCGAAAAATGCTGTAGATGCTGTTGCCGTACGGCGCAACTCGCGCGCATGCCGAAGCCGGCACTGTTTGTGCGTTAACCTATTGCTCCTATATAGCGGTTGAGAATTTTGGAACCTGCAGTGCTCAAGAAATTCGAGATACAACCGCAGCTTTACCGCGACGCGATGGCGAATTTCGCCGGCCATGTCCATGTGGTGACGACGGACGGCCCGGCGGGAAGGCGCGGTGCAACGATCATCGCCGCCTGCTCGGTGTCGGACGATCCGCCGACCGTGCTCGTCTGTCTTATGCGCGCCAATCCGGCGAACGAGATTTTTGTCGGGAACGGCGTCTTCGCCCTCAATACGCTTGGCGAGCAGCATCAGGACCTTGCCAACGCCTTTAGTGGGCTGGGCAAGCTCGATCAGGACGAGCGGTTCGCCCACGGAAGATGGGATACGCTATCGACCGGCTCGCCGACCCTGACCGATGCGCTTTCGGTCTTCGATTGCGTCATCACGGATACCAAGGACATCGCCACCCATCGCGTGCTTTTCGGGAAGGTGACAGGCCTGCGCCTCGGCGATAAGGTCCGTCCGCTCATCTATCACGGCCGCAATTATCATCGCTTGTGACCGGTATTCCGTTCGGAGACTGGATGCCCAAGGTAAACTCAAAGCCCCTGCCTGAAACCATCGACGAGACTTTGGCGCTTCTCGAGGGCCAGGATTATGTCGCGGACAGGGCGCTTGCGACCGTTCTCTTCCTCGGCCTGCGGATGAAGCGCCCGCTCTTCCTCGAAGGTGAGGCGGGCGTCGGCAAGACCGAGATCGCCAAGGTTCTCGCTTCCGCGCTCGGCCGGCGGTTGATCCGCCTGCAATGCTATGAAGGCCTCGACATTTCCTCGGCCGTCTATGAATGGAACTACGCGGCGCAGATGATCGAGATCCGCATCGGCGAAGCAACGGGCGGCGTCGATCGCTCGGCCATGGAAAAGAACGTCTTTTCGGAAAAATATCTCATCCGCCGCCCGGTTCTCGATGCGCTCGGCGGGCAAAAGGGCGCGGCTCCGGTCTTCCTCATCGACGAACTCGACCGTACGGACGAGGCGTTCGAGGCTTTTCTGCTGGAAATCCTCTCCGACTATCAGGTGACGGTGCCGGAGCTTGGCACGATCAGGGCCGAGGAACCGCCGATCGTCATCATCACAACGAACCGGACGCGCGAAATCCATGACGCGCTGAAACGGCGCTGCCTTTATCATTGGGTGGATTATCCAAACGCGGAGCGCGAACTGGAGATCGTGCGGCGCAAGGTGCCGAACGCCAATGAGCGGCTCTCGGCGGAAATCGTGCACTTCATCCAGAAGCTGCGCCAGATCGATCTCTTCAAGGCGCCGGGCGTTGCCGAGACGATCGACTGGGCGGGCGCGCTGACGGAACTCGACAAGCTCGCACTCGATCCCGAAACCATCTCCGACACGATCGGCGTCCTGCTCAAATATCAGGACGACATCGCCAGGATAGAAGGGGGCGAAGGCCGCCGCATTCTCAGCGAGGTCAAGGCGGAGCTGGCGGCGGCGGAGTAGCGGGGGGCACCAGAATGACCATCCCCACTGCCGAACCCGACGGCCGGCTTGCCGACAATATCGTCCATTTCGCGCGCACGCTCAGGAAGGCGGGCATGCGGGTCGGGCCGGCGTCCGTCGTCGACGCCATTGATGCGGTGCTGACATCCGGCATTGGTAGTCGGGACGATTTTTACTGGACGCTCCATTCCGTTCTCGTGACGCGGCATGAGGACCATGCCGTCTTCGATGAGGCGTTCCGGCTTTTCTGGCGTTCGCGCGAGCTGATCGAGAAGATGCTCGCGCTCTTTTCGCCGGTGGTCATGGATGCGCGCGAGCGGCAAAAGCCGCGCGCCGCCGAATCGCGTGTCAGCGATGCGATGATGGAGGGACGAGAGAACCAGCGCAGGCGGGAGGAGGAGGCCGAGATCGAAATCGACGCGCGCTTCACCTTTTCCGGCAACGAGGTGCTGCGGCAAAAGGATTTCGCGCAGATGACTGCCCGGGAACTGGCCGAAGCGCGCCGCGCAATTGCGGAATTGAAGCTTCCCGTCGATCTCGTGCGCACCCGCCGCTTCAAGCCCGATCCTCGTGGCCGGAAGATCGACCAGCGCGCCATGATGCGCTCCGCGCTCAGGACCGGCGGGGACCTCATCCTGCCGCGCTTCCGTTCGACGCGTATGGTCCATCCGCCGCTGGTGGTGCTTGCCGATATTTCAGGCTCGATGAGCCAATACACGCGCATCTTTCTGCATTTCATGCACGCGCTGGCGGAAAAGCGCCATAACGTCCACACCTTCGTCTTCGGCACGCGGTTGACCAATCTGACGCGGCAGATGCGGCATCGCGACCCGGACGAGGCGCTGGCGCAATCCTCGTCGGTCGTCAAGGACTGGTCGGGCGGCACGCGCATTGGCGAGGCGATCGGCGAATTCAATCGCCTCTGGTCGCGCCGCGTGCTGGGGCAGGGGGCCGTCGTTCTCCTCATTACCGATGGGCTGGAGCGGGATGATATTTCAAGCCTCGGGCGCGAAATGGAACGGCTGCACAAATCCTGCCGCAAGCTGATCTGGCTGAACCCGCCCTGCGCTTCGATGGCTTCGAGGCGAAGGCGCGCGGCGTCAGGGCGATGCTGCCTCATGTGGACGAGTTCCGGCCGGTTCATACGCTGGAGGCGCTTTCCGATCTGTGCGTCTCGCTCTCAGGCGATGCGCGACGAAGTGACGATCCGAAATTGTGGATGAAAACTGGCGACTTTCGCGCCGAACGACCATATGCTTCTTAGGATTCTTGCCTTAAAGGAGGTCCTTTCATGGAAAACGTTCAAGGACTTGATGATGTCCGCGATCCGCTGATGAGCGCGGAAGGATGGATGCGTGAGGGCAAGGATGTCGCGATCGCGACCGTCGTCGAGACATGGGGCTCGGCGCCGCGTCCCGTCGGCAGCCATCTCGTCATCGATCGTGAAGGCAATTTCGAAGGATCGGTGTCGGGCGGCTGCGTCGAGGGCGCGGTCGTCGCCGAGGCCGCCGACGTGATCGAGAGCGGCAAGCCGCGCATGCTCGATTTCGGCGTCGCCGATGAGACCGCCTGGCGGGTCGGCCTCTCCTGCGGCGGCAGGATCAGGGTTTATGTCGAAAGGCTGGGATAGCGAAGAGGACGGCAGACTCTGATGGATCCTCATCTTCTCAAGCAACTCAACGCGGAGCGGCAGGCGCGCCGTGCAGCGATGCTCATCACCGATCTCGGTGATGGACGTGACCGCCTTGTCAGGGAAGGCGACCAGATTGCTGGCGATCTCGGAGCGGCTGTCGAAAAGGCATTCCGCTCGGGCAAATCCGGTACGGTCGAGGCGGAAGGAAGGGACTTCTTCCTCAACGTCCATTTGCCACCGCCCAACCTTGTCCTGATCGGCGCCGTCCATATCAGCCAGGCTCTGGCGCCGATGGCGAAACTCGCCGGTTTCGACACGGAGATCATCGATCCGCGCACGGCCTTTGCGACGCCGGAGCGTTTCCCCGATGTCACTCTTCATGCCGAATGGCCGGAGGAAGTGCTGAAGGGGAAGCCTTTCGATGCCTATACGGCGGTCGCTGCCTTGACGCATGACCCGAAGATCGACGATTTCGCGCTTGCCTCTGCGCTGAAGGCGAAGGCCTTCTATATTGGCGCGCTCGGAAGCAGGAAGACCCATGCGAGGCGGGTCGAGCGGCTGACCGACGCAGGTTTGACGGACGAGCAGATCGCGCGCATCCATGCACCGATCGGGCTTTCCATCGGCGCCGCCAGCCCGGCGGAAATCGCGGTCGCGGTGCTGGCGCAAATCATCGCGGCCTTCCGTTCGCGCGGCGTCGGCGCCACGGAAATGGAGAAGGCGGCATGAAATTCGGGCCTGTTCCGGTTGCCGAAGCGGAGGGAACCATTCTGGCCCACTCCCTTGCCACCGGAAAACTCCGCATGCGCAAGGCGCGGCTTCTCACCAAAGAGGACATTGCCCAACTGGCGGAGGAAGGCATCGAGGAACTCGTCGTCGCCAGGCTGGAGCCGGGCGACGTGGAGGAAAACCTCGCCGCGACGCGGATCGCGGAAGCCCTGCAATTCAGCGGCATAGAGGCTCGCCCGGCGGCGACTGGCCGGGTCAATCTCCATGCTCCGGAGGCCGGTGTCTTCACGGTCAACAAGGAATTGATCGACGCCATCAACGGCATCGATCCGAGCGTGACGATCGCGACGCGGGCGCAACACGCGACGATCGTTCCCGACCAGATGGTCGCAACGGTGAAGATCATTCCCTTCGCGGTTCGCCAAGAAGTGCTTGACAGGGTTGTTGAGATCGCCAGAAGCGGCGAAGCCTTCGCCGCCCATCCCTTCCGGCCGCTCCGGGTCGGGGTGGTGCAGACGGTCTTGCCGACCGTGAAGGACAGCGTCCTCGACAAGACGGTCAGGATAACGGAAGCAAGGCTGGCGCGTTCCGGCAGCCATGTGGGCGCGGAAAGGCGCACGCCGCATCGGGCGGAGGACGTGGCCGACGCCATCGACGCCATTTTCGACGAAAGCGACATGGTGCTCGTTTTCGGCGCTTCGGCCATGGCCGACGAAGAGGATGTCCTTCCCGCCGCCATCCGCCGCGCGGGCGGCGATGTGCTGCATGTCGGCATGCCGGTCGATCCCGGCAATCTCTTCATCCTCGGCGAGCGCGAGGGCAAGCCCGTCCTCGGCGCACCCGGATGCGCCCGCAGCCCCAAGGAGAACGGCTTCGACTGGGTGCTCGACCGCATCGCGGCCGGTGTGCCGGTCCATTCGGAAGATATATCGGCAATGGGCGTCGGCGGCCTTTTGATGGAAATCCCGAGCCGGCCAGAACCCCGCGAAAAACCCGTTGCCAAGGCCGCACGGCCCAAGATCTATGCTGTGCTGCTCGCAGCAGGCCAGTCGAGCCGCATGGGAGGGCCGAACAAACTTCTCGCCGGTTTCGACGGCAAGCCTCTGGTGCGCAGAACCGCCGAGCGCGTTCTGGCAAGCGGCGTGGGGGGCCTTATCGTCGTCACCGGCCATCAGGCCGCCCGCATCCGCGAAGCGCTGGCCGGCCTCGATATTTCCTTCGCACACAATCCTGATTTCGCCGACGGCCTTTCCGGCTCGCTCAAGGCGGGAATTCAGGGCCTTGCCGGCGATGCGGCGGGCGCCATGATTGTGCTCGGCGACATGCCGGGCGTCACCGAAGCCGATTATCGCTCCCTCCTGAAAGCCTTCGGCAATGCCGGCGGAAAGGCGATCGCGCGCGCCGTGCACCAAGGCAAGCGCGGCAACCCGGTTATTCTGCCCCGAGCGCTCTTCCCTTCTGTCGAAACGCTTGGGGGCGATGTCGGCGCGCGGCATCTCGTGGAGAGCGGGAGCGCTCCGGTCATCGATGTCGAGATCGGGGAGGGGGCGGAACTCGATGTCGATACACCTGACGCCATGGAGCGCGTGGGCGGAGTGCTGGCCGGTTGAGACGAATTCGGAGTGCGTCCTTCGAGGCTCGCCCTTCGGGCTCACACCTCAGGATGAGGAAGGCCTGCGCCGGCGATCCTCATCCTGAGGTGCGAGCGAAGCGAGCCTCGAAGGAAGCGCCCAAGATGAGAGTTGAGGCTGCGCGCCGTTGGTACTGCGCGGCAATCCTTGCCTTCTTTTTGCTTGCCGGATTCGCAGGCGGCGCCCGTGCCGATCCGCTCGTCCTGAAACCCTTCAAAAACGATCTTTTCGCCTATCCGGCGCTATTGTCGGAAAGGGACGGCGGCGCCTATCGCGTCTTCGACTACCGCGAAATGCGCGACATCAACGGCCGCGATACCATCCCCGAAAAGAGGGTGCAGGAGAAATATGTCTCGCTTGGGGTGCTTCGCGTCCAGCATGACCGTTACCTCCCTTCGGATACGGGCTGGCTGCGCTACTTCGCCGTCGGCGCGGAAAAGGACGCGAAAATCATCACGGTCTATCTGCACGGGCAGGGCGGCAGTCGCAGCCAGGGCGTCGACGATTTCACTTTCGGCGGCAATTTCAACCGCATCAAAAACCTGATGGCGGACAACGGCGGACTCTACCTGTCACCTGATTTTTCCGATTTCGGCGCCAAGGGCGCGGCGCAGGTCGCGGCCATCATCGGGCATTATCTGAAGACCTCGCCCAATGCGGCGCTTTTCGTCGCCTGTGGCTCGATGGGCGGCCATATCTGCTGGCGGCTCGCGGACGACCCCGCAGTCGCGCCGAGATTGTCCGGGCTGCTGCTTCTCGGTTCGCTCTGGGATGAGGATTTTTTCAAGACCCGCGCCTATCGCATGAAGGTGCCGGTCTTTTTCGCGCAGGGAAGCCACGATGTCGTCTTTCCGGTGGCGCGCCAGGAAGCCTTCTTCGAGGAAATCCGCAAACGCTCGCCCGCTTATCCGACCGAATTCGTGCGTTTTGAAACCGGCACGCACGGAACACCAATCCGCATGGTCGATTGGCGCAAGGCGCTCAACTGGATGCTGTCCGTCAGTCGCTGACCGCATCGAAACTGGTCAGGGCGAAGCGTCGTAATTGACCACCGGCTTCATGTTCTCCTTGCCGTCGAATGTGGCATCGACATCGTAATGGACGAGGGAGGTTTCGCCATAGCGGAAAATCCATTTCCCGCGCGTGCCGGCATCGCCCTTTGCATCCCATTTATCGAGCGAGGTGATCGCCTGGTCCTGCGTGTCGAAGTCCGATCCGGGCAATTGGCGCACCACCTTGAAACCGATCAGATAGATGCGGTCGACCTTCTTCTTGGTCCGGTCATCGTCGTAGCGGATGTCGAGTTGGGGCACGGCAAAACGGAGATTACGGATGTCTCCCTTGTCGTCCGCGAGATAATAGACGGCCGTGTCGTTGTTGGCATCCTTGGCGCAGGCGAAGCGGAAAATCGTCGCCTTGCGTTCCGGTGTCCCCGGCGGATCGGATTCGTAATTGAAGCCGATATCCCACTTTCCCGGCGTCACATCGCCTGTCTTCGCGTCGATCAGCGGGCAAGCGCCGGTATAATCCTTGAGGAAGGCCGCCTTCGCCTTCTGAAGCGTTGCGTCGGTCGGAGGCGGCGTATCACCGCATTGTTTCGGCAGCGCGGCGGAAAGATCGCCCTTGGCGGGTTGCAAATCGCCTTTCTCGATATGAAGCGGGGTGAAAGGCGTGGTCTGAATCGTCGGGTCGGCAAGCCGCAACGTATAGCATCCGGCAAAGACCTGTTTCTTTCCCGATTTGTCCATCGCCTCGATCGCGGCCGGCAAGGAGAAATAGGTGCTTCCCGCCGCGCCTTCGCTCGAGGCGGCCCCCTCCAGCAACTTCACGCTGGCGGTGTCCTCGTAGCCCTTGGCGAAGCTGTCCAGATCCTTGGCCGGCGGCTTGGAAAAATAGCTGTAGGCGCGCGAATATTCGTGCCGGTTGATAGCGTTGTAGAGCGACCGGACGACCGCCTCCGGCGTGCTGCGGTCGTCGAGATAAGGCTCTTCCGCGAGGGCTGGAACAACGCCCACGAAAAGCGCGGCTGACAGGCAGGCAAGGCGAACGACACGCATGACACCTCCGAATCATGGAGCCGAGATTTCGTCATGACTTAGTGCAGGAATACGGCAGGTCGAAGACTTGTCAGGAGAAGGAAGCGGAGTATTGTCGCCACTGCCCATTGCGGGTGGTGTGAAGGATTATGCCGATATGACGATTTCCATGTACGATGCTTCGGTCCCCGTCTTCCTGACGATGCTGAAGAGTCTTTCTCATTTTCTGACCAAGGGCGAGACCAACGCCGCGCAGCGAAAAATAGAACCTGCGGTTTTCCTCAATGACCGCCTCGCGCCTGATATGTTTCCGCTCACCAGGCAGGTGCAGATCGCGACCGATCATGCGAAAGGTGCGGTAGCGCGGCTGTCCGGAAAGCCTCCGCTTTCAATCGAGGACAACGAGACGAGTTTCACCGAACTCCACGCGCGCATCGAGCGGGTCTGCGGCTATCTGAAGGAGTTCGAGCGCTCCGACATAGATGGTTCGGAGGCCCGCGAAATCGTCCTGAAGCTCGGCGGCAAGGATCTGGCCATGCCGGGCATGCAATACCTTCTCCATTTCGCCGTGCCGAATTTTTATTTCCACGTCACGACGGCCTACGACATCCTGCGGCACAACGGCGTGCCGCTCGGAAAGGCCGATTTCTTCGGAAGGGAATGAAACGATCGCGGCTGCCGCCTGGAATCGTCAGCGCCAGGCGGCTTGACGCGCTACCCGCGGGAAATCGGCGGGCTTGATATCGATTTCATTCCTATCGGCGGCCCTTATCGCGTTGAGAACGGCGAGGGCGGCGCGATAGCGGCCATGTTCGCGTGGCCGCGGGCGCGAAAACATTTCAGTGAAAAACCCCATGGTCAGGCTCCGCTGCTTGACCTCCCTCCGGGTAATTAGCTGCGAAGCCCGATATATTGCAGTGCAGCATTTTGCATGGCTGCCATGCGCGGCGAAAGCCCGAATTTTCATCAGCCTGCCACATTCGGCGTGGTTCCAAGCCGAGAATCGTATGGCCCCTTCACAATCATCGGCCATCGGGTTATGCAGCCGACCACCTCATTTCCTCCAAAAGGGATTTTCCATGGCCATCGAGCGTACCTTTTCCATGATCAAGCCGGATGCGACCCGGCGTAACCTGACCGGCGCCGTCACCAAGATGCTGGAGGATGCCGGCCTTCGCGTCGTCGCCTCCCGCCGCGTCTGGATGAGCCGGCGCGAGGCGGAGGGCTTCTATGCCGTGCACAAGGGCCGGCCCTTCTTCGACGAACTCTGCGAATTCATGTCGTCCGGCCCGACCATCGTCCAGGTTCTGGAAGGCGAAAACGCCATAGCGAAGAATCGCGAGGTAATGGGCGCGACCAATCCTGCGAATGCGGACGAGGGAACCATAAGAAAGGCTTTCGCGCTTTCGATCGGCGAGAATTCGGTCCACGGCTCCGACGCTCCCGAAACCGCGGCTCAGGAAATCAAATACTGGTTCTCAGATACCGAGATCGTCGGGTAACCACCCCCCAGGGACGAGCAAAAGGAAAAAGCCGGGCGCATCACCCGGCTTTTTTCGTTTCAGTCAGCGCGACCGGCAACGATTCAGGCATTTCGGGCTTTGCCGAATGTTGATCGAGAAAGGCGTGGAAGGCATCGGAAGGAAGGGCGGGACTGAAGAGGAAACCCTGGAACACATTGCAGCCGAAAAGCTGCAGGAAGATGCGCTGCTGATCGGTTTCGACGCATTCGGCGATGCTTTCCAGTTCAAGGGTGCGCGCCATCGCAAGAATGGTTTTCACCAATGTCCGGTCGCTTTCGCTGGATTGCAAATCGCTGACGAAATTTCCAGCGATCTTGATCGCATCGAAAGGCATTCTTTTCAGGTCCGAGAGCGAGAAATACCCTGTCCCGAAATTATCGAGGGCAAAACGCACGCCGAATTTGCGCATTTCGTGCATTTTACCGGCGACCAGAGCGCGGTCCTTGGTCATCACGCGCTCGGTGATTTCCAGCATCAACGCGGAGGCATCGATCCCGTGTGCCACGAGCAGTTCGCTCAATTCCTGCATGAAATGGGAACTGAGAAGCGAGCGCGCGCTGATGTTCAGGGAGAGCCTGAGAAAAGCCGTGCGAGCGTCCCGCTGCCATGACGCCAGCGTCTCAATACCCTTGCGCAGAACGAGGCGATCGATGTCGTTTATCAAATCCGGCTGCTGGTCGAGCGGAAACTGCGCTGGCGAGATGATACCCAATTCCGGATGCCGCCAACGCAGAAGCGCTTCCGCCCCGTATATCTTGCCGGAGCGCCCGATCTGGGGCTGGAAATGGAGGTCGAGTCCACCCCGGGCGATCGTATCGCGCAGATCGTTGGAGAGCTTGATCTGCATTATTTCGGCCGCGATGGCTTGGGGATCGTAGGTCGCGACATTGTTTCGGCCATTGTTCTTGGCCCGGTACATCGCGATGTCGGCCCGTTTCAGAATTTCACTGGAATTGACCTCGCTGCCGTTGAAAACGACGGCGCCGATGCTGGCGGAGGCATCGTGCCTGACATGGCCGAACTGGAAATTGGGCCTGAGTGCTTGCAGGATGCGGTTCGCAATGTCGCCGGCGGCCCGATCCGCGTCCTCGCGTTTGCCAGGAATCCGCGCGATCAGAACGATGAACTCGTCGCCGCCGATGCGCGCGACGATCGTACCTTCCCGGATGCAATTAAGTATCCGTTGCGCGACCTGAACGAGATATTCGTCGCCGACGTGATGGCCCTGGCTGTCATTCAGCGTTTTGAAATTGTCGAGGTCGATGAAAAGAAGGGCTCCGAATTCTCCGTCGTTCCGCCTCGCGGAGAAAGCGTCTTCCAGCCGGGTCAGCAACGCCCGCCGGTTCAGCAATCCGGTCAGGGAATCATAGAAGGCGAGTTTCTCGATCTTCATCTCCTGGCCCTTGCGCACGGAGATATCGTACATGTAGCCATGCCAGCAAACCGTCGCGCCGGATCGCTCCGGAGCAGCGGTTATGTGGATCCATTTCTCCTTTCCCGACGGCTCCCTGTATCTGTATTCGCATTCCCATCGACGGAGCGCCTTCGCCGCCTCGGCAAAGGACTTGAAATATCCGTGCTGGTCTTCCTGATGGATATTGGCATGGAACAGATTCGGCTGCGCGCGCACCGCAGAGGCACTCAAACCGCAAAGCTGTTCGAAGGCCGGGCTGAGGTGGGAAATGACGAGGCGTCCGGCATCGTCGGAAACGCACTGGAAAACAGCGCCCGGCAGTGCGCCGGTGAGCTTGCTGAATAATTCCTCCAGTTCCAGACGCTTGACGGTTTCGGTGACCTCGCGGACCGAGCCTTCATAGTAAAGCGGCTGCCTTGTCCTCGGATCGCGCACCAGCCGTGCCGATTCCGTCACCCAGATCCGCTCGCGCGTTTTGTGCCGATAGACTTCGGAAATGAAGTCTTCGACGGCATGCTTGCTGTCGAGAATCGCACGGAACTCGGCCCTCCTTCCTGGCACGACATACCATTCGTCTCCGATATTTCGGGCCATGGAGAGCATGTCTGCTTCGATTTCGTAGCCGTTGAGTTTCACGAATGATGGATTCGCGAAAATCAGGCTTCCTTCCATCGACGTGCGATATATGCCTTCGTGGAGATTATCGATCAGGGCGCGGCTATTCTCCTGTTCGCCCTGCGAGCGGAGGAAAAGCTTGCGATAGCGAAGCGTTGCGCAGCCCAGAATTACCGGAACAGCCAGCCCGGAAATGGCTGCAACGACTGCTCCGGCGGGGCCGAAAAACTGTACCGGGCCGAAATCCATGCGTGAAAGAACCCTCTAGCCGCTGGCAACCTAACGTGAGGGTGTTTCCAGAGAATAAACGGCGTTTAATTCTTTCTAGCAATTGCGGGCTGCGGACTAACAAATGCAATGTGAGGTGATCGAATGTATTCGATATTGCACACGAAGGGTTTGCGGAAGTCGTTCCTATCAATATCAGCTACTTTAACTGGCAGAAAGTCGTGGGTCCCGAACGGAGGCATAAGTTTCCGGCGCCATATCCGTCCAAATGTCCCATTTCGAAATTGCGGGCGAACTGCTCAGGCCGACATGCTCCAGCGGCCCGTCAGATCGGCATCGCTTTCCTTCGCTTCGACCCATCCACCATCGGTTCCGTCGGCAAGGCGCCGCTTCTTCCAGAATGGCGCTTCCGTTTTCAGGAAATCCATAACGAAACTGGCTGCTTCGAATGCCGCTTGGCGATGCTCCGCCGCAGCGGCTACCAGGACGATGTTTTCACCCGGCCTGATCATACCGTGACGGTGGATGACGGTCAGGCCCGTCAACGGCCAACGCGCCATCGCTTCCGTCGTGATCCTGCTGATCTCCGCTTCGGCCATCCCCGGATAATATTCGAGTTCGAGAGCGGCAAGCGCGCCTTGCTCGTCGCGGCAAAGGCCGGTGAAAGTGACGACGGCGCCGACATCCAGCCGTTCCCGCGTCAGCCGCTCCGCTTCGCGCGCAAGGTCGAAATCCTCTTTCTGGATTCGGATGGAAGGCTGAACGTGACGGCCCATCTCAGCCGCCCGTCATTGGAGGAAAGAGCGCGATTTCCCGTGCGCCGGCAAGTCTTGCGCCATGCTCCGTGTGCTCGCGGTCGAGAGCGACGCGGATGACCTCTTCATGGGCGAGGGCGGAAGCATATTCCTCGCCGCGTCCTTTCAGCCAATGGAGAAGGTCGCGCACCGTTTCGACATCGGCCGGCAGCGCGATTTCCTCTTCCGGAACCCCGATTCTCTCGCGCACCCAGGCGAAATAGATGAGTTTGGTCATGGCGCTCATTCATCGATCACATGTTTCAGTCCGGCGCGGAAATAGTCATAGCCGGTATAGAGCGTCAGCAGCGCCGCAATCCACAGAAGCGTGATCCCGATCGCGATCGTATGGGGCAGGACTTTTTCCCCTGCCGGGCCGGCGAGCAGGAAGCCGATGGCCAGCATCTGCACCGTCGTCTTCCACTTGGCCAACCGTGTCACCGGAACCGAAACCTTCAGTCCGGCGAGATATTCCCGAAGGCCAGAGACGAGGATTTCACGGCACAAGATGATGATTGCCGCCCAAAGCGTCCATCCGGCGATCGTCTTTTCCGAATCCGCGGCCAGCAGAAGAAGGCAGGTCGCGACCAGAAGCTTGTCGGCGATCGGATCGAGCATGCGCCCTATATTGGACGTCTGTTTCCATATGCGCGCGAGATAGCCATCGAGGAAATCCGTTATGCTGGCAAAGACGAAGATCACGACCGCCGTCCAGCGGGCGGTCTCGCTCGATGCCAGCCTTCCCTCCGCGAAGAAGCAAAGGCAGACCAGGACGACCGCGACGATGCGGCCATAGGTCAGAATGTTAGGCAGGTTGAAGGCCGGTCTACGCAAAATGTTGCCGCGAGGTGTGTCCTGAACAGTCAATCAGATTTCTCCCTCTCGGGTCAACATTGCGCCGACAGTGTCTCACTTTGTTACTAGCAGTCGCAATCAGCCTTTTTCATGAAAATGGCCATAAATCTGTCGCGCAATCGACTCCGATATTCCGGACACCGCCATCAGATCGCCAATTGCCGCCCGGCTGACCGCTTTCGCGGTTCCGAAATGATGGAGAAGCGCGCGTTTGCGGCCGGGTCCGATACCGATGATCTCGTCGAGAGGGTTCCTCACCATTTCCTTCTTGCGCCGGGCGCGATGGGAGCCGATCGCAAACCGGTGCGCCTCGTCACGCAGGCGCTGGATAAAATAGAGTACCGGGTCGCGCACGGGCAGGGAGAAGCTTTCGCGGCCTTCGATGAAGAAGCGTTCGCGGCCAGCCTCGCGATCCATCCCCTTGGCGACGCCTATTGCGGTGACGAAATCGGTGATGCCGAGGTTCTCAAGGATCGTGCGGACCGCCGAAAGTTGCCCCTTGCCGCCATCGATCAGGATCACGTCCGGCCATGCCGGGAAGGTATCTGTGGGTGCGGGATTGTCGTCGTCCTCTTCTTCCGCCGCCATAGTGGCGCCGGGCAATCCTTCTTCCTTGAGAAGGCGCGAGAAGCGCCGCTCCATGACTTCGCGCATCATGCCGAAATCATCTCCCGGCGTGATCGCTTCGGAGCGGATGTTGAACTTGCGGTACTGGTTCTTCACGAATCCGTCGGCGCCCGCCACGATCATCGCGCCGACCGCATTGGCGCCCATAATGTGCGAATTGTCGTAGACTTCGATGCGCCTGGGCACTCTCTCGAGATTGAAGGTTTCGGCGAAGCCCTTGAGCAGCCTTGCCTGCGAGGAGGTCTCTGCCAGCCGTCGTCCGAGCGCTTCGCGCGCATTCTGTAGCGCGTGGTCGGTAAGGTCCTTCTTTTCCCCCCGCTGGGGAACGGAAACGGAAATCTTCCTGCCCGAACGGATCGAAAACGCCTCCGCGAGCAGATCCTGGTCCTCCACAGCGGTGGAGAGCAGGATCGATTTCGGCACTGGGCGATCGTCGTAAAACTGCGCGAGGAAGGCGCCGAGCACTTCCGCGGGCTCGATCGAAGGGTCGGCCTTCGGGAAATAGGCCTTGTTTCCCCAATTCTGGCCGGTGCGGAAGAAGAAAACCTCGATGCAGGTCTGTCCACCTTCCTGGTGGATAGCGAAGACATCGGCCTCTTCGGTGGATTGCGGGTTGATGCCCTGATGAGACTGCACATGCGACAGCGCCGCCAGTCTGTCGCGGAAAATCGCGGCGCGCTCGAAATCAAGCGAATCGGACGCGTCCTGCATCGAATGCGCCATCTCCGCCTTCACCTTCTGGCTGCGCCCGGACAGGAAGTTCTTCGCCTCCTTCACCAGCATCAGATAGCCGGCTTCGTCGATTTCTCCCGTGCAGGGGCCAGAGCAGCGCTTGATCTGGTAGAGCAGGCAGGGCCGCGTACGGGTTTCAAAGACCGAATCGGTGCAACTCCTGAGCAGGAAAGCCTTTTGCAGCGCGTTGATCGTCCGTCCGACGGCGCCGGCCGAGGCGAAAGGACCGAAATAATCCCCTTTGCGCGAGTGAGCGCCGCGATGCTTGAAAATGCCGGGGGCTGCGTGGTCGCCGGTGATCAGGATATAGGGAAACGACTTGTCGTCCCGCATGAGAACGTTGAAGCGTGGCCGCAACCTCTTGATGAGATTGGCTTCGAGAAGCAGTGCCTCGGTTTCCGTGCGGGTGACGACGAATTCCATGGCCGCAGTCTGGGCCACCATGCGGCCGATTCGATTGGTATGATATCTGCCCTGCGCATAGTTGGTGACGCGCTTCTTGAGACTCCGAGCCTTGCCGACATAGAGCACGTCGCCGCCGGTATTTATCATCCGATAGACGCCGGGAGCATTCGGCAAGCGCTTCACCAGCGCCTGGATGAGTTCGGCGCCATGCAGACCCGCGGTTTCACCGTCGCCGCTGCCCCACGCGATGCCGTGGTCTCGCATGACGGCGCCGTCGTTTTGCGCAGCAGGAGAGGTCTCGGGGGCATGAGCATGCGATGCCGGCGTAGGGTCCAGCTGCTCGTCCATGTCGCTCATATCCGCCCGCGCCGCGCTGTTCATTCCCTCATTCCCATAATATCCGGTGTTTTCCAGGCAAGATGCTGACCACCGTCGAGAGCGATCATCTGGCCCGTCACCGACGCGGCATTCCAGAGATAGGCGATCGTCGCGCCGAATTCGGAGAGATCGGCCGCCCGCTCCAGGATGACTCCTTTCACCTGAGCGTCGAAATCGGTCTTGCTCTGCCGCTCACCCAACAATGTAGGCCCGGGTCCGATGGCGTTCACCCTGATTCTCGGAGCCAAGGCCTGCGCCATGGTTTGTGTTGCCGTCCAAAGCGTGGATTTCGATAATGTATAGGTAAAGAACCGCGGGGTCAGTTTCCAGACGCGCTGGTCGATCATGTTGACAATCAGCCCGCTGGACGACGCGGGGAGCGCTTGCGCGAAAAGCCGTGAAAGCAGGACGGGGGCCTTCACATGGACGGCGAAATGCTCCTCCCACATATCCCAATCGAAACTTTGCAATTCATCTTCGCCGAAGATCGAGGCGTTGTTGACGAGAAGATCGATGGGCCCGAGACGGTCGACAACTTGCTCGAACATGTCCTGAATTTCTTGCGGATGGGTCAGATCGGCTTCGAAAACATCCGCGCGGCCGCCATGATCGCGGATCTTCGCTGCGAGCGCTTCGGCATCGGTTCGTGAGGAGCGGCAGTGGATCGCGACGGTGAATCCCCGCCGCGCCAGGTCGGCGGCAGTGGCGCGTCCTATTCGTTTGGCACCACCAGTGACCAGGGCCGTCTTGTAAGTCGCAGACATCGGCTCCCTCTATGTCAATCCGTACAGTCACAATATAAGGGCCGCATTCAAAAGGCACCTCGCGCGAGAAGTTTGACTGGTAGCCACAGCAAGGGCAAATCGGAAATTTCCGCCTTTTGGACTTGAATAAAATCAAACGTTTGGTAATCTTCGTTAATAGATGTTGCGGAATTGCAACGTCAAGATTCTGCCTCAAGGCTGCCTGTAAATCACCCCAATTTTGGTGTGGTTCGGCCGCATTTGCTCATCAGATTCCACTTTGTCTGGCGACCCGCCGTGTCCTCCCCTGGCGGTTGGGGTGCCTAAATTGTTCGAAAGCGCATCGCCGGCTTTCGCAAGGAGTGAGTGGAATGAAAACTATCAGAAACAAATTCATCAAGGCCGCGCCTTTCGCCGCAGCTTTGGGCGCAGTCGCCATGTTCGGGATCCTTCCGGCGAACGCTGCCGATGTCGTCGAACAGGCGCCTCAGCCGCCGGCAGCTCCGGTCGTTGCTCCCGCAAGCGGCTGGGCCGGTGCCTATGCCGGTATCGAGGGCGGCGGCAATATCAGCGGCCAGTCGAAGACGCGTGGCGCGCACGCCAATACCAGCGGCGGCACCGTACACGGCTTCGGTGGTTTCAATATGCAGAACGGCCAGTTCGTCTACGGCGTTGAAGGCGATGTCGGCTATGACGGCTCGACTGGCTCCCATGCGGGCTTCCATACCAAGGGCGGCGTGGACGGATCGTTGCGTGGCCGCATTGGTTATGCTCCGACCGACAGGATTCTCGTTTACGGCACAGCTGGTGGAGCGGTGAAAAGCATGGGCGTGACCACGCCGGTTTCCAGCGACCGCAACGCCATGTTCGGCTGGACCGCCGGCGCTGGCATCGACGCCAAGATCACCGACAAGGTTTTCGCCCGCGTCGAGTATCGTTACACCGACTATGGCCGGCAGGACTTCAATGTCGGTGGCATCAAACAGCATGTGAGCGACACTTCGAACACGATCGAAGCCGGTATCGGCGTCAAGTTCTGATCGCTGAAAATGTTCGTTGGAAAAGGCCGGGCTTGCTCCGGCCTTTTTCGTTCATGCTCGACTTTTCCCCAACGCTGAAGAGGGCCCTGATATGAAAAGGGCGGTTACTTATTTCGGCAGATAAGCCGCAAGTTCGGGGAACTTCTCGTCGAAACGCTTTGCCCAGCGCTTCAGCTTCGAATGACCCTTTTCCCATTTTCCCTCGAAGCGAAGCGCCAGATAGCCGAGGCAGGCGCGAAGGGCGATCTGGCCCCCGGTGATCTTCTTCGGCAGCTTCGGCAGGTCGGCTTCCAGCGCATCGAGCGCCCGCGATACCTTCTTCCACTGTCTTTCGAGCCAGCCATCGTGGACTTTTTCCTCTGGCCTGTGCCGGCGTTCATAGACATGCGCGAGAAGACAATCGCAAATGCCATCGGCAAGGGCTTCCAGCCGTTCCGCTTCGAGCCGCTTGACGGGATTGCGCGGGAAGAGCGCGTTTCCGGATACACGGTTCAGATACTGCATGATCGCGCGGCTGTCGAAAACGCCTTCGCCATCGTCCGTGATGAGAACGGGAATTTTGCCGAGAGGATTTTTGTCGATCAAGAGCGCCGGCTCGGCTTCCGTGCTGACAGCTTCCATATCGAGATTCACGCCTGCGTAGGCGGCCCCCATTCGGACCTTCGCGCTATAGGGAGAAGGAGAAGCATAAAGAATTTTAGGCATGATCACTCCGGTGATGTTTGTTGAAGCGGGATCTATCGTGGAGGCATCGCCACTCGGTGCAAGCGGCACATGCTTTGCTGGATCGCGGGGCATGAGCGGAATTTCAGTCCCGTCGTCAGGCAGATATGGACTTCACGCAGGAAGCGGCTGCCGCAGCCTATGCTGATGCCGTTGCGGGGCAGAGCGGGATTTGCTGCCAGGAACGCGTTTTCGACATCAATCGGCCTTACGCTCCTTCCGAGGTGGGGTATGTCACGCGGTATCGTAACGGCCCTGTATGCCGCCCTGATCTTGCTGAAATAGTCGTCCTGGCTGAGACCTGTACAGCGCCCGTGGGTCTGCCATTCGCTCGCGGCCAATCCCGTGCGCGGCATAACATTGGCGATTGCGCGCAGATTTTCTGCCGAAACCTTCTCGCCATCGGCGCCAGTGCAGTTGAGCGGATAGCCTTGATTGTATTGCGGCCAAAGCCCGTGCACGACGAAACCATAGGCTGGAACGGCATCACATAAATTCTTGTCGGCCTTGTCTCCGCGGCGGGCGCAATAGCTCGGCGCCCAGGCAAGCGACAGAACATAGAAATCGATTTTACGGTGAGGTGCGGTTTCGCGGGCCGGTGCGTCTTCGGCGAACGCCACGACGGAACCCGCCAGAAGAAAAATCAGCATGGCAGCCAACAGCCTGCCGAAGCTTCCTCCTCCCATGATCCGTCTTGTCGCCTACCAGAGGACCCGGCAGCGGCCGTCATAGACCTTCCAGCGGTCGAACCCGTTGACGCAGAACTCGAGATTGGTTCCACCGACGCCTGCGAAGCCCATCCCGGATTCGATCAAGTAGAAGACCTGATGGCGCCGACCGTTCGACATGACGGCGGTCGCCTCGCAATAGCGGCGCGCGATCGGATGATCCTCATCGGCGGGGAGATAACGGTTCTGATGGATGCCCTGGAAATCGGCGATCTCCACGTCGGGCAGGTATGGCACGTGCGAAATCTGGTAGCGGAATTTGCTGCTTATCCGCGAGAGATAGCCGCTTTCGGCGCAAATGCTCGAATTCGCATAAGGCGCCACGTATCGTGGCGCCGTGCGGATATAATCCGCGGCCTTCGCAGGAAGCGCCGCCGCACCGAAGGCGGCAAGAAGAAAGGAAGCCGTAAGGCCGTATGTCGTGACTTTCCCCATGAAACCCTCGCTTTGTCCGCTGCGGACGATTCCGAACGCCGGCAGAATGCTGCGCTCCGGCCTGCCGGTCAAGTCACCGGCCGCTCGCCCGCAAGCCATTGCAGTGACCAATTTCCCGCCTTGTGTTCACCAAGGATGTCGGCGAGCGCCGGAAGGATGACAGCGAGTTCCGCTTCGAGCGTATAGGGCGGATTGACGATGATCATGCCCGATCCGTCAAGCCTTTCTTCCGATGCAGGCCTTCTTATCATCAAGACGATGTCGAGTATCCTCGCAATATTGCTTTGCTTCAGCACATTGCGGAATTTTTCCACCGCCGGTCGGTCCTTGACCGGATACCAGAGCGCGTAGACGCCTCCGGGCCAGCGATGGTAGGCCTTGGCGAGTGACATGGCCAGACGATCGAATTCGCCCTCCTCCTCAAAAGGCGGGTCCACCAGAACAAGGCCGCGCTTTTCCTTAGGCGGCACATGCGCGCCAAGCGCCAGCCAGCCATCGAGTTCCATCACTTTCACCTGGTAATCGGCGGAGAAAAGTTCTCGCAAGCGTTCGACATCCTGCGGATGTTTTTCGATTGCCGAGAGCCGATCCTGCCGGCGCAGCAGCTTTCGCGCGATCAGCGGCGATCCGGGATAGACATCGAGTGCGCCGTCGGTGTTCATCTCCCTGACAACCGCGAGATAGTCTCCAAGCAGAATTGCCGCGGAGGCGGGAAGAGGAGCATTCAGGAGCCTGCCGACGCCACTTTGCCATTCTCCTGTTTTCCGCGCTTCAGGCGAGGAAAGGTCGTAACGGCCGATACCCGCATGGGTATCGATGATCCGGAAGGCTTTCTCCTTCTTCTTCAGATACTCGACGATGCGGACGAGCACGGCGTGCTTCAAAACATCGGCGAAATTCCCTGCATGATAGGCATGGCGATAGTTCATGACGTGGCTCTACTATGAGCCGGCGGAATGCGATAGAGAGAGCGCATGAACCCGCGCGCCAAGATCGATATCGGCCATTCCGCCTGCCCGCATGATTGCCCTTCCACCTGCGCGCTGGAGGTCGAACTTCTCGGCGGCAATCGGATCGGTCGCATCCATGGCGCACGAACGAACAGCTACACCGCCGGCGTGGTCTGCGCCAAGGTCGCCCGCTATGCCGACCGGCTGCATCATCCCGACCGTCTGCTGAAGCCGCTGATCCGTTCCGGCGCAAAGGGCGAGGGCGCCTGGAAAGAGGCAAGCTGGGAAGCCGCGCTCGATCTCGTCGCCGAAAAGTTCGTCGCAGCGGAGGAAAAATACGGCTCCGAGACGGTCTGGCCCTATTTCTATGCCGGCACGATGGGGCTGGTGCAGCGTGACGGCATCGAGCGGCTGCGGCATGCCAAGAAATATTCCGGCTTCTTCGGGTCAATCTGCACCAATCTCGCCTGGACCGGCTGGATGATGGGCACGGGCAAGCTCGCCGGCCCCGACCCGCGCGAGATGGCGAAATCCGATTGCGTGGTGATCTGGGGCACCAATGCGGTGGTCACGCAGGTCAATGTCATGACCCACGCCATCCGGGCGCGCAAGGAGCGCGGCGCCAGCATCGTCGTCGTGGATATCTATGAAAACGCGACGATGAAGCAGGCAGATATGGGCCTCGTGGTCAAGCCCGGCACGGATGCCGCGCTCGCCTGCGCGGTGATGCACGTGCTCTTTCGCGAAGGCATGGCGGATCGGACTTATCTGGAAAAATACACCGACGACCCAAAGGGATTGGAAGCGCATCTGAAGACGCGGACGCCGGAATGGGCGTCCGCCATTACCGGACTTACGGTGGCCGAGATCGAGGCTTTTGCTCGTCTCGTCGGCACGACCAAGCGGACCTATTTCCGTCTCGGCTATGGCTTTTCGCGCCAGCGCAACGGCTCGGTCGCGATGCACGCGGCCTCCTGCATCGCCGCCGTCACCGGCGCCTGGCAATATGAGGGGGGCGGCGCCTTCCACTCCAATTCCGGCATCCTCAAATTGAACACCGAATTGGTTGAAGGCACGCGGCTCCGCGACCCGAATATCCGCTATCTCGACCATTCGCGCATCGGCCCGGTGCTGGTGGGCAGGCCGGATGCGCTTTATGGCGGGCCGCCGGTCACGGCGATGCTGATCCAGAACACCAACCCGGCCAATGTCGCGCCGGAGCAGAGGTTGGTGAAACAGGGTTTCCTGCGCGACGACCTCTTCACCTGCGTGCATGAGCAGTTCATGACCGACACAGCGAAGCTCGCCGATGTCGTTCTGCCGGCAACCATGTTCCTCGAACATGACGACATCTACAAGGGTGGCGGCAACCAGCACATCACGCTCGGACCGAAGCTGGTCGAGCCGCCGGAAGGGCCGAGAACAAACCATTTCGTCGTCGAGGAACTGGCAAAGCGCCTCGGCGTGGCGCACCTGCCGGGCTTCGGCATGACCGAGCGCCAACACATCGATGTCATGCTTTCCAAAAAGGGGCTCGGTACGTTCGATACATTTCGCGAGGAGAAGTGGAGCGATCAGCAGCCGCCTTTCGAGGAGGCGCATTATCTGAACGGCTTCGGCCATGCCGACAAGAAGTTCCACTTCAAGCCGAATTGGACCGGTCAGGCCGCGCCGAACAGGCCACCGCGCTCCATGGGCATTTTCGGTCCCTACGAGCGGCTGCCGGAATTCCCCGACCACGTCGATCTGATCGAAGTGGCGGACGAGGCGCATCCGTTCCGGCTCGCCACGTCGCCCGCGCGCAATTTCCTGAATTCGAGCTTTACCGAGACGCCGGTGTCGAAGGCGAAAGAGATCAGGCCGCAATTGCTGATCCATCCTGACGATGCGTCGATGCTCGGCATAGAGGAAGGCGGTCGCGTCGAGATCGGCAACACGCGAGGCGACGTGGTGTTGCATGCGGCGCTTTTCGATGGGGTGCGACGAGGCGTGGTGATCGCGGAAGGCATCTGGCCGAACAGCGCGCATGAGCGCGGCGAGGGCATCAACGTGCTTACCGGCTCCGACGCGCCCGCGCCCTATGGCGGCGCGCCGGTCCACGACAATAAGGTCTGGGTGCGCGCGGCGGTATAGTGCTGGCAATGGTTTTCCATACCCGCGTGTTTTTGGTGCGTCCTTCGAGGCTCGCTTCGCTCGCGCCTCAGGATGAGGATCGCCGGTGCTGACCTCCCTATCTTGAGATACCTCGCGAAGCTCGGGAACAAGATTTCGGCGATGCGATAGAGTCAGACTCCCTCATCCTGAGGTGCTCGCCCGAAGGGCGAGCCTCGAAGGACGCACGGCAACGGCGCACGGCCAAATCGCAGAATGTCTGAGCGCGCGCTTGGAAGAGTGCACCCGGTCGCATGCGCAAGTCACCAGGGAGTCTCCAGTGGATCCTCGCGGAAGCGCCGGTCCAGTTTGGGCAAGGGTTCGTCCCGGATGCAGGCGTCGAGGCCGCGCAGGCGCTTGTAGATCGACATGAGCTCCACGATCGTGGTCCATGAATTGACCAGATATTGCAACGATGTGCGCACCTGCTGGAAGGCGTTCAGGATCTGGTTCATCGCGCCCAGCGTGATCTTGCCGGCCACGATGTTCGGCCCGAGCACGACATAGGGAAAGATGTTGTCGATCTGGAGATACAGCAGACGTCCGAAGTTGAAATACACGTAGTTAAGATAGAGACGGAAATAGTTGCGGCGGATGTGCGAAAAGAGTTCCGCCACCGTCGGCGGTTGCGCTCGCTCCTCGCTATCCTCGCCGTGAACGAGTTCCTTGCGGTAAGCCGCCTCGACTCGCTGGTTGCGAAACTGCAGGCCGGGCAAGCGGATGCCGACGAGAGCGAGGAAGCCGGTTCCGAAAATCGACCAGACAACAAGGGCGATGACCAGCGCATAGGGCACATGGCCGATGAGCGGCAATTCCGTCACATCGGCGGACAGGCGAAGCAGGACGGGCAGGAAAGCGACCAACGTCATCATCGATTCGATGAAATTGATGCCCAGGCTCTCCATTGTCGTGGAAAAGCGCATCGTATCGTCCTGCACGCGTTGCGAAGCGCCTTCGATGGTGCGGAGTCGATCCCAATGCGCCATGTAATAGTCGTTCATAGCCGTGCGCCAGCGGAAGATATAGTGGCTGACGAGGAAGCGCGTCAGCACGCCGACCGCGACACCGATGCCGACGATGCCCGCGAGGCTGATGATCTTCGTGTAGAACTCGGCCAATGTGACAGGTGTCGACCGCGACAAGGCAGCCTGGATGAGGTTGTAAAATGGCCCGTACCAATTGTTGATCGTGACGCTGGCTTCGACCTGGATGTAGTTGGTGAAGATGATGAAGGCGGAGCCGAGGATGGACCAGAGCGCCCAGGGATGCGGCGAAATGACGATCCAGAATGCCGCAAAAATCCCCGCTGCCACAGCGAAATAGATGTCAAACCAAAGGAATGACCCCGACCAGAAGACCGAGGCGTCGGCAATTGGCCGCGTCCCCGGCGCAAGCGGTGGCAGGCCGATAACAGCACCGGCGTTCTTGCCGAAGGCATACCAGGCCGCCATGGCGATGGCCGTCCATAAGACGGCGGAGACGAAGAAGAAGCGAGGCCTGGGAAAGAACGAGACGAACACGAAATGCTCCCCTTCCGAACAAAGGCGACGGGCGCCATCTGACAGAGGCGCGCGGCTTACGAAGAGCATTTATGCCAGTGGCTCCCATGTTCGACTCTCCTTTTAGGTAGCGTCCTTCGAGGCTCGCCCTTCGGGCTCACGCCTCCGGACGAGGACCTCCTCGGCGGAATCCCTCATCCCGAGGCGCCCGCGAAATGGGCCTCGAAGATGCACTGCATCAATGAAGGTCAAATATCAGGGCTTTTGGAACGCGCGGTCAGTGGCGATCCTTCGGCCGGACGAAATCGGTCAGCATTGCATGGTCCCTGCGGAGATCGACCCATTTTCCCCGAACCGTGAACCGCGCGACCGCGGCAGTTGGAAACTTCCTCTGCAACACGGCGAGCGCGGCTCGGCTGGACCGAGCACCGCTCAACCCCTTTGCCAGTTCCTCGATGCTGGGGTTATGGCCGATCACGAGGACCGTCCTCGCTTCCTCCGGCAGCCGACGTAGCGTTTCGAGAAGGCGAGAGGCGGAGGCTTCGTAAAGTTCCCGAAGGAACTGGACTTCGGGCCGCGTGCTTAGCCGGGCTTCGAGGATTGCCCATGTTTCCCGCGTCCGCCGCGAAGGCGAAACCAGAACATGATCGGGAATCCAACCGCGACGAACCAACTCCCCGGTCACGATATTCGCAGCTTCTCGTCCGCGCGCCGCGAGCGGCCGGTCGATATCCGCAAGGCTTCCGTCGTCCCAACTCGATTTCGCGTGGCGCATGAGCAGAAGCGACTTCATCCCCTACCTTCCCGATCAAGGGGTGAAGCGGGCGAGGTCCTCGACATTCTGGACGGCGCTCGAAAATTCCGGCGACACTATTGGCCGCGCGTCGCTGCGCTCCGTGCCCGGCAGGGTAAAGACCGTACCGCCTTCGGTCATTCGTGCTTCGCCCCGACAGACCAGCGCCAGCGCCATCGGATAGAGCCTGTGCTCTACCTTTAGCACGCGGGCGGACAAGGATGCCTCGTCATCGCTCACCAGCACCGGAACCGCGGCCTGTGCGATGATTGGTCCCGAATCCGTGGCGGCCGTAACGAAGTGGACCGTACAGCCATGCACCCTGACGCCAGCCTCCAGGGCGCGGCGATGCGTGTCGAGGCCGGTGAAGCAGGGTAGCAGGGCAGGGTGGATGTTGACGATCCTGCCAGCCCATCTGCCCACGAATGCGGGTGAGAGGAGCCGCATATAGCCGGCGAGCGCGACGATCCCGGCGTCGAAGCCGTGCAGCGCCTCTTCGAGCGCCGCCTCATGCGCAACCTTGTTGGGAAAATCCGAACGCGCGAAGATCCGCGTCGGCAACCCGTTCGCTTCGGCGATCTTCAAGCCTTGTGCATCGGACTGGTCAGCCATCACACCGACGATCTCCGCCGGATAGCTGTCGTCCTTCGCCGCATCGATCAGCGCCGCCATGTTGGAGCCGCGGCCCGAGATGAGCACGACGACGCGTTTCCGTTCCATCGTCATAGCGCGATCGTCCCCCTGTAGATCACGCCGGCCTGGCGCCGGGGCACGATCCGCCCGATAGGCGTGACCATTTCGCCGGCCTGCTGGAGCACGGCGGCAACCTGGGCAGCCTGTCCGGCAGCCACCACGGCCATGAAGCCGATGCCGCAATTGAAGGTGCGCATCATCTCCTCCGGATTGACGCCTCCTGTCCCGGCCAGCCACGAAAAGACGGCCGGCACGTCGATCTGTTCGAGATCGAGCTCTGCGGCATAATCGTGGGGCAGGACACGTGGAACATTGTCCGGAAAGCCGCCGCCGGTGATGTGGGCGAGCGCCTTTATGCCATGCGTGCCGCGGATGGCGCCGAGGACCGATTTCACGTAGATACGCGTCGGCTGGAGGAGGGCTTCGGCAAGCGTGCGTCCGGGCGCGAAAGGAGCCTGATCGTCCCAGGAGAGGCCGGAGAGCGCGACGATGCGCCGGACGAGAGAAAAACCGTTGGAATGCAGTCCCGACGACGCAAGGCCGAGAATGACGTCGCCTTCCACGATGTCGTCGGTCGGCAGCAATTGTCCGCGTTCGACGGCGCCGACGGCGAAGCCAGCAAGGTCGTAATCCTTTTCCTGATACATGCCCGGCATTTCGGCCGTTTCCCCGCCGATCAGCGCGCAACCGGCCTCCCGGCAGCCCGCGGCGATGCCCGCGACAATCGCGGTCCCCTGTGCCGGGTCGAGCTTGCCCATCGCGAGATAATCGAGGAAGAAAAGCGGTTCCGCGCCCTGAACGACAAGGTCGTTGACGCACATGGCGACGAGATCGATGCCGATCGTGTCGTGCCTGCCGGATTCGATCGCCACCTTGAGCTTCGTGCCGACGCCGTCATTCGCCGCGACCAGGAGCGGATCGTCGAAGCCGGCTGCCTTCAGGTCGAAGACGCCGCCGAACCCGCCGATCTCGGCATCCGCGCCCGTGCGCCGCGTCGCCTTCACCAGTGGCTTGATCATTTCCACCATGGCGTTTCCCGCGTCGATATCGACGCCGGCCGCGGCGTAGGTGAGGCCGTTCTTCTTGTCGGTCATGACGGTGCTCCGTCCGCGTCTCGGGTGGTGGGCGCTCTTCGCATGAAGCGTCAAATGCCGCAACCGTAGCCATTATAGAGGATCGTCAAACACGTGGAAAACAATACCAGCGCCGGCCATGGCCGAAATGTCCGTGTTCCGCTGGCACTTGAAGCCGATCGGCGCTTTACCCATTTTGACCGCGCAACGCAGCCTTCAGACGGCAGGAGAGGGTCCGGCAAGGTGACGATCCCGAACATCATCACCCTGATGCGTTTTTTCCTCGTGCCCGCGGTTGTTTTCGCCATGATGTCCGGCCGCATGGGCTGGGCGTTCGCCGGCTTTCTCGTTGCCGGCATATCCGATGGCGTGGATGGCTTCATCGCCCGCCATTTCAACCAGCGTTCCAAGCTCGGGGCCTATCTCGACCCGGTAGCAGACAAGCTTCTGCTGGTCAGCGTCTTCGTCATGCTGGCGGTCCTGGGAGGACTGCCGCTGTGGCTTGTGTTCGTCGCCGTCTCACGCGATGCGCTGATCGTCGGCGCGGTTCTGATTTCCAACCTGATGGGGCATCCCGTCGAGGTCAGGCCGTTCTTCGTTTCGAAGGCGAATACGGCGGTCCAGATCGTCCTTGCGGCCTGGGTTCTGGCCGAATTGGCTCTTGGCATGACCTTCGGCCCGGTGCGCTATTGGCTCGTCATCACGTCAGGCATCTTGACCGTTGCTTCCGCTGCCGCGTATCTCGTAGCCTGGCTCAAGCACATGGCAGGATATGCCGAAGGCGACACCCCAAATCGTTGAAGAGCACTACCAGCAGGAGATTCATATCAATCTTCGCCGTCAGGCTATGTTCTGGATCCTGGCGATCGTCTTTCTCGCGCTGTTTCTGTTTGTCTTCAGCGAGATTCTCCTGCCGTTCATCGCCGGGATGGCGCTCGCCTATTTTCTCGACCCTGTCGCCGACAGGCTGCAGAAGGTCGGTCTTTCCCGCTTTTGGGCGACGATCGTCATCCTTTTGGCGTTCGTCATCCTGCTGGCTCTTGTGCTCGTGCTGGTCGTGCCCGCGCTCTCGAAGCAGTTGGCGGGGCTCGTGGAAGGCATTCCGGGCTATATCAGCGCGCTTCAGGATCTCGTCACCAATTTCGATTCGAAATGGCTGGAACGGACCCTCGGCGTCAATGCGGCGGATTTGCGCGCCGGCCTGAACTCGTTTCTCGGTCAGGGAACGGGTTTTCTGACGACGCTTTTCAAATCCATATGGAATTCGGGCCTTGCCATCATCAATCTGGGCAGCCTGTTCGTCGTGACGCCGGTCGTGGCCTTCTACATGCTGCTCGACTGGGATCGGATGGTCGCCAAGGTCGATAGCTGGATCCCACGGCAGTATCTCGAAACCGTCCGCAGCATCGCCCGCGAGATGGACCACTCCATCGCCGGCTTCGTGCGCGGGCAGGGCACGCTTTGCCTGATCCTCGGCATCTACTACGCGACGGGATTGACGATCGTGGGGTTGAATTTCGGCCTGCTGATCGGATTGCTCGCTGGCCTCATCAGCTTCATACCCTATGTCGGGTCGCTGACGGGACTGTTCCTGGCGGTTACGGTGGCGCTCGTCCAGTTTTCGCCGCATTGGCTGTGGATCGGCGCCGTGCTGGTGGTTTTCTTCACCGGCCAGTTCATCGAGGGCAACATTCTGCAGCCGAAGCTTGTCGGTTCGAGCGTCGGTCTTCACCCGGTATGGTTGATGTTCGCCCTGCTTGCCTTCGGTACCCTTTTCGGCTTTGTCGGCCTGTTGATCGCGGTTCCGGCTTCGGCCGCGATCGGTGTGCTTGTGCGCTTCGGCCTCTCACGCTATCTCGATTCGCCGCTTTATCGGGGGCCGGAAGAGGGCGTTGAGACGGTTGCGCCGAAACCCGCCGGCGCGCGCCGCAGGCGGGTCAGGAAGGATTGAGGTCCATGTCCTCGCAGCCGAGGCAATTGCCGCTCGATCTCCGTCACGTCGCGCAATTTTCCCGCGATGATATCGTCGTGACATCTTCGAATGCCGATGCGATGACACTGATCGACCGATGGCCGGACTGGCCTTCGCAGGTCGTGGTGCTCGCCGGCCCGCCGGGCTGCGGAAAATCCCATCTCGCTTCCATCTGGCGCGACGAGGCTGGGGCGGACATGATTGATGTGGCCCGTCTCAGTGGTCACATGAAGATGCCCGAATGTTCGGTCTTGATTGATGGCATTGGCGAAAAACCCTTCGACCAGAACGGACTTTTCCATCTTATCAACGCCATTCGCGCCAGGGGCGACCATCTCCTGCTGACGACCCGCCGGTTTTCCGCCGCGTGGGGGGTGACGTTGCCGGACCTTGCCTCGCGGCTGAAGGCGGCGACGACGGTCGAAATTCATGAGCCTGACGACGCCTTGCTGACCGCCGTCATTGCAAAGCTTTTCGCCGACAGGCAGATCGAGGTCGATTTCTCCGTCGTTCGCTATCTCGTGCGCCGCATGGAGCGCTCACTTTCGACGGCCATCACGCTTGTCGAGCGCCTGGACCGGGCGGCGCTTGAGGGAAAGACGCGTATTTCCCGTACCCTTGCCGCCCAGGTGCTGGAAACTTCGTGACGGAGCCAGGTTGGAAGTTCGTAGACACTTCGCCCGTTTTTGATTTCGCGGCCGGAAATCTGCGCTTGCCTTTTGGAAGCGGAATATCTAGGCAAATCTCTCGGCAAGCGGGTCCGGAGTGTAGCGCAGTCTGGTAGCGCATCTGCTTTGGGAGCAGAGGGTCGCAGGTTCGAATCCTGCCACTCCGACCAGAAATCGAATGTACGGCCCGGAGACATAGGTAACAGATTGTCCCTAAGACATAGGTGACAATCTCGTGCCGAACGGGTTGCCGACGGCAAGGGTCTCTGTTCCAGGTTGATATATCAGGATCGTAGTGCGTGAAGTTGGCGAGCGGGAACCGATAAGTAAGCGAGACGAAGAATCGGGCGACAAGACAAAGCTCGAAGACTCCTAGCCATCGAATGGCTTTGACTTCGATAGCGAAGGGCAACCCAGCGAGTTGGCTGCATGCCTCCGCGTCGGTTTCTATGACCATCGACGGGGTAAGATCACGACTCTCTTGCGGAATTTGGGCCGACAAGGCGCCATCTTCCGCGAAATGATGCCGATTGCAACCAGTTTCCCGCACCAATCTTGAAGCGCCGGCTTGAACATCCCTGAGCGGTTCAATCCATCGTCCGCGACCAGGCGTGACCCAACTGAATATAGAAGACGGTTTCGCCTGGGCCGCGGGCGACGTCCAACCCCACATCGATACCCAATTTGCGTGCGATCCGGTATCTTATGCCGGCGCCGTAAGTCCAAACGCCGTCCGTCGCCTCGAAGAGCCTGGAATTGCTTACGAAGGTGCGGCCATAGCCGCCGAAGACGACGCCTGCCCACCGGGGCGTGAACTGCCGCCGCAGTTCGGCCTCCATGCTCAACGCTTCGTTGCCTTGATAGCGGCCGTATTGAACGCCGCGAAGGTCGATGCTGGGATCCATGAAGAAAGGCGCGTTGTCGGAAGCAGCCTCGAAGACAAGTTTGCCGCCCAAGGTCCATGAGTCGCTCAATTTGGCGAACGTATGGATGGCAAGCTGTGCGGTCGAAAAGTCCCGATCGCTCCCGAATGCCGACGAATACTGATCGTATCTGAGGATGGCGTTCGTGCCTTCCGTCGGCGTCATCGGATTGTTGCGTGTGTCATAATTCAGCGACACTCCCAGCGCCGCATATTGTTTCCTGCCGGTGTACCGCTCGACGAGATCGCTGACCCTCTCTCCCAGCGGGCTGTCGGCATCCACGGAAACATCCGACGTCCGATATATGAAGCGTGGGCCGATGGAGAAGGCGGAGCCAGGAATCCGGTAGCGGATATTAGCGAAACCCAACAACGTCTTGCTGCTGTAGTCGATTTCCCTGCTTCCTCCGAATGGAAAAACCGGCAAGGTCATGTCCGCATATCCGGCGCCCAGGCGATAGATGAAGCGGTCGCTGGCGAACGTACCCTGGCGCAGCAGACCGCCTCCCCAGGATCCGTTTCCCGTGATCACTCCACCCACCATCGTTCGGTCAGGCGAGGCTCCCTGGGAGGTGGGCGCACTCACATATTGCCCCAGAAGTCCGAAGCCGCCGCCTACGGCCGGTTCGGTGACGATGATCGGAACGGGAACGAAGCCGCTGCCGCCGGGAGAGGGGGCGACGTCGAACATTCCGTCCGCGGGATCGATGAACCGTTTCCGCCAGTCGAAGGGCAGGGCGGGCCTTGCCGCCGAGGCCGTGACAAGGGCGGCGATCATTGTCGAAGCGAGATACCGCCTCACAGCCGGCCTGCCAATCTTCGCGCATTCACGCCGGGCCGTCGGGCCGACCGTATGGCATTGCTCCAGAATTCCCATGGGGGGTCTTTTCCCGCATCCGACCATGCCCCCTCCGTCCGGCGTAATGCCAGACGGCCCGGCCGCATTTCCTCGCATAGCACTTTGGTGCGCACCGCGGAGCCGAACAATTGCCCCAAGGTCCAACTTACCGGCCGGCCTCCTCAAACGGCATAATTTCACGAAGTCTTACAATTCCGCGCATGGGGATTGGCAGGAAAACGAAGCCCAATGAGTGTTCTACTTGTCCGCACTTCCTGGACCATCGGGCGAAAGGTGGGCGCGCTTCCGGCATTGCTCGCGTCTATCCTCATCAGCGCCGGGCAGGCACGGGCTCAGGATGCCGACCTCGCCAAAAAACTCTCAAATCCCATTGCGTCGCTGATCAGCGTTCCCTTCCAGTACAATTACGACAGCGGATTTGGTCCCGATGACGGATCGAAATCGGTTCTCAATATCCAACCAGTGATCCCGTTCTCGTTGAACGATAGCTGGAACCTGATCTCGCGCACCATTGTGCCGGTCGTCTGGCAGAACGACGTTTATGGACCGTCAGGATATCAGTTCGGCCTTGGCGACATCACCCAGAGCTTCTTCTTTTCGCCGAAAACGCCGGGATCGAGCGGCATTATCTGGGGTGTCGGGCCGGTTTTCCTGATCCCGACGGCAACCGATCCGCTTCTGGGCGGCGACAAATGGGGCGCTGGTCCGACCGCGGTCGCCCTCAAGCAGAGTGGTCCCTGGACGTACGGCATTCTCGCCAACCAGATATGGTCCTTCGCCGGTCCTCATGCGCGCAGGGATGTGAACGCCACCTTCCTTCAGCCCTTCATCAGCTACACCACGCATGATGCCTGGACCTTCGCCCTCAACACCGAGTCGACCTACGACTGGGTGGCCGACACGTGGTCGGTGCCGATCAATTTCTCTATCAGCAAGCTCGTCACCATCGACAAGCAGCCGATCAGCCTGCAGGCCGGCGTGCGCTATTGGGCCGCCAGCCCGAGCGGTGGCCCCGACGGATGGGGAGCGCGCCTGGCACTGACTTTCCTGTTTCCCAAGAAATAGTGGCGCCGCATGCGATGATAACCTGCAAACGCAAAAGAAAATGGAATGAAATACGCCGAGAAGGCCGCGCTTTCCACCCGCTTTTCTGCACGCTGCAGCGCCACGAGTGACGGTGTCCTGGCCGCCTTGCATGGCAGGCAATAGTGCGCGCCGATAGATATGGAGGACGTGATGATGATGACACGCCACCGCGCTTTTTTTCTTTTCGCCTCGTTCGTGGCGTCGAGCGTATTGTGTATGCAAACGGTCGAGACCTC
>DASZUG010000018.1:0-45114 GCA_035547755.1 Rhizobiaceae bacterium
ATTTGCTCGTTGCTCGTTGCTCGTTGCTCGTTGCTCGTTGCTCGTTGCTCGTTGCTCGTTGCTCGTTGCTCGTTGCTCGTTGCTCGTTGCTCGTTGCTCGTTGCTCGTTGCTCGTTTTATGCTTGGCAGCGGATACCCGTCCCAGGTCAGAACGGCGTCATAACCTTCGTGGCGGCCGAAATTGATATTCTTGAAGGCGCGCAGGATCGGTTCCGCAGGATGTCCGTCGCGCACCCTGTACCACTGCTGGAGATAGCCGATCCACACCACCAGTTCAGCGATTGCCGCCGCGCGGGGGTTGAGTTCCAGCCCGAGAAACTGGTGCGGATCGACCGTCTGTCGTTCGAGCCCGAGGCTTTCGGAAACTCCGAGCCGCGCCAGCGTCTCCAGCACTTCGCCTTCCAGCTTTTTCATAAGTTCCAAGCTGACGTAGAGAAAATTGCCGGTGCCGCAGGCAGGGTCGAGCACCCGCGTCGCGCAGACCTTATGATGGAAGCCGCGCACGATTTCCACCGCCTTGGCCTCGTCGCCGCTTTCCTTGGCGTCCTCCGCCTTGGTCAGCGCCTTTTGCCAGTCGGCCCGGAGCGGCTCCATCACCGTCACTTCGACCAGGCGCTGAACATAAGCGCGTGGCGTGTAATGGGCGCCAAGCCGCTTCCGGTCGCTCGTGCTCAGCGCCTGCTCCAGAAGCGTGCCGAAGATCGCCGGGTCCACTTCGGTCCATTTCGCCTTCGCCGCCTCCAACAATTCGCCGATCTCCTCACGACCGAGGGGAAAGGCCCGCGCATTCGTGAACAAATTTCCGTTGAAATAGCGAAGCTTTTCCCTGAACGCGGAGAAGAAGCGGTTCGCCTCTTTCGGCTCATCCATCTTCGCCCAAAGCTCCGTGACCATGGGCACGAATGCGCCGGGGCTTTTCACGCAATCGGCGAGCAGCTCGGTGAACTTCCCCTTCGGCAAAAGGTCCACATCCTCGGCGAACATGGTGAAGATGCACCGCATGAGGAAATGCGCCACATCTTCGGGCGAGTGGCTGACTTCGAGCGCTTTCGACACTTCGGCCAGACGCCTCGCGATACCGCGCGTGACGCGCGCCGATTCCCGTGCGGGGTCGAGGCCGAATGGATCAGTCCAGATTTTCGCGAGTAGCTCGCGCGTTTCGGGCTCGCGCAAATCTTCGAGATAGATGCGAAACTCCTTGCGATCCGGGAACTGGCTGTAGGCGCGCCCGGTGCCGGTAAAATCGGCGAAGATTTCAAAGGCGTGACCGACATCGCAGGTGATGATAAAGGGCGGCGCGGGGTGGCTGGCATCGAGCAGGAAGACATATTCCTCCGCTTGGCGGCGCGCGTTCTGCATCATCACGTCCCAGCCGCGTGCGATGCTGCGGCGGCCAAGCTGTTCCGGTTCCTCGCCGAAGAGCGATTTCTGCCCCGGAATTTCGTTCTTGGCACCGGGCAGGCGCGACTGCTTGGCTTCGAGGATGAAGCAGCCCTTCTTGTAGAGATCGATCCGTTTGGATGCGTTTATGTCGTCGCTTTCCCGCCGGCGGACCGCTCGCTCAAAGACATAATCATTGTGCTCCCGTTCCGCGCCCGCCGGCTCCGGGCGACGGACGCCGATGACGTCGCATAGCTCGGACAGGAACATCTGATAATTGGCCCGCTCCGCTCCGCCTTCACGGGCCGTCCACCTCAGGATGAATTCTTCGACCTGCACCTTGTCCCCCTGCGGGCGAACAAAACAGAATTTGATTTCGACGGCAACAGTGATGCCGGCGCCGTTCGTGGAAACCTGCGGCCCGCACACCCCATTAACCCCCCGGAAACCGGCATCGGCGACTATCCCTGTCGGCGTGGGGATGGAGTGGTGATGGACTGGCTTTCCCCCGTGCTCGGCATCGCCGCGCTGGTTGCGGCTTTCGGCGTATTGCCGGGCGATTGCAGACGCCGGATGGCCGAAACCCTGCGTTCGACGATGGCCCAGATCGCCAGATACGGCAGATAATGTCGAGGTGACGGAGGCCGCGCCTGCCGGTTGACAGCTGTCAACTCGTCTCGATCGCCACGCGGTCTGGATAGAACGCGCCGTGATCCTTTATGCTGGTCATCTCGTCATAGGGATGCCGATAGGCCCACATCGCGTCCTTAGCGCCGCCTTTGACGCTCCAATAGCTGGCGTCTCCCTTGAACGGGCAATGCGTAACCGTTCCGGTGGCCGAGAGCAGGTCGAAATCGATATCGGCGAAGGGTATGTAGATCACCGGTGGATAGGTGTGCTCCCTGAGCACAAGGGCATTGCCGGAAGAGGCGATCGTCTTTCCGCCGGCCTTTACCGTGACATGCCCCCTATTGGGCTCGACGGTAATCTTGTGCTCCGGATGCTTGCGGAAACCCGGTGAGGGGTTTTGTCCCTGAGCCATGTGGCGTCCCTTTGCTCGAAAGAAGCCTTGGATGGTACCGTAATCGGAGATTCACGCGGCAAGATGCTCCATGACGCCGGCATAGGCCGGAACGATCCGTGCAAGCGGGTTGGCGCTCCGTTCGGCCGGTTCGACGCTGAGCGCGCCGTCTTCGGCCGATTGGACGACAAGCGCCAGAACGCGTTCCCCCCCGGACGGAAGGGAAACCGCCGCGACGTGTCCGGAACCGGTTTCGGGCTGCAGCGGCATGTCGAAAAGCAATTGGCCGCCGACATTCCGGAGCGCGTCCGACAAGACCGTCTCGAATGCCTTTCCCGGCTGCGATTGCAATTGCAGCGCAAGCTCGAATTCGACCGTTTCCATCGAAAGCGCGGAGAGGATGCCGTCATCGCCCGGCGTGTGGGAGGCCGCCGCATTCGAATCGACAAGGATGGGCTCGTCCATGAGAACCTCTGTTTCGGCCCGCCCGCCGGCACGATTGGAGTGCACAATGGCCGGATTGTGGCGGAAAAACAAGAACCTGCGTAAATATAGGCGCGCCTGGAGCCGCGAAAAGGCGCGCTGGACAAACAGGCGGCAAGCGACACAATAAGCATCGGGGCTCCTGCCCCCGGAAGATGGGAGGATTGATATGCTCGGACTGATGCAGCCATGGCCGCTGCTTTGCAGCAAGATTATCGACCATGCCGCGCGCCAGCATGGCGGGCGCGAGATCGTCACCCGCACGATCGAGGGGCCGATCGTGCGCACCAACTATGCCGAGATACGGACGCGGGCGCTCAAGGCCGCGCAGATGCTGGAGCGCGACGGGTACCGGCCGGGCGACCGCATCGCCACGCTCGCCTGGAACACCGCCCGCCATCTCGAGGCCTGGTATGGCATCATGGGGATGGGCGGCGTCTATCACACGCTCAATCCGAGGCTGTTTCCCGACCAGATCGCCTGGATCATGAACGACGCCGAGGACAAATGCCTTTTCGTCGATGTCACCTTCCTGCCCATCGTGGAAAAGATCGCGTCTTCAGTGCCTTCCCTGAAAAAGCTGATCATCCTGACGGACGCCGCGCATATGCCTGAGACCGCATTGCCGGCGGTGCCCTACGAGGAATGGCTTGCGGCCGCCGATGGCGATTATCAGTGGAAGGAAATGGACGAAAACGATGCGGCCGGCATGTGTTATACCTCCGGCACGACCGGCAATCCGAAGGGCGTGGTCTATAGCCACCGGTCGAACGTTCTCCACGCCATGATGGCGGTCCAGCCCGATGCGATGGGCCTGTCGTCGCGCGATACGATCCTCCCCGTCGTGCCGATGTTTCATGCCAATGCCTGGGGATTGGCGCAGAGCGCGCCGATGGTTGGCGCGAAGATCGTCATGCCGGGCGCGAAGATGGACGGCGCCTCGATCTATGAATTGCTCGACACTGAAAAGGTGACGTGCTCCGGAGCGGTGCCGACGGTCTGGCTCATGCTGCTTCAATATCTGGAGGAGACCGGCAAGAAGCTTCCCGCCCTCAACCGCGTCGTCATCGGCGGCTCCGCCTGTCCCCGCGCCATGACCGAGAAATTCGAGAAGAATTACGGCGTCGAGGTGATCCACGCCTGGGGCATGACGGAAATGTCCCCGCTCGGATCGCTCTGCAGGATGAAGCCGGAATATGCCGCGCTGGAAGGCGACGCGCTGCTCGACGTCAAGGCCAAGCAGGGCTTCCCGCCTTTCGGCGTCGAAATGAAGGTGACGGACGACGACAATCGAGAACTCCCCTGGGACGGCAAGACCTTCGGCCGGCTGAAGGTGCGCGGGCCGGCGGTGGCCGGGGCGTATTATGGCGGCGCCGGCCAGGAATTGTTCGACGAGGAAGGCTGGTTCGATACGGGCGACGTCGCCCATATGGATAGAAGCGGCTATATGCAGATCACCGATCGCGCCAAGGATGTGATCAAATCGGGCGGCGAGTGGATATCGACCATCGACCTGGAAAATCTCGCCGTCGGCCACCCTGACATCGCCGAGGCCGCCGTCATCGGGATCAAGCATCCCAAATGGGACGAGCGGCCCTTGCTCCTCGTCGTGCCGAAAGAAGGACATCAGCCTTCCAAGGACGAGATATTGGGTTTCATGCGCGGCAAGGTGGCCAAATGGTGGATGCCGGACGATGTGGCTTTCGTCACGGAGATACCCCACACCGCGACGGGGAAGATCCAGAAGACGGCGCTTCGCGACCAGTTCCGCGATTACCGGTTCGAGGCCGGGGAAGGGGCCTCCTGAGGCCGAACCGAAATTGTCTGGCCAGGCAGGCTGGCCTGAAGAGCCAATTCCGCTTGAGCTGCGCCAATGACCGTTATCCTCGAAGAGCGTGTTTCCGGTGCGGCTCTCTTCGCGCGGCGGCTTTCCGTTTTTTCCTTCGTGGTTTTCGTGCTTTCCGCCTTCGGCCTCCAGCGCCGGTTGATGGACACGCCGGAATTCATCGTCCTGTTGGGCCTCGTGCTCGCCTTGGCGCTTCTGGCTTTGCTTGCCGCCTTGTGGGGATGGCGGCGGGTCTGGAGTTTCGGCGACAGGGGCGGCGGCAACCTCGCCATCGCGATCCTTTTTTCCGTGATTGTTCTCTCGCCCTTCGTTGTGGCGGGGATCTTTTTCGTGATCGAACCGCCGATCAGCGATGTGTCGACCGATCTCGGCGATCCTCCGACCTTCCTGGCGGCGAAGAAGACGCGGACGGCGCAAATGAATCCGATCCGTCCGATAAGCGCCGAGGAAGCGAAGTTGCAGAGCGCCGCCTTCCCGGCCGTCAGCGGCCGCCGCTACGGCGCCTCGATCGACCATGTGCTCGAGATCGTCCGTCAGACGATAAAGGCGGAGGGCTGGCGGATAAGCTCCGGCCCTCCTCTGGGCGAAGACCAGACCGAATATGAAATAGAGGCTGTTGCCCGCACTCCGCTGCTGCCCTTTCCTTCCGACGTCGTCGTCAGGCTGCGCGACGAAGGCGATTCGACCTATGTCGATATGCGCTCCGCATCACGCTATGGCCGTTTTGATCTCGGGTCCAACGCCGCGAGGATACGCGACTTCCTTGCCCGCCTGGATGTCGCGATGGCGTCCGAGGCGCGGTAACGGCGGGTGCAGCCGCTCCACAGCGAATTGTGCGATACCCATTGACGGATCAGCCCCGATCCGCAATGTGCCGAACGTCGTCAACGAGGCCGTTCTGTCTGTTGTCTTCGGAAACTCCTCCGCAAACGTCCATCGACGGTAGCGTCGCTGTCTTGCTGTGCGATTACAATGGCGGGCGCTTTTTCGTGCCGCAACTCGACTCGCTGCAAGCGCAGACGATTGATCGGATCGACATTTGGGCTTCCGACGACGGCTCCTCGGACGGCTCGGCCTCCGTTCTGCTCTCCGCTCGCGACAATTGGCAAAAGGGCGATTTCCACATTCTGGAAGGCCCGCGCAAAGGTTTCTCGGAGAATTTCAGGAGCCTGATCACCAATTACGACATCGATGCCGACTACGTCGCCTTCTGCGACCAGGACGATCTCTGGGAAAAGGACAAGCTCGAAGCGGCGATAAACTGGCTGACGACCCAGCCCTCCGATCGCCCGGCTCTCTACTGTTCCCGCACGCGCCTGATCGACGAGGACGACCGGCCGATCGGCTATTCCCCTCTTTTCCCGCGGCCTCCGAGCTTCCGCAACGCGCTCGTCCAAAGCATCGCCGGCGCCAACACGATGGTGTTGAACCGCGCCGCGCACCGGCTGGTCAGGGAAGCGTCGCGCCGGACGGGTTTCGTCAGCCACGACTGGTGGTGCTATCTCCTGGTCACGGGCGCGGGCGGAAAGGTGTACTATTCCGCCAGGCCCAAGATCGGCTACCGCCAGCATGGAACCAACCTCGTCGGATCGAACGACAGTCCCCTGGCGCGCCTTAGGCGCTATATCTTTCTCTGGCATGGCGGTTTCGCGGAATGGACCGAGAAGAATTTGGATGGTCTGAATGCCTGCCGCGACCTGCTCGACGGCGAGGGCCGCGACCTCATCGACGGCTTTGCCCGCGTGAGGCGGAGGGGGCTGGTGCGGCGTCTGGCGGGTATGCGAAAACTCGGACTCTATCGCCAGACGCGGGGTGGCCATCTCGGGATTTTCATCGCCTCCGCACTCGGCAGATTGTAGGTCAGGATCTGTCACATCCCCAAACCGGCGCATGGTGCGGGTTGCACGGAACGGCATTTCCTCCTATGACCGCCCGTCCCCGTGGATAGGGGCGTTTCCGCAGGCAGCCGGCAACGGAAAAGAGCGGCTGCACTGTGGCCGATCGGATTGACCCCCAGCGAGTTCACGATGCTCAGACGCTATGGCCTTCTCCTGTTCGTGCTGATCGTATGCCTTCTGCTCTTGCGCTCCGTGCTGCAGTCGAATGGCATATGGATGGCCGTCAAGCCGGCGCTCATCCCGATCGTTTCGCTCTATCTCAGCATCTTCAATTCGCCCGCGGCGGCGCTGGTTCTTTGCCTTTTGATGGTGGTTCTGGCCGCCGTTCTGTTCACTTTTTATTTTGTTCGGAGAATTTCGCCGACCCTGCGTGACCTGAACGTGGTCTGCTCGCATTTGCGCACCATCGATCCGCGTCTTGGCAATCCGTCCGCGGCGGCCCAGCTGAACGAGGCGATGGAGCGCTACGATCGTTTTCGCGATGCCTGGCATCTTTATCGCACCACTTTCACCGAAGACGCGAAGGGCAGGCTGGAGAGCCCCTATCCGCCGGCGCAATATTTCAATCTGCAGATGCTCGAGCGCCAGGGCATGCGCCTGCGCTTCTTCCTTGGCCTGCCGAACGACTTCGTCGGACTTGGACTGGTCTTCACCTTCCTTGGGCTCGTCGCCGGCCTTTATTTCGCCAGCCGCTCGATGATGTCGGCCGATATCAGCGAGGCGCGCACGGCGCTGACGGAGCTTCTGCACGCGGCGACGTTCAAATTCCTCACCTCCATCGTCGGCATTGCGATCTCGCTCGTGATGTCCGCCGCGCAGCGGATCCTGCTGGAGAAAATCCTGGGGCGGCTGAACGAGTTGCAGTTCCTGATCGAGGAGCGGCTTTCCGCGCCCTCCACGCAGGCGCATGGAACGCCGAGGGGGGAGGCATGGTCACCGCTCGGCGCGATTCCCGCGCCATCGGATGAGTCCGAGCCATTGAGCAGGCATGTCGGCCATGGATGATCTCCAGGGGCTGCTCGCCGAGGAATCCTCCGCCCACAGCTATTTCGTGCCGATCGTCGATATGCTGGCGGGCGTCGTCTTCCTGCTGATCATCATGCTCGCCGCGTCGGTTCTGGTGTCGCGCCCGGAATTCGGCCAGACGGAGCAGATGCAGGCCGAAATCGCCAGGATTTCCAGGGAATTGCAGGACGCCAAGGCGAAGGAGACGCGCTATATCGAGCCGCGACGCCAGGCGCGCATGGCGATGGGCGTTCTCCTTGGCCGGCTGTCGTCGGCTTTGGACAAAGCCGGTTTTTCGGCCAATGCCAATCCGGACGAGGGCACGCTTTCGATCGGCGGCGGAGATATCTTCGACCCGTCGGGAAAGGTGCTCGGAGACAAGGGCATGGCGCTTGCCCGGACATTGGCGGGCGTGCTTTCGGGCGAACTTCCCTGCCTCGCCCGCACCCCTGCCGGCGGCCCGGCGGCATGCGGCCCCTATGGCGGCGCGCGCCTCGACAGCGCCATGATCACCGTGCCTGCAAACGGCGCGCATTCCGCGCGCGCGGAGGCGTTGCGACTGCTTTCCGCCGTCGCCTCCGCCGCGCCCGGCCTTCTGGCGCTGGAAGCGCCCGACGGGGCGACCCTGCTGGGCTATGGGCTGGGCGGCCCGCCGTCGCCGGCATCGTCCTCGAGCGCAGGTCAGGCCTCCGCGCCGGTCACGCTGCGTTTCCAGATGGACGTGCCGGCTATCCCGTAGCGGCGGCAGGACGGGCGCGAGATTTCCGCTCATTCCCGGCGCATAATCGCTTCAGGAGCGATTGTGCTTTGCGCGTCGCGTCTCTATAAGGCAGCCGCTCGGCTTCGATTTGGCCATTGGGGCGTCGCCAAGCGGTAAGGCAACGGTTTTTGGTACCGTCATTCGCAGGTTCGAATCCTGCCGCCCCAGCCACGAACAAAAAATATAACAAAATCAAATAGTTATGAGAAAATCAATTTTTCGGTGTAGGGCATTCTAGGTCAGTCGTTTAGGTGCCCTAGACTGTAGATATTGCTCTCCCGCGCTGGCGCCGACAACGAAGCGGCCCCAGTTCATCGGCAGCCGCCGTCCACTACGTAATGCTTTGCAAATTCGCCGTTGTGGATCGGGGTGTTGGGATTGCGATGCTTTCCCGTCCGGGGTGCGCTTGGGTCAAACACGAATTCGAAATCGGAAAAGCGGATGCCATAGATATTGTAAAGGTCATCTTCTCTCCCAAAGGTAAAGCCGTATAGCTCCCTATCTACATTAACTCCAAGGTAGTCTATACGTATATCTAATCCATCCCTCATCTGGACCATAAGATGCTTGCTACAAATGTTATTCCCTTGGTATCGGAACGCCGATACCATCCACATATCATTATCCCGACCTAGGCGAATTGCTACCGATGTTGATCCTATATGGATGTCATCTCCCATAATCGCGGTGCCATCCTGATAATCGTGAATATCTGCCTGAGCTACACTTCGATTATCAACGATATAACGAACGACTTGAGCGTCGGCATCGACCTGAATTTGCATGACCGCCTCCAAGGAAAGAAATGGTCAATGATAATGCCGAACATAAGCTCAAGATATCTGTTCGAAAAGTGTAGTAATCGCAGTTGGAAGCCGCCGATTTATGGGAGATGTTTATCCCATCGGCGATGTTTTCTACTCCCCCGCCTTCGCCATCGCGTAGGCATTCCGCTTCGGTGCCGGCACGTCAAGGGATGAATCCCTAATCATGGCGAACCAATCATCTTCAACCATGTGAGCGGCAGCGCGGGCCGATCTTTCGACGCCATGGGAGGTGCCGATCCGATTGTTCGGGCCAAAGCCGTTCATGGCCCATTCCCACAGGCCTTTTTGCGGCCCGCCGTCAATGAGCATGATACGGCCAACGGTCTTTGAGGAACCGGGCGCTTCCGCAACGTAATCGGCTTCACGATCCAGCCATGTCAGCCGCCAGTGAAGGCGTAGGGGCAAAGCTTCGCTATCCGCGACCTTTTCAGGTTCGGCCATGGTGGATGCGAAGTGGTCAAGGATTTTGATCCTATTTTGTTCTGATTGAAACGCACAATGATCAGCATGGTGGGTCACTGCTCTACCGATAGTTTCTCTCTAAAACAAACTCATCGACGGAGTTGATGTGCCAATCTGGCCTGACGCCAAAATCCTCTTTGAGCGGCCATGTATTTGCGGCGACGTAGCCGGTTTTATCATCCCACTGTGGCGGTTTCTCGTATCCGACCGCTCGCGCCCAAACCGCCGCTATTAGCTTGTCTTGAGTTGCCAATATCTCACGAAGCTTGGCGATCTCTTCCTTCAATTCCGCAGTCTCATTGCTGCCTAAGCGCACCGCAGCCCCAACGCTGCCGCTATATTTGGAGAAGAAAAAGTTGAAACCTTCTTGCGTCGAATGTTCGAAAAATAAGCACACCAGAATGGGCCATACTATACTCACGATCCAAATCCACATTTTTCCCGCCTCTCACACGATTTTGTAACTGGAGGCTATGCTTCTCTGGTTAAACGGCCGTTTCAATTGAAAAGCCCGCCTAGTGAGCGACGGGCGTCCGGTCGGTTGGCGAGTGTCGGGCGGCTAATCTTCGCCCAAAAGATCACGCTCACTTCGCCCACGATCTTTTCGGAAAGCTCATGGACGCCGATGGTCAGTCCTGCCGCCCTAGCCAATTTTTCGTGCTTAATTTCTGATCCTGTCGCCGCTTCCGCCGCCCAGCGCGGTGTGCAAGAGGATGCGAAGATCGAAGGCGAGGGACTGTTTTTCGAGATAATCGGCGTCGCTTTCCGCCAGAAGCGCAGGCGTGGACATGTCTATCCCGCGGATTTGCGAAATCCCGGTAATGCCGGGCCGCAAGGCGAGAACGCCCCGTTTCAGCCGCTCTTCGATCAGTTCCGCCTGCGACGGCAGGCAGGGACGCGGTCCGACGAAGCTCATTTCTCCCTTCAGGACGTTCCACAATTGCGGCAACTCGTCGAGTTTCGTGCGGCGCAGGAAACGCCCGGCTTTCGTCACATGCGATGCCGCAACGTCATGGGTCGGGACGGATGGAGTGCCGGCATACATGGTCCTGAGCTTATGGCAGCGGAAGGGCTCGCCATGTCGCCCGACCCGGATTTGCGAGAATATTCCGGGGCCTGGCGAGGTGAAGCGCACCACGAGAACGATGATCAGCAGGAGCGGGGAAAGCACGATGAGTCCGATCGCGGCGATCACAAGATCGAACATGCGTTTCAAGAAATTCTCCTTCATCCCGGGTGGGAAAATCGGAAGCCGCGCGGCTAGGCAATCGGTTGCGCGAAAGGGCTGCATAACGCATTTCATCCCCCCACGGCCACCATCGCCTGGAGGGACAAGTAATCCTTCCATACGCCATTTCGATCCCTGTCTTGTCCCATGGCGCACTTGAAGGGAGGACTTATAGTGGGTTATCTGCTGGAGCAACGCAGGCGAACAGGAGAGCAGCCATGCTCTTGCCAATCATCATGGCCGGGGGTTCGGGGACGAGGCTCTGGCCATTGTCGCGGCATCTCTATCCGAAGCAATTCCATGCCCTGACCGGCGATCGGACCATGCTCCAGGAAACCGTCCTGCGCCTCAACGGCCTCGGCGGCGCAGCGCCGCTCGTGATCTGCAACGAGGAGCATCGCTTCCTGGCCGCCGAACAGATGCGCGAGATCGGCCTCGACCATGCCCGCGTCTTGCTGGAACCGGTCAGCCGCAACACGGCTCCCGCCATCGCGCTTGCCGCCATGTTCGCCACGAGAGATCATGACGATCCTCTTCTTCTCGTCCTCGCCGCGGATCACCTGATCCGCGACGTCGGGGCGTTTCAGGCCGCGGTCAGGAAGGCGGAAACCCTTGCCGAAGGCGGAAAGCTGGTCACGTTCGGCATCGTCCCCGACAGGCCCGAAACGGGTTACGGCTATATCAAGCGCGGCGCCGCGATCGGAGCGGAAGGCTTCGCCGTGGACCGTTTCGAGGAAAAGCCGGATCGGGGAAAGGCGCAGTCTTTCCTGAAGGATGGCGGTTATTATTGGAACGGCGGCATGTTCCTGTTCCGCGCCTCGCGCTATCTCGAGGAACTCGAGCGGCACGCGCCGGAAATCTTCGCCGCCTGCCAGAAGGCAATGGCCGAGAAACGCTTCGATCAGGATTTCGTGCGGGTCGATGCGGAGGCGTTCGGCGCATGTCCGTCGGATTCGATCGACTATGCGATCATGGAAAAGACGGACGGCGCCGCTGTCGTACCTCTGGAGGCTTCGTGGAGCGACATTGGATCCTGGTCGGCCCTTTGGGACGTGGCCGAGCGGGATGCGGACGGCAACGCCTTCAAGGGCGATGTCATTCAGACCGGATCGAGGAACAATCTCGCCCGCGCCGACAGCCGCTTGATCGCCCTTGTCGGCGTCACCGATCTGGTCGTCATCGAGACCAAGGACGCGGTGCTTGTCGGTCATAAGGACCAGATCCAGAATGTGAAGGAGGTCGTGGAAGCGATCCGCCGAAGCAATCGTTATGAACACCTCAACCACCGCCAGGTCTATCGGCCCTGGGGGCATTACGATTCCATCGATTTCGGCAAAAGGGACCAGGTCAAGCGCATCACGGTGAAGCCCGGCGCCAAATTGTCGGTGCAGATGCATCACCACAGGGCCGAGCACTGGGTCGTCGTGCGCGGGACGGCGAAAGTCTACAAGGGCGATCAGATATTGATGCTGAGCGAGGATCAGTCCACCTATATCCCGCTCGGTGAAGTGCACGCACTCGAAAATCCCGGCAAAATCCCGCTCGAACTGATCGAGGTTCAATCCGGTTCCTATCTGGGCGAGGATGACATCGTGCGCTTCGAGGACCGCTACGGCAGATCCTAGCCGCCGGCTTCCATCTCCCAGGAAGGACTATCCGTTGAGATTCGACAGGACGTTCGAGCCCCGCTACGGGGAGGCGGTGCCAATCGCGCCCAATGTGCATCGCATAACGGCCAATAATCCGAGCCCTTTCACTTTCCGGGGCACGAACAGCTACATTGTCGGCAGCGACACCCTTGCCGTCATCGATCCCGGTCCGAACGATGACGATCATCTTCACGCGCTGACGAAGGCAATTGCAGGGCGGCCGGTAAGCCACATTTTCGTCAGCCACACGCATCGCGACCATTCGCCGCTTTCCGCAAGGCTGAAGGAACTGACCGGCGCCCCTTTGGTGGCGGAAGGGCCGCATCGTCCGGCGCGTTTGCGCCTGGAAGGCGAGACGACGCCGCTCGACAGCAGCGGCGACACCGGTTTCCGCCCCGACATCGTGCTGGCGGACAACGGCGTCGTGAACGGCGATGGCTGGTCGCTGCGCGCCGTCCACACGCCCGGGCACACGGCCAATCATCTGGCTCTGGCTTTGGAAGGCAGCGACATCCTTTTTTCCGCCGATCACGTCATGGCTTGGTCGACCACCATCGTCGCGCCGCCCGACGGATCGATGAAGGATTACATGGCGTCGCTCGACAAACTGCTCGATCGCGACGACCGCATCTTTTTTCCCGGACATGGCGGCCCTGTGACCGCTCCCAAAGCTTTCCTGCGCGGCCTGAAAGCGCATCGCAAGATGCGCGAGCGCGCGATCCTCGAAAGGATTACCGCCGGCGACCGGTCGATCCCCGCCATTGTCGGCGCAATTTACCGCGACACCGATCCGCGTCTTTACGGCGCGGCCGGCTTGTCGGTTCTGGCCCATATGGAGGACCTCGTGTCGCGTGGGGTTGTTGAGGCCGAAGACCGCCTGACGCTCGACGGGGTCTATCGGCTGGCCTGAGAGGCGGCCGCCAGAGGCGCTTTGCGGAAGCCCGCCGCCGCGACGATCACACGGTCGCCAAACGAAGGCTGCAATTTCGCCAAAAAGTGCGATCAAGGCGGCGGCGCGTAAGGGTCGCCGGCCGGAAGGGAAAAAGTCCGGCAAAAAGGCAGCGTGGTGGACAGGTCTTCTATGGACTACGAGGGAAGAACGGCGTACCAAAAAAAGGCATCCGCTTCCGAGGGTTCGACAACGTCAATGCACGCGATCATTGAGGCAGTTTCCGGCCTCCGTCCGCATTTGCGGCGCCTGGTCATTATGCTGATGGACGTGCTGATGGTCATGCTGTCGATCCCCCTCAGCCTGCTGCTCTCCAATTCGGCCCTGTCTTTCGATCCGTTGAGCCTGTTCGGTATTGCCGGCTGGATCACGATCGGGCTGCTCAGCCACGTGCTTTTCCGTTATAGCGGCCTCTACAACATGATGTGGCGTTTCGCCTCGACGCCCGATTTCTACAATATTTTCAGGAATTGCGTCGCGCTGTCGCTTTCCCTTTACGGCATTACGCTCCTCGTCCGTTCCTTCACGCCGGTAACGGGACTGAACGAGCGTCAGTTCATCGTCTTCTTCTTCCTGACGTTCACTTTCATTTCCGTGCCGCGACTGGTCTATCGCTATCTCCGGGATGGTTCCGCCTGGACCAACAGGGATGGAAGTTTCTCCGCGGCCGGGAAACGAGCTCTTTTCTTCGGCACGCTGGAGGAAGCCGATGTCATCATCAGCTATGCGAGGGCATCCGTGACCGCGGGAATGCGGATCCTCGGCATCATCACCAATGATCGTTCCGCCAGCCTCGGCGCCCATATACAGGGCATCCCCATCGTCAGCGACCAGATGAATGCGCTCCTGACGCTGGAAGAATATGTGAAGGACATCGAAAGCCTCGACCTCGTGGTCTTCGGGCAAGGCGCTGAAAAAGCCTTCCCGAATTTCCCCGAACTCGTCCGCGTCGCGCGCCAGGGCGGTCTCGCCGTCGAGCAGTTTTCAGGCCTTTCCGAATTGCGCCAGGGCGGCAAACTCGTCCTCGAAAAGGTCGAAATGGAGACGATTCTCCGGCGCTCGACGGTTTCCGCGGATCGAAACCGGCTTGCCTCTCACATGAAGGGGAAGAAGGTGCTCGTTACGGGTGGCGCCGGCTCGATCGGCAGGGTCCTGGTGCGCCGCGCGCTCGATCTCGGAGCCAAGGAGGTGCTGGTCGCCGATACATCCGAGTTCAACATTTTCCGCCTGCAGTCGAGCTTCGCGGGCCAGGAAGCCTTGAAGAGGCTTTCGCTGCGTATCCTGGACATTTGCGACAAGCGGCAATTCACGAGCGCCGTGCGGCATTTCCAGCCCGACATCATCTTCCACGCCGCCGCGTTGAAACACGTTCCGCTGCTCGAGGAAAACTGGGTGTCGGCGGTGAAGACGAATGTCTTCGGCACGTTGAACTGCGTCGATGTGGCCGTCGAATGCGAAGTTCCGCAATTCGTGCTCATTTCGAGCGACAAGGCGGCCGATCCGACTTCCGTCCTGGGGCTGACCAAGAGAACGGCGGAGCAGATCGCGAACGCCATGCACTTTTCGCCCGGCAATTCCGCCGAGGGCGACAGGGGCAAGACCAACTTCATCGGCGTGCGGTTCGGCAATGTCTTCGGCAGCGACGGCTCGGTGGCGACGGTGTTCCGGAGCCAGATCGATGCGGGCGGGCCCGTCACGATAACCGACCCGACGATGACGCGTTACCTGATGACCATCGGCGAGGCGGTCGATCTGGTGATCATGGCGGCGGTCGTGTCGGAATCGGAGCCGAAAGGCGGCGGCCATGGCATTTTCATGCTGGAGATGGGCGATCCCGTCTCGATCATGACGGTCGCGGAGACGATGATCCGGCTTGCGGGCAAGAAGCCGCATTTCGACATTCCCATTGTCACGATCGGCGCCCGGCCGGGAGAAAAGGTACATGAGGCGTTGAGCGCGCCCGGCGAGGAGATCCTCGATATTGGCGTTCCGAGCATCTTCGGTCTGAAGACGGGCGCGTTTGCCTGGCAGGAGATCCAGATGGCCTTGGCGGATCTCGACCGGACGACGAAAAGGGAAGACCGCGTCGCTGCGCTCGACATCATGCGGAAGCTCTTCCGCCCGGTGGATGCTAACATCCCGGACGCACAAAATGTGCGGCAAGCGAAAAAGGCCGCTGGGCCCAGCGGGGCTGCGGAAAGGCAAGCCGTCCGTGCGAACGGCGCTGGCAGCGCCGGCAAGCCTCAGAGAGCCGTTTCGGAAGTCGTCCATCTCCACGGCTCGAAATCCGTCGGCAAGTCGCGCGCATCCGCCGAGGGCGCGAATGCCGTCAAGGGTTCGGATTCCTCGCGAGGAAAGCATGAAGAAGACGGAGACGGGAGCGCGTTCCGCCTGCGGGTGCGGTAGGTCGGGGGATTCCGGTCGGACGCCGGCCGGCCTTTGCCGACCTTATGAGGATTTCGCCATTTGCTCCGGCTGCTTGGATTCAAAGACCAGGAAGACGGCAACGGCCATCGAGATGATGAAGACCGCGTCGAATATATCGTGGCCGAACATGATGCCGAAGAGGCCGCTCAGGAGATAGCAGGCTTCTATCGAGAGTACGAATGCGAGGCCGTAGGCGCCGATCTCGGTTCCGGCGTGACGCATGCAGACGACAGGCGGGATGAAAATCAGCCCGAGAATCGCCAATACTCCCAATATGCCGTCGCGCACGGCAAAGTTGAGGAAGACATTGTGGTAATGGGAAAAATGGAAGTCCCTGCCGGTGATCGCCTTGGTGCCTTCGCCAAGAAGTTCAGCAGCATGGCCAGGCCCTTGGCCGAATAGAGGCGCTTTCTCGAACAATTCCGCGCCGAGTTTCCACACGATCAGCCGTTCGCCGAGCGAGCCGGAATAATTGTCGGATTCTATGGCCGCTATATCCTTCATGCCGCTCGAAACCCTCTCCCCGATGAATCCGGAGACGGCGAAGCCGAAGATGGCGACGGCCACTGTTCCGATAGCAAGGACCCAAATGATGCTTTTGGTTCCGGCATGTTTTTTATAGACGAATGCCACGATGATCGGCACGATGACGAGCGCCGGCCACACGCTGCGCATGCCCGAGAGCAGCACGGCGGCAGCGGCGGCGGCGGCGGCCAGGCCGAAAAACAGCTTTTTCCACCGCTCCATCCGCATGGCTGCAAGGAGGTTTACCGTGTAAGCGATCAACGCGCCGATCGCGAACGGTCCCGCATTGCCGGCCAAGCCTTCCGCTCTTATGCCGAGATCGACGACCTGGCAGATCGCGATGGCGAGCGCCGCGAAGGCCGAGGCAAGCGCCGCGATTTCGACGGTGGAGCGGATATCCTCCGGTTTCGACAGACGCAGACGGGAGTAGATCGGCAGGAAAAGCAGAAAGGGCAGTTTGTCGACGATTTCGCCGATGGTCGGCTTGCCGTTATAGGTGAGGAGGCCGCAAAGCGCTTCGACAAGGAAAAGCGCCGCGAAGGCCGAGGCGATCCAGACGATTTCCTTTCGCCGCGCCAGCGGAAAGTCGCCATGCGCCATCCTGATGATCGCCCACAGGCCCGAAACCGCGACCAGGAAGCTCACGCCGCTGCCGATGATCGGCGCCCATGTGACCGCCGGAGACACGAAGATCCGGTTCATGCGATCCATGGAGGGAAGGGGGAAAGGAAGCCGCATTCAATGTCCGTTCTTCGGCGCTTGCGCCAGCCTTTGCAATTCTTCCTCGCTATTGGCCGGCCGCCAACCGGTCCCGGCAAGGCCTGACGGATCGCAAATCTCGTCGGCAAGAAGCCTTTTCCACGCTTCCTCCTTTCCCGCAAGCCGGGCGACTGTTTTTATCAGGACCGGAGGCACGTCGATCAGACGTTCTGGCCGACCCAGGCCACGGCGGAACGAGCGGAAGATATCCGCGATCTTGATCGGCGAGCGGTCGCTTACGATAAAATGCGGGCCAACGGGCTGCTCCGTCTGGATGAGAGGAAGAACCGCCTCCGCAAGGGCGTCGACGGAGAGCAGCGAACGGCGGTTGCGGAACGCGCCGAAGGGCAGGGGCAGGGCGCTGTCGGCAAGTTTCAGCATGCCGGCGAGCCCGCCTTTCATGCCCTTGCCGTAGACAGGCGCCGGCCTGAGCACAACAAGGCGCTCGGGGCCGTCTTGTTTGTCATATTCACCGCCAAGGGCGATTTCGGCTGCTCTTTTCGAGCGGCCATAGGGGTCAGCCGGCGCAGGGATAATATTGTCGTCGATCCGTCTGCCGTCTCCCGCCCCTGCCACGGCCCGGATCGAGGAAAGAAAGACGAAGCGGCCGGCCACCATTTGGGCCGATGCAGAGGCAATAGCCGCGCTCAGCCGCACATTGGCATTCATGAAATCGTCTTCGCTCGCCGTCCTGTCGGCATTGGTAAGGGCGGCCGCGTGGACGACATGATCGACGCCGTCGACTAGCGCCTGGAAGGCGCCCGACGGAGCATCATAGGGCGGCAGGATCGCGGTCTCGGCATATAGTCCGGAGGGAAGAGGCCGTCTCGACGCCGCTTTGATTTCGAAGCCAGCATCGACGAGCCGGCGGGCGACGACCTGGCCGACGCTGCCGGTGACGCCGGTGACGAGGACCTTCTTCATCCAAGCTCGGATGGATTAGACATTGTAATATCCCCGATACCAGGCGACGAATTCTTCGATGCCCTTTTCGATCGGCGTGTCCGGACGGAAGCCGACGGCGGCAGAAAGCGCGTCGATATCGGCATAGGTCGCTTCGACGTCGCCCTTTTGCATCGGCAGCATGTTCATGACCGCCTTCTTGCCGACGGCTTTCTCGACCGCCGCGATGAAGTCGAGAAGCCGCACCGGCTTGTTGTTGCCGATATTGTAGAGCCGGTAGGGCGCAGAGGAAATGGCTGGATCGGGAGCGCGCGCATTCCATTCGCTCGACGGCGCCGCCACATGGTCGAGCGTCCGCACCACCCCCTCGGCGATATCGTCGATATAGGTGAAGTCGCGCAAATGGCCGCCATTGTTGAAGACGTCGATCGACTCGCCGGCGAGGATTTTGCGCGTGAAGAGAAAAAGCGCCATGTCCGGCCGGCCCCACGGCCCATAGACCGTGAAGAAGCGAAGACCCGTGACCGGCAGGCGATAGAGATGCGCATAGGCATGCGCCATCAACTCATTCGCCTTCTTCGTCGCGGCATAGAGGCTGACCGGATGATCAACAGGATCGGATTCGGCAAAGGGCAACTTCTCGTTCGCGCCATAGACGGAACTCGACGAGGCATAGACGAGATGTTCGATCCCGTTATGGCGGCAGCCTTCCAGAATGTTGAGGAAGCCCGTGAGATTGCTGTCGGCATAGGCGTGAGGGTTCACGATCGAATAGCGCACGCCGGCCTGCGCTGCGAGATGCACGACGCGTTCCAAGCCGGGCTGCGAGAAAACTGTCGCGATCCCATTGCGGTCCGCGACATCGAGTTTCACGAAGGTAAAGCGGTCATTGTCTTCCAACTGCGATAAACGCGCCTGTTTCAGGGCCGGATCGTAATAGTCGTTCAGATTGTCGACGCCGACGACCTCGTCGCCGCGCGCCAGAAGCTTGCGGGCGACATGGAAGCCGATGAACCCGGCGGCGCCGGTGACGAGGATACGCATTTCTTTCCTAAAGCCTTAGATCGCTGGATTCGGCCGGCAGGATGCCTTTCACGTCGAAGACCAGTCCGTCCGGAACCAGCCGCCGGCGGACGGCTTGGCCCGTCATCTTGCGGAAATCGTCGTGCGCCACCGCGATAATGACGCCTTGGTAATGTCCCTGTTCCGGCTCGGCAACCAGATCGATCGCATATTCGGCCTTCGCTTCCTCCGGATCGGCCCAGGGATCATGGACGTCCACGGTGACGCCGTAACCTTCCAATTCCCTCACCACGTCGATGACGCGCGTGTTGCGGATGTCGGGGCAGTTTTCCTTGAAGGTGAAGCCTAGCACGAGCACGCGTGCACTCGGAACGTCGAAGCCACGCGAGACGAGCAGGCGTAGGAAGCGGCTCGCTACCACTTCGCCCATGCGGTCGTTGATGCGCCGCCCCGCGAGGATGATTTCCGGATGATGTCCGACCTGCTGCGCCTTGTGCGTGAGGTAATAGGGATCGACGCCGATGCAGTGTCCGCCGACGAGGCCAGGGCGAAAGGGCAGGAAGTTCCATTTGGTGCCGGCGGCCTGCAGAACGCTCAGCGTGTCGATGCCGAGCCGGTTGAAGAGCGTCGACAGCTCGTTGACGAGTGCGATATTGACGTCGCGTTGCGTGTTTTCGATCACCTTCGCGGCTTCCGCCACCTTGATCGAAGGGGCGCGATAGGTGCCGGCGGTGATGACTGCTCCATAGACGCGGTCGACGAGATCGGCGGCCTCGGGAGTCGAGCCCGAAACCACCTTGACGATCTTCTCGATCGTATGCTGCCGGTCGCCGGGATTGACGCGTTCGGGACTGTAGCCGGCGAAGAAATCGGCATTGAAACGCAGGCCCGAGACCCGTTCGATCAGCGGCACGCATTCTTCTTCTGTCGCGCCCGGATAAACCGTCGATTCGAAGACGACGATGGCTCCCTTCGGAATCACCCGGCCGACCGTCTCGCAAGCGGCGCGCAGCAGGCCTAGATCAGGCTGCTTCGCCGCATCAATCGGCGTCGGCACCGCGACGATGAGGAAATTGCAGTTCCGGAGATCGGTTTCGTCCGCCGTGAAACGAGCTTTGGTTTCCGCGAGCGCCGATTGCGGGACTTCCCTCGTCCGGTCGATCCCGTCGCGCAATTCGCCGATGCGCTTTCCGCTGACATCGAAGCCGACCACCGGAAAGCGCGTGGCGAAAAGGACGGCGAGCGGCAGGCCGACATAACCCAGCCCGACGACGCCGATGCGGATATCTTCCATGCCGATCACGTTTTCCCCGCTTTTGGCCTGAAAAGTGACGTCTCTTTAAACTGCGCCCCGCGTGCTATCAGATCGGAAAGGAGATAGCAGGCTTTTCTTTGACGGCGGAGAGCGCATTTGCTTGGGCTTTGTCGAGCATTATGATCGAAACATGATGAAACTGGCTGGCGGCAACGGCAAGATGAGGTTTGAGTGACGGTTCTTGTGAGCGGAGGCGCCGGCTATATCGGCAGCCATATGGTCTGGAAACTGGTGGACGAAGGCGAGGATGTGGTCGTCGTCGATCGGCTGAGCACCGGTTTCGACTGGGCCGTGGCCGAAAAGGCCGAACTGGTCATTGCCGACATCGCCGATCAGGAACTGGTCGAGGAGACGATGCGCCGCCGCAAGGTGGACGCCGTCATTCATTTCGCCGGCTCGATCGTGGTGCCGGAATCGGTCGCCGATCCGCTCGGCTATTATCTCAACAATACGGTGAAGTCGCGGGCGCTGATCGAAAGCGCGGTCCGATGCGACGTGCCGCATTTCGTCTTTTCCTCGACGGCCGCCGTCTATGGCAGCCCGGAGCGGATCCCGATCACGGAAGACGAGCCCAAGCTGCCGGAATCGCCTTATGGCTCATCCAAGCTGATGACGGAGATCATGCTCCGCGACACATCCGCCGCGCATGATTTCACCTATACGGCGCTCCGTTATTTCAATGTCTGCGGCGCCGACCCGAAAATGCGCACCGGCCAATCGACCAAGGGCGCGACGCATCTGATCAAGGTCGCCTGCGAGGTGGCGACCGGCAAGCGCCCCTTCATGGAGGTTTTCGGCACGGATTATCCGACGCCGGATGGCACCTGCATCCGAGACTATGTCCATGTCACCGATCTGGTGAACGCGCATTATCTCGCGCTCAGGCGCATGCGCTCCGGGGGGAAGAGCCTGGTGGCGAATTGCGGCTATCAGCACGGCTATTCGGTGCTGGAAGTGATCGCTGCCGTGGAACGGGTCGTCGGGAAAAAACTCGATGTCCGGATGAGCGGCCGCAGGCCGGGCGATGCCGTCGCCATCGTCGCCAATGTCGAGCGCTGCCGCTCGGAACTCGGCTGGACGCCGGACTATGACGATCTCGACACCATCGTCTCGCACGCGCTGCAATGGGAGGAAATGCTGCGCAAGCGCAATCGCTGATAAAAAGAACGTATTTTCCGCTAAACAGCGATTTGGAGGAAAAGGGCTCTCCTTGGATCTTGCGAGGCGACAGCGCTCTTCTTGACCCGGAAAGGCGGTCTGTGGGATTTCTCCGGCGCTTACCGGGAGGTTTGCCGGCGTCGCGTCTTGGCGCCATCTGAAAGGACGAAATGCAGCACTCCGCGCTGGCTCAGAAGCCGTTGACCCATCTCGACCGGCTTGAGGCCGAGTCCATCCATATTTTCCGCGAGGTCGCCGCGACCTTCGCCAAGCCTGTCATGCTTTATTCGATCGGCAAGGATTCGTCGGTCCTCCTGCATCTGGCGATGAAGGCGTTTTACCCCGCGCCGCCGCCCTTTCCGCTCCTCCATGTCGATACGACCTGGAAATTCCGCGAAATGATCGCCTTCCGCGACCGGATGGCGGCGGAATTGGGCTTCGATCTGCTCGTCCATATCAACGAGGAGGGCGTGCGCGAGGATATCAACCCGTTCGACCATGGTTCGAATACGCATACCCACATCATGAAGACGGTGGCGCTGCGCCAGGCGCTCGACAAGCACGGCTTCGACGCGGCCTTCGGCGGCGCCAGGCGCGACGAGGAGAAATCGCGCGCCAAGGAGCGCATCTTCTCTTTCCGCAACGCGCAGCACGCCTGGGACCCGAAAAACCAGCGCCCGGAGATGTGGAAGATCTACAATACCCGCATCGCGCCAGGCGAATCGATCCGCGTCTTTCCACTCTCGAACTGGACCGAACTCGACATCTGGCAATATATCCTCAAGGAAAACATTCCCATCGTCCCGCTTTATTTCGCCAGGAAGCGGCCGGTGGTCGAGCGTGACGGCATGCTGATCATGGTCGATGACGACCGGATGAAGCTGAGGCCGGGCGAAGAGATCGAGGAGCGCATCGTGCGTTTCCGCACGCTCGGCTGCTATCCGCTGACCGGCGCGATCGAATCCGAAGCCGATACGCTCGAAGCCATCGTGCGCGAGATGCTGACGGCCCAGACGTCGGAGCGGCAGGGCCGCCTGATCGACCGCGACGAGGCCGGCTCGATGGAAAAGAAGAAGCGCGAGGGGTATTTCTGATGCACGTCAAGCCAGAAATGCCGCGCGAAGATGCGGAATTGCGCGATTATCTCACTCACCAGGAGGAGAAATCGCTTCTGCGTTTCATCACTTGCGGCTCCGTCGATGACGGGAAATCCACCTTGATCGGCCGGCTTCTCTACGATACCAAACTCATCTTCGAGGACCAGCTTGCGGCGCTCGGCCGGGATTCGCAAAAATACGGCACGACCGGCGAGGATCTCGATTTCGCGCTTCTGGTGGACGGGCTGGAGGCGGAGCGCGAACAGGGCATCACCATCGATGTCGCCTATCGCTTCTTCGCCACGCCGAAGCGGAAATTCATTGTCGCCGACACGCCGGGCCACGAGCAATATACGCGCAACATGGTGACCGGCGCCTCGACGGCCGATCTCGCCGTGGTGCTGGTCGATGCGCGGCAGGGCGTGCTGCCGCAGACGCGCCGCCATTCCTTCATCGCCTCGACGCTCGGCATCCGGCACCTCGTCCTCGCCGTTAACAAGATCGATCTCGTCGATTATTCGAGGGAGGTCTTTGAAAGGATCGTCGCCGACTATCGCTCCTTTGCCGCTGATCTCGGCTTCCGGACCATCGTTCCCATTCCGCTTTCGGCCCGCTTCGGCGACAATGTCACGACCGGATCGAAGAACATGCCCTGGTATGACGGGCCATCCCTTATCCATCATCTTGAAACGGTGGAGATCGGGGCGGACGCCGAAAAACCCCTGCGCTTCCCGATCCAATATGTGAACCGGCCCAATCTCGATTTCCGCGGCTTTGCCGGGACGGTCGCCTCCGGCTCGCTCGCCGCCGGCGACGAGGTGGTGGTCGCCAAGTCGGGCCAGCGTTCGAAGGTCAAGCGCATCCTGAACGGCTCGGCGGAGGTCGGGAAGGCGGGCGAGGGCAGCGCCATCACCGTGCTCCTGGAAGACGAGATCGAGCTTTCGCGCGGCAACATGCTGGTCGCGCCGATGGCCCGTCCCCATGTGGCGGACCAGTTCACGGCCCGCATCATCTGGTTCGGCGAGCGACCGCTGCTGCCGGGCCGGCAATACATCTTGCGCACCGAGACGGACAGTACCAATGCGACCGTCAGCGAACTGAAATATCGCGTGAATATCAACAATTTCGCGCATGAGGCCGCCAAATCGCTCGAATTGAACGAGATCGGGGAATGCAACATCTCGACGCAGACGCCAATCGCCTTCGATACCTATGCGGAAAACCACGTTACCGGCGCGTTCATCCTGATCGACCGGATGACCAATGCGACCGTCGGGGCTGGCATGATCATCCATCCGCTCCGCCGCGCCGAAAACATCCACTGGCAGGCGCTCGACGTCGACAGGAACAAGCGGGCCGAGTTGAAGAATCAGAAGCCGGCGGTGCTCTGGTTCACCGGCCTTTCCGGCTCCGGCAAATCGACCATCGCCAATCTGCTGGAGAAGAAACTCGCGGCGTCGGGACGTCACACCTACATCCTCGACGGCGACAATGTGCGGCATGGGCTCAACCGCGATCTCGGTTTCACCGCCGAGGACCGGGTGGAGAACATCCGGCGCGTCGCCGAAGTGGCGAAACTGATGACTGACGCCGGCCTGATCGTGCTGGTCTCCTTCATCTCGCCCTTCCGCGCGGAGCGGCGTCTGGCGCGGGAACTGATGGAAGAGGGCGAATTCGCCGAAGTGTTCGTGGACACGCCGTTCGAGGAATGCGCCAGGCGCGATCCGAAGGGGCTTTATGCGCGGGCGCTCAAAGGCGAGATCAAGAATTTCACCGGCGTCGATTCGCCCTATGAGGCGCCGGAAAATCCGGAAATCCACCTCGAAACACTCGGCAGATCGCCGGAAGAAATGGTAGAGGCGCTCGAACGCTGGCTTGAGGAACGCGAGAGTGCTGACGGGCGGCATGACGATAGGAACTGACGCCGCCATTCTCCCCGTTCTGGAGGAACTGGCGCTTTCGGCCGGCCTTGCGATCCTGAAAATCCGTGAAGAGGGCGTTACGGTGGAGGTCAAGGCGGACGCCTCGCCGGTAACGCGCGCCGACCGCGAGGCGGAGCGCATCATACTGGATGGGCTTCGGCGGCATTTCCCCTCAGTCCCTATCGTCGCCGAGGAGGAAGCAAGCGCCGGCAGGCTGCCCGAATCCCTTGGCGAAGCCTTCTTCCTGGTCGATCCGCTCGACGGCACGAAGGAATTCGTCAGGGGCAATTCCGACTTCACCGTCAACATTGCGCTCATTCGGCACGGCGTGCCTGAAATAGGCGTCGTCTATGCGCCGGCGCGCGGTGTCCTTTACTCAGGCTGCCGTGAAGGCGCGAGTTCCATCGATGTCTCTCCGGAGGGCGATCCGACTGGGCGACGGTCCATCACCGTACGGCCCGCTCCCACGCCTTTGACGGTGGTTGCCAGTCGTTCGCACCGGACTAAGGAAACGGATGATTACCTCGCCAAATGTCCGGGCGCGGAGATCCTTTCGATCGGCTCCTCGCTGAAATTCTGCATGCTGGCATCGGGAAAAGCGGACCTTTACCCCCGTTTCGGCCGCACCATGGAATGGGATACGGCGGCGGGCGATGCCGTGCTGCGCGCCGGCGGCGGCATGACCCTCACGACCGACGGCAAGCCGCTCCTCTACGGTAAGCGCTGCCAGAAGGATGACGCCGATTTCGCCAATCCCTGGTTTATTGCCGCAGGTTCGAGCACGAACTGAAACATTTCTTGAAAGAGATTGATGGAAGGCTGTATGGCCAAATCCATCAAAGATTATATCAGCAGGCGACGCCTGTCCCTGGCGGACCACCCGGGCGTTGATTGGAGACAGCATGCAGTTCATCGATCTTGGCGCGCAACGCGAGCGGCTTGGCGGCCGCATTTCAGCGGCGGTGGAGAAAGTCATCGCCGAGGGCAGGTATATCCTCGGGCCGGAAGTCACCGAGTTCGAGAAAAAGATGGCCGATTATATCGGCGTCAAGCATGTCGTCGCCTGCGCCAACGGCACCGACGCGCTGCTCATTCCGCTGATGGCCTACGGGATCGGACCGGGCGACGCGGTCTTCTGCCCGAGCTTCACCTTTGCAGCAACCGGGGAAGTCGTCGCGCTGGCCGGGGCGGAGCCTGTCTTCATCGACGTCGATCCCGACACCTACAACATCGTCCCGGCGCAGCTTGAAGCGGCAATTGCCGAAGTGAAGAAGGAAGGCCGGCTGAAAGCCAGGGCCATCATTCCGGTCGATCTTTTCGGTCTCGCCGCCGATTATGCCGCAATCGGTGAGATCGCCGAACGGGAAGGCCTGATCGTCATCGAGGATGCGGCACAGGCGACCGGCGGCACGCAGGGCGGCGTCAAATGCGGCGCTTTCGGCAATGTCGGATCGACCAGCTTCTATCCCGCCAAGCCGCTCGGCTGCTATGGCGATGGCGGCGCTATGTTCACCAATGACGGCGATCTGGCCGAAATCCTGCGTTCGGTGGCTTTTCACGGCAAGGGCGCCAGCCAGTACGACAATGTCCGGATCGGCCTCAATTCGCGCCTCGATACGATCCAGGCGGCGATCCTCCTGGAAAAACTCTCGATTCTCGAAGAGGAAATGGAGATGCGCCAGGTCGTGGCGCGCCGTTACGGCGACGGCCTCGGCAATCTGGTCAAGGTCCCCGTCATCCCCGAGGGCAACCGCTCGGCCTGGGCGCAATACGCCATCGAGACGCCTCACCGCGACGCCGTCAGGCAGGCGCTGAAGGAAAACGGCATTCCCACCATGGTCTATTACGAGAAGCCGCTGCACCAGCAGAAGGCCTATAGCCGTTACAAATGCGCTTCCGGCGGGCTTCCCGTTTCCGAGACCCTGCCGGATCGCATCCTTTGCCTCCCCATGCATCCCTATCTGAAAAGGGACGATCAGGAGCGTATCGTGGACGTGATCCGCGGCGCCGTGGAGGCAAACGCCTGACACTGGTTTCGAAAAAGAAAGCGTCTATGTCGGGTGCGTCCTTCGAGGCTCGCTTCGCTCGCACCTCAGGATGAGGACGGTTAGAGCATTTCCGTTTTTCTCCGAATCACGAGAATGCTCTATCTGTTTGTTTTTACGCAATTCCGAACGCAAAACCGCTATGCACTTTTGCTGGAATTGCTTTAGCGCCTGACTCCCTCATCCTGAGGCGCTCGCCCGAAGGGCGAGCCTCGAAGGACGCACTGCAAAAATGAAGCCTGTCAAGAAAGCCCTATGCCAATTCCCGCGCCCAGGGCGGGTTGGCCCCGGCGCGCGAGACGGTGACGGAGGCGATCCGCGCCGCGAATGTCAGCGCCTCGGTCACATCCTTTTTGGTGAGCCCCGCCACTCCTTCCTTGCTGAGAAGGCCCATCCGCGACAATGACGCGAGGATGCCGGCATTGAAGGTGTCGCCGGCGCCGACCGTATCCGCGACCGCTACGATGGGCGCGGGGACGCTGACCTCGAAACGTTCCGTATAGCCTTTGGCGCCCTTCGCACCGTGCGTGATGGCGACGAGCTTCGGCCCCATCGCCAGCCAGCGCCCGGCGATTTCCGCCTCGGCGCCCGTCTCGCCGAACCAGGCAAGATCCTCGTCGGAGAGCTTGACGATGTCGGCGAGCCCGATCATCCGCCGCATCCGCGCCATGTGGGCGGCTTTGTCAGGAACGAAATCCCCCCGAATGTTCGGATCGAGCATCATGACTCGGTTTTCGCGCTCCCGCCGCATCAGCGCCTCGTAGGTCGAGCCGCAGGGCTCGGCGATGAGGGTCATGCAGCCGAACAGCATGGCCTCGACGCTTCCGTCCAATTCAGGAAGATCGCTTTCGTAAAGCATCCGCCCGGCGCTGTTCTCGTCGAAGAAAGTGTAGCTCGCATGGCCGTCCACAAGGCGAACAAAGGCCAGGGTCGTAGGGCGGTCTGAAATATGGGCAAAACGGGTGTCCACATGGCTCTCGGCAAGCGCCGCGCCGAGCATCTGACCGAAAAAATCGCTGGAAAGCCCTGTGAGAAGACCCGCCGGCGCGCCGAGGCGGCCAAGTGCAATCGCGCTGTTGAACAGCGCTCCTCCGACATAAGGCGCAAAGGCCGGTTCGCCGGCTACGGAGAGCCGCGGCAGCATGTCGATCAAGGTGTCGCCGCAGCAGAGGATCATGGGGTCTTCCCGATTCCGGTGTTGAGCAATGAAGTTGTTTTGCCGTAGGGCTTCCCTCCGCCGCTTGCAACAGTCGCCGCAAGGAGTTTCCACGACGCCTCCATCTCAGGACGCTTTCGAGGAAACGGCGGGACCGGTGAGAAAACGGTCGGAAAGCGGCAGGCTGGCGCCGCCCAGCGCGCGGGCATGGTGTCCGACGGTGCCCTCCCTTATCTCGGGAAGGCGGATGCCCTCGCTGTCGAGCGTGACGATTTCCGCCCTTACCGCCTCGACGAGGCGGCGGCGGACGTCGGCCGGCATCCAGCCGTCTATGACAGCGGCCTCGAAGTCGATGACGGCGGAAGCCGCGAGCGTGGCATAGGCGAGCGCCTTGCCTGAACTCTCGATCCAGATCTCGAGCGCGTCGCCGAGATCGCCCCATTCCGAAGGCGAGGTCCAAAGATCGATGGGTTGGCGCTCCGATCGGGAGAGCATCTTTTCCAGCCGGGCGATCGAAGCGAGATCGATCAATTGCGCTGGTCTGCCGTCCGGCCCCGGCACGGGCATGGAGCCGAGCGCCCCGGCATTGCCGGTGCGGCCTCCATAGAGGCTCTGGTTCAGGACCACGCCGCCGCCGGCAAAGGCGCCGATATAGTAATAGACGAAATCGCTTATGCCGCCGGTTTCGCCGAACACCAGTTCCGCGCAGCAGGCTGACGTCGCGTCGTTCTGCAGATAGACGGGGAAGGGGAGATCGCTTGCGATTTGCGCGCGGATGTCGATCTCGCGCCAGACATCCATGGCGCCGGGAGCGGCGCCGATGGAATCGGCCCAATTCCACAATTCGAACGGCATGGCAATGCCGAGCCCCGCCAAACGCCGATCCTGCTCCGCTGCCAATGAGGCCCGTATCCCGGCGATGCCGCGCCGCACGAAGCTGATCGTCTTCTCCGGCGTCGGAAAGGGATAGAGCAGATTGTGCATCGCCAGGACCGTGCCGACGAAATCGATCAGCACCAGCGTCGCGCTCCGCCGTCCGATTTTGAGGCCGAAGAAGTAGGCCCCGTTTGGGTTGAGCGACATGGGGATGGAAGGTTGGCCGACCTTTCCGCGCACAGGCGCCTCGCGCTGCAAAAGGCCGTCCAGTTCCAGTTCGCGCATGATGACGGAGATCGTCTGCGTCGAAAGGCCGGTGATACGGGCAATATCGGTCTTGGAGAGGCTGCCCCGGCGGCGAACGAGCGAAAGTACGAGGCGCTGGTTGAAATCGCGCATGCCACTCTGGTTGGTGCCGCGATGACGCTGGTGATCGGCGGCATCGGCCAATGGCTGCTTGTCGACCCCGCTTTCCACGACTTCCTCCCTGCCCCGGAACGGGACGTCAAAAAAAGATGGTGGAAGGTGCGGGCGCTGTCAATAATAAATCAGAGTGATTTAATTATTGACAAGAATTTCTCCTTCCTGTCTTCTGAAGATAAGAAGAGGCTCGGGAGAGACTGGTCGAAGGGGCCTTTTCGACCATCGCGCCGCAGGAGGCGTCGTGACCAAGCGGAGGAAAAAATGAAGACAGCGAATCTCTGGAAGACGGTGCTGGCCGGCGCCGTGATGTTCGGCTTTTCGGCCGGCACATCGGCCTATGCGGCCGACATTGTCGGCCTGATCACCAAGACGGAGGGCAACCCCTATTTCGTCAAGATGCGCGAGGGCGCTCAAGCGAAGGCGAAGGAACTCGGTCTGACGCTGAGGACCTATGCCGGCAAGTATGACGGCGACAATGACAGCCAAGTGGCGGCGATCGAGGATCTGATCGCGGCGGGCGCGAAGGGCTTCGCCATCGTGCCGAGCGATTCCTCGGCGATCGTGCCGACGCTTGAAAAAGCGCGCAAGGCCGGTCTTCTCGTTATCGATCTCGATACGCCGACCGACCCGATTACGGCGGCCGACGCGACCTTCGCGACCGACAATTTCAAGGCCGGTGAACTGATCGGCGAATGGGCCAGGGAAACCCTTGGCGACAAGGCGAAGACCGCCAAGATCGCTTTCCTCGACCTCGCCGCCAACCAGCCGACGGTCGATTATCTGCGCGACCAGGGTTTCATGAAGGGCTTCGGCATCGACATCAAGGATCCCAAGCGTTACGGCGACGAGACCGATCCACGCATCTGCGGTCATCAGCCGACTGGAGGCGCCGAGGACGGCGGCCGCACGGCTATGGAAACCCTGATGCAGAAATGCCCCGACGTGAACGTCATGTACGCGATCAACGAGCCGGCCGCGGCAGGCGGGTTCGAGGCGCTCAAGGCGGCGGGCAAGGATGACGGCTCGGTATTGACGGTCGCCATCGATGGCAGCTGCGATGGCGTCAAGAACATCCAGGCCGGCACGCTCGGCGCGACCAGCCAGCAATACCCGCTGAAAATGGCCTCGATGGCGATGGAAGCGATCGAGACCTTCGTGAAGACCGGCAAGAAGCCGCAGCCCACGCCCGGCCAGCAGTTCACCGATACCGGAGCGCAACTCGTGACCGATCATCCGGTCAAGGGCGTTCCCTCGATCAGCACCAAGGAAGGCCTCAAGCTCTGCTGGGGTTGATACGGCGTTGCCGCATTCCGTTCGATTGAACGGAAGCCTATAATGGAGGGGCCGTCAGGCCGGCCCTTCCAAAACAGTGGGGGCTAACCTGGGGAGAAAAAAAATGAACGAGGACGCGCGGGGTTCGGTGCTCGCGGAAAGCGGCTTGCAGGGCGCCAGCCAATCGCTTGCGAGTTTCGAGGAGGAGACGAAGACGCTGGTCAAGCGTCTGCAGCATGTCCTGCACGAATTCCCGACGGCGATCCCCTTCATCGTTCTTATAGTCGGCGTCATCATCTTCTCCTTCGCCGCCGGCAGCCGGTTTTTCGCGCCTTTCAATCTGTCGCTGGTGCTGCAACAGGTGACGATCATCGGCACACTCGGTATCGCCCAGACGCTGGTGATCCTGACGGCCGGCATCGATCTTTCGGTCGGCGTCATGATGGTGCTTTCCTCGATCATCATGGGGAGGCTTGCCGTCGTCTGGGGCTGGCAGCCTGAAGTCGCCTTTGCGCTCGGCCTTCTGGCCGGCACCGCCTGCGGCTTCGTCAACGGCATCCTCGTGTCCTGGATCAAGCTGCCGCCCTTCATCGTCACGCTCGGCACCTGGAGCATCTATGGCGCGCTCATCATCCTGGTATCGCATTCCGAGACGATCCGTTCGCAGGACATCGACCGCATGGCGCCGATCCTGCACTGGACGGGCCACCGCATCATTTTCGGTCACGGCGCGCTGATAACCTACGGCTCCATCCTGATGATCGTGATGGCCGTGATCGTCTGGTATATCCTGAACCGCACCGCCTTCGGCCGCCATGTCTATGCTACCGGCGACGATCCGGAAGCGGCGCGCCTGAGCGGCATCAACACCAATGCGACCCTGATCGGCGTTTATACGATCGCCGGTTTCATCTGCGCGGTGGCTGGATGGATTCTCATCGGACGCATCGGCGCCGCGAGCCCGCTCGGCAACCAGACCGCCAATCTCGATGCCATCACCGCCGTGGTGATTGGCGGAACCTCGCTTTTCGGCGGCCGCGGCTCGCTCGTCGGTACGCTCGTCGGCGCGCTGATCGTCGGTGTCTTTCGCGACGGCCTCGCATTGGCGGGTGTCAACGTGCTGTGGCAGGAGTTCGCGGTCGGCATTCTGATCATTCTCGCCGTCACGATCGATCAGTGGATCAGGAAGATTTCGACATGAGCGCGCAACCGGTCCTGGAGGCCAAGGGCCTCGTCAAACGCTATGGCAGGGTCGTCGCTCTCGACAGCGCCGACTTCGATCTGATGCCCGGCGAAATCCTGGCCGTCATAGGCGACAACGGCGCCGGCAAATCGACGCTCATCAAGGCCTTGTGCGGCGCCGTCCAGCCCGATGGCGGTACGATCCAACTCGATGGCCGCGAGGTGCATTTCCGCTCCCCGATAGAGGCGCGCAATGCCGGCATCGAGACGGTCTATCAGAACCTGGCGCTATCGCCGGCACTCTCCATTGCCGACAATATGTTTCTTGGCCGCGAGATGCGCCAGGAAGGCTTTCTGGGGAATATCCTGCGCCGGCTTGACCGTTCGAAGATGCAGAGGATCGCGCGCGAGAAGCTCTCCGAGCTTGGCCTGATGACGATCCAGAACATCAACCAGTCGGTGGAGACGCTCTCCGGCGGCCAGAGGCAGGGCGTGGCGGTAGCCCGCGCCGCCGCCTTCGGCTCGAAAGTGATCATCATGGACGAGCCGACCGCTGCCCTCGGCGTGAAGGAATCCCGCCGCGTTCTCGAACTGATCCTGGACGTCAAGCGTCGCGGCCTGCCGGTCGTTCTGATCTCGCACAACATGCCGCACGTCTTCGAAGTCGCCGATCGCATCCATATCCATCGGCTCGGCCGCCGGCTCTGTGTCGTCAATCCGCGTGAACATACCATGTCCGACGCGGTCGCCTTCATGACCGGAGCCAAGACGCCGCCGGAATTGGCGAATGCGGCGTGAGTGTTGAACTGCGGGGACCGGCGCACTAGGGTAATGGCGGAATTCCTTGCGGGTGGAGGACTATCAGACAGGAAGGGAGGAGACCGATAGGGCGCTTGGCGCGGCAAGCGGCAGGCGTGCATGGCATGGAGAGTAATTATGAATATCGGGGCAAAAGCTGACCTTCTCACCGTTTCCGGCCGCCCGAATGACGCCAAATCGCTCGCGCATGAAATTTTATCGGCTCTGACTTACCGCGTCGGCAAGGATCCGATGGTGGCGACGCCATATGACTGGCTTTCCGCCACCAGCAAGGTCGTTCGCGACCGTATGATCGAAAGCTGGATCGCTTCCACGAAAAGGGCATACCAGCAAAGCGACAAGCGCGTCTTCTATCTCTCTTTGGAGTTTCTGATCGGCCGTCTTCTCACGGATTCGATCTCCAATCTGGGACTGATGGAGAAATTCCGGGAAGCTCTCGCCTCTCTCGATGTCGATCTCGACGAAATCGCCGCGCTTGAGCCTGACGCGGCGCTCGGCAATGGCGGTCTCGGCCGGCTCGCGGCCTGCTTCATGGAATCGATGGCCACCGTCGACATTCCCGCGCATGGCTACGGCATTCGCTACACCAACGGCATGTTCCGCCAGGAGATTTCGGACGGCTGGCAGGTGGAGCTTCCCGAGACATGGCTGAGCCATGGCGATCCATGGGAATTCGAGCGCCGCGAACGCTCCTTCGAGATCGGTTATGGCGGGACGGTGGAACTGGTCACGTCGGCGGACGGGATGGAGGAGCGCCATGTCTGGAAGCCGCAGGAACGCGTCCTTGCCGTCGCCTATGATACGCCCGTGGTCGGCTGGCGCGGCAGGCGCGTCAATACGCTGAGGCTCTGGTCGGCGATGCCTGTCGATCCCATCCTGCTCGACAAGTTCAATGCCGGCGACCATATCGGCGCTTTGATGGAGAGCAACAAGGCCGAAAGCCTGTCGCTGGTGCTCTATCCCGCCGATTCGAACCTGGCGGGACAGGAACTCCGGCTGAGGCAGGAATATTTCTTCACCAGCGCCTCGCTGCAGGACATCATCCAGCGCCATATCTATCAATATGGCGACCTGACTTCGCTGCCGGACAAGGCGGCCATCCACCTGAACGACACGCATCCATCGATCGCCGTGGCGGAACTGATGCGGCTTTTGATGGACGTCCACGGCCTCGATTTCGAGACCGGCTGGCGCATCACCAAGGGAACGATCGCCTACACCAATCACACGCTCCTGCCCGAAGCGCTCGAAAGCTGGCAGCTTTCCATGTTCGAGCATCTCCTGCCGCGTCACATGCAGATCATTTACGCGATCAACGCGGCGGTGCTGAGGGAAGCCCGCAACAAGGGCTTCGATGACGAGAAGATCCGTGACATCTCCTTGATCGAGGAAGGCGGCGAGCGACGGGTGCGCATGGGCAATCTCGCCTTTGTCGGATCGCATTCGATCAACGGCGTCTCGGCCCTTCATACGGAATTGATGAAAGAGACGGTGTTCGCCGATCTCCATCAGCTCTATCCCGACCGCATCAACAACAAGACCAACGGCATCACGCCGCGCCGCTGGCTGATGGAATGCAATCCCGGCCTGTTTTCGCTGATCAGGGAGACGATCGGCGACCGTTTCATGGATGACACGGAGGCGCTGTCGGACCTGAACGCCCATGCCGACGACCCCGCCTTCCAGGAAGCCTTCGCCGCGGTTAAGCGCGCGAAAAAGGAGCGGCTTGCCAGGCTGGTTGCGGAACGGCTTGCCATCAGGCTCGATCCGTCCGCGATCTTTGACGTGCAGGTGAAGCGTATCCATGAATACAAGCGGCAATTGCTCAACATTATCGAGACTGTCGCGCTTTATGACCAGATCCGCTCTCATCCCGAAAGGGACTGGACGCCGAGGGTAAAACTCTTCGGCGGCAAGGCGGCGCCGAGCTACCACAACGCCAAGCTCATCATAAAACTCGCTAACGACGTCGCGCGCGTCATCAATCGCGATCCGGCGGTGAGAGGACTTCTGCGGGTCGTGTTCGTGCCGAACTACAATGTCAGCACGGCGGAGATCATGATCCCCGCAGCCGATATTTCCGAGCAGATATCGACGGCGGGCATGGAAGCCTCGGGAACCGGCAACATGAAGTTCGCGTTGAACGGAGCGATCACCGTCGGCACGCTTGACGGGGCGAATATCGAGATCAAGGAGCGCGTCGGCGATGACAATATCCTCATTTTCGGTCTGACGGCGGGCGAGGTGGCGGAGCGTCGCCTGAACGGCTATCAGCCACGAGCGCTTATCGAGGCTTCGCCCGAACTGCAGCAGGCGCTTTCAGCGATCGCCTCGGGGGTCTTTTCGCCGGACGACCGCGACCGTTACCGCGATCTCGTCGCCGGAATCTACGAGAATGACTGGTTCATGGTCGCGGCTGATTTCGATTCCTACAGTGCGGCGCAGCGGCGCGTGGACGGGATATGGAACGACAGAGCGAAATGGAATGGCATGGCCATACGGAACACCGCCAATGTTGGCTGGTTCTCCTCCGACCGGACGATCCGCCAATATGCCGGTGAGATATGGAATGTGCCCGCCAAGCCGTGAGATAGTGACCGCCTCTCACGGGAACGATTGATCGGAGTTTTATGCCTCGCGCACGAAAACAGCCAGTTGATGGAAAAGCACCGCCTCTGACGGCGGCTAACGATATCAAGGCAATTGTCGCCGGCAGTCACGGCGACCCGTTTGCGGTTCTCGGGCTTCAGGAGGAAAAGGGTCGTTTTGTCGCCCGGTGCTTCATTCCCCATGCGGAAGCCGTGACTGCCTTCACGCTTGCCGGCGAAGAAGTGGGCGAACTTGCCCGGCGCGATGACGCGGGCTTTTTCGACGGCGTTCTTCGCCTCGACAGGCGTCAGCCTCTGCGGTTGAAGGCGGGCAATGCGGGCGGCGAATGGTGGATCACCGATCCCTATTCCTTCGGGCCGGTGCTTGGCCCCATGGACGATTACTATATCGCCGAGGGCTCGCATCTCAGGCTCTTCGACAAGATGGGCGCCCATATCATCGAACATGAGGGCGCCAGAGGCGTTCATTTCGCCGTCTGGGCGCCAAACGCCAGGCGGGTCTCCATCGTAGGCCAGTTCAACGACTGGGATGGCCGCCGCCACGTCATGCGCCGACGCGTCGACACCGGTATCTGGGAGATCTTCGTCCCGGATATCGATGCCGGCGCGCCCTATAAATTCGAGATCGTCGGGCCGCGCGGCGAGAACCTGCCGCTCAAGGCCGATCCTTTCGCCTTCCGCTCCGAACTGAGACCGGCGACCGCATCCGTGACCGACTGGCCGCTGCGGCATGAATGGGGCGATGATGCGCACCGCGCCTATTGGAGAGATGCCGATGCGCGCCGCGCGCCCATCGCGATCTACGAGGTCCACGCGGGCTCGTGGCAGCGCCGCGACGACGGCTCCTTCCTCTCCTGGGACGAACTCGCTGAACGCCTCGTTCCCTATGTCGTCGATATGGGCTTCACCCATATCGAATTCCTGCCGGTCATGGAGCATCCGCTCGACCAGTCCTGGGGATATCAGACGACGGGCCTCTATGCGCCGACGGCGCGCTTCGGTCCGCCCGAAGGATTCGCCCGCTTCGTCGATGGTGCGCACAGGGCGGGGATCGGCGTCATCCTCGATTGGGTGCCGGCGCATTTCCCGACCGACGCGCATGGGCTTTCCAGATTCGATGGCACCGCGCTTTACGAACATGCCGACCCGCGCAAGGGCTTCCATCCCGATTGGCACACGGCGATCTACAATTTCGGCCGGCGCGAGGTCCTTTCCTACCTCGTCAACAACGCGCTCTTCTGGGCCGAGAAATATCATGCGGACGGGCTGCGCGTGGATGCCGTCGCCTCGATGCTTTACCTCGATTATTCGCGCAAGGAAGGCGAGTGGATCCCCAACGAAAAGGGTGGGCGTGAGAATTGGGAGGCCGTTCGTTTCCTGCAGGAGATGAACAAGGCGGTTTATGGCAAGCATCCCGGCATCATGACGATCGCCGAGGAATCGACGTCATGGCCGAAGGTGTCGCAGCCCGTTCACGAAGGCGGACTTGGCTTCGGCTTCAAATGGAACATGGGCTTCATGCACGATACGCTCCAATATATGGCGCGCGAGCCCGTCTACCGAAGGTTCCATCACGACGACGTCACTTTCGGCCTGCTTTATGCCTTCAGCGAGAATTTCGTCCTGCCGCTCAGCCATGACGAGGTCGTGCACGGCAAGGGCTCGTTGATCGGCAAGATGTCGGGCGACGACTGGCAGAAATTCGCCAATCTGCGCGCCTATTACGCTTTCATGTGGGGCTATCCCGGCAAGAAGCTGCTTTTCATGGGGCAGGAATTCGCCCAACGGTCGGAATGGAACGAGGCGCGGGCGCTCGACTGGAATCTTCTCGATTACCCCGCGCATGAGGGCGTGCGCCGCCTGCTGCGCGACCTGAACCGTGCCTATCGCGAAACAGCCGCGCTTCATGCCCGCGACTGCGAGCCGGACGGCTTCTCCTGGCTGGTCGTGGATGATCACGAGAACTCGGTCTTCGCCTGGCTCAGAATGGCGCCGGATGCCCCGCCGGTGGCGGTCATATCGAATTTCACACCGGTGCCGCGGCACGATTACCGTGTCCCTTTGCCGGCTGATGGCCGCTGGCGCGAAATCGTCAACACGGATGCACAGGATTATGGCGGCAGCGGCATGGGAAACGCCGGAGTTGTCACTGCCGTTCAGGATGGGAAGGGGGTTGGAGCGAAAGTGCTGCTGCCGCCTCTCGCCACCATTTTCCTGCAATATGATTCCGCCGGAGAAGCCTAAAGAGCGAGCCGGCGCAAGGAGGGAGGGTCGAATGACGGACTTGACGAGGAGCCAGCCGCTGGCGCGTGACGCCATGGCCTATGTGCTTGCCGGGGGGCGCGGCAGCCGCCTCGCGGAACTGACGGCGCGCCGGGCGAAACCCGCCGTCTATTTCGGCGGCAAGACCCGCATCATCGACTTCGCGCTTTCCAATGCGCTGAATTCCGGCATCCGACGCATCGGCGTCGCCACCCAGTACAAGGCGCACTCGCTGATCCGGCATCTCCAGCGTGGCTGGAATTTCTTCCGGCCCGAGCGGAACGAGAGTTTCGACATCCTGCCGGCAAGCCAGCGCGTGTCGGAAACCCAATGGTATGAGGGGACCGCCGACGCCGTCTTCCAGAACATCGACATCATCCAGGACTATGGCGTGGAGTATATGGTGATCCTGGCGGGCGACCATATCTTCAAGATGGACCTCGAGATCATGCTGCGCCAGCACGTCGATTTCGGCGCCGATGTCACGGTGGGATGTCTCGAAGTTCCCAGATTGGACGCCACGGGCTTTGGCGTCATGCATGTTGATCAGAACGACAATATCATCGCCTTCGTCGAAAAGCCGGCCGATCCGCCTGGCATCCCCGACAGGCCCGATTTCGCGCTTGCCTCCATGGGCATCTATGTGTTCCGCACCAAGTTCCTGATGGAAGAACTGCGCCGCGACGCGGCCAATCCCCAGTCCAGCCACGATTTCGGCAAGGACATTATTCCCTACATCGTGGAGAATGGCAAAGCCGTTGCCCACCGCTTCGCCAAATCCTGCGTCCGTTCGAGCTTCGAGCGGGAGGCTTACTGGCGCGACGTGGGAACGGTCGATGCCTATTGGGAAGCCAATATCGATCTGACGGACGTCACGCCCGAACTCGACCTCTATGATCGCGACTGGCCGATATGGACCTATGCCGAAATCAAGCCGCCGGCAAAATTCGTCCATGACGAGGAGGGCCGTCGCGGCCGCGCCGTCTCCTCTCTCGTCGCCGGCGACTGCATCATTTCGGGGGCATCGCTCCGGCGCAGCCTGATCTTCAGCGGCGCGCGCATCAATTCCTTTTCCTCGCTTGACGAGGCCGTTGTCTTGCCGGATTGCTACATAGGCCGCAACGCGCAGTTGAGCCGCGTCGTCATCGACCGCGGGGTTCACATACCCGAGGGCCTGATCGTCGGAGAGGATGCGGAACTTGATGCAAAACGCTTTCGCAGGACCGCGAAAGGCGTCTGCCTTATCACCCAGGAAATGATCGATAGGATGGAGCAATAGGCCCTAGATGAAGGTCCTCTCGGTTGCTTCAGAGGTCTTCCCGCTCGTCAAGACGGGAGGCCTCGCGGATGTCGCTGCCGCGCTTCCGCCCGCGCTTGCGGAGCATGGCGTCGAGACGATTACGATCCTGCCGGCCTATCCGGGCCTACTTCCGCGGTTGAAAAGGAAGAAGGCGATCCATGGCTATGAATCCCTCTTCGGCGGGCGAGCGTCGATCGTCCGCGGGCGGGCTTCCGGCCTCGATCTCATGCTGCTCGACGCACCGCATCTGTTCGACCGCGTCGGCGGCCCCTATGCGGAATCGACCGGACCGGAATGGCCGGACAATTGGCGGCGGTTCGCTGCTCTCGGCAGGGCGGCTGCGGATGTGGCGCGCGGCGTCGTCAAGGACTGGAAGCCCGATCTCCTCCACGCCCATGACTGGCAGGCTGGCATGGCCGTCGCCTACCTTCGCTATGACGGCACAATCTGCCCTTCCGTCATGACGGTCCATAATCTGGCGTTCCAGGGCCAGTTTCCCGCATCGATCTTCCCCGAACTCGGCCTTCCCGCCGCCGCCTTCTCCATCGATGGCGTTGAATATTATGGCGGCGTCGGCTTCCTCAAGGCCGGCCTGCAAGCTGCCGGCGCCATCACCACCGTCAGCCCGACCTATGCACAGGAAATCCGGACTCCCGGTTTCGGGATGGGCCTCGAAGGCCTGATCAACATGCGGGCGGCGGATCTGCATGGCATCGTCAACGGGATCGATACCGATATATGGAACCCCGCCGAGGACGAGCATCTTGTCCAGACTTTTGACCGGCAGACTCTCGAAAAACGCCGAACTAACAAGCGGGCGGTGGAAGAGCGCTTCGGCCTCGCCGAAGGCGACGGCCCAATCTTTTCCGTGGTGAGTCGTCTGACCTGGCAGAAGGGTATCGACATGCTCGCCGCCGTGCTCGACGGCATTGTCGCGGCCGGCGCGAGGCTTGCCGTCCTCGGCTCCGGCGACGCGGCGCTGGTAAGTGCGCTTCATGCCGGCGTTGCGCGCCATCCCGGCCGCGTCGGCGTGGTCATCGGCTATGACGAGAGGCTGTCGCATCTGGTCCAGGGCGGCGCGGATGCGATCCTCATTCCTTCCCGTTTCGAACCCTGCGGCCTGACGCAGCTTTATGGCCTCCGCTATGGGTGCGTGCCGATCGTAGCGCGGACGGGCGGTCTCGCGGACACTGTCATCGATGCCAACGAGGCGGCGCTGTCGGCCGGCGTCGCTACGGGATTCCAGTTCGCATCCTCGGACACCGGAGCGCTGGACTATGCCCTGAGGCGCGCCGCACGCACCTATGAAGATCAGGAAACATGGCTATCCTTACAGGCCGAGGGTATGAAAGCCGATGTTTCCTGGTCGAAAAGCGCCGGCCTCTACGCCGCGCTCTATCGCTCGCTCATCAACGGAGGATGACGCTCCATGATAAAGACGGTCGCAACCAAGCCGTTCGACGATCAGAAGCCCGGCACTTCGGGGCTGCGCAAGAAAGTCCCCGAATTCCAGAAGCCGCATTACGTCGAGAATTTCCTGCAATCGATCTTCGATTCGCTCGAAGGTTATAGAGGCGAGACGCTGGTCCTCGGCGGCGACGGCCGCTATTTCAACAAGGAGGTCGTACAGATCGTCCTCAAGATGGCTGCGGCGAACGGTTTTGGCCGCGTCATCGTCGGCAAGGACGGCATCCTCTCCACGCCAGCGGCTTCGCACCTCATCCGCAAGAACAAGGCTTTCGGCGGCATCATCCTCTCGGCCAGCCACAATCCTGGCGGGCCGAAGGAGGATTTCGGCATCAAATACAACATCGGCAATGGCGGCCCGGCGCCGGAAAAGGTGACGGAGGCGATCTTCGCGCGCTCGAAGGCGATCGAGCGTTATCTGATCGAGGATTTCGGCGATATCGACATCGGTACGATCGCCAAGGTGACGGCGGGCGGAATGATGGTCGACATTATCGACCCGGTCACTGATTATGCGGATCTGATGGAGACGCTTTTCGATTTCGATGCGATCGAAAAGCTTTTCCGTTCGGGCTTCCGCATGGTCTTCGACGCCATGCATGCCGTGACCGGCCCCTACGCCAAGGAAATCCTCGAGCGCCGCCTTGGCGCGCCGAACGGAACCGCCAGGAATTTCCATCCTCTACCCGATTTCGGCGGTCATCACCCGGATCCCAATCTGGTCCATGCCAAGCACCTCTACGATCTCCTGATGTCGGACGATGCGCCCGATTTCGGCGCGGCCTCCGATGGCGATGGCGACCGCAACATGATCATCGGACGCGGCATCTTCATCACGCCATCGGATTCGCTCGCGATCCTCTCGGCCAATGCCCATTATGCGCCGGGCTACCGCAAGGGGTTGGCGGGGATCGCTCGCTCCATGCCGACGAGCGCCGCGGCGGACCGCGTGGCGGACAAGCTTGGCATCGGAGCCTATGAGACGCCGACCGGCTGGAAATTCTTCGGCAACCTTCTCGACGCGGGACTGGCGACCTTCTGCGGCGAGGAGAGTTTCGGCACCGGCTCCAATCATATCCGCGAGAAGGACGGCTTGTGGGCCGTGCTTCTGTGGTTGAACATCGTCGCCGCGCGCGGCATGAGCGTAAAGGAAATCGTCACCGACCACTGGGCAACCTATGGCCGCAATTATTATACGCGCCACGACTATGAAGCGGTGGAAACCGCGAAGGCGAACAGACTGATGAGCGATCTGAACGCCAAGCTCGCGGAATTGCCGGGCAAGACCTTCGGCGGCGACACGGTCGAGAAGGCCGACGATTTCTCCTATCACGATCCGGTCGATCATTCCGTCAGCCGCAACCAGGGCATCCGCATTCTCTTCAGGGGCGGGTCGCGCATCGTCTTCCGCCTGTCGGGAACCGGGACGGAGGGCGCCACGATCAGGCTCTATGTCGAGCGCTACGAGCCCGACCCGTCGCGGCATGGCCTCGACACGCAAAAGGCGCTCGCGGACCTGATTATGGCCGCCGACGAGATCGCCGGCATCCGCACCCAAACCGGCCGCGACAAGCCGTCGGTCATCACCTGAGCCGCGGGGGAACGATTGCGGCAAGAGGGACATTTGGGGGCGGTTGTCACGGAAGAGGGTGTGACATTCACCGTCGCCTCGCAGACGGCGGCGAAAATCGAGCTTTGCCTCTTCGACGACATCGGCGATCGGGAACTGGAGCGCCTCGCGCTGGCGCAGCGTGAAGACGGCCTCTTTTCGGTTTCCGTTCCGGGTCTCGCCGCCGGCGCGCGATATGGGTTAAGGGCCGACGGCGAATACGATCCCTCGCGTGGCCTCTGGTTCGATCCGGACAAACTGCTGGTCGATCCCTATGCGCTCGCGATCGACCGGCCCTATACATATGATCCGCGCCTCTCCGCCCGGCGGGGCGAGGGCGGCGATACCGCCTCCCTGGTGCCGAAGGCGATCGTCACGGCGCTTCCCGAGCCATCGCCTGTCCCGCCGCCGCTTTTCCGGCCCGGAGGACTGATCTACGAACTTCAGGTCAAGGCTTTCACCAAGCGGCATCCGGGTATTCCCGAGGAAAAACGCGGCACGATCGGCGCTCTCGCCCATCCCCTGATCGTGGAATATCTCACCAGTCTCAAGGTCGCCGCCGTCGAATTGATGCCGATTGCCGCCTGGATCGACGAACGCCATCTCCAGCCGCTCGGCCTCAAGAATGGCTGGGGCTACAACCCCGTCACCTTCATGGCGCTAGACCCACGCCTCGCCCCCGGAGGATTGCCCGAACTGCGGCGAACGGTGGCCACATTGCGCAAGGCCGGCATCGGCGTCATCCTCGATGTGGTCTTCAACCATACCGGTGAGGGCGACCGCGGTGGCCCGCTCCTTTCGCTGCGCGGCCTCGATAATCTGAGCTATTATCGCCATGTCCCCGACGATCCCGGCCGGCTCGTCAACGATACCGGGACGGGCAACACGCTTGCCTGCGACAATCCGCTGGTGGAGGCGCTTGTCCTCGACACGCTGCGCTATTTCGTCCGCCATGCTGGCGTGGATGGCTTCCGCTTCGACCTTGCGCCCATTCTGGGCCGCGACGAGAGCGGTTATCATCGGAACGCGGCTCTCCTCGAAGCGATCGTTGGCGATCCGCTGCTGGAGGACAGGGTCCTCATCGCCGAACCATGGGATATCGGCGAGGGCGGCTATCAGCTCGGCAATTTCCCGCCCCCTTTTCTGGAATGGAACGACCGTTATCGCGACGATCTGCGCCGTTTCTGGCGCGGCGACAACGGCTTGATCGGTGCGTTGGCGACAAGGCTTTCGGGATCGTCCGATATTTTCGCCTCGGATGGCGTGAAAGAGACCCGTACGGTCAATTTCCTTGCTGCTCATGACGGGATGACGCTCTCCGATCTGACGGCCTTCGAGAAGAAGCACAATGAAGCGAATGGTGAGGGGAATCACGACGGGCATGACGAGAATTTCTCATGGAATAGTGGCGTGGAGGGCCGAACCGACGATCCAACCGTGAAAGCAAAGCGCCGCAACGACGTGGCGGCGATGCTCTCGACCCTGTTCTTCTCGCGCGGCACGATCATGCTGACCGCAGGCGATGAGTTCGGCCGTTCCCAACGCGGCAACAGCAATGCCTATGCGCAGGACAATGAACTGACCTGGCTTGACTGGCGCGGCGCCGATATCGGGCTTTTCGACTATGCCTGCAATCTCGCTTCCCTGCGGGCCAGGTTTCCGGAAATTTCGGACCCGTCCTTCCTTAATGGCCATTCCGCGGAGGACGGCCATCCGCCGGATGTCGCCTGGCTAACCGAGGACGGGCATCCGCTGACTGGAGAGGAATGGAACCAGCCTGAAAGACGGGCGCTCGCCATGGTGCTCACGCGGGAGGAGCGGCGCATCGCGATCCTCGTCAACGGGCACGACCATCCCCGCGCCTTCCGCCTTATGGCGCGGGAAGGCTGTTCATGGCATGTGGCGACCGCTTCGGAGCCGCGATCCGAATCGGATACGGTGGTCGGCATGATGGCCGTTCCGGAGCGGAGCGTCCTGCTGCTCGCCGAAAAGGCAGCCGAAATCGGGGAAGTGAAAGAGAATGGCGTCCGAACCGATATCCTCGGAGTCTAGCCTCGACGACTGGTGGCGCGGCTGCGTCATCTATCAGGTCTATCCGCGCTCATTTCAGGACACGAGGAATGACGGCATCGGCGATCTGCCCGGCATCATAGAGCGGCTGCCCTATATCGCCTCTCTCGGCGTCGATGCGGTCTGGCTGTCGCCCTTCTTCAAGTCGCCCATGGCCGATATGGGCTATGATGTCGCGGATTATTGCGCCGTCGATCCGCTCTTCGGCAGCCTTGAGGATTTCGACCGGCTCGTCGCCGAGGCGCACCGGCTTGGCCTCAAAATCATGATCGACCAGGTGCTTTCCCATACCTCGGACCAGCATCCATGGTTCAAGGAAAGCCGGGTGAGCCGCGACAATCCCAAAGCCGACTGGTATGTCTGGGCGAATGCGAAACCCGATGGTATGCCGCCCAACAACTGGCTGTCGGTTTTCGGCGGTTCCTCCTGGGAATGGGATTCGACACGCAGGCAGTATTACCTGCACAATTTCCTTGCCTCGCAGCCCGACCTCAACTTCCACAATCCTGAGGTTCAGGACGCCATCCTGGAGACGGTGCGCTTCTGGCTCGAGCGCGGCGTCGATGCCTTCCGCCTCGACGCCGTGAACTATTATTTCCATGACCGGCAATTGCGCGACAATCCACCATTGTCGAGGCGAAACACGTCCGACGTTCCGAGCACCAATCCCTATGGTTACCAGGATCATATCCACGACAAGACGCAGCCGGAAAATCTTGGCTTTCTCAAACGTTTCCGCAAATTGCTTGATTCATATGGCGTGCGCTCCTCGATCGGCGAGGTGGGCGACGGCGACCGCTCTTTGGCGACCGTCGGAGCCTATACGAATGGCGGCGAGATGCTGCAGATGTGCTACACGTTCGACCTGCTCGGGCCGGACTTCTCGCCGGCCCATATCCGCAAATGCGTCGATGCGTTCGAGACGGCGATCTCCGGCGGCTGGGTCTGCTGGGCGTTCTCCAACCATGACGTGCCGCGCCATGTGACGCGCTTCTCCAAGCCGGGCGACGATAAAGACAGGATCGCGAAATTCGCGCTGACGCTGCTTGCGACGTTGCGCGGCTCGATCTGCCTCTATCAGGGCGAGGAACTCGGCCTCACCGAGGCCGATATCCGCTTCGAGGATCTGCGTGATCCTTATGGCATCCGCTTCTGGCCGGGTTTCAAGGGCAGGGACGGCTGCCGCACGCCGATGGTCTGGGAGGAACTCGCCGTCTATGCCGGCTTCTCGCGGGCAAAGCCATGGCTGCCGATCCCGGAAGAGCACCGCCGCCGTTCCGTTTCCGTCGAGGACTACGACCCGAATTCCGTGCTCGCGCATTACCGCCGGACAATCGACTGGCGCAAAAAACACGCGCCGCTCGTCTCCGGCGAAATACGGTTTCTT
>DASZUG010000019.1:0-70550 GCA_035547755.1 Rhizobiaceae bacterium
AGCGGCCGATTTCGTTTTGGTTTGCTGCTTCAACTCACTCGACGGAGTGCAGGGTCATCGATGTGCCTGTTGCGGCGACGTTCAGGCCGATCTGGCCCTGGACGCTGATCGGCTGGAGGTGGACCGAGCCTTCGGTGCCGCCGACCATGACGTTGGCGCCGACGCCGACGCCGGCCGTGGCCTCGGCCGTCACGCCCCTGTAGACGCCGGCGAGCGAGCCGTGATGGTAGCCGGCCGTCGGTGCGAAAACCGCCCATGCGAGCGCGCCACGCGTGGTGAAGCCGACATCGACGCCGAGCTTCTTGAGATAGCCGGTGTAGTGATCCAGCCTGCCGTAGCGCGAGCTCGGATGGAAGACGCAGTCGACTTCCTTGGCGGAACCGAGCAGGTATCCGACGCCGCCGCCGATGTCGCAATGAAGATAGCCGATGCGGACTCCGCCACGCGCGCCTTCATGGACCACGACAGGTGGCTCCTGCCTGACCAGATCGGCGGCATTCGCGATGGTTGCGCCGAGGGGCATCGCTCCTGCAAGAATTGCCGCTGCAAGAATTTTTTTCATGACTATCTCCTTTAAGAACGTCCACCAAGCGCATGGCTCGCAAATATCGAGCCCGCAGCCCGTCGAATGAACGAATTTGGCGGCAAAACGATCCATCTTTCCTTGAATCAGACTCCATCGCGCCGGCCGCTTGTCGAATTCGGAGTAGCGGGCAAACGCACCGCAAACGATCGAACCTCTTCAACCCGGGATGGATTGTGCTTAATTTTCCAACAGACGCCGCACTGATTCTACATATCCGCGGGCGAAGTGTTGCCTGGCGAGGCGCCGTGATCGCGCGTAGGGATCAGGGGGCGGGAAGGCTCTGGACATGAAAAAACCCGTAATCGGCGTGATCGGCAACCGGCATATCGTCGAGAATCGGTTCGCGGTGCAGATGGCCGGGGAAAGAAATCTCGCCGCCGTCGCCGAGGTCGTCCACGGCTTGCCGCTGATCTTCGCCGCCAGTCCTCTGTTGACCGATATCCCGGCGCTGCTCGACGCGGTTGATGGTGTAATCCTCACGGGCGCGCGGGCGAATGTCCATCCCCGCCTTTTCCGCATGGAGCCCAGTCCGAAATACGAACCTTATGACGAGAACCGCGATGGGCTGGCGCTGCCGTTGATCGAGGCCTGTGTCGAGCGGGCGGTACCCGTTTTCGGGATATGCCGCGGTTTCCAGGAAATGAATGTCGCTTTCGGCGGCTCGCTGCATCCGGAGATCCGCGAACTTCCGGGGCGCATGAACCATCGAATGCCGCGCCTCGAAAATGGGGAAATCCATCCCGATCCGGAGGTGGTCTTCGCCGATCGCCATGATGTCAGGCTGGTGCCCGGCGGCGCCTTCGCCGGCATTTTCGGCCGCGACACGATCCGCGTGAATTCGCTCCACGGGCAGGGCATCCTCGATCTCGGCGGGAGGGTCGTCGTCGAGGGCATTGCCGAAGACGATACGATCGAGGCGATCCGTATCCAGGATGCGCCGGGTTTCGCGCTCGGCGTCCAGTGGCATGCGGAATACGATCCCCAGACAAATCCGGTCAACCGTGCGCTGTTCGAGGCCTTCAGCGAGGCGGTGAGGGTGCATCAGAGACGGCCCTAGCCGTCACGTTGTCGCCGGCGCGTTCGCTTTCCATCATTCGTCCCGTCCACGTGCTTGCCGCACCAAGGCCGCCGCGCGGTGAACTATGGCCTGTCGATTCGATGGCCTCCATTCCTGTCTCTCACGGAAAGCCCAACCAATTGGCCCGCGAATTGCCAGTTCCAGGGCAAGTACGGGAAATCCTGGCGGAGATGTCCCGGCCTGAAACAGGAGGCGGTCCGGAATGGCACAGGCGGCGATCGGAGCGGGAGAGAAGAGGGCGGTTAGCCGCTCGACGGCAAAGGTCGGGGAGCGGTACGAAGTCCTCGATTCCTGGCGCGGCATCTGCGCGCTTCTCGTCGCGCTGTTTCATTTTCCGGTCCAGAACGGCTTCTCCGACAGCGCGTTCCTGCGCTCCTCCTATCTCTTCGTCGATTTCTTCTTCGTGCTTTCCGGCTTCGTCATCGCCAATGGCTACGGCAAGCGCCTGGGAGACGGCAAATCGGCCGCGCGGTTCGTTTTCGTGCGCTTCGGCAGGCTCTACCCGCTGCATATCTTCATGCTTGGCGCCTTTGTCGGCTTCGAATTGCTACGGTTGGCGGTGCCGCAATTGCGCAACGGAGGCGTTGCGCCCTTCGCCGGCGCGGACAATCTCGCGAGCCTCGTTGAGAATATCTTTCTCATCCACGGCCTCGGTTTCGCGCATGGCTTGAGCTGGAACAGTCCGAGCTGGAGCATCTCGACGGAATTTTTCGCCTATATGAGTTTCGCTCTCGTCATGCTGGCGTTCGGCGCGCGCGCCTGGTTGGTGCTTCTTGCGCCTGTTGTGCTCGGCCCCATCGTGCTCTTGAAATTTTCACCGCATTACATGGACGCGACCTGGGACTATGGTTTCGTCCGGTGCCTCTACGGATTTTCGCTCGGCGTGCTTCTCTGCTGGTCGCAAGGCAAGGCCATTGCGGGCGAAAGGCTGAGATTCGCCAGGGTTGAGCACGATCCAGCCGGCCGGGCTGCATGGACGATCACCGAAGTCGCCACGCTCGTCGCGCTTTTTGCATTCGTGAGCAGGGGTGGCGACGGCGCCATGGGCATTGCGGCGCCATTCGTTTTCGCCTTCGCCATCAATGTCTTCGCGCATGAGCGGGGGCTGGTCAGCGATCTTCTCAAACAGAAGCCGTTTCTGTGGCTTGGGGCGCTCTCCTATTCGATCTACCTGACCCACATCTTCGTGCAGTCGCGCATGATCAATGCCGGGGGGCTTTTTGATCGCGTGTTCCACATCTCGCTCATCGGCCCGATGCGTTTCCACGGCGATACCGTGATCGGCTTCGCTTCACGGAACTTGGCCATCGGCTGCGCCATCACGGCAGTCATGGTCTGCTTCACGCTTATGGCCTCCTGGTTCACCTGGCGTTTCATCGAAATGCCGTCACTTGCCCGGTTCAGGGGCGTCGCAAAGCGCCTTTAAAAGGCAGCTGCGGCGGGGTGCCGGGCAAGAGAAGCCCGCGAAGAGCAATCTTCGCGGGCTTCGCATTTCCACGATGATTAAGCGCTGCAAATCCGCGCAACAAAAAAGGCCGCGCGAGGCGGCCTTTTGGAATGGGATGGAAGCGATCAGCGCTTCGAGAACTGGAAGCTGCGGCGGGCCTTCGCCTTGCCGTACTTCTTGCGCTCCACGGTGCGGCTGTCGCGGGTGAGGAAGCCGCCCTTCTTGAGCACGGCGCGCAGGCTGGGCTCGTAATAGGTCAGCGCCTTGGAGATGCCGTGACGCACCGCGCCGGCCTGGCCGGAGAGACCGCCGCCGGCGACCGTCGCGACGATGTCATACTGGCCGTCGCGGTTCGTCGCCAGGATCGGCTGCTTCAGGATCATCTGCAGGACAGGACGCGCGAAATAGCTCGCAAATTCCTTGTCGTTGACAATGATCTTGCCAGAGCCGGGCTTCACCCAGACGCGTGCGATCGCGTCCTTGCGCTTGCCGGTGGCATAGGCGCGGCCCGACTTGTCGAGCTTCTGCTCATGCACCGGAGCGGCCGCCGCTTCCGATGTGACGCCCGTGGCATTGCCAAGTTCTTGCAGGGAGGAAAGTTCAGCCATCAGGCAGCCCTCTTGTTCTTCTTGTTGAGCGCGGCGACGTCGAGCTTCTCAGGCTGCTGGGCCTCATGAGGATGCTCGGCGCCGGCATAGACGCGCAAATTCTTCATCTGGCGGCGGCCAAGCGGCCCGCGCGGGATCATGCGCTCCACCGCCTTTTCGATCACGCGCTCCGGAAAACGGCCCTCGAGCAGGGCGCGCGCGGTGCGCTCCTTGATGCCGCCGGAATGACCGGTGTGCCAGTAATACATCTTGTCGGTGTATTTCTTGCCGGTGAAGGCGACCTTTTCGGCGTTGATGATAATGACATTGTCGCCGTCATCGACATGCGGGGTGAAGGTCGGCTTGTGCTTGCCGCGCAGGCGGTTGGCGACGATGGAAGCGAGGCGGCCGACGACGAGACCTTCGGCGTCGATCAAAACCCACTTCTTCGTCACTTCCGCAGGCTTCTGCGAGAAGGTTTTCATGGACTTTTCTTTCGGTTCGGACCTCATGTGCCGCCATCGGGCGGACGAGAGGCTTTTCTTGTTGCTTCGATTGCGGCCTTTCACGGCCCCAATACCAAACGGCGGCCCTGAGGCCGCTGTTTCGCGCTGGCTTATAGAAGAGGCTGCAAGGGTCGTCAAGCGCACAAAATAGCATGCGATCGGAAAATACGCATAAAATTCAACGATCTATAAAAGAGGTATTATTTTACCCCACTATTTCCGCGGTTTCGGCGGGATCGAATAGGTGCCCGACGCCTGCGCCACCAGTTCTCCGCTTACCCCCGCGATGATGTCGCAATCGAAGACCATCAGATTGCGGCCGAGCTTGAGGATACGGCATTGGCCGTCGACCGGCCCGGCTCCGGCCTTACGCATGAAATTGATGGTGAGGCTCGTCGTGACCGACAGCGCATCCGGACCGGCATGGGAGAGCACGCAGGCGTAACCGCCTATATCGGCGAGCGTGAAGAGAGAGGGACCTGAAACGGTGTTGCCCGGCCGCAAATGCCTCTCTCCGGCGTCGAGCCTGACGACGCAGCCGCCGGGATGCACTTCAACGACGGAATAATCGGCGCCGTGCCTGTTCAGTTGCGGGAAGGCATCCGTCATCAGGGCGTTGACCTCATCGGCCGTCATGACGGGCTTCAAAGTCGCATCGCCCGGTCTGGTGTCCATCCGCTTTCCCTCGCTTCTGCCGCATGTAACAATTGCCGGTTCGAGGCTGTTCTTCAAGCCGGCCTGTGCTACCTCTTTGCAAGACGAACCGACCGTACTGGAGAAGCCCATGCCGGAAGCGCTCGCAACCCGGACCGAGACGGATTTCCTGCCTGTAACAACCGAAATCGCCAATGGGATAGCGCGTATCACGCTTGCCAAACCGCCGGCAAATCCGCTTTCGCTGGCGACCATGCAGGCGCTGACCGACGCGCTGGAGGCGGCGCGGACCGATGCTTCCGCGCGGGTCATCGTCATCGGCCACGAGGGAAAAGTCTTTTCCGCCGGCCATGACTTGAAGGAGATCACGGCGCATCGCGGCGACGCCGACCGGGGCAGGGCCTTCTTCAAGCAGACGATGGAACTCTGCGCGCGGCTGATGCAGGCGGTAGTTCGCCATCCGAAGCCGGTGATCGCGGAAGTGAATGGCGTGGCGACGGCGGCAGGCTGCCAATTGGTCGCTTCCTGCGACCTCGCGGTCGCGGCCGACCATTCGCGCTTCGCCACGCCGGGCGTGAATATCGGCCTGTTCTGCTCGACGCCGATGGTGGCGCTGTCGCGCAACGTCTCGCGCAAGCACGCGATGGAAATGCTCCTGACCGGCGAGATGATCGACGCGCAACGCGCTTTTGAAATCGGTCTCGTCAACCGCGCCGTGCCACCCGAGCAATTGGGAGCGACGGTGAGGAAATTGGCGGAAACGATTGCCTCCAAATCGCCCTTGACGCTGAAGACCGGGAAGGAGGCCTTCTACCGCCAGGCCGAACTCGGGCTGGCCGAGGCTTACGACTACACCGTCCGCGTCATGGTCGAGAACATGATGGCGCGCGACGCGGAGGAAGGCATCGGCGCCTTCATCGAAAAGCGCGAACCGCATTGGAGGGGCGAGTAACGGTGGAGCCGCGCATCTCGATCGTCACCATCGCCTGCCGCGATCTCGACCGCGCCGCGAGTTTCTACGAGGCGATGGGCCTGAAGCGGCATCCGGGCATCACGGACGGAGTGGCATTTTTCCAGATGGGCGGCGCTATCCTCTCGCTTTTTCCGAGGAAGGAAGCTGAAGCCGATTCCGGCGTGACCTTCGGGGCCGAGCCGTCCGCGGTCTATCTGGCTTACAACACACGCAGCGAAGCGGAAGTGGGCGCGGTCCTGTCACAAGCCGAGGCGGCCGGCGGCAAGATCGTCAAGCCGGCCCAAAGAGCCTTCTGGGGCGGTTGGTACGGCTATTTCGCCGATGTGGACGGCAATCTCTGGGAAGTCGCGCATAATCCGGACTTCCCGCTCGACGGCGAAGGCCGTATAGCGCTTCCGAAATGACTAGCCTCCGATGAACCACGATTCCTACGACCAATCCTACATTTCCGGCATATTGAATTCGGTGAAGACGATCGCCATCATCGGCGCTTCGGCGAACGATGTCAGGCCAAGCTTCTTCGTCACGAAATATCTGATCGACAAGGGCTATACCGTCTATCCGATCAATCCGGGGCAGGCGGGCAAGGAGATCGCCGGGCGAAAGGCGTATGCGCGCCTTGCCGACGTGCCAGAGCCGATCGACATGGTCGATATCTTCCGGGCGTCGGCGCAGGTGCCGCCGATCGTTGATGAGGCCCTGGCGTTGAAGCCGCTGCCGAAAGTGATCTGGATGCAGCTTACCGTGCGCAATGACGAGGCGGCGGCAAAGGCGGAAGCGGCCGGCATCAAGGTCGTGATGAACCGCTGCCCGAAGATCGAATATGGCCGGCTTTCGGGAGAGATCGGTTGGAACGGCGTCTCTTCGGGCGTCATCTCGTCCAAAAAGCCCGTGATGAGACAAGGCTTTCAGAGTTTCGGCATCCGCCGGATGGAATAAAAGTGGTGAATGGTGAATGGTGAATGGTGAATGGAAAAAAATCACTCGCAGGCCCGCCTGAACCGCGATCGAATTGCTTGCAAAGCATGATGGCCCGTTAGACCCTGCCATTCACCACCATTCACCATTCACCATTCACCATTCACCATTCACCAAAGGAGGACAGTCCATGACACGCGCGCCCGGTTTCAACACGCTTGCCATCCATGCGGGAGCAAAACCCGATCCTGCGACTGGCGCACGCGCCACGCCGATCTATCAGACCACGTCCTTCGTCTTCGACAATGCGGACCATGCCGCTTCGCTTTTCGGCCTGAAGGCGTTCGGCAATATCTATACGCGCATCATGAATCCGACCCAGGCGGTGCTGGAAGAACGGCTGGCGGCGCTCGAAGGCGGCACGGCCGCGCTCGCCACGTCCTCTGGGCAGGCCGCGCATCTCATCGTCTTCCATACGCTCCTCAAGACCGGCGATAATTTCGTCGCGGCGCGCAAGCTTTATGGCGGCACGATCAACCAGTTCGGCCAAGCTTTCCAGAATTTCGGCTGGGACGTGCGCTGGGCCGATGTGGATGACCCGGAAAGCTTCGACAGGCTGATCGACGACAAGACCAAGGCGCTTCATATCGAGAGCCTTGCCAATCCGGGTGGGCAGTTCGTCGATATCGAGAAGATCGCGGCCATAGCGCGCAAGCACGGCCTGCCGCTCATCGTCGACAATACGCTTGCCAGTCCCTACCTCGTGCGGCCGATCGAGCACGGCGCAGATATCGTCGTTCACTCGCTGACCAAGTTCATCGGCGGTCACGGCAATTCCATCGGCGGCATCATCGTCGACGGCGGCACCTTCGACTGGTCGAAATCCGGCAAGTACCCGATGCTGTCGGAGCCGCGCGCCGATTATGGCGGCATGGTGCTGCACGAAACCTTCGGCAATTTCGCCTTCGCCATCGCCGCGCGCGTGCTCGGCCTGCGCGACCTCGGCCCGGCTATCTCGCCCTTCAACGCCTTTTTGATCCTCAACGGTTCGGAGACGCTGCCGCTTCGCATGCAGCGCCATTGCGACAACGCTCTGGCCGTCGCGAAATGGCTGAAAGGACACGAAAAGGTCGCGTGGGTTTCCTATCCCGGCCTTCCCGAAGATCCCAATCACGCGCTGCAACAGAAATATTCGCCGAAAGGGGCGGGCGCCGTCTTCACCTTCGGCCTCAAGGGCGGTTTCGAGGCGGGCGTCAAGTTCGTCGAGGGGCTGGAAATGGTCTCGCATCTCGCCAATATCGGCGACACGCGCTCGCTCGTCATCCATCCCGCCTCGACGACGCATCGCCAGCTTTCCGACGAGCAGAAGATCGCCGCCGGCGCCGGTCCGGACGTGGTGCGGCTTTCGATCGGCATCGAGGACGTCGCCGACATCATCGCCGATCTCGAACAGGCGCTGAAGAAGGCCTGATGAGTCCACGCGAAGTCGTTTGAGGAAGCTTAATCTGGCGTATTTACATTGCCCACACGTTGCCCTATTTCATCGTCATAACTTACCCACCGTCCTTTCCGAAGGCGTAATCTGTTGCGGTGGAATGGAGTTGTCCGATGTCCGCTTTGAAGAAGACTCGAACCATCAATCTCAGAATAGAGCCGGAGGCACATGACCTCATTGCGCGTGCAGCCGAGGTATGCGGCAAGAGCATCACGGCTTTCATGACCGAAGCATCCGTCTATTCAGCGCAGGAAGAACTGCTCGATCAGCGATTCATCGGCGTTTCCGCCGAAGTTTTCGATGCGATCAATGAGAAGCTTGCTGCGCCTGGGATCGCACGGGATCAGTTGGTCAAACTGTTCGAGAGCAAGATCGACTGGATGGACTGACGCTTGTACCGTAAGCCTGCGCCGATCTCCGAACAGCATGTCACCACGGAGTTCGACTCTGGAAAGCCGTCTCTTGATGACTGGCTGAAGGATATGGCGCTGCACAACCAGGCGCAGGGCTATTCCCGAACATTCGTCATAGCCGACGAGCATTACAATGTCGTCGGCTATCATGCCGTGTGTGCGGGGATGATCCATCGCAACGATGTTTCCCGGTCAGCGAAGGGATCGCAGGCGCCCTACGAATTACCTGTGGCGGTATTGGCGCGCCTGGCAGTCACCCGAAAGCATCAGGGAAGAGGCTTAGGGCCTGCTCTGCTCCGGAACGCGCTCATGAGCGTCGTTTCGGCCGCCCAACTTGTGGCATTCCGCGCCGTCGTGGTTCATGCAATCGACGATGAGGCAATGAACTTCTATACCAAATTCCACTTTCAACCGACCAGGGGTATGGAGCGCCGTCTGATCCTTCCCATAAAGGACATTATCGCCTCACTTGCGCAGGTGACGAACTAGGAGCGCTACGTGGGCTTGCGCCGGATGGTGCACCCAACCTATTTATCTGGTGAACATGGACAAAAACGATTCCGTTTGAGCATACGTCCCCGCGGAGAAGGACACTTCATGAAAAGCCCCGTCGAAACCTACATGAACCTCGTGCCGATGGTTGTCGAACAGACCAATCGCGGCGAACGGGCTTACGACATCTTCTCGCGCCTCCTGAAGGAGCGCATCATCTTCATCACCGGCCCGATCGAAGACGGCATGGCGACGCTTGTCTGCGCGCAATTGCTGTTCCTCGAAGCGGAGAACCCGAAGAAGGAAATCAATCTCTACATCAACTCGCCGGGCGGCGTGGTGACGTCGGGGCTCGCCATCTACGACACGATGCAGTTCATCAAGCCGGCGGTTTCGACGCTCTGCATCGGACAGGCGGCGTCGATGGGCTCGCTCCTGCTCTGCGTCGGCCACAAGGACATGCGGTTCGCGACGCCGAATGCGCGCATCATGGTGCATCAGCCGTCGGGCGGCTTCCAGGGGCAGGCCTCGGATATCGAGCGCCATGCGCAGGATATCATCAAATTGAAGCGGCGCCTGAACGAGATCTATGTCTCGCATACCGGACAGGACTACGACACCATCGAAAAGACGCTTGACCGCGACCATTTCATGACTGCCGCGGAAGCGTTGGAGTTCGGTATTGTCGACAAGGTCATTTCATCGCGCGAGGCGGTCGAATCAACGATCGCCACGTGACGCTGCGGCAATTGCAAAGAATGGCGGAATTTTGAGGAAACTGCGTCATTTCGGTCACAAAAAGGCCTGTTTCCCTGGAACGTCCGGCCGCCTATGTTAAACCTATATTGATTTTCCACGGCATAAGTTTAGCCGGGGAAATTGCTCGTTGCCGAGTTTTTCGATTCGTGCTTGGTACGAAAGCGAAATTCATGACTTCGACGCGCTGGCATGGCGCATTGTGGCTCGTCCGCCGCGTTTTCGTCGAAGTGTTTTGTGCCCTTAATGGCACAGTCTGCCTGAAGGGTATGGAAGACTGTTGGCACATGCCAACCGGGACAATAGGATCGTCTCGTCGGGCACCGGGTAGGATGGCCGGCAGCGCTGAAAGGGAAGTTGAGACATGAGCAAGGTCAGCAGCGGCGGTGGTGATTCCAAAAACACCCTCTACTGCTCGTTCTGCGGCAAGAGCCAGCATGAGGTCCGCAAGCTCATCGCAGGTCCGACGGTGTTCATCTGCGACGAATGCGTCGAGCTTTGCATGGACATCATCAGGGAGGAGAACAAGACCTCCATGGTGAAGTCGCGGGAAGGCGTTCCGACCCCGCAGGAAATCCTCAAGGTTCTCGACGATTACGTCATCGGCCAGCCCTATGCCAAGCGCGTGCTCTCGGTCGCCGTGCATAACCATTACAAGCGGCTCGCCCACGCCACGAAGAACAATGATGTCGAACTGGCAAAATCCAACATCCTCCTGATCGGTCCGACCGGCTGCGGCAAGACGCTTCTGGCGCAGACGCTGGCGCGCATCATCGACGTGCCGTTCACCATGGCCGACGCGACGACGCTGACGGAAGCGGGCTATGTCGGCGAGGATGTCGAGAACATCATCCTGAAGCTGTTGCAGGCGGCGGACTACAATGTCGAGCGGGCACAGCGCGGTATCGTCTATATCGACGAGATCGACAAGATTTCCCGCAAGTCCGACAATCCCTCGATCACGCGCGACGTGTCGGGCGAGGGCGTGCAGCAGGCGCTCCTGAAGATAATGGAAGGTACGGTGGCTTCGGTTCCGCCGCAGGGCGGCCGCAAGCATCCGCAGCAGGAGTTCCTGCAGGTCGATACGGCGAACATCCTCTTCATCTGCGGCGGTGCTTTCGCGGGCCTGGACAAGATCATTTCCGATCGCGGCCGCAAGACCTCGATCGGTTTCGGCGCGACCGTTTCGGCGTTGGAAGACAGGCGCACGGGCGAGCTGCTTCGCCAGGTGGAGCCCGAGGATTTGCTGAAATTCGGGCTCATTCCCGAATTTGTCGGCCGCCTTCCCGTGCTTGCGACGCTGGAGGATCTCGACGAGGCGGCCCTCATTCAGATCCTGACCGAGCCGAAGAACGCGCTGGTGAAACAATACCAGCGCCTGTTCGAGATGGAAAATGTCGATCTTTCCTTCCATGAGAATGCGCTCTCGGCCATCGCCAAGAAGGCGATCGACCGCAAGACCGGCGCGCGCGGCTTGCGCTCGATCATGGAGGCGATCCTGCTCGACACCATGTTCGAACTGCCGGCGCTGGAAGGCGTGCGCGAAGTCGTTATTTCCGAGGAAGTCGTTTCCGGAAATGCCCGGCCGCTCTACATCTATTCAGAGCCGAAGAAGGAAAAGGGATCGGCTTCAGCGTGAGGGGCTTTCCCGCCGCTCTCGGAGAGGCTTGGCCAACGGTCAGCGAAGCTATGCGTTTTTGCCGGACGTCCGCGCCAGCCGCTCCCCAAAGCCACTTGATCTTGGCCTCGCCTGACGCCACTTAACCCCGTGAGGTCGAGGGGACCTTCCGTGCTAAAGAGCATCGTCCCAATCGGTGGTAGGCGGAATGGCCCTTGGCCGTTAACCCAGTTTCGCGGTCGGCTCGTGAGCGGCCGCGAAGGAAAGGCAAGAAAATGAGCAAATCCTCCCGTTCCCCGGGTGCCGTCAAGAGCGGTGGCGTCTTTCCAGTCCTGCCGTTGCGCGACATCGTCGTCTTCCCGCACATGATCGTGCCGCTGTTCGTCGGCCGCGAGAAGTCGATCAAGGCGCTCGAGGAGGTGATGGGGGCCGACAAGCAGATCCTGCTGGCCACCCAGATCAATGCCGCCGACGACGATCCCGCAACCGACGCAATCTACGATGTCGGCACGCTTGCGAACGTGCTTCAGTTGCTGAAACTTCCGGACGGCACTGTCAAGGTGCTGGTCGAGGGAACCTCGCGTGCGAAGGTCCAGTCGTTCTCCGATCGCGCCGATTTCCATGAAGCGACCGCGGAAATCCTCGCCGAACCGGAAGAACAGGAGGTCGAGATCGAGGCGCTTGCGCGCTCCGTGGTCTCCGACTTCGAAAACTATGTAAAGCTCAACAAGAAGATTTCGCCCGAAGTGGTCGGCGCCGCAAGCCAGATCGACGATTATTCCAAGCTCGCCGATACGGTCGCCTCGCATCTCGCGATCAAGATTCCCGAGAAGCAGGAAATGCTGGCCACCCTCTCCGTTAAGGAACGGCTGGAGAAGGCGATGGGCTTCATGGAAGCCGAAATCTCCGTCCTGCAGGTCGAGAAGCGCATCCGGTCGCGCGTCAAGCGCCAGATGGAGAAGACGCAGCGCGAGTACTACCTCAACGAGCAGATGAAGGCGATCCAGAAGGAACTCGGCGAAGGCGAGGACGGCCGCGACGAGACTGCCGAGATCGAGGAGCGCATCAAGAAGACGAAGCTCTCCAAGGAGGCGCGCGAGAAGGCGAATGCCGAATTGAAGAAGCTGAAGTCGATGTCGCCAATGTCCGCGGAAGCGACCGTCGTGCGCAATTATCTCGACTGGCTCCTGTCGATTCCATGGAACAAGAAGTCGAAGCTCAAGCATGATCTGGATTATGCCCAGGAAGTGCTGGACGCGGATCATTTCGGCCTCGACAAGGTCAAGGATCGGATCGTCGAATATCTCGCCGTCCAGAGCCGCCAGAACAAGCTGAAAGGCCCGATCCTGTGCCTCGTCGGTCCTCCCGGCGTCGGCAAGACCTCGCTCGGCAAGTCGATCGCCAAGGCGACCGGCCGCGAGTTCGTGCGCATGGCGCTCGGCGGCGTCAGGGACGAAGCCGAGATCCGCGGCCACAGGCGGACCTATATCGGCTCGATGCCCGGCAAGGTCATCCAGTCGATGCGCAAGGCCAAGAAGTCCAATCCGCTCTTCCTGCTCGACGAGATCGACAAAATGGGCATGGACTTTCGTGGCGATCCGTCTTCCGCATTGCTGGAAGTGCTCGACCCCGAGCAGAACAACTCGTTCAACGATCACTATCTCGAAGTCGATTACGATCTTTCGAGCGTGATGTTCGTGACGACGGCCAATACGCTGAATATCCCGCCGGCCCTGATGGACCGCATGGAGATCATCCGTATCGCCGGCTACACGGAAGACGAGAAGGTCGAGATCGCCAAGCGGCACCTGCTGCCCAAGGCGATCCGGGATCACGCGCTCCAGCCGAAGGAGTTCTCGGTTTCGGATGGCGCTCTGCTGGAGATCGTCCGCACCTATACGCGGGAAGCCGGCGTGCGTAATTTCGAGCGTGAACTGATGAAACTGGCCCGCAAGGCCGTAACAGAGATCGTCAGGACCAAGAAGAAGTCGATCAAGATCACCGAAAAGAATCTTGCCGATTATCTTGGCGTGCCGCGCTTCCGCTTCGGTCAGGTCGAGGGCGAGGATCAGATCGGCGTTGTGACCGGTCTTGCCTGGACCGAGGTCGGCGGCGAGTTGCTGACGATCGAGGGCGTCATGATGCCGGGCAAGGGCAAGATGACCGTCACCGGCAATCTGAAGGACGTGATGAAGGAATCGATTTCGGCGGCGGCCTCCTATGTCCGCTCCCGCGCGATCGATTTCGGCATCGAGCCGCCGGTCTTCGACAAGCGTGACATCCACGTCCACGTTCCCGAGGGCGCGACCCCGAAGGACGGTCCTTCCGCGGGCGTCGCCATGGCGACGGCGATCGTCTCGGTGATGACCGGCATCCCGGTCCGCAAGGATGTCGCCATGACCGGCGAGATCACGCTTCGCGGCCGTGTCCTGCCGATCGGCGGCCTGAAGGAGAAACTGCTTGCCGCATTGCGTGGCGGCATCAAGAAGGTGCTGATTCCGGAGGATAACGCCAAGGATCTGGCGGAAATCCCGGACAATGTGAAGAGCGGGATGGAGATCATCCCGGTCGCGCGGGTCGGCGAGGTGCTGCGTCATGCGCTGGTGACGATGCCGGAGCCGATCGAATGGACGCCGCCTGAGGATAAGGTCGCCGCGCCCGTCGAGAAGCTCGGCGAGGCGGGCCAGCAGACGGTCGCGCATTAAAGATCGCCTGCCAAAAAACGACGAAAGACGAAAAGCCGGGCCTCGCGTCCGGCTTTTCTGTGAAAAAAGCCGGAAACCTGCTCTTTTTCAAGCTTGCGCGAAGCGTCGTAGCTTGGTTCATAGGCGAGTTGTTTCTAATGTTGCGCGTCGCCGGCGAGTCGTTTGTGCCGGTCTCCGCAGGAAGGGGTTTTGGATGAACAAAAATGAATTGGTATCCGCGGTAGCTGACAAAGCCAGCCTTGAAAAAGGCAAAGCCCAGGCGGCGGTCGACGCAGTGTTTGCGGTCATCACCGAGGAATTGAAAAAGGGAGGGGACGTTCGTCTCGTGGGTTTCGGGAATTTCTCCGTCACCAAGCGGGCTGCGTCCACCGGCCGTAATCCCCAGACGGGCGCCACGGTGAACATCCCGGCGCGCAATGCGCCGAAATTCGCTGCCGGCAAGGGATTGAAGGATGCCGTGAACTAAGCCTTCGGCGCGCCGAGGCTTCACTCACGTCATTGGTTTTTTTTGAAAAACAGCGTGCGTTGACTCCGGAAGGAGTCAGCGTGCGCTTTTTACCGTTTTGTCATCCAGCCCGTCCGTAAGAAGCAGGAAGACTTGCTTGAGCGGCACGCGCGCGGTCTTGTGGGGGGACGACCTTGTAAACCCGCCGGGTTGCCGCAGTGATGGCAATCCGATTGTGGTCTTGCTGGATCGGCGGGAATGGTGGGCGATGACGGGCTCGAACCGCCGACATCTTCGGTGTAAACGAAGCGCTCTACCAACTGAGCTAATCGCCCGGTGCGCCCCCGTTTAAGCGGTCGGCAGTCCCGCCGCAAGGGAAATTCTCTCTTCCCCAGCGGCTCTGAATTCAGGTTAACAGACGATTGTCCCCCCTCCGCCTCGCATTCGCTCGGCACCTCCCCCCGCTTCGCGGGTGGCGGATGGGCGCCGAGCCTGCGGCCAAGGCCTATCCTCTCCCTCACGAAGTGGGTGAGAGGTGTCCGCGAAGTGGACGGAGAGGGGGCAGACAAGCAAAATTAACCCGAGTTCAGTACCCTGCTCTCTTCCCTCCGTACCGTTACAGCCGACGGGTGAAGATGCTTAGGACGAGACGGAGTTCCCGGCGCAAATCACGCAGGACGCCGCTTGACAGCCTCCGACGAACCGCTTAATGCCACCCGCGTCGACGCGGACGCCCACGGGCCGGCGTCGGGTGCGCGGGTGTAGCTCAGTCGGTTAGAGTGCCGGCCTGTCACGCCGGAGGTCGCGGGTTCGAGCCCCGTCACTCGCGCCATATTTTCCATGCACCCGGCTCGAGTTGCCTCGATCGAGTTTCAACCAGCTCTGCTCGCCTGGTTTCAACTCCCGGTCTTTTTCTAACCGCTATTCGGATCGAATATGACGGCGAGAGCGTTTTTGGAGAAACGCTTGAGGAGGATCGCCATCACCAGTTCGACCAGATTTATGAGTTCACGACCTAATAGTTCAAGGCCTGCTGGACATCCTGTCGATCCGCTGCATACAACGAATTCTCGAAGAACGCCTCGGCCATTCCGGCGAAGCACGCGCACCGGTTTTTGCCGTGGGATATGTCCTGAACGAAGAGATAAAGCATTCCGGCGTTTCGAGGAAAACTGAAATGCTTCAATCGGAGATCGCCGAATGACCAGCAATGTCGCGCTCGTTGGATTGGCGCACGACCTCGCGGAGCGGGAGAAAAGCGGTAAGCCGATCCGCATCGGCCTGATTGGCGCGGGCGAAATGGGGACCGACATCATCACCCAGGTAGCGCGGATGAATGGTCTTGCTGTCGGCGCCGTCGCCGTGCGCAGCAATATTGACGCCGTTATGAAGGCCGGCGAAATCGCCTATGGCGAAGAGGGTCATGTACGGGAGGCCGGAAACGCGTCCGACCTGGCCCGCGCCATGGAAGCCGGCAAGATCGCGGCCACCCATGATCCCTTGCTGATCCTCGAAAGCGGCTTGATCGACGTCGTCCTCGACGCGACCGGCATTCCTTCGGTCGGCGCCGAACTCGGCCTTGCGGCGATGGAGCACGGCAAGCATCTCGTGATGATGAATGTCGAGGCGGATGTGACCATCGGCGCCTATCTGAAGCATGAAGCGGAACGGCTCGGCGTCATCTATTCGCTGGGCGCGGGCGACGAGCCTTCCTCCTGCATGGAACTGATCGAATTCGTGTCCGCGCTTGGCTACCCGGTCGTCTCCGCCGGGAAGGGAAAGAACAACCCGCTTCGCTTCGACGCCATGCCGGAGGACTATGCCGAGGAGGCCGAGCGGCGGAACATGAATGTCCGGATGCTCGTCGAATTCGTCGAGGGATCGAAAACGATGGTGGAGATGGCGGCGATCGCCAATGCCACCGGGCTCGTTCCCGACAAGCCGGGAATGCACGGCCCGAAGGCGTCGCTGGCGGAATTGTCGAAGGTCCTGGTCCCCGAGAAGGACGGCGGCTGCCTTTCGAAAGCGGGCTGCGTCGATTATTCCGTCGGGCCGGGCGTGGCGCCCGGCATCTTCGTCGTCGCGGAGATGTCGCATCCGCGCCTGTCGGAGCGGATGGAGGATTTGAAGCTCGGCGAGGGGCCTTATTTCACCTTCCACAGGCCATACCACCTGACCTCGCTCGAAGTGCCGCTCACCTGCGCACGTGTGGTGCTCCACGGAAAAGCGGACATGGTGCCGCTCAAAAAACCCGTCGCCGAAGTGTGCGCCGTCGCCAAAAAGGATCTGTCGCCGGGCGAGAAGCTCGGGCTTGTCGGCGAACATACTTACCGCGCGTGGACCATGACGGCCGAAGAGGCGAGGGCGGATCACGCTATTCCCTGCGGCCTGTTGCAGGGCGCGACAGTGAAGGCGGCGATCCGCAAGGGAGAACTCCTGACCTCGGACAACACGACGCTGCCAGCAAATTCGAAGATCGCCGAATTGCGGGCCCGCCAGGACAAGCTTCTCTATGGCGACGCCGGCTGAGGGCGGCGATCCAACTGCCTATATTGGGGTTGCTTCCGAAACGCCGAGGGGTTACGGCCAAGCGCGGAATTCGGGATTGAATTCAGGCGGCGGGGAAGAGATCGCGCCGCCGAAGGAAAACAATATTCAGGGAGAACCTCATGGCTTGGGACAGACGGAAATGCCTGGCGCTTTTCGCCAGCGCGATCATGGCGGGCGCAGTCGTTACAACCGCTTCGGCGAAGGAACCGGCGCCGCTCAACCCGCCGCAGAAAGTGACCGTCGCCTATGTGCCGATCATGAAATTCGCGACGCTCTATGTTGCGGCCGACCGGGGCATTTTCAAGAAATACGGGCTCGACGTCGATGTCGAGAAGGTGAAGTCCGGAACCGAGGCGATCGCCTTCCTCAACAAAGGCAGCGTCGATGTCGGCGGCATCGCCATCGTCACGTCGCTCTGGAACAGCTGGAACAGAGGGCTCGACATCCGCATCATCGCGCCAGGCGGCCGTGAGCCGATGAAGGGCAGCACGACGGAGCTTCTGCTCAGCACCAAGGCGAAAGGCATCAAAACCATCGCCGATTTGAAGGGGAAGAAAATCGGCGCGGCCGGCGGGCCGGGAAGCGGCGCCGAATATCTGATCGCCAAGGCTTTGGAGCGCGCGCATCTCACCATTCGCGATGTCGATCTTGAGAATATCGGTAATCCCGACATTCCAGCTGCACTCAAAAGCGGCGCCGTCGATGCCGCGCTTGCCGCACCGCCCTATTCCGTGCAGGCGCTGAAGGCTGGCGACGCAACGGTGCTTGCGACCGATCTGACGCCCGGGCTGATGACAGTCGCCTTCGTTGGCTCCGGCAAGTTCATCAAGGAGCGACCCGAGGCTGCCGAGCGCTTCGTGCTCGCGCTGACGGAGGCCGCGCGCCTCATGCAGGGCAAGGATTATTATTCCCAGCCCAACATGGACGCCTACATGAAATACACGACATCGACGGAAGCGGCGCTCAAGGCGGCGAAGCCCAGCGTCTATGATCCGAACATGACCATCCCGCTGAAGGGGCTCGCCGATGTCGAGCGTGTCCATCGTGAAAACGGCCGTACCGATTACGACAAGCCGATCGATCTGAAGAAGGTCGTCGACACCAAGTTCGTCGACGAGGCTCTGGCCGATATCGGCAAGGTCAAGGAATAAGCGGGATGCGCGCAGGGGCGGGTGAGCCGTCCCGGCGGCGCCCGGAAACCGAAGATGAACGCCATTTCCAGAGCTGAAGTGACGGACGCGCCGGCGAAGATCGTCGCGCGCAATGTCTGCAAGGTCTATCAGACCGTCAACGGTCCGATGACGGCGGTGGACGATTTCAGCCTCGACGTGGCCGAGGGCGAGTTCGTCTGCATCGTCGGCCCTTCCGGCTGCGGGAAATCCACCTTCCTCAGGATGGTGGCCGGCCTCGACACCCATAGTTCCGGTACGCTCTTCATCCGGCCGGGCGCCGACCCGAAAAAGCCGCTCAACAGCGTCGTCTTCCAGGAATATGCTGTCTTTCCGTGGAAGACTGTGATCGACAATGTCGCGTTCGGGCTACAGATGCGCGGCATTTCCAAACCTGAAAGACTGGAGATCGCCGAACGCTGGCTGGAGCGGGTGGGTTTGAGGAAATTCGCGCATTACTATCCGCACCAGATTTCGGGCGGCATGAAGCAGCGCGTCTCGATCGTGCGCGCGCTCGCCAATGACCCGGAAGTGCTTTTAATGGACGAGCCGCTCGGCGCGCTCGACGCACAGACGCGCATCGTCCTTCAGGACGAGTTGCTGCGCATCTGGGACGAGACGCGCAAGACCGTCGTCTATATCACGCACAGCCTCGACGAGGCGATCCTGCTCGGCGACCGCGTCATCCTGATGTCGGCTCATCCGGGACGGCTGCTCGCGACATTTCCGATCACGATCAAGCGCCCGCGGACGGTCGAGACGATGAACGGGGCCGAATTCGGCGAGATGCGCGGCGCCATATGGGAGCAACTCGGCAAGGAAGTGACGCGGGCGATGGAGATGCAGGCATGAGCGCTTCCGTCGAACCCGCCATACAGACGCCGCAAATTGCTTCCGAAACGGGCGAGGCGGCTCGCAGCGAGGTGCCCGCCTCGATCATGCTGCTTATTCTCGCAGGCTGTGCGATCGCCTGGAACGGCGTTCTCTATTTTTCGAGCTTGTGGGGCCTTTTGTGGTGGCTCGCGCTTCTCGGGAATTTCGTTCTCGTCGTGCTGGCGGCCGAGCGTGTCGGCCGAAGCGTCCCCCCAAAGGCGCGGAAAATCTACGAGCGCTCGCTCGCCTTCGGCTTCCCGATCCTTGCGCTTATCGCATGGCAACTGATCGTCGATGCCGGCATTCTCGATGCAACCTTCTTCCCGCAGCCAACAAAAATCGGGAAAGCCTTGTGGGATTTGACGGTCCATTACGACCGCTTTTCCGGCACGAGCCTACTCGGCCGACCCTGGCTCATTCCCGCCGAATTCCATTCCCATGGCTGGGCCGGCGTCTGGTCGCTTTTCGCGGAGAGCAATGTCTGGGCGACGCTCGGCCGCGTCTTCGCCGGCTTCGTCATCGGCGCGATTCCCGGCATCCTGCTCGGCGTCGTCATGGGCCTGAACCAGACAGTGCGGCTGATGCTCGACACGACGCTTTCCGCCATTTACGTGCTGCCGAAGATCGCGATCTTCCCGATCGTGATGCTGGTCTTCGCCAACCCCTTCGGCGAGGGGCCGAAAATCGCCGTCGTCGCGCTTTCGGTGTTTTTCCTGATGGCGATCAACACCATGGCAGGCGTGCGCGACATCGACCCCGTCTTCATCATGGCCGGGCGCAATTACGGTGCCCGCGGCTTCGCCCTTTTCCGCCATGTCATCCTGCCCGCCGCTATGCCGGTCATCTTCGCCGGTTTGCGCATCGCGCTCGGCACGGCGCTGATCGTCATCATCTCGGTCGAGTTCCTGCGCGCCAAGCAGGGCGTCGGCTACATGACCTATTATTACTGGCAGGTGCTCAATCCCGAGAAGATGTATGCCGGCCTTGTCGTCGTCATGATCCTCGGCGTCGTCCTGACCTACGGCCTGCAATGGCTGCAGAAGAAGGTCATGCCCTGGCAGCGGGGGTAGGGTTCAGCCGGCATTCTCCAGTTCGCCGCGCGCCTTTGCCTCGGCGACCTGCCGGATCGCGTTGGCGAGCACGTCCGCGGGCTGTGCGCCCATGACGGCATAGCGGCCTTCGATAAGGAAGCAGGGTACGCCGGTAACGCCCATCCTGGCCGCTGTTTCGATCTCTTCCCGCACCTCCTCCGTGTCGGCATTGCCGGCAAGAAGCGTTTCGGCGACGGCCCTGTCCATGCCGCATTCGGCGGCGGCGTCCGCGAGCACTTGCCGGTCGCCTATATCGGCGCCTTCCTCGAAATAAAGCTGGAAAAGGCGCCGCGCGACGCGGTTCTGCACGTCCGCGCCGGAACTTGCCGCCCAGCGGATCACGCGATGCGCATCGAGCGTGTTCGGCGACACCTTGATGGCGCCGAAGTCGAAGGCAATCCCTTCCTCTGCCCCGGCCCTCGCAATATTTTCGTGCATATCTTCTATGCGCTTCTCGTCGCCGAATTTCGCCAGCAAATAGGCGTGGCGGTCGCGGCCTTCCGGCGGAATGGTGGGATCGAGCTGGAAGGGCCGCCAGCGTATGCCGACATCGATGCCGGACAGGGTGTCTGTCGCTCTGTCCAGGCGCTTCTGACCGATATAGCACCAGGGGCAGACCGCGTCGGAAACGACGTCGATGGTGATATGCTGTCTTTCCGTCATGCCGTTTCTCCGCAGCTTGATTATTGCGCGTGCCACCAGGTCGGCAGTTGAAAGCCATAGAGCGATGTACGTTTCGGATGCTGGATCCGCTTCCAGTGCGCCACCCATTGTCCCGGCTGATGATAGAGCGGGGCGACGTAGAAGCCACTCAAAAGGACGCGATCATAGGCCCTCACGGCCGTCGTGAACTGGTCTTCCGACCGGGCATGGAGGAAATCCGAGATCAAACCGTCAACTGCCGGATTGGAGACCCCTGCGAAATTATAGGTGCCGTTGACATCGCGCGAGGCCGACCCCCAGCGCCCGACCTGCTCAACGCCCGGAGAGAGCGAGGACGGGTAGCTCTGCAGGATGACATCGAAATCGTAGGTATTGAGGCGTTGCTGATATTGCGCCGCATCGACCGAACGGATCGCGGCATCGACGCCGATCTTGGCCAGCGTTCGCTGCCAGACCATCGCCGCTTCCTTGCCCGTATTGCCGTTCAACAGGATTTCGAATGAAAGCGGATCTCCCTCGGCATCGACCATGCGATGGTCCTGGATGGAGTAGCCGGCCTGGCGTAGAAGGTCGTAGCCCTTCTTCAGGAAAGCGCGATCATAGCCGCTTCCGTTCGATTCCGGCGGCGACCATGTCCCGGCCATGATGGCGGGGGCTACCGCGTCCGGGAACGGTTTCAGAAGCGCCTTTTCAGCCGGGCTGGCGGGGATGCCGTGGGAGGAAAGGAACGAGCCGTCGAAATAGCTTCGGGTGCGCTCGTAAGCGCTGTCGTAGATATTCCGGTTCGCCCATTCGAAATCGAAAAGCCCGACGAACGCTTCGCGCAGGGTGCGGTTCTGGAAGATTTTCCGGCGCGTGTTCATGACGAAGCCCAGCATCCCCGACGGGAGGCCGCTCTTGAATGTTTCGCGGACAACGCGGCCCTCGCGGAGGGCGGGGAAGTTGTATTCTTCCGTCCAACGTGTCGGATTGCCCTCGATGCGCACGTCGATCAGTCCCTTCCTGAAGGCCTGGAACATGGCATTGTCGTCACGGAAATAATTGATCCTGATTTCGTCGAAATTGTCGAAGCCTTTCTTCGAAGGGAGATCGCGGGCCCAATAATCAGGATTCCTCTTCAGCGTGATCGATTCGCCGGGGCGCACGTCGCTCACCACGTAGGGGCCGCTGCCGATCATGGGCTTCAGCGTCGACTTGTCGAAATTGGCCGCGTCCGTCGCATGTTCAGGCAGGATGGGCATCAGGCCGAGGATAAGCGGCAATTCCCGGTCCGGCTTCTTGAAGGTGAATCGTACTCCGTGCTCTCCTATCTTTTCCATTCTGGCGATCTTGTCGGCGGTGATCGCGTAGCGCGGCAGGCCCTTCTCGGCGAGCAGCTTGACGGTGAAGATCACGTCTTCCGGCGTCACCGGGATTCCGTCAGAAAAACGGGCGCGGTCATCAAGCGTGAACTCGACATAGGAACGGGCGTCGTCCGTGTCGATGGTCTTGGCAAGCAGCGGGTAAAGCGTGAACGGCTCGTCATAGGAGCGCTGCATCAGGCTGTCATAGACGTTGTAGCCATATTGCAGGTCGATGATGCCGCGCGCCGCGCTGCCCTGGACGATGAAGGGATTGAGGCTGTCAAAGGTGCCGGGCACGGCGTAGTTGACCCGACCGCCCTTCGGCGCGGCGGGATTGGCATAGGGAAAGTGATCGAAGTCCGCGGGCAGAGCCGGTTCGCCATGCATGGCGATCGCGTAGGACGGATCGGCCAGAGCCGCGCGAGAGACCAGGAGAAAGCTGATTGCCAGCGCGGCATGGAGCAGGAGACGGTTCAAGGTGCTGTCCGAATTGATCCGCGGTTCGTGATTCGAGTGAGGAACTTAACACGAACCGGAGGCGAGAATTTGCAACCTTGCTGGGGATGTGCCCCCATTCCGCTTCGCTCCCCGATCAGGAACGATTTCGGCGAATGGGGCGTGATATTTTGGCTTGGAGCGGGTGGATTTCGGCTCAATTCGCGTGTAACACGCCCCTGTGTGGTGGATTTGAAATTCGTTTGGGACGCGGACCGAGCCTCGAACGAATTTCAAATCCACCACACCAGAAATAAGAATTGCTAGTGTCCTTATCGAAACCGAAATTCGTGCGGCACTTCCCGGAAACGGCGCAAATTTCGGATTCGGGACACTAGGAGTCATCCTGTTGCCTTATTTGGCAAACAGGTAGCCAACGAATTCCGGTTCGATCGAGGCCGGTCTGGATTTTCTTGAGAGGACAATGGATACGATGACAAGCCTGGCCCGAAATCTGTCCCGCCTCGCGCTTGTGGCGATGGGCGTCACGGGGCTGATCACCGCGACGCTGCCCGCGCAGGCGCAGGAGCAGGAGCAACAACAGCAGAAAATCCCGCAAGGCTGGTTCAAGGCCTGCTCGAAACAGCAGGACGTGGATATCTGCAATGTGCAGAACATCACGCTCGCCGATACGGGCCAGTTGATCACCGGCGTCAGCCTGATCGAGATCAAAGGCAAGGTGAACCGTCGCGTTTTCCAGGTCGCCGTGCCGACAGGACGCATGGTTCCCCCTGGCATCGGCCTGCAGATCGATGGCGGGAAGACGCAGAAGATCGATTATATGATCTGCTTCCCCGATCGTTGTGTCGCGGAAACGCCTCTGACAGACGCGCTCGTGGCTTCGCTCAAGAAAGGCTCCAAGCTCACGCTCACGTCGATCAATTTCCAGAACCAGCCTAATCCGATCGACATCAAGCTCACGGGTTTCACGGGCGCCTATGACGGGCCGCCGCTGCAGCAGTCGGATCTGGCCGAACGTGAAAAGAAGCTCAAGGAATTCGTTGCCAAAAACAACAGCGATTTCGCCAAAAAGCTCAAGGAAGAGCAGGCGAAAGCAAAGGCGGGCCAGTAAAAGCTTCGTCAGATTGATCGTTGTTTCAAGCGAGGCATCCGTGCCTCGCTTTTCGTTTGCGGCTGGAGCATTTCCGTTTTCTTCAAATCACGGAAATGCTCCATGTCCTTGTTTCCACGCAATTTCGGGAGCAAAGCACACTTTTGCTGGAATTGCTCCAGCACAAGGATGCGCGCCGCCGTTCGTTGCGCGGCTCTATTCAGTGATGCGTGCTGGCCTTAGGCTTGTAGTCGCCCTCGGGCGTCTTGCTGAACAGCTCCGCCAGTTGCGGATGGCGCACCGGCTCTCCTGACTGGTCCTCCAGGAGATTCTGCTCGGAAACATAGGCGATATATTCGGTTTCCGCGTTTTCGGCGAGCAAATGGTAGAAGGGCTGATCCTTGCGGGGCCGGGTCTCGGCCGGAATCGATTCATACCACTCTTCGGAATTGCTGAACTCCGGATCGACATCGAAGATGACGCCCCGGAATGGGAATATCCGGTGGCGCACCACCTGGCCAATGCCAAATTTCGCTGTCTTTACCTGATTCATCGGGCGGCCCTTGCCGGTTGTTTGGCCCAGTATCTCCACAAAATCAATCTTTTATTGAATATCCGCGGTTTTCGAAAGCGCTAGAAGCCGATCGTTACGATCTGCCGGGGCATTTTTACGTGCTGTTTCTCAGGGGGTCCGGCCGCAGCGACGCTGCGGCCGATTTAGCCCGGTTTGGATTGTCACGGCGAGACGCACTGCCGGCGCGGCCCGCTATAGGGCTGATAGGTGTTGTCGGATGCGCGATAGGACCGATAGTGGTTGTAGCACCAACGCACATGATAGCTTCCGCCACGGTAGACAGGATGGGGCGCCATTGCATTACCGATAATCGCCGCTCCGAGGAATGCGGTGGCAGGGAACCACCAGCCATTATAATAGCGGTAGCCATGGTGGTAATACCGATAGCCACGATGGCCATTGTACCAGCCATAGCCGCCATGGCGATAGAAGCCGCCATGATGACCGCCATGCCAGCCGCCATGATGGCCACGCCAACCGTTATGACGGCCACCGCGCCAGTGCCCGCCGCCGTGGTGATCGCGGGCCATCCTGACCCCGCCTCCGCGATTGCCGAGTCCTATGGCGCCGCGCGGGGCATAGGGATGAGCCGTGGTATCGACGTCGCCTGCGGCCATCGCCGGGCTGATCATCGCTAGCGCCAACGCGCCGGCAGAGAGCAAAGATAGGATTTTTTTCATAATCTAGCTCCTGAAAATTATCCGTTCATCATGCAACGGACTTAATCGTTCAATTGTTCCCTCGCAACGCTGAACCAAGGCTGAACGGGGCAGCGCCGGCGGCCGTGACATTTGCCTGGGCATGTTGCACAAGGAGGACGAGCTATGGCAGGCCATCCGGCCGTGGAGGAAATGAGAATGGCGATACAGGCTGCGCTTTCGCTCGATGTCCCCGAACCGGCGGTGCGGCCGGGCGACAAGCCGGATTTCTCCAACGTCAAGATCGCCCCCGCCGGTTCCGTCCGGCGGCCGGAGGTTGATGCCAATCCGGAAGACATGCGTGATCTTGCCTATTCGATCATCCGCGTCCTGAACCGGGATGCCGAGGCGGTGGGCCCTTGGGCCGGGCTTCTCAGCGAAGAGGAACTTCGCGACGGGCTGAAACACATGATGACGTTGCGGGCCTTCGACGCCCGAATGCTGACGGCGCAGCGCCAGGGCAAGACGTCCTTCTATATGCAACATATGGGTGAGGAGGCGATCTCGACTGCCTTCCGCAAGGCCTTGAAGCCGGGGGACATGAATTTTCCCACCTATCGTCAGGCGGGGCTCCTGATCGCCGACGGCTATCCCATCGCCGAAATGATGAACCAGATCTTTTCCAATGAGCGCGATCCGTTGAAAGGCCGTCAGTTGCCGATCATGTATTCTTCAAAGGATCACGGCTTTTTCTCCATTTCCGGCAATCTCGGAACGCAATTCGTCCAGGCGGTGGGATGGGCGATGGCGTCAGCCATCAAAAACGACACGAAGATTGCGGCCGGCTGGATCGGCGACGGTTCGACGGCGGAAAGCGATTTTCATGCTGCGCTGGTCTTTGCCTCGACCTATAAGGCGCCCGTCATCCTCAATATCGTCAATAATCAATGGGCGATCTCGACTTTCCAGGGCATCGCGCGCGGCGGCTCGGGCACCTTCGCGGCGCGCGGCCTCGGCTTCGGGCTGCCGTCGCTCAGGGTCGACGGCAATGATTATCTCGCCGTCCATGCGGTCGCTTCCTGGGCGGCGGAGCGGGCGCGGCGCAATCTCGGCGCGACGCTGATCGAATATGTCACCTATCGCGTCGGCGCGCATTCGACCTCCGACGATCCGTCGGCCTATCGGGCGAGGGAGGAATCGTCGGCCTGGCCGCTCGGCGATCCCGTCATCCGGCTGAAGAACCACCTTATTTCCATCGGCGCGTGGTCGGAGGAGCGCCACAAGCAGGCAGAAGCGGAAATCCTCGATACGGTGATCTCGGCACAGAAGGAGGCCGAGAGCCACGGCACCTTGCATTCGGGCGGCAAGCCGTCGGTGCGCGACATGTTCGAGGGGGTCTATGCGGAAATGCCGCCGCATTTGAGGCGGCAGCGGCAGCAGGCGGGATACTAACAGGCGGGATACCAACATGCCGCGCAGGACGATGATCGAGGCCATCCGCGACGCGATGGACGTGATGATGGGCAAGGACGAGAACGTCGTCGTCTTCGGCGAGGATGTCGGCTATTTCGGCGGGGTTTTCCGCTGCACGGCCGGACTGCAGGCCAAATATGGCAAGACGCGCTGCTTCGACACGCCGATCAGCGAACTCGGCATCGTCGGCACGGCGATCGGCATGGCGGCCTACGGCCTGCGGCCCTGCGTCGAGGTGCAGTTCGCGGATTACGTTTACCCGGCCTATGACCAGATCGTTTCCGAAGCGGCGCGACTGCGCTATCGCTCGGCCGGCGAGTTCACCTGCCCGATCGTCATTCGCATGCCAACAGGCGGCGGCATTTTTGGCGGCCAGACGCATAGCCAAAGCCCGGAGGCGCTGTTCACGCATGTGTCGGGGCTGAAAGTGGTGGTTCCGTCCAATCCCCACGACGCGAAGGGCCTGCTGATCGCCGCGATCGAGGATCCCGACCCGGTGATCTTCCTCGAGCCGAAACGGCTCTATAACGGTCCTTTCGACGGCCATCACGAGCGGCCGGTGACGCCGTGGTCCAAACATATCTTGGGAGAGGTGCCGGACGGGCATTATACGATCCCGCTCGGCCAGGCCGTTGTGCGGCGTCCGGGCAACGCCGTCACGGTTCTCGCTTACGGCACGATGACCCATGTGGCGGAAGCGGCGGCCGACGATACCGGGATCGACGCGGAAGTGATCGACATCCGCACATTGCTGCCGCTCGATCTCGACACGATCGCTGCTTCCGTGAACAAGACCGGGCGCTGCGTGGTGGTGCATGAGGCGACGCTGACGTCGGGCTTCGGCGCCGAGCTTGCCGCACTGGTGCAGGAGCATTGCTTTTATCATCTCGAAGCGCCGGTCAGGCGGGTCGCCGGATGGGATACGCCTTACCCGCACGCGCAGGAGTGGAATTATTTCCCGGGACCCGAGCGCGTCGGCCGGGCGCTTCGCGAAACGGTGGAGGCCTGACGATGGGCGAGCGGATCATCAAGCTTCCGGACGTGGGCGAGGGCGTGGCCGAGGCGGAACTGGTCGAATGGCATGTGAAACCGGGCGATCTCGTGCGCGAGGACGCGGTGCTGGCGGCGGTGATGACCGACAAGGCGACGGTCGAAATCCCGTCTCCCGTCGATGGCGAGGTGATCTGGCTGGGCGCGGAGGTCGGCGACACGGTCGCCGTCGGCTCGCCGATCATCAGGCTGAAAACAGCGGGCGGGGATGACGTTGCGGATGCCAAGCCGGTCGAGGCGAGCGCGGACAATGTTTCCGAAAACGGGGAGCAATTGGACAAATCCCCCCCTCATCCGGCTCGGACTTCGTCCTCGCCACCTTCTCCCCGGCGGGGAGAAGAGGAGCCGGCCGCGACGCCGCGCCCCCTCTCCCCTCGGGGAGAGGACGCGAGCGACGGCGAGCGGGTGAGGGGGCAAGCCCTCGCGCCAAGGCGATTGGCAGGCGGCAATGCAGCATCCCGCTCGGCCGGCGAAAAACCGGTCGCCTCGCCGGCGGTCAGGATGAGGGCGAAGGAAGCGGGAATCGACTTGCGGCAAGTAGCTGGCAGCGGGCCTGCCGGTCGGATCGGCCATGAGGACATCGACGCCTTCCTGTCGCGCGGGCCGCAGCAAGGCGGACGCGCGACGGGGCTGGTTCCGGACAATTCCGTCGAGGAGACAAAGATCGTCGGTCTCAGGCGGCGCATCGCCGAGAAGATGGCGCTCGCCAAGTCGCGCATTCCCCACATCACCTATGTCGAGGAAGTCGACGTCACGGCGCTGGAGGATTTGCGCGCGGCATTGAACAAGCAGAAGAAGGAAAATCAGCCGCGCCTGACGATCCTGCCCTTCCTGATGCGGGCGATGGTGAAGGCGATTGCCGAGCAACCGGCTCTCAACGCCACTTTCGACGACGAGGCGGGCATCATCCATCGTTCCGGCGGCGTCCATATCGGTATCGCGACGCAGACGCCGGCGGGGTTGATGGTGCCGGTCGTGCGCCATGCCGAGGCGCGCGACATCTGGGATTGTGCGGCGGAAGTCGGCCGTGTGTCCGAAGCGGCGCGCGACGGCGCGGCGACGCGGGAGGACCTGACCGGCTCGACCATCACCATCACCTCGCTCGGCGCGATGGGCGGCGTGGTGACGACGCCCGTCATCAATTTTCCGGAAGTGGCGATTATCGGCGTCAACAAGATCATGATGCGGCCTGTCTGGGACGGCACGGAATTCATCCCGCGCAAGATGATGAACCTTTCTTCCAGCTTCGATCACCGCGTCATTGACGGCTGGGACGCCGCGACGTTTGTGCAAAAGCTGAAGACGTTGCTGGAAACGCCGGCGCTGATCTTCGTGGAGGGGTGAGGAGTGTTCCACGAAGTGGACCAAAAGCCAACGATTTGTCTTTTGGAACGACGAACGCCCGGAGCCATAGCGGAGGGCGGGTTTGATGAGGATCTGAACCCATGAAGGAAATCTCCTGCAGGCTTCTTGTCATCGGCGCCGGGCCGGGCGGGTATGTCTGCGCCATCCGCGCCGGCCAGCTTGGCGTCGATACCGTCATCGTCGATGCCGGCAAGCCGGGCGGCACCTGCCTCAATGTCGGCTGCATCCCGTCAAAGGCGCTGATCCACGCCGCCGAAGAATATCATAAGCTCACCGAGATGGCGGCCGGCGGCAGCCCTCTCGGCATCGGCGCTTCGTCTCCCGAACTCGATTTCCGGAAAACGATCGCCTGGAAGGACCGCATCGTCGGACGTCTCAATCTCGGCGTCTCCGGCCTGCTCAAGAAGGCGGGCGTCAAGATGGTCGGCGGCTGGGCGAAATTCCATGACGGCAAGACTGTCGAGGTCGAGACCGAGACCGGGCCGCAGATCATCCGCGCCGAGGCGATCGTCATCGCCACCGGCTCCGTGCCGGTGGAACTGCCCTCGCTTCCGTTCGGCGGGCACGTCATTTCCTCCACCGAAGCGCTGTCGCTCGCAGACGTGCCGAAGAAGCTGGCGGTGGTCGGCGGCGGCTATATCGGGCTCGAACTCGGGACCGCTTATGCCAAGCTCGGCTCGAAAGTAACGGTGGTCGAGGCGCTGCCGCGAATCCTGCCGCAATATGACGCCGAACTGACGCGGCCCGTCGCCAAAAGGCTCGATCATCTCGGCATCGAGGTTTTCACCGAGGCAAAGGCGAAAGGCCTTGGCAAGAAAGGCGAGGCGCTTGTCATCGAAACCGGCGGCGAAGAAAAGCAGCTTGCGGCGGACAAGATCCTCGTTACAGTCGGCCGCAAGCCGCTCGTTGAAGGCTGGGGAATCGAAGAACTGGTGCTCGACCGCGACGGCCGCTTCATTCGCATCGACGACCAATGCCGCACCTCAATGCGCGGCATCCATGCGATCGGCGACGTCACCGGCGAGCCGATGCTGGCGCATCGGGCGATGGCGCAAGGCGAGATGGTCGCCGAGATCGTCGCCGGGCATAAGAGAAGCTGGGACAAGCGCGCTATTCCGGCCGTCTGCTTCACCGATCCGGAGGTGGTGACAGCTGGGCTATCGCCGGAGGAGGCCCGCGCCACCGGGCGCGAGATCAAGGTCGGGCAGTTCCCGTTCAGCGCTAATGGCCGCGCCATGACCATGGGAGCGGAAGAGGGCTTCGTCCGCGTCGTCGCGCGCGCCGACAATCATCTGGTGCTCGGCATCCAGGCGGTCGGGCAGGGGGTGTCGGAACTCTCTTCCGCCTTCGGTCTGGCGATCGAGATGGGCGCACGACTGGAAGACATAGCCGGCACGATCCATGCGCATCCGACGCAGAGTGAAGCGTTCCACGAGGCGAGTTTGCGCGCACTCGGCCACGCGCTCCATATCTGACCGCGGAGCGCCTTTTTGCCTTTCGCAGCCCGCCCGGCTACACTTCGCGAATGTGAAGCGGCAGGAGCCCGGGTGATGCGCACATTACTGACCGGATTGCTGGCAAGGTCGACGGCCGTAATCGCCTTTCTGCTCCTGTTCGCGCCGTTCTCCCATGCCCAGACGTCGAGCGGTCAGTCACAGCACTGGTCGCAGCAGGAGAGCAGCCTGCCCGGCGTAAAGGGCGGCTACCATATCGTGACGACCGATCCCAATCGGCGTGACGACAAGATCGGGTCCAGCGACGATAATGGCGTCAAGCTCGGAAACTGGAATGTCCGGACATGGGGCGACATTTCCATCGGCATCGGCGCGTCCAGTGGAAATCAGAAATCGGGGCATTGATCAACAACTCCGCCTTCATCATTGCCGTGCGTCCTTCGAGGCTCGCTGCGCTCGCACCTCAGGATGAGGGCCTTTGGGCGCCAACCTTCCGCGAACTGCCGGCACTCTCATCCTGATCAGGATGAGGACCGCTGGCGCGAAGAAATTGGGAGGCCCATCCGCCCGCTTCGCAGGCATGACACGATGGGGACCTTGCGCCGACCTTCCTCATCCTGAGGTGCCCGCGAAGCGGGCCTCGAAGGACGCACCCAGCATTCCCAACAACGCTTCCGGCTATACCTTGACGGCCTGACGCACCCTGTCCTTGCCGCCGAACACCTTGAGATAGTGCTGGACTTCCGCCGGATCGCCGGTGGCCTTCAGCGGGTTATCGGACAGCTTCACCGCCGACCGGCCATTGGCGTCGCTCACCTTGCAGACCAGCGATATGGCGCGCAGCTGGTCATTGCGCTCGGGGGCGCAATCGACGAAATCGTTGGTGAGGTTCGTTCCCCAGCCGAAACCCATCCTGACCTTGCCGCGGAAATGGCGGAATGTTTCTTCCATCGTGTCGACATCGAGCGCATCGGAGAAGATCAGGAGCTTCTTTTTCGGGTCCTTCCCCTTCTTTCGCCACCACTCGATGATCCTCTCGCCGCCTTCGATCGGCGGCGCGCTGTCGGGCCGGAAACCCGTCCAGTCCGCCACCCAGTCCGGCGCATTCTTCAGAAAGGAGGCGGTGCCGAAGGCGTCGGGCAGCACGATCAGCAGATTGCCGCCATAATAGCTTTGCCAGTCCTTCATCACCTTGTAGGGCGCTGCCCGCAGTTCCTCGTCGGTCTCCGCGAGGGCGGCGAGAACCATCGGAAGTTCATGCGCATTGGTGCCAAGGGCTTCGAGGTCTGAATCCATGGCGAGAAGCACGTTGCTGGTGCCGGTAAAGGCCGGCCCGATGCCTTCCTTCAGCGCTTCCACGCACCAGCGCTGCCACAGGAAGCTGTGGCGACGCCTTGTGCCGAAGTCGGAAATCTGGAGCTCCGGATATTTCTTGAGCCGCTCGACCTTCGCCCACATCTTCGCCTTGGCGCGGGCGTAGAGCACATCGAGCGCGAACGGCCCCATCGACTTCATCGCCGCGCGGGATCGCAATTCGTTGATGATGGCGAGAGCGGGGATTTCCCACATTGTGGTTTCGTGCCAGGCGCCATGGAAATGCAGTTCGTACTGTCCTTCGCGCCGCCTAAGTTCATATTCCGGCAGCCGGAAGCTTGTCAGCCAAGAGAGGAAATCAGGGTCGAAGATTTGCTTGCGGCCGTAGAAACTGTTGCCCGCCAGCCAGATCATCTCCTTCTTTGAGAAGCGGATCGAGCGGGCGTGGTCGAGCTGTGCCCGCAATTCCCCCTCGTCGATCTCGTCCGCGAGGCGAACGGAACGCGTGCGATTGATCAGGGAAAAGGTTGCGTTGACCGTGGGATAAAGGCCCCAGATCATCTGCAGCATGAGCAGCTTGTAGAAATCCGTATCGAGCAGACTGCGGATGATCGGGTCGAGCTTCCAGGTGTGGTTGTAGACCCGTCTTGCGATATCGGTCTTGGGCATAGCTTCCGCCTGTTCCGTCCAGCCGTTTTCGCGGCTCCATATGGAGCGCGCGAGGTCCATATCGATCAGCCGATGTCGATTCCAGTGCGTCGCAGGGGCGCCCAGCTTCTCCGCGCAAGCCGAATACCGCCGGGGGCTGGCTGTCAAGTGGTCAAGGTACAGCGACTTTCTGGCACAGGGTCCATACCTCTTTCGGACGGGAGCCGGCCGGGAAGCCGGCTTTCCCGCCGCCGGCCCCTCAGTTCCAGGCAATCTCGGGGTTTTCGCGGAAGGCGAAACGTTCCAGATGGCTTGCCACGACATGCTTCAGCCGCGAAAGGCTGACCTCGTCCTCCGCCGTCACTGTCAGATTCAGCATGTTGTCCTTCGCGGCAAGGGCGCACATGCCGAAATCGAACACGATCGCGCCCCTGTGCGGTGTGAAATTGACCGGCAGCTTGTGACCGAAATGCTTGCAGAGCTGCTGAAGATAGCGGCTCGCCATTTCCGTTATGACAATGGCCGTCGAGTGATGAAGGGTGGTTTCACGTCCTTTTTTCATGCTCTGCCCTCACTGGAGCATTTCCGTTTTCCGAATCACGGGAATGCTCTATCTGCTTGTTTTCACGCAATTCCGAACGCAAAACCGCGATGCACTTTTGCTGGAATTGCTCTAGTCATCGGAATCGTCATGGTCGCCATGGGCCAACCTGCCGAGTTCGTCGGCGGCCCTGTTCAGGATATCGATCGCTTCCTGCTGCCTTTCCGCCGGCGCATGCATGAGTTCGGCCAACGCCATGCGGATGCGGCGGCGCACCTCGTGGAAGTCGCGCCGAAGGCCGTGCCGCCCATGCCAGTCGCCGCGGTCGCCGCGCTGACGCGGTTCGTCGTCAGACCAGTCGAACCATTCGCGGGCGGCCGCCATCTTGCGGCCGAAACGTTCGATTTGCGCCAGAACGCCGTCGACGATCGCGCGGTTCTCTTCGAGATAGGCCCTGCCGGCATCGGTAATGGAGAAGACTTTCTTGTTGCCCTCGGTCGCCGATGAGGCATAGCCTGCTTCTTCGAGGAAGGTGAGCGTCGGATAAACCACGCCAGGGCTCGGGCTGTAGATGCCGCTCGAACGCTCTTCCAGCGCCTTGATGATGTCGTAGCCGTGCCGCGGGCTTTCCGCGAGGAGAGCAAGCGCGATCAGCCTGAGATCGCCGTCCGCCAGCATGCGCCCGGCGCGGAAAATGCCGCCGCCACCGCCGCCAAATCCTTTTCCGAACGGCCCGAAACCGTGCCGGCTTCCACCGAATTTGCGCGCCATCATCTCCATGATGTTGGCGGGAGCCCCGCATTCGCGGTCCCAATGACCGCCTCGATGGCCACGATTCATTGTCATACCTTTCGTTGTGTCTTACGATATATCTTAATTGGCAGAGCCATTCTCGCGAGTCAAGATGTATCGTAAGATATATCTTATTAACCCGATTGGAACCCTTCCGGGAAGAAGCCGTTAACCCGCCATGTCTATGGTCCATGGTGCAGGCAGATCGGGACAGGGTGTAGAAACTGAAATGGCGCGCGACTTCGCATCCTTCCTGGAGGATCTGCTGATCGAATCGGGAGATAAGGAAGAGAGAGCACGGATTGCGGCGCCTCCCTCCGTTCCCTTTGCCTTTCTGGATGACACGGCGAGGGATGGCGGATCAGACGCTGCCGACCCGGCAAATGCGGCCTACAGATTGTTGAAGGAAGAACTGCTTGCCGAGATTTCGGCGCCCGACACCAATCCGGACGCCATCGCTCGTGAGCTCGGCCTCGACCGCGTCAGGGATCTCAAGTCGCTTCGCCGCTTACGCCGCAGCTTTGCCTTCCATAACCATCCGGATCGCGTCAAACCGCAATGGCGGGACCAGGCAATGATCCGGATGCAGATCGCCAATCAGATGATTGACGAGACCAAGCGCCGGCTTGGCGGCTAATGCCGCGCCCCTGATCGGTCGAGTTTCCCCTTCGGTCAAAAGAGGGACTCCGCTCTCTTGCGATTGTCACCCTGCTTTGACAAAAGAGCCGCACGAAACCCGGCGATAGCTGCTTTCCTGTGGATGGTGACATGACCAAAGGCGTCATTTCGGGACTGGACCGCATTCTTACGCTCGAACTCGTTCGCGTGACCGAGCGCGCGGCAGTTGCGGCGGCCCGGTTGCGGGGGCGCGGCGACGAGAAGGCGGCGGATCAGGTTGCGGTCGATGCGATGCGTTCCGAACTGAACAGGCTGCCGATCAAGGGCACGGTCGTGATCGGAGAAGGCGAACGGGACGAGGCGCCGATGCTCTATATCGGCGAGGAAGTCGGCGCCGCCGACGGCCCCGAGGTCGATATTGCGCTCGATCCTCTGGAAGGCACGACGATCTGCGCCAAGAACCTTCCCAATGCGCTTGCCGTGATCGCGATCGCGGAGAAAGGCACTCTGCTTTACGCGCCTGATGTCTATATGGAAAAGATCGCCGTCGGGCCGGGCTATCCCGAGGGCGTGGTGGACCTCGACCTGCCCGCGGCGGAAAATATCGCCAATCTCGCCAGGGCGAAGGGCGTTCCAATCCACGAGATCACGGCCTGCATTCTTGATCGGCCGCGTCATGCCGCGCTGATCGACGAGGTGCGGGCGACGGGCGCTGCGATCCGTCTGATCGGGGACGGCGATGTGGCCGGCGTGATCCATACGACCGAGCCGGACGAAACCGGCATCGACATCTATCTCGGCACGGGAGGCGCGCCCGAGGGCGTACTTGCGGCGTCCGCGCTCCGCTGCACAGGCGGACAGATGCAGGGACGGCTTATCCTCGACAGTGGGGAAAAGGTCGCGCGAGCGGCCAGGATGGGTATTTCCGATCCCACGCACAAATATCGCGAACGGGAGATGGCGCGCGGCGACGTTCTCTTTGCCGCCACCGGGGTGACGGACGGGAATCTGCTCTCCGGCGTCAGGTTCGGGAAAATGGCGATCCAGACCCATACGATCGTCATGCGCTCTTCGTCGGGTACGGTGCGGGAGATCAAGGCCCGCCACCAGGATATGGACAAGTTCTGAACCTTTTTTTCAAGGAACGGTCTATCCACATTTTAGGGCGAGGCCTGAACGGCTTCGTTTTACCTTCATTCGTTCCTCCTTTATCGTCCGGTGGAGCAGGACGGAATCGATGGGCGGCGAGAAGCGGTTTTTTCTGGACGTGAGGAGGTCGGCGACCGGCCTGGCCTGGGAGCACAGGCTCGATACGCGCCAGGAGAACATCGCGCTTGCCGTTTCGCAGACCCACGGCATCCCCGAAATCGTCGCAAGAGTGCTTGCGGGGCGCGGCATCGGACTCGACGAAGCGCGCGCCTTTCTTGACCCGACAATCCGTTCGCTCCTGCCGGATCCCGCTTCGCTGACCGATATGGACAAGGCGGCGGCGCGCATCGCGACCGCGATCATCGCCAAGGAAAAGGTCGCCATCTTTGGAGATTACGACGTGGACGGCGCCGCGTCCTCCGCGCTTTTGAAACGGTTCCTTGCCCATTACGGGCTGGAAACCGAGATCTATATTCCCGACCGTATTTTCGAAGGCTATGGCCCCAATCCCGAAGCGATGCGTGAACTCAGGGCGAGGGGCGCTTCGCTGATCGTCACGGTTGATTGTGGCAGCAACAGTGCCCCGTCGATCGATGCGGCTAACGCGGCTGGTGCGGAAGTCGTCGTTTTCGACCATCACCAAATCGGCGGCGCTATTCCGGCGGCGGTGGCGGTGGTCAATCCCAATCGCGAGGACGATCTTTCCGGACAGGGGCATCTCTGCGCGGCAGGCGTCACCTTTCTGGCGCTCGTACAGACGGTGAAGGAACTGCGGGCGAGGGGGGGCAGGAAAGACGCGCCCGATCTCCTCGGCTTCCTCGATCTCGTCGCGCTCGCAACCGTATGCGACGTGGTGCCGCTTTCGGGCGTCAACCGCGCCTTCGTGGTCAAAGGCCTTGTCGTGGCGCGGCATCTCGGCAATTCGGGCCTCGCGGCGCTGGCGCGGGCCGCCCGCATCGGCGAGCCGCTGAACAGCTTTCATTTTTCCTTCCTCATCGGCCCGCGCATCAATGCCGGCGGCCGCATCGGCGACGCGGCGCTCGGCGCAAGGCTGCTCGCCACGGATGACCCCGTGGAAGCGGAGAAGATCGCGGCCGTTCTCGAAGACCTCAACCGGGAGCGGCAGGCGATGGAAAGGTCCATGCTGGAGGAGGCGCGCGCCGAGGCGGATGCGGAAACCGCCGGCGACCTCGGTCCGGCAATACTGGTGACGGCGAGCGAAGGCTGGCATCCGGGCATCGTCGGGCTGATCGCGTCGCGCTTGAAGGATCACGCTAGACGCCCTGCCTTCGCCATTGCCTTCAACGGCGACGGCATGGGGGCGGGGTCAGGGCGTTCGATCGCGGGCTTCGATCTCGGCAGGATGGTGCGCGCGGCGGTCGAAGCCGGGCTTCTCGTAAAGGGGGGCGGCCACGCAATGGCTGCGGGCATAACCGTCGAGAGATCGAGGCTGGGGGAACTGCGCGCCTTCTTCGAGGAAATCGCCGCGCCAGACGTGTTTCGCCTGCGCGAGGAGGAAACGCTGAAGATCGACGGCGCGCTGACCGCTGAAGCGGCGAAGCTCGACCTGCTCGATGTTCTGGAACGGGCCGGACCTTACGGGGCGGGGCACTCGGCTCCCACGCTCGTTCTGCCGCGCCACCGTCTCACCGACCTGCGGGTCGTGGGAAACGGTCATATGCGGATCGGCCTTCAGTCTGAAATGGGAGGGCGTGTCCAGGCGATGGCGTTCCGGGCGGAAGGAACGGAACTTGCGCGATTCCTCGAGAAGAACAGGGGAAACTCTATCCATGTGGCCGGAAGCGTCTCCGGCAATTGGTGGAACGGGTCCCGCTCCGTGCAATTCCGCGTCACCGACGCCGCGGCGTCATAAGGCGATCAGGCCAGAACGGTTTGCAAGCGCTGAAGCTGGGGAAGGTTGATCTTCGTTGCCTCATAGCCGAGGCGAATTGCTTCGTCCGCCCTGTGAAATTCCGTCAGGCCGATATGGCTGAGTTTCGGCTGCAACGAAAGGTCCGGCGGATCACCTGCCAGCCGGGCGCGGGAAATACGGTCCTGGATGATATTGAAGGCCTCGACCATCACACCCGTGATGCCGATGCGCGATTCGGGTATACGGCTATCGGCGGCGACTATCTCGTCCACCTCGCCGGCGGGTGGTAGCCCGAGCGAGGCGTCGGCCGGTCCGGCATCGTGCTTGATCACCGCTGCGCGGCCGAAATGGTCGTAATTCAGGTTGACCGCCACGACCAGGAGTTGCTCATAGGCTCGGCAGACGGAGACAGGCACCGGATTGACCAGCGCCCCATCGACGAGCAGCCGGTTGTTGCACATGACGGGTTCGAATACGCCGGGCAGGGCATAGGACGCACGCATGGCGGTTATCAGCGAACCGCTTGTCAGCAAGACCTCGTGTCCCGTACGGATTTCAGTGGCAACGCAGACAAAAGGCCTGCTGAGATCGCCAAAGGTGACGCCGGCAAGGTGCTGCTGCAGGCGGGCATTGAGACGCATGCCGCCGAAAAGCCCGCTGCCGCGAAACTGGAAGTCCAGGAGCCCGAAAAAGCGCCTGCGGGTGAGGCTGCGGGCGAATTCCTCCAACTCGTCCAGCTTGCCGGCAAGATAGCAGCCGCCGACCAGAGCGCCGATCGAGGTTCCGGCGATCATATTGATTTCGATGCCCGCCTCGTCGAGGGCGCGCAGGACGCCTATGTGGGCCCAGCCGCGCGCCGCACCGCCGCCGAGCGCCAGTGCGATGCCCGATTTCTTCGGCTCCGGCCTGGGTGAGGATATTTCAGGCGGATCGGCCTTCTGGCGTCCTTCCCCTTTTCCCCTGATAGACGCCCAGTCGAGCATCACAGCAGTCTCCATGTCCCGCGGCTCTTAGGATGAACCGCTCTCGTATCAAATTCATGAATGGGGAATTTGTTGCGCCCCCGCTCGTCATCCAGAGCGTCCATAGGTTGCTTTTGTGTCAAATTTCGGCACGCTGCCATCAACTTTAAGATGGGCTTTGCCGCCCTTGACTTCCACGGTCCTGTAGAAGCAGGAGCGTCGCCCTGTGTGGCAGGTGGCGTCATGGCCGGCCACCTCGACGCGGAGCCAGAGGGCGTCCTGGTCGCAATCCGTCCGGATTTCCACGACGCGCTGGAAATTGCCCGAAACCTCGCCCTTCTTCCAAAGCCTGCCGCGCGAGCGTGACCAGTAATGGGCGATGCCGGTTTCGAGCGTGAGGGAAAGTGCCGCGGCATTCATGTGCGCAACCATGAGGAGCATGCCGTCGCGGGCATCGGTCACGACCGCAGTGAGGAGCCCGTTCTGGCCGAAGCGAGGGGTGAACAGACCTCCCTCCTCGAGTTCCTTTTTGTCGGGCGAAGGGGTTGGAAAATCCATGAAAAACGGCTGATCGTTTTCGGCGAGAAATGGCGGATCAGGATCCGCTTACGCCTCTCAACATCGTCATGAAGCGAACCTGCTCCTCGGGATTGTTCTTGAAGATACCCGAGAAGGTGGACGTCAAGGTCGTGGAGCCCTGTTTGCGGATGCCTCGCATCGCCATGCACATATGCTCGGCTTCAAGCACGACCGCGACGCCGCGCGGATGGAGCACATCCTGGATGCTATGGGCGATTTCGGCCGTCATGGCTTCCTGCGTCTGCAGCCGGCGGGCAAAAATATCAACGACGCGCGCGATCTTCGACAGGCCGACCACCCTGCCGTCAGGCAAGTAGCCGACATGCGCCTTGCCGATGATCGGCACCATATGGTGTTCGCAATGCGAGTGGAAGGTGATGTCCTTCACCAGAACGAGGTCGTTGTAACCGGCCACCTCTTCGAAGGTCCTGCCGAGTTCCTCGGCAGGATCGTGGTCATAACCCGAAAACATCTCGCGGTAGGCCTTGGCGACACGCATCGGCGTGTCCCGCAATCCCTCGCGTTCCGGATTATCGCCCGTCCAGCGTATCAACGTGCGGACCGCTGCTTCCACTTCGGCTTGTGACGGGCGACCGGTCGGGTCGCACACACGCACCTTGGCGGCGTCAGACTTGGTATGGAAATTCTTGATTATGGCGTCCATTAAGGCGTCTCCCGTAGTCCCTTTCGACGAAGGGACGAGTTGAACGGATCACAACCTTTTCTGGGCTTTGGTGACTTCCCGGAAGCGGCGTGCTGTGCATCGAAAAACGCCATCGGTCAGGTACTTCCTTGCCGTCTTCGAGCATCAGGCACTATATAAGATGTCATGGGATGAATGGAAGAGAGCCTTTTTGAAACAGATTGTTGCGACAAGGCGGCTGGGTAGAATTCCATGATTGACGACGTCTATAACGCAAAAATTCTCGAATTCGCCGGCAATATCCCGCGGATCGGCCGTCTCGATAATCCGGACGCTTCCGCGCGGGCGCATTCGAAGCTGTGCGGCTCGACAGTCACTGTCGATATCAAGATGGACGGGGACCGTATTACGGATTTCGCCCATGACGTGAAGGCCTGCGCGCTGGGGCAGGCTTCATCCTCGGTCATGGCGCGCAACGTCGTCGGCGCGACGGTGGACGAACTCCGCGCCGTGCGCGAGGCGATGCGCAAGATGCTGAAGGAGAACGGTCCGGCGCCGGAAGGGCGGTTCGCCGATTTGAAATATCTGGAGCCGGTGCGCGACTACAAGGCGCGCCATGCCTCGACCATGCTGACTTTCGACGCCGTCGTCGATGCAATCGACCAGATCGAGAGGAAGCGCGCCGGCGAGGCGGCCTGAGAGGAGGCGGCGATGCGGCCATCGGAGGCGCTTGCAAAACACCGCGATGAGGTTTTGGAAATCATATCCCGCTATCCGGTGAGCAATCCGCGTATCTTTGGCTCGACCGCGCGGGGGGAAGATGTCGAGGGCAGCGATCTGGATGTCTTGGTCGACCCCCAATTCAACGTGACGACTTTCATCGATCTCGCCAATCTAGAGATCAAGCTTGAAGCGTTGCTCGGGATCGACATCGATGTCCGCACCCCGGGCGAGTTCGGCAAAAGAGCTTCCGCTCGGGTTGCCGCAGATATCCGGTCCCTCTGATGGTGAAAAGCGGAAGGTCCGTTGACGATTTGCTTTGGCATATCGTTGAATGGGGTGAGCGCCTCGACCGGGTGATCGGTAACGTTTCGTGGGAAGCGTTTTCCACCAGCGAGTTGCATCGGCTCGCTGCTTCCAAATGTATCGATGCAATTGGAGAAGCGTCAGGCAATTTGCGCAGATTTCATCCTGATTTCGTGCAGAACCATCCGGAGCTTTCCTTCGAACAAGCATATCGGACTCGTAATCGCCTTTCGCATGGTTATGACTCCATCGAGTGGACGACGGCGAGGCGCTATGTTCCAGAATTGGTCGCTCGTGCCAGAGGCTTGCTTGCCGACCACAAGGAAATATAGGAGCCGTAACTTCTCCGGCCCGTGGCCAAAAACGCCGGATCGTGTTTTCGGGACGGCGCTGATCCGCCTTTATCAACTGACACTTTCGGGTTTTGTCGGCAATTCCTGCCGGCATCTGCCGACCTGTTCGGAATATGCCTATGAAGCTGTGGCGCGGCATGGGCTTTGGATCGGCGGCTGGTTGGCGCTTTTCCGCGTCGCCCGCTGCGGGCCGGGCGGAACGCATGGCCTCGATCCCGTGCCGACCGAATTTCCGCCGCGCTACCACTGGTATCTGCCCTGGCGCTATTGGTGGGCCGGAAGACACACGGAGGCGTGATCCGCGTCATGCTGTCCGCCGCGCCCGCAAGACGTGCGCGCCCGCATTGTTCTTCGTTCCCGGCGGCGCATCGAAATAACGGATTCCCAATTGGCTGCCGGACAGGTCCTCGATCTCATCGAAGCCTGTCTTTTCGAGATCGGCAGCGAGAGCATCCGGATCGAAGAAGCTGATCCAGGGCTCGCCCTTTTCGGCCAGTTTCCGGGCGCGCTCGAGAAGCATGGTGCGCGCCGGTTCTTCGCGGCTTTCGGGCGGTTCGCCATAATCGAAAACCACTTCCGAGCCTGGTACGGCGGCGATGAAGGAGAGGGTGGAAAAGATCGCTTCCCGCGTCAGGTAAGGCACGACGCCGAGCCAAATGAAAAAACCGGGTTCGTCCATATGGTAGCCATGGAGCGACAATTCTTCCGGAAGGCGTTGGCGCTCGAAATCGACCGGCACGAAGACAGTCGCCTCCGGCTCGGCGATGGCGGCCGCAACCAGCATCTGCCGCTTCCAGGCCTGGGTCGCGGGGTGGTCAACCTCGAAAATACGAAGGCCCGTGGTCCGATGAGGGTTGCGAAGAGACAGCGTATCGAGGCCAGCTCCGAGAACCACCACCTGCCGCACACCGCGCTTGACGGCCGCCGCAAGCGAATCCTCGGCGAAGCGGCTGCGCGCAACCACGAACAGCCTGAGCCGGTTCGTAAAGACATCTTCCGCCGCCAGATCGGCAGCGAGCGGTTCGCCTTCGCCGAGAAGAGGAATGGCATAGGGATCGACAAAAACAGAGGCGAAACTCGAAATCTGATGACGGGCGCGGAGACGGGCGACGCGCAAGGCCGTCATGCTTGGTTGCTTATGATCCATTTTTCGCTCTCCTGGACTCCTGAATCAGAGTCCGCCGAATGAGATTAGCGGCACGCCTTTCAAATTTCACCTCGGCCTCTTTACCTGAGGCGGAAGACCGATCTAAAAGGCCGCATCCGCGAAAAGCAGACCAATCACGACCACCCGCGCTCGTTTGCGGGACTGGATAGGAGAACAGAGCATGTCCGACGCAGCATTGCGCAACCCCGATTCCCCGAAAAAAATAGCCCTGACCTTCCCCGACGGGTCTGTCCGTGACTATGACGCCGCCGCGACCGGCCGCGATGTCGCCGAATCGATCTCGAAATCGCTCGCCAAGAAGGCAGTCGCCTATGCGCTGGACGGCACTCTCCGCGACCTTTCCGATCCGATCGGCGGCGCGGGGACAGTCGAAATCGTAACGCGCGACGATCCGCGCGCGCTCGAACTCATCCGCCATGACGCGGCGCATGTTCTGGCCGAGGCCGTGCAGGAACTCTGGCCGGGCACGCAGGTCACGATCGGCCCGGTGATCGAGAACGGCTTCTATTACGACTTCGCCCGCAACGAGCCCTTCACGCCGGAGGATTTCCCCGCCATCGAGAAGAAGATGCGGGAGATCATCCAGCGCAATAAGCCTTTCACCAAGCAGGTCTGGCCGCGCGAGAAGGCGAAAAAGGTTTTCCGCGACAAGGGTGAGGCCTACAAGGTCGAACTCGTCGACGCCATCCCCGAAGGCGAGGACGTGAAGATCTATGCGCAGGGCGACTGGTTCGATCTCTGCCGCGGGCCGCATATGGCTTCGACGGGCCAGATCGGTGACGCCTTCAAGCTGATGAAGGTCGCGGGCGCCTATTGGCGCGGCGATTCCAACAATCCGATGCTGACGCGCATCTACGGCACGGCCTGGGCCAACAAGGAACAGCTCGACCATTATCTCCACATGCTGGAGGAGGCGGAGAAGCGCGATCACCGCCGGCTCGGCCGCGAGATGGACCTTTTCCATTTCCAGGAGGAAGGGCCGGGCGTCGTCTTCTGGCATCCCAAGGGCTGGAAGATGTTCCAGAACCTCATCTCCTACATGCGCCGCCGGCTGGCGGGTGACGGCTATGCGGAAGTGAACGCTCCGCAAGTGCTGGACAAGAGCCTTTGGGAGACCTCGGGCCATTGGGGCTGGTACAAGGAGAGCATGTTCAAGGTCACGGTGGCCGGCGAGGAGGCGGAAACGGAGGACGACCGCATCTTCGCGCTGAAGCCGATGAACTGCCCGGGCCATGTGCAGATCTTCAAGCATGGCCTGAAATCCTACCGCGATCTGCCGGTCCGCTTTGCGGAATTCGGCGCGGTCCACCGCTATGAACCATCCGGCGCCTTGCACGGCCTCATGCGCGTGCGCGGCTTCACGCAGGACGACGCGCATATTTTCTGCACCGAGGAGCAGCTTGCCGCCGAATGCCTGAAGATCAACGCATTGATCCTCTCGACCTATGCCGATTTCGGCTTCGAGGAGATCAGGGTGCGGTTTTCGACCCGGCCGGAAAAGCGCGTCGGTTCGGACGCGCTATGGGATCACGCCGAGGCGATCATGGGCGGGGTGCTGGAAAAGATCCAGCAATCCGACAACCGGATCCGGACCGAGATCAATCCCGGCGACGGGGCCTTTTACGGGCCGAAATTCGACTATGTCCTGAAGGACGCCATCGGCCGCGAATGGCAGTGCGGCACGACTCAGGTGGATTTCAATCTGCCGGAGCGGTTCGGCGCCTTCTATATCGACAGGGATTCGGAGAAGAAGCAGCCTGTCATGGTCCATCGCGCCATATGCGGTTCGATGGAGCGCTTTCTCGGCATCCTGCTCGAAAACTATGCCGGCCATTTGCCGCTCTGGTTCGCGCCGGTGCAGGTCGTGGTCGCGACCATCACCTCGGACGCGGACGCCTATGCGCTGAAAGTCGCTGAGCGTCTCAAGGAGGCCGGCCTCGCAGTCGAAACCGACCTCCGCAACGAGAAGATCAACTACAAGGTTCGCGAGCACAGTTTGGCGAAGGTGCCCGTCATCCTCGTCTGCGGCAAGCGCGAGGCGGAGGAGGGCACGGTCAATTTGCGCCGCCTGGGATCGCGCGACCAGCAATCTTTTGGGTTGGAAGAAGCGATCGGCCTGCTCGCCGACGAGGCGACGCCGCCGGATATCAGGCGCAAACGCGGCGGGTGACAGCGATACCCTCTGGGGGGCAATCAGTTAGGAATTCGACCCCACCCCTAACCCCTCCCCGCAAGGGGGCAAGGGGGAGGTGAACGACGCCGTGGAGGACAAAATCCGCTCGCTTTATTCCTTCGGCTGCCAGGGCTGCAGTGCATCGATCTTCATCTTGCGGCGCTCGTCCGGTGAAAGTTTGTAATTGCCGCCGAAGGCAGCCGATTCCCATGAGCCGTATTCGGGATTGGGCAGCATGATCCAGTCATGTCCCCAATGCTTCATATTGGCTTCGAACACCTTGTCGCGTTCGGCGAGATTTCCCTTATAGTCGTCGGTGAAATCGCCGAGATTGTCGCCGAACAGGAGCAGCACGCGATAATCCTTGGCGACATAGGCGATACGGCTTCCCTTGGCCGATTTCCAGTCGGGTTGCTGGCCGACGGCAAGGAATGTGTCGACATTGCCGCCCATCGGAAAACCGAGCTTCTTCATGTTCTCGATGCTTGCCGGCTTTTCCTCGTTGGTTCGGTTCGAGACGTAAAAAACCTTCACGCCCTTGGAATCGGCATATTTGGTGAAGTCAACGGCGCCGGGGATGGCTTTCGTCACTTCGTCCTTCACATAAGCTGTCCATTCCTTCGGCTTGAAGTCCGTCCCACGTGTGACGAGTGAGGCTTCATAAGGATTGTTGTCGAGGATCGTTTCGTCAGCATCGAGAATGATGGCCGGGGGCTTGTCGCCGAAATTCTCACCCTGCATGTCGGGAACGGCCGTCCATGTCTTGTCGGCGAGCGCATCGTTGAGGCGAAGCTTGGCCAGATCGTAAATGCCGATTGTCGCCGCCTTGTATTCGACAGAGCGTTGCATCCACAACGTCGCATCGAGCAGGTCGTTTTGCGGAACTTTCGTCGCGTCATCCGCACGAGCGGGAGCCGAGACGGCAATGCCACTCGCCATCATCGCAAAGGCAGCGGCCGTCATCAGCCATTGCATCCGCGGCGTTTCTGGTTTGGTCATGTCCGGAAGTCTCCTCCTGAGGCGCAGCATTGGCTTGCGTACTTTGCGCATGCCTCGCAGCGATTCGCGGGGGTCATCCAACCCGCCCCCGCGGAGACGACTATAAAGCGAAGCCGGATGACGGCAATATGAAGCGGGGAGAGGGGGTCAGTCCGAAATGTCGCCAAGCGGGAGTTCCTTTTCGGAATTCTCGTTGGCAATGACTTCGACATCCTGATTGTGCCCGGCCTCGACCGTCAGGGCGCGTTGGTAGACGCGGCCGCGGTTTTTCGCGACGATCACATAGTCGCCCTCCGCCAGCACCAGCGAGGCATAGGCGCCGACATTGTCGTAGATGGTTTCGCCGACATCGGTGAGGATCGACCAGGAGGTATCGGCCATGGCCTCGCCGCCATGCTCCCGCACCAGCTTTATGGTGAGTTGCGCGGCTCGGTGTTCGACGGTCGCCTCGGTAAGCTTGCCGGCTTCCACGCGGATGTCGGAGCGGATCACGGAATTCACCGCGCCATATTTGGAAACGACGTGGTAGGTGCCGGCATTGAGCCTGACGATCGTGTCCGGCTTGATGTCGGGCACGATGAGCGGCCGGTCGCCGTCCGCATCGGGTTTTGCTTCATAGATGGAGAAACGCAGCAGATCCGCCGGTATGTGCCTGCCGCCCGGCGTCATGCCGTCGAGTTCGAGGCCGCCCGCATCGAGAACGAGCACCTCGCGTTTTGGCGCCGCGCCAACGGTTATGCGCTTGGTCGCGCCGGCGCGGCCGAAAGCGGCGTGGACGAGATAGCTGCCTTGTTCGAGCGTGAAGCTGCTGGTGCCGCCCTGGGCGGAAGCGATGAGCGGAAGCTTCCCGTCTGCGCCCGGTTTCGGCTTGAATATGCGCCAGAAGATGCCGCGCTTGATTTCGGGCGAATGGTCGGTCAGTTCGGCCACGAATGTCACCTGGCCCATGTCGGGGGCCGGCTTGGCGCGGTCGTCCCGTTTGGCGTAATCGGAAAGCCCCGGCACCTTTATCGAAGGCGCGGTCGCCGGGGGCGCGCCGAAGCTCGTCTGTGCCGCTGCCGCTGCCGGGACCACCAGCAGGCCGCACAGGAGGATTCGGCAAAGAGCGTTCGACATGGCTTGCCATCAAGCCCAGACCGGTGGCATTTTCAAGACTGATTTTCCGCCGCGCCGCGAAGCCAGGCCCTTATCCCAGCCATTCGGCGGCACCTTTCGAGACAGCTTAACGATAAGGAACGCGATCGTTGACTTCGCCGATCATCGACTTTCTTCTGAAGAGAAATTCCGTGCCGATCCATCTGATGACGGGGCCAGGCCCCTCGGACGCTGAGATCGCTCTCATGATCGAGGCCGCCTGCCGGGTTCCCGATCATGGCCGGCTCGCTCCGTGGCGCTTCATCCTCTATCGCGGCCCCGCCCGCGTCGAGATCGGCGAAAAGCTTGCGGCACTCGCGGAAAAGCGCGAAGGCCCGCTGAACGACGGGCGGCGCGAAAAGGAATTGACGCGGTTTTCGCGTGCGCCGCTCGTGATCGGCGTCGTTTCCTCTCCGAAGGACAATGGCAAAATCCCCGAATGGGAGCAGTTTCTCTCCGGCGGGGCAGCGGCGATGAACCTCGTTCTTGCGGCGAACGCGCTCGGCTACGGCACAAACTGGATCTCCAACTGGTACGCCGACGACGAGGAGGGCCGCTTCATTCTCGGCTTTGCGCCGCACGAGCGCGTGATCGGCTTCGTCCATATCGGGACCTTCGAGGGCGAGGCGCCGGAGAGGCCGCGGCCGGACAGTTCCACGCTCTATGCCGACTATACCGGCCCGTGGGAGAAGCAACAGCATGTTCTATGAACCAGCGAAGGGACACAGCCTCCCGCACGATCCGCTGAAAGCCATCGTCGCGCCGCGGCCGATCGGCTGGATTTCGACCCGCAGCCGCGACGGGCATCTGAACCTCGCGCCTTATTCCTATTTCAACATGATCTCCCAGAACCCGCCGCTCGTGTGGTTCTCCTCCGATGGAGAGAAGGACAGCTACAAGGCGGCAGGGGATACCGGCGAGTTCGTGGCCAATCTCGTCGGTCAGCACATCGCGAAACAGATGAATGCCACCTCCGTCGATGCGCCGACCGGCGTGAGCGAGTTCGGCTATGCCGGGCTGACCCCGGCGGCTTCCCGCCTCGTCGCCGCGCCACGCGTGGCGGAGGCCCATGCCGCGCTCGAATGCAAGGTGACGGAACTCTTCCGGCCGAAGGGGCTCGACGGCAGGCCGAGCGGCAATTTCGTCTGCATCGGCGAAATCGTCGGCGTCCACATCGATGAAGCGGTGCTGACGGAAGGTAGGTTTGACGCGGTGAAGGCCGGCAATGTCGCGCGCCTCGGCTATCTGGATTTCACCACCGTGACGGAACTTTTCCCGATGCGTCGCCCCAAATGGAATGCGGATTAGACCATTTTCGAGGGGATCAAGCCTCCTCCGGCTGATCGCTGCCCGTCGCCGCTCCGGCCCGCGCCAGGAGCCGTTCGGCGCGCTTGAGATGCGGCCGGTCATACATCTGGCCGTCAATCGCGACCACGCCCGGATTGCCGGCGCGCGCGAAGGCGTCGATGATTTCGCGCGAATGGGCGATCGCTTCCTCGGAAGGGGTGAAGACCTCATTGATGATCGGAACCTGCGCGGGATGGATCGCCATCTTGGCGGTGAATCCGTCACGCTCGGCTTCCAGGCACTCGGCGCGAAGGGCGTCGGCGTCGCGGAAATTGACGAAGACAGTGTCTATCGCCGCCACCTGCGCCGCGGAAGCGGCAACCAGCGTCAATGCGCGTGCGAGACGGAAGACATCGGTATAGCGGCCGCTTTCGTCGCGCGGCGTTCGCGCGCCGATCTCGGCGGAAAGGTCCTCCGCGCCCCAGGTGAGGCCGGAAAGGCGCGGATGCGGTTCGCGATATGTGGCGGCCGATAGAATGCCCGCCGCGTTTTCGGTCATGAGCGCGAGAATGCGCGTGCTGCCGTCATCGATGCCGTTCTCGGCCTCGAAAACCCTCAATTTGGCTGCGAGATGCTCGACATCTATCGCGCTCGATGCCTTGGGAAGAAGGATGCCGTCCGGCCGGGCCGCCATGACGATGCCGAGATCGTCGTCGGTGAGGCCGGTGGTGAGATCATTGACCCGGACATAAAGCGTCGCCCGCGTCGCCAGCCTTTTTTCGATGATGAAGGCCGCCGCCATCTCGCGCGCCGTTGCCTTCCGGTCGAGCGCCACCGAATCCTCAAGATCGATCAGGAGGACGTCGGCGCCCGAGCCAAGCCCCTTTTCGAGCTTCTTTTCCGAATCCGCCGGAACGAAGAGGAGCGACCGCATCAATTAGGCTTCCTTTTTCTTCATCATCGCCTGGCGGACGCATTTCGCCACGAGCACGCCGTTCTGGTTGTAGGCGCGGTGTTCGAATTCGACGATGCCACGATCCGGCTTCGAGCGCGATTCGCGAACCGACTTGACCTCCGTCTCGACCCTCACCGTGTCGCCATGGAAGAGGGGATGCGGAAAGACCGTTTCCGTCATGCCGAGATTGCCGATCGTGGTCCCGAGCGTCGTGTCATGGACGGAAATGCCGATCATCAGCCCCAGCGTGAAAAGCGAATTGACCAGGGGCCGTCCCCATTCGCTCTTCGCCGCAAAATCGAAATCGATATGAAGCGGCTGCGGGTTGAGAGTCATGACGGAGAAAAGGACGTTATCACTTTCCGTGATGCTTTTCGTCAGCGGGTGCTTGAACACCTGCCCGACGGTAAATTCCTCCAGAAACAGACCGGCCATCGCTATTCCTCCAAGATCTAACGGCTTGATAGGCGTAGCGGAGGGGGACCGCAACCCAACGGGCGGAGGAGCCGGTTAACAAATATGATGAACGCTTCGTAAACCAATTTCTCCTAGCGTTATTCTGTCTTTCGAACCCGGTTTCAGCGGCAAAATGGTCGTCAATCATCTTCTCAAGTGGATCGATACGGCGCGCGTTTCGCAAAGGAGCGCCGCCGCGGAGGCGCTCGCGCGGGTCTATATTGACCGTCAATTGGATTTCGAGGATCGCTGCGCCGCGGAAGCAGCGCTGACTTTCCTTCTCGACGATCCTTCCGCCAAGGTGCGGCTGGCGCTGGCGGAGGCGCTTTCGCTGAGCCACAAGGCGCCGCCGCAGATCGTCAGCGCGCTTGCCAACGACCAGCCGGAAATCGCCACGCTCGTGCTGACGCGTTCGCCGCTCTTTTCCGACCATGAACTGATCGACCGCGTCGCTGGCGGAGACGATAATGTCCAACGCGCGATCGCCGAGCGGCCCCAGGTCGCAATGCCCGTCGCTGCCGCCATCGCGGAAGTCGGATGCAGCACGGCATGCCTCGCGCTGCTCAAGAATGACGGGGCCGACATTGCCTCACTCAGCTTCCGCCGGATCGCGGACAGGCACGGCCATTCGGCGCGCATCCGCGAGGCAATGCTCTCCGACAGGCGCCTTCCCGCGGATAGCCGTCATCTCCTCCTCGTCCGGCTGGGCGAGGCCCTCCAGGGCGCGCCGCTGGTCAAGGCATTGATGGGGCAGGCGAGGGCGGAGCGCGTCTTGCGCGAAGCCTGCCTTCGCGCCTCGCTGACCCTGATCGAGAAGACTCGCATTGACGAACATGGCGCACTGGTTGAGCATTTGCGCCTTGCCGGCCATCTGACGTCGAGCTTTCTCGTCCGTATTGTCGCCTCCGGCAAGATCGACTTTTTCAGCTCCGTGCTGGGAGCCCTTACCGGCCAGGATCAGGGGAGGGTGCAGGCACTCCTCGTCAGCGGCCGGGAGAGCGCGCTTACGGCTCTATTGCGGAAGGCCGGGATAAGCGGCGCGATCCATGGCGCACTCATCTCGGCATTGAAAGTCTGGCGCGACGTCGCGAACGGCAGGCGTATCGCCGGCACGCAGGAGGTGAGCTGGCTGATGCTGAAGGAAATAGACGCCGCGCCGGGCCAGTCCGGACCAAAGCCGCAGCATGTCGAGCTTGCCGCGTTGATCCGTTCCATCCATCTCGACGCGCTGCGCGCGAATGCGCGCGGCCACGCTCTGTCGATCACGGCGGCGTAGTCGCGGCCGGTTGCACCGTAACCATTTCCCGCCTCTTTCGCCCGGCGCCACGAAGGGTGTGGAAGAGGACCGCGCCGAGCACGATCAGCCCTCCGGCCAGGCTCGCGAGCGGCGGCATCTCGGACAGGAAGAGCCAGGCGAAGAAGACGGCGAGCGGCAGTTCCGCCGTGCCCAGCAGGCCGGATTCCGTCGCCGTCACGCGCATTGTCCCTTCAATCCAGAGGATGACGGCGAAGGCATAAGAGACGCCGAAAGCACAAGTGATCCAAAAATCGTGCGCCGATATGGCGAGCGGATCGGAGACCAAGGCACTGACTAAGGCGAGAAGAAGAGACGAGACCGCCGCCGTCCAGACGACCGGTACGTCGCGGAATTTGCGGATCAGCACCATGGTGAGCGCGCAGCCGGCAGTCATGAGGATGGCAAGGAAATCGCCGAGGAAAGAGGCATTCGCCGCCCAACCGGATCCCGCCATCAGGACGACGCCCGCGAGGGAGACAAAGGCCGTGGTAACAGTGCGGTGCGGCGCTCTTTCTCCCATGATCATCCATTCAAGCCCGGCAGCCATGAACGTGACCGTGCCGTAGATGATTGTGACATTGGCGACATAGGTCAGCTTGAACGCAGTGATGAAGGCAATGCTCGAGAGTGCGCCAATGACGGCAAGCAACCAGCCGCCGGCGCCGAGGCGCAGCTTTTGCCGCCAGTTCTTTTCCCGCTCCCGGCACAAGACATAGACCGCGATGATCGCCGCACCCACAAGCCCGCGCCAGCAGGCGATGGTCCAGGCTCCCGCCTCGATCGAGCGGGTGAAGGTTCCTGCGGCGGCAAAAAGCGCCGCCGAAGCGAGGACGCAAAGAACGCCGGCGGTTTGGCTCTTCGGTCGCTCTAGCTGAATGATCGGCACGGCATAGGCCTCGTTCATGATGGAACACGTTAGCAGAACGATGTTGCCAGTGTCTTGTCAGGAGAGTCTTCCGTCCTGCCTGATCCGGCGGAAGAAGGCGGGGTGATCCTCGACCGCCGCGGCGATGACCCTCAACGAAGCGGCGGCGTCCAGCACTTCGGCAGCCTCGTTGCCGCGCGCGATCCTTGCCGCCATGTCGCGCGTCGCCCTGACGAAATCGATGACCGGCTGTTCTCCAGCCGGTTTGAGCAGGACACGGGCAAGGCGCTTCAGAAAGCGGCCAAGCAGGCGCTTCACATCGGCTGGAACCGCCTCGGAGAGGAGAAGCTTGCGCAGTTTCAATATCTCCAGCCCGACCGTAACGGAGGAGACGCTTCCCGAAAGGATCGCTTCTGTCCGGCTGCCTGCCCCCCCATTGTAGGGAATGAGCTGGTTGATGCGGTCATAGGCGAGGCTCTCGAAGGCCGACCGGCGCGGAACGCGGTCATGGACGCAGAGCCTTATGAGGTCCTCCCTGATCGCGCCCGCAAGCCGCGCCACCGCTTCCTGCGGCCGCGACGGCAAGACGACGGCAAACACGCCCATCGCCAGCAAAATGCCGAGCAGCAGCGAAATCGCTCCGTTCAGGAAGGCTTGCGGCGCAAAGACCATCGTCTGGTGAGGGCTGAGGAAAACCAGGAAATTGACGGCGAATGCGGTCGCCGTTCCCGTCCATCGGGGATTGGCCATGGCAAGCCCCGCGACGACGAGGACAGGCGCGACGATAAGGACGAACCAGAAAAAGCCCGGCAGTACCGGCAGCAGAAGCTGGCCGGCGACAAAGGCGAACGGGACGGCGAGCAAGGTACCCTTGAAGAAGCCGAACGAGGTCTGGATAGGCGAGGGGCGGGAGGCGAACAGGATCGAGACCACGGCGACCATGACAGTGACGCCGGCTGCGTCGGCCCATTGCGTTTCCAGCCAGAAAAGCGCGACGAGCGTGGTGGCGACCGCCGCGCGCACGCCGTTCCGGGCCGCGCCTCGCATGTCACGGTGAACGAGAAGAGCCGGCTGAGAGCGCTCCCTTCGACGCGTCGTATTGGCGGGAAAGCGAAGCGCGTCCAGACCGCGCAGCGCACCTGCGAACATGTCGGCGAATTCGACCGCCATCGAAAGCCTCGCGGCCGTACCGATCCGGTCGGGATCCTCCCTGTCGAGTTCACCTGTCGCCTGCCGGGCTTCCGCCGCAATTGTCTCGCAACGGCTGATCCATGGCGCCAGATCGTCGAACACGGCGGGACCGGCAGCGCGCAGGTCGGCGACGAGGCTGCGCAAAGCGACGCGCGCCGGCGTCGGCGCCACACCTGGCGGAGGGGGGTGGTTGCGCAGCATCCGCGCCGCCGACAGCGCCGAGAGAAGATAACCGATGGTGCGCCTGACCGAATGTCCGTGGGCGGCAAGGCTCGGGCTTTCGAGCCGGACATAGGCGCGCATTTCCCCAAGCGCCTCGATCGCCTCGATGAGCTTGCGGCTGAGAGAGACGAGGGTGGCGCGCTCGGCGCCGGTGAAGGCGCCTTCGGCATAGAGCGAAAGATCGCGGATGATATCCTTCAGCCGGGCCGTCATTTCGTCTCGCGCAAAGCGGGGCAGGATGAAACGGCTGGCGAGGCCCGCACAGGCAATGCCCAGCATGATCTCGATCGCACGGGCCCTGGCGATTTCGACCACGAGGTCGCCATGGCCGAATGTCGGGAGACCGACGATCACGGCGGTGTAGCCGGAGAGTGCGGCGCCGTAAGCTTCCGGATTGCGCAGCATCGTGGCGCCAAAGCAACTCGCCCATACCCATGCCGCCAAGAGCACGAGGAACAGCGCGGGGTTGCCGTTCGCGATGAGGTCGATGCCCACCGCGGCCAAAGCGCCGACAATGGTGCCGAGCAGACGATAAAGGCCCTTGGCGAACACCATGCCGGCGACAGGCAGCGCAACGACGAAGACCGTCAGCATCGCCCATTGCGGATTTTCAAGATTCAGCGCGTAGGCAAGGGAAAGCGCGACCACGCTGGCGGCCGTGGCGCGAATCGCGAAGATCCAGTCGTTCCGCTTGGGCCTGTAGGAAAAAAACGCCGAACCGAAACGCTCGATCCAGTTCGGAACGATGATCGCCGGTGCTTTCATCCTGGCCGCGCAGCGATTGTCAGATGTCGAGTTCCTCGACGAATTCGGCATGCTCCTGAATGAAGCGGAAGCGCGCTTCCGGCTTCGTTCCCATGAGCGCATCGACGGCCGATCGGGTCGTGTCCTGCGTATCGATCACCTCGACCCGCAGGAGCGTGCGCTTGCGGGGATCCATCGTCGTTTCCTTCAATTGCGAAGCCATCATTTCGCCAAGCCCCTTGAAGCGTCCGATCTCGACCTTGCCGCGCCCGGTGAATTCGGTCCGCAGAAGCTCGTCCTTGTGGGCGTCGTCCCGCGCATACATCGTCTTGCCGCCCTGGCTGATGCGGTAAAGCGGAGGAACGGCCAGGAAAAGATGGCCGTCCTGAATGAGTTGCGGCATCTCCTGGAAAAAAAAGGTGATCAGGAGCGAAGCGATGTGCGCGCCGTCCACATCGGCGTCGGTCATGACGATGACGCGGTCGTAGCGAAGGTCCTCATCGCGGTATTTGGAGCGCGTGCCACAGCCGAGCGCCTGGATCAGATCGGCGATCTGCTGGTTGGCCGTCAGTTTCTCGCGGCCGGCGCTGGCGACGTTGAGGATCTTGCCGCGCAGCGGCAACACCGCCTGCGATTGCCGGTCGCGCGCCTGTTTCGCCGATCCGCCGGCCGAATCGCCTTCGACGATGAAGATTTCGGCGCCCTGGGCGGCGTTTTGCGTGCAGTCGGCGAGCTTGCCGGGGAGGCGCAGCTTGCGCACCGCGCTCTTGCGCGAGACTTCCTTTTCCTGGCGGCGGCGCACACGCTCGTCGGCGCGGGCGATCACCCATTCGAGCAGCTTCGTCGCTTCCTGCGGATTGTCGGCCAGCCAGTGGTCGAACGGGTCCCTCAGCGCGTTTTCCACGATACGCTGCGCTTCGGTCGTCGCCAGCCTGTCCTTTGTCTGGCCGACGAATTCCGGTTCGCGGATGAAGACGGACAGCATGCCCGCCGCCGAGATCATCACGTCCTCGCTGGAAATGATCTGCCCGCGCTTGTTGCCGACCAGTTCGGCATAGGCCTTGAGCCCGCGCATCAGGACGGTGCGGAATCCGGTTTCATGCGTGCCGCCTTCGGGTGTCGGGATCGTGTTGCAATAGGAATGGACGAAGCTTTCGCCGCCATACCATGTGACTGCCCATTCCACCGCGCCATGGCCGCCCTGCTTCTCGGTCTTGCCGGCGAAGATTTCCCGCGTGACCTGGAATTCGCCGTCGAGCGAGGCCGCGAGGTAATCCTTCAGGCCGCCGGGAAAATGGAAGGTTGCCTTTTCCGGCGTTTTGTCCTTGTCGGCGATGAGAGAGGGCGCGCAGGACCAGCGGATTTCAACACCGCCGAACAGATAGGCCTTGGAGCGCGTCATCCGGTAAAGGCGCGCCGGGTCGAAGCGCGCGCCCTTGCCGAATATCTGCTCGTCCGGCTTAAAGCGGGTGCGCGTACCGCGCCGGTTATGGACCTCGCCCAGATTTTCCAGCGGTCCGAGCGGATGGCCGCGGGAAAAGCGCTGGCGGTAAAGCTGGCGGCTCCTCGCAACCTCGACTTCGAGGCTTTCCGACAGCGCATTGACCACGGAAACGCCGACGCCGTGCAAGCCGCCCGATGTCTCGTAAACCTTGGAATCGAACTTGCCGCCGGAATGGAGCGTCGTCATGATCACTTCGAGAGCGGATTTGTTCCTGAATTTCGGGTGCGGATCGACAGGAATGCCGCGGCCATTATCCGTGACGGAGAGAAACCCTTCGGCATCGAGTTCGACGTCGATAAAAGTGGCATGGCCGGCCACCGCCTCGTCCATCGAATTATCGATGACCTCGGCGAAGAGGTGGTGCAGCGCCTTGTCGTCGGTGCCGCCGATATACATGCCCGGCCGCCGCCGGACGGGCTCCAACCCTTCCAGCACCTCGATATCGGCGGCGCTATAGCTTTCGCTGCCGTCCTTCGCTGGCACGGCCGCGCGCTTCGGTGCTTCACGTGCTGCCTCCCGCTGCGGCCGTACCGGATTTGCGCCGAGATCCGAAAAGAGATCGTTGCTGTTGTCCATCGAAGAGGTCTGTCCCGCCGGGGCGAATTTCGAGATATCGAATCAGTTTGAGATAATGGCACGCTTCGCCAAAGCAGCGCCACCTGGCCGCCAGCGAGCCATTTCCGTTCTCTTTACGTTCAGTTTCCTGCAATTTGCAAGGAATGTCTAAACAGCCCGCTAACCAGATCGTGAAAAGAGGCCGGATTTGGGAGGGATAATGGCCAGAAGCTACCGGGCTGTAAGGATATCAAGACATTTCCGGCGTTAAAAAGGCCGGCCCGATCCTACTCCATTGGCCCGCGCCTATGCTGCTTGACTACAACTCGCTTCTGATAGCGCTCGGCTTTTCAGGCGGCTGCATGTTTCTCATGCTTCTTGCCAACTGGCTGGCGGCGAGAGCCGAACAGACCATGCTCGGCTGGGCGATCAGCGTGGCGCTCATCGTGTGCAACGTTCTCTTCTACAGCCGCTATGCCGACGGACCGGGACCAATGCTCGGTGTTGCGGTCTTCGTCACGTTGCTTGCCGGCTTGGCGATGCTGCTGGCGATGGGGCGTCAATTCCGCACGCATCGGCCGCAATGGTGGTTCGCTCTCGGTGCTTCCCTCTTCAGTTCGGCCCCGGCAGTCGTCGCCATTCTGTACGGCTCGGCCGGGCTCGCCTTCGTTTTCTACAATATCGCCGCCGCCGGATTGCTGCTCGCCACAGCCTGGGAATATTGGCGCGCGCGGGAGGAGGCGCCGCTTTCCATAGGCTGTCTGTGCGTGCTCTATTCGGCGATCGGAATTTCCTTCGCCCTGTGCGCGATACCGCTCGTCGCCAATGGACTGAACGCGCTGGATGGCGCCCCGCGCGACTGGGCCGAAACCGTCAACATCGTCGTTTCAATAGCGGGCATGAGCGGGATCGGCGCTCTTTCCCTCACGCTCAACCTGTCGAAACTGGCCAAGAGTCATAGGCTGGCATCACTGACGGATGGGCTGACCGGCCTTTCCAATCGCCGTGCATTGTTCGACAGATTCGGCGGCGGCATTCGGCCCTTTACCGTGCTTATCCTTTTCGACCTCGACCGATTCAAGGGAATCAATGACGAATTCGGCCACGCGGTCGGTGATGAAGTGCTTCGCGCCTTTGCCGAAATCCTGGAGGGGGCTCTACGCCCGGCAGATTTCCCCGCGAGGCTCGGCGGTGAGGAATTCCTGGTCGTGCTTCCGCGCAGCACGCAGGAGCGGGGGATGGCGGTTGCGGAAAATATCCGCGCGCGCTTCGCCTCCAGGATCATCGCGACCGAACGCGGCGATTTGTGCTGCACGGTCAGCGCCGGCATTGCCTTTGCGGGAGCGGGAGAAGAGCAGACCCTCGACGCGCTCCTCCACGCCGCCGACCAGGAACTCTATGGCGCCAAACATGCCGGCCGCAACCGCGTCGGCTCAGGCCGGCTCAGGCTCGCCGGGTAGGCCTCGACTCCCTTTCGTCAGCTCGCAAGCGCTTCGATTGGCGGACAGGAACAGACGAGATTGCGGTCGCCGGCGACATTGTCGATGCGCGACACCGGCGGCCAGTATTTCGCGCTCCAATCCGTGTCGGGGTCGGGGAGGGCGGCCACCTTCCGCGGATAGGGATGCTTCCATTCGTCGGCGAGCATCTCCTCCACTGTGTGAGGCGCGTTGAGAAGGGGATTGTCCTCCTTCGGCCATTCACCTTTCGCGACCTTGCTGGCCTCCGCCGCTATGGCGGCCATCGCGTCGCAGAAGCGGTCGAGTTCGCGCTTCGGCTCCGATTCCGTCGGTTCGACCATCAGCGTTCCCGCCACGGGAAATGACATGGTCGGGGCATGGAATCCGTAATCGATCAGCCGCTTGGCGATGTCCTCGACCGTGATGCCGGCGCTTTCCTTCAGGACGCGCGTATCGAGAATGCATTCGTGCGCGACGCGGCCGTTCCGGCCGGCGAAAAGGACCGGGTAATGGGCTCTGAGCCGCTCGGCGATGTAGTTGGCGGAGAGGATCGCCGTTTCCGTCGCTTGTTTCAGGCCCGCCGCGCCCATCATACGGATATACATCCAGGTGATCGGCAGGATCGAGGCGCTGCCGAACGGCGCGGCCGCCACGGCATGGCCGCTGCCTTCGGCGACATGGCCCGGCAGGAAAGCTTTTAGATGCGCCGCGACGCCGATCGGCCCGATGCCGGGGCCGCCGCCGCCATGCGGGATGCAGAAGGTCTTGTGCAAATTCATATGGCAGACATCGGCGCCGATGTCGCCCGGCCGCGCAAGGCCGACCAGCGCGTTCAGATTGGCGCCATCGAAATAGACCTGCCCGCCGTTCTCGTGGATGGTCACGCAGATGTCGCGCGCGCCTTCCTCGAACACACCGTGTGTCGAGGGATAGGTAAACATCAGCGCGGCGAGATTGTCGCGATATTGCGAAGCTTTTGCCTTGAGATCGTCGAGATCGATATCACCGTTTTCGGTGCAACGGACCACGATCACGCGCATGCCCGCCATATGGGCGCTCGCCGGATTGGTGCCGTGCGCTGAGGAGGGAATGAGGCAGACATCGCGATGCGGCTCGCCACGCGACAAATGATAGCGGCGGATAGCGAGAAGGCCGGAATATTCGCCCTGGCTGCCGGCATTCGGCTGCAACGAGACGGCGGCGAAGCCGGTGATCTCGCAGAGCCAGTCCTCAAGCTGCCGGATCATGGCGCGGTAGCCTGTCGTGTGCCGTTCCGGCGCGAAGGGATGCAGATTCGCGACCGACGGCCAGCTGACAGGCATCATCTCGGCGGCCGCATTGAGCTTCATCGTGCAGGAGCCGAGCGGGATCATGGCGCGGTCGAGCGCCAGATCCTTGTCCGAGAGTCGGCGCAGGAAACGCATCATCTCCGTCTCGGAACGGTTCTCGTGGAAGACCGGCTGCGTCATGAAATTCTTGCCGCGCGGTTTTCCGGGAAGGGCGTCATCCGCCTTTGCTGGGACGGCCACGCCAAAGAGCGACGCGATCGTCTCCAGATCGGATTCGGTCGACGTTTCGTCAAAGGTGATGCCGATCCGTTCGCCTTCCATGACACGCAGAAGCAGGCCTTTTTCCTCGGCTTTCGCCGCGATGGAAGCCGCCTTTCCCCTGGCGTCGACAAGAACGGTATCGAAACGGCGCGCGCCGACGGCCTCAAAACCGCCCGCCTTCAATCCTGCCGCCAGCCGGTTGGCGAGCCCGTGGATGCGGCCCGCGATCGCCTGCAAGCCTTCCGGCCCGTGCCATATCGCATAAGCCGCCGCCATATTGGCAAGGAGCGCCTGCGCGGTGCAGATGTTGGAGGTGGCCTTCTCGCGGCGGATATGCTGTTCGCGCGTCTGCAGGGCCAGCCGGTAGGCGGGACGTCCCTTGCTGTCGACCGACTGACCAACGAGACGGCCGGGCATCAGCCGCGTCAGCCGGTCGGAGACGGCGCAATAGGCCGCGTGCGGGCCGCCGAAGCCCATCGGCACGCCGAAACGCTGCATCGAGCCGACGGCGATCTCCGCGCCAAGCGCGGCGGGCGGCTCCGTCAGTGCCAGTGCCAGCGGGTCGGCGACGAAGATGACGATGGCGTCGACTTCCTTCGCCCTGCGGATTGTTTCCGCATGATCATGGTAGATGCCATAGGTGTTCGGCCATGGCACGATAAGCGCCGCCGTTTCCGCATCGATGGTTCCTTCCACGATGCTGATACCGAGCGGTTCCGCACGCGTATGGACGACGTCCAGCACCTGCGGATGCAACGCGCCGGCCAGAACGACACGGCTGCGCTTCTCGCGATGGTGCCGGAAGGCGATGCCGACCGCTTCGGCCACGGCTGTCGCCTCGTCGAGCAGCGAGGCGGAGGCGATCGGCAGCCCGGTCAGTTCGGTGACGAGCGTCTGGAAATGAAAGAGCATTTCGAGCCGCCCCTGGCTGATCTCCGCCTGATAGGGTGTGTAGGCGGTGTACCAGGCCGGGTTCTCGAACAGGTTCCGCTGGATGACCGGCGGCACGAAGCAGCCATGATAGCCTTGTCCAAGAAAGCTCTTCAGGACCTTGTTTTGCCCCATGATTTCGGAAAGTTCCCCCAGCGCTTCCGCTTCGCTCGCAGGCGCCGGGAGGTCGAGCGCGCGGCCGAGCCGGATCGATTTCGGCACAGCCTGCGAGATGAGCGTTTCGATGGAGGGCAGGCCGATCGCGGCGAGCATGGCGCGCTGGTCTTGGGCGGACGGCCCGATATGGCGGGCGGAAAAGGGCAGGGCTGCGGCAGTCATGTCTCTTGTCTCTCAGCCGATCAGTTTCTTGTAGGCGGCTTCGTCGAGAAGCCCGGACAACTGGCCCTCGTCGGAAAGCTTCATCTTCCACAGCCAGCCATTTTCCCTCGGAGAGGTGTTGACCAGCGCGGGTTCGCCCGACAGCGCCTCGTTCACGTCGGTGATCTCGCCATTGACAGGCGCATAGACGTCCGAAGCGGCCTTGACGGACTCGACGACGACGGCCGTGTCGCCCTTCGAAAGCGAACGCCCCTTTTCGGGCAGTTCGACGAAGACGAGATCGCCCAATTGCTCCTGCGCATAGTCGGTAATGCCGACCGTTGCGACGCCATTCTCGACGCTGAGCCATTCGTGATCTTCAGTGAAATAGGTCGTTGCCATGCGGATCATCCTTTGCGGTAGCGATGCGGCGTAAAGGGAAGAGAAGAAACGGTGAGGGGAACTTTTGCCCCGCGCACCTCCGCCACAAGACGCGTGCCAGGCTGGGCGAGGGCGGTCCTGACATAGCCCATGGCGACGGGATGGCCGGCGGAAGGGCCGAAGCCGCCCGAGGTGATGCGGCCCGCTGGTGCGCCGTCTTCGGCGAACAGAGGCGTGCCGGCGCGAACGGGTTGGCGGCCTTCCGGTTTCAATCCGACGCGCTTTTCCGAAGCGCCCGCGGCAATCTTTTTCGCCAGCGCCTCGGCGCCGATGAAGCCGCCTTTCTCGCGCAGCGGCTTGGCGATCGCCCACATCAGGCCGGCGGAGACGGGGTCTGTCGCCTTATCGATGTCCTGCCCGTGCAGGCAGAGGCCGGCCTCCAGCCTGAGACTGTCGCGCGCGGCAAGGCCCACCCATTCGACGCGCTCGTCGGCGAGCAGCTTTTCGACCAAATGCCGGGCGTCGCGCTCCGGCAACGCGATTTCGAAGCCGTCCTCGCCGGTATAGCCCGAACGGCTCATGAACCAGTCCGGACGCGGCTCAATGCCGTGCATGAAAGCGAGATTGCCGCCATCAATACCCGCCTTGGCGAGCGCCGCCTCCGCTTCCGGCCCCTGGATGGCGAGAAAGACCCGGTGGAGCGGCACAAGCGTGCAATCGAGCTGGCCGAGAAATCGCCGCATATGGTCCTCGTCCTCGGCGGCATTGCCGGCATTCGCGACGACGATGAAACGGTTTTCCGCCAGCCGCGTGACGATCAGATCGTCGATGATGCCGGCGTTCTCGGTAAGGAAAAAGGTATATTTCGATTGCGATAGCGAGAGGGCTGCCGCGTCGAGCGGGCAAAGCCTGGAAAGGAACGCCGCCGCGCCTGGGCCTTTCACCTCGAACAGCCGCATATGGGAAATATCGAAAAGCCCGACATGCGCGCGGGTGTGGAGATGCTCCTTCAATACGCCCGCCGGATAGGTGATCGGCATCGACCAGCCTGCAAACGCGCCGAAGCGCGCGCCGGCCGCCTTATGCAAATCCTCCAATGGAAGAGTTTTGTTGGCTGCTTCAGTTTCGCCCATAAGGCCTCCGGAGTCGCACGTTTCCAGCCGCGGATGCGGCAAGTTCGTGCCCCTCTGTCGGAAGCCTGAGAGACTCGCGCGACCGGAACTCTGTCGGCTGCGCTTACACCTTCGGCGCGGGGTTGCCCCCGACTTTCCAGAGTGTCCTTTTCCTGTCTACGGTTCTTTTGCCTGAGAGATTTCGGGCGATTTCCCCTTCGGCGGCCGGAAACCGGCTCTCTCCCGCAAACAGGTGGAGCGTACTGCTCCTGACGAGTCGGTATGTATAGCAGTCGCAGCGCTTTGTCACCTGCGAAGGCGGATGTCGCAATCTGCATGCACGCATTCGTGTTACGGGTCGGTCAGGCTCCGTCACGGCCTTGCCACGCCTGCCATTCTGGGCGGCTCAGCCTATAGAGGACATGGCGCTTCAGATGCGGATGCGTATCGGGGACGCCGGGATGGTCGAAATCGCCGGCCGGATCGCGGCGCATGCCGATCCGTTTCATCACCGCCGTCGAGCGCTCATTGTTCCAGACCGCGAAGGAAACGATCTCGTCGAGATCGAGATCGCGGAAGCCATAAGCAAGGAGCGAGTCGGCAGCCTCCGTCACATAGCCCTTGCCCCAATATTCCGGCGCCAGCCGCCAGCCGATCTCGACCGTATCAGGCAGAAGCGTGGGCACGACGCTTTGCCTATTGAGGCCTGCGAACCCCATGCAGGTGCCGGTTTCGAGATTCTCGAGCGCGGTGAAGCCGAAGCCGTTCTGTTCGATCGAGGAACGCAGCCTCTCCAGGAAGGCGTCCGATTCCGCCCGCGAGCGCCGGAACGGAAAGAAGGCCATGACCTGTTCGTCCGAATTGATGCGGAAGAAAAGGTCGCGATCGCGATCCTCCCAATTGCGGATGAGAAGATGCTGCGTCCGGATCGGCGTCATGTGACAAACTCGGATCGGCGGTAGCCCTGTATATAAAGCAGGGCCGTCAGGTCGCCATGATCGATGCGCATCGGCGCTTCCGCCGCGACCATCGGCTTGGCATGGAGCGCGACGCCGGTTCCAGCCAGCTTGATCATGTCGAGATCGTTGGCGCCGTCGCCGACGGCGATCGCGTCGGCGCGCGAGAGACCGAAGCGCGCGGTGATCGATGTCAGCGCATCGGCTTTGGCCTGCCGCCCGAGGATGGGCTCGGCGACCGTGCCGGTCAGTCGGCCATCCTCTTCGATCAACCGGTTGGCGCTGTTTTCATCGAAGCCGAGCATACCCCCGATACGGGAGGTGAAGGCGGTGAAGCCGCCCGACACCAGCGCCGTCCTGGCGCCGTTCTTTTTCATGGTCGCCACCAATTCACTGCTTCCGGGGGCAAGCGTGATGCGCTCCCGTATCACCTCTTCGATCGCTGAGACCGGCAGTCCCTTCAGCAGGCGCACGCGCTCGCGTAGCGCCGGTTCGAAGGCGATTTCGCCGTTCATGGCGCGTGCGGTGATTGCCGCGACTTCAGGCTTGATGCCGATCGCATCGGCGAGTTCGTCGATGCATTCCTGGCCGATCATGGTGGAATCCATATCGGCGATCAGAAGCTTCTTGCGGCGATTGGCGCTCTCCTGCACCACGATGTCGATCGGGTCCGAGGCAAGCAGGCGACGCAGTTCGATTTCCGTTTCGCGCGCGTCGGCGCCGTCCGTGAGAGGGAGATCGCAGGCGGTTTCCTCCGCCAACCATTCCTCCGCCCTTGCCTTGACCACGCGCGCGGCCATAGTGACGCGCGAGGAAGGAAGTTGCCCCGGCCGGGCGATGAGGGTGGCAATGAGAGACATGGATGGAGAGAGCCGAACTTGCCGTTGATCGAAAACGCGATCCTGATAGCGGGGCCGACCGCGAGCGGCAAGTCGGCGCTGGCGCTCGATTTGGCGCGGCGCGAAGGCGGCATAGTCGTCAATGCCGATTCCATGCAGGTCTATTCGGTGCTGCGCGTGCTCACCGCGCGCCCCGGAGCGGAGGAACTGGCGACCGCGCCTCACCTTCTCTACGGACATGTCGATCCCCGCGACGCTTATTCGACGGGCGATTGGCTGCGCGACGTGACGTATCTGGCGGAGGAAGGCGCTTTCGAAGGTAGGCGCGCCATCTTTGTCGGCGGGACCGGCCTCTATTTCAGAGCACTATTGGGCGGGCTGTCCGCCATGCCCGCCATTCCTGCGGATATCCGGGCCTATTGGCGGGCCCGGCTTTCGGAGGAGGGCGCGGAGGCGCTGCATCGGGTGCTGCGCGAGCGTGACGCCGATGCTGCGACGGCCATCGGACCTTCAGACGGCCAGCGCGTCCTTCGCGCGCTCGAGGTGCTGGAGGCATCGGGGCGTTCCATTCTCTCCTGGCAGGCGGAGCCGGCGAAGCCGCTCGTCGATCCGCGCTCCGCTCGCAAAATTGTGATCGAGCCGGAACGCGGGCTGCTTCGCAAACGCATTGACCAGCGTTTCGATGGGATGGTCGCGGGAGGAGCGCTGGAGGAGGTCGAAACATTGATGCGGCTGGCCCCTGACCCGGCCCGTCCAGCGATGAAGGCGATCGGCGTCCGTGAACTCGAGGCTTTTCTGGCCGGGCGGACGACGCTGGAACAGGCGATCGAGCAGGCGAAGGCTGCGAGCCGTCAATATGCAAAGCGGCAGACGACCTGGTTTCGCCATCAATTGGAAAAGGGCTGGGAGCGACGCGAATCCGCCGATTGGGCGGAAATGCCTCCAATCGCCTGAGTTCATCGCGCCCGCCCGGAGAGTTGTATTATCGCCTCTTAGCAGCCATTGATTGTGATGATTAACCTGCCGTAAGGGTAAGATGTGCGATAGGATCGCCAGCATTTTTACCGGGGCGACATGCGATTCCACAGGTCTGAAACTGCCTTCTTCTTGTTCGTCGCTCTTGTCTTCGTGGCGGGCGTCCTGATTTTCCATTCCTACAGCGTGCTGCATGGACTGGCGGGAGCATCGACGCTGCCCGAACGGCTGGCGAAGGCCGATTATCTCGGCGTTCTTCTTTTCGCTTCGGGAGTGCTTCTGTCGATCGCGCTGTTCTTCGGCATCTTCTTTATCTATCCGCTGATCCGTACGCAGGTGCGCGAGGAATACAAACTAAGGGCGATGACGGAATCGCTCAGCGCCCGCTCCGAAACGCTGGAGCATGCCGCGCTGACCGATGCGCTGACGGGAACGCAAAACAGGCGCTATTTCGACGAAGCGTTAAGGGAATATCTGGCGGAATTCCGGCGCATCGACAAACCGATCGGACTGATCGTCCTCGATCTCGATCATTTCAAGCTGGTGAACGACAATCACGGCCACGACGTCGGCGACAAGGTGCTGCGCGAAGTGGCCTCCTGTCTCAAGGACATGACGCGGTATCATGACGTCGTGGCGCGGTTGGGCGGCGAGGAGTTCGCCATCGTCGCGCCGAACATGAGCGAGGATTTGCTTCTGAAATTCGCCGAACGCATCCGCAAGTCGATTTCTGTGCTCGCCATCGTCGCGGGAAATGTGCGCCTCAAGGTGACGACGAGCGCCGGAATAGCCGTGTGGGACGGCAAGGAAACGGCGGAGGAATTCTACAGGCGTGCCGACAAGATGCTCTATGAAGCCAAGAAGCTCGGCCGCAACCGCGTCTGCGCGTAGTGTCCAGATCACGATGCGACTGGGTTGAATCGCATCGCGATCCTATTTTTTTGAGCATGATCTTTCCCGAAGACCGGCATCCACCTTTCCGGATCATGCTCTATCGCCCGGCGCCCGGCCGAAATTCAGCTCCGAAAGATCATCGGGGATGGAAAAGGCCCGCTTGCGGTAGCCTGGATCGCCCGCCTGACTTTGCTGCGGCGCCGGGTTGCCGAAAGTCGCCGCGGGTTGCTGCTTCGGCAGATTGCGCAATTTCTCGACGATCGAGACCAGATCGACCTGGTCGGTGGCCGCTCTTTCGTGAGACGTCTCTTGGACATGACGCAGTCCGGGAATGAATTCGCGGCGCAATTGCAGGAATTTCATGCGCATGGTCGTCGCCACGCCCTCGCCGAAGGCGATGGCTTCGCGCTGGCCCATCGATGACAGGAAAGAGAGGGTCGAGACGGACGAATCGGCGATGGCCGAGCGGATGATTTCCTTGTCCCGCTCATTGGCGAGCCGCATGGCGAAGATGGTGGAGCACTGCGACAGGATCGTCGGATCGAGTTCGCCGGGGCGCTGCGTGACGACGCCCAGATAGCAGCCATATTTGCGGCCCTCCTTGGCGATGCGCGACAGCGCATGGCGGGTCGGCGCAAAGCCGAGCTTCGGGTCGGCGGGCATATAACGATGTGCTTCCTCGCACAGCACCATGAGCTTCAGCTTTCCTTCGCTCCACAGCGCGAGGTCGAACGCGAGGCGTGCAAGCACGGAGCAAACGGCGTTCACCACTTCCGAGGGCAGGCCGGCGAGTTCGAAACAGGTGAGCGGCCGTCCTTCCGAAGGAATGCGGAAGATGCGCCCGATCGTCTGGTGGATGGAATCCTCGATCAGCTTGCTGCTGAACATGAACCGATAATGCGGGTCGACGACCGCCGCATCGAGGCGGGCCCTGAGCGAACGGTAGAAGGGGCGATCCTGCTTGGCGTCGAGCTGGCCCATCTTTTCATCGATCAGACGCATCAGATCGACGATTCGATAGGGGACGGGGGTATCCGCCGTCACGCCGCCGGCATCGCCGCCACGCCGGAGCGACGCCTGACCGCCAGCGCGGTACATCGCCTTCGCGGTGGGAATGATGTCGCGCAGAATATCGATTTCCTCGGGAACCGCCTCACGGCCGCGGAACAGCACCTCCGCGAATTCCTCCAACCTGAAAAGCCAGAAGGGAAGGTCGAGATTGCCGGTGTCGATCCGGACAGCGTAGTCCTGGAAGGCGTCGGCGAATTCATTGTGCGGATCGAGAATCAGGATGCGCAGATCCGGGCGCGCCTCTATTGCCTTGCGCACGAGCAGCGAGACGGCCGTAGATTTGCCGACGCCAGTCGTGCCGACGATGGCGAAATGGCGGGCGAGCGTGTCGTCCATGGCTATGCGCGCCTCGAGCGACTCGTCCTGGGACAGGCAGCCGATGGTCGTGGCCGGCCGACCGCCGAGATCGTATATGGCCGCGAGGTCGCCCGAGCGGATGTCATGCGCGACGGCGCCGACATGCGGATAGGTCGTGATGCCACGGTCGAAAATCGGCTTCGGCATACCGCGTAGTTGCCGAACCTCGCCGACAAGTTCGACGCTCACCTCGATGCGGTTTTCGTTCTCGTTCTCATGGCCCCTGTTCGGCTTTTCGATGGAATAGACAAGCCCGACCGTCCGCTGGTCGCCGAGATTGATCGAGATCAGCTTGCCGACGCTCCACTGCCGCCATTCGTCCGTTTCGACGCTCTCGGCCTGCGCGGCGATGATGGCGCGGGAGCCGTCGCACTGGACGACGGTGCCAAGGATGCGGGAACGCGATTGGCCCGGCCTGCGCCGTTCCTGGCTCGTCGCTTCGCCGTCCATATCCTCATGTTCGATAAACATGAATGCGCCACCCCGCATAGTCGTCACCGGCGTTGTTAGCAGGCCAGGGTTAAGGCCGCGTTCGGCAAAATGGTTGAAAGCGACTTAATCGGCCCCTACATGACGGAAGCTTGAGCCAGGGCCATACATCCAGGGCCGCAATCAGGCCCGTGGTCGCCTCGATTTCGAACCGGGCCACCGTCTCTCCATTCTTGCTGTCATGGGGGTTGACGGGTAGGGCGGTTTTGCGTATTACCCGCCGCGTCTGAGCCGATGTGAAGCTTTCCTTTTCGGAACGTCGCGTTCCGGAGCTTGCTTCAAACAGGGTTCGTTTTACGAGCGAAGACATTGCCGGCATGCATGAGGCGGGTTCCGCTTCCTCTGCTTTTTGTTCGGGCAGGACCGTTGGATGCGGTTTGCGCCCGAATTTGCGTATGGCGATTTCGCCCGGAACCGCCCTTCAAGGGCTTGTGACACGGAATTGAGAAACAGAAGGAAGGTTTGATGCCTACCGTCAACCAGCTGATCCGCAAGCCGCGCATAGCGCCGGTGAAGCGCAACAAGGTTCCGGCCATGCAGGCCAACCCGCAAAAGCGGGGTGTTTGCACGCGCGTCTATACGACGACGCCGAAGAAGCCGAACTCCGCGCTGCGCAAGGTGGCGAAGATCCGCCTCACCAATGGCTTCGAGGTGATCGGCTATATTCCCGGCGAAGGCCACAATCTTCAGGAGCACTCCGTCGTCATGATCCGCGGCGGCCGCGTGAAGGATCTCCCCGGCGTGCGCTACCACATTATTCGTGGCGTGCTCGATACGCAGGGTGTGAAAAACCGCAAGCAGCGCCGCTCCAAATACGGCGCCAAGCGTCCGAAGTAAGGTTATCCGGCTTCGGCGCTTTTTTGTTTCATGCGCCGGGCTTTGACATCGAGAGACGAAAACCATGTCCCGTCGCCACAGTGCAGAAAAGCGTGAGATCAATCCGGACCCGAAGTTCGGCGATCTGGTTGTCACCAAGTTCATGAATGCCGTCATGCATGACGGCAAGAAGTCGGTCGCCGAAACGATCGTCTATGGCGCGCTCGACCAGGTGCAGGCCAAGACGAAGCAGGAGCCCGTGGGGATTTTCCATCAGGCGCTCGACAATGTCGCGCCGCATGTCGAGGTCCGTTCCCGCCGTGTCGGCGGCGCGACCTATCAGGTTCCCGTCGATGTCCGCCCGGAGCGCCGTCAGGCGCTGGCGATCCGCTGGCTGATCTCGGCCGCGCGCGGCCGCAACGAAACGACGATGGTCGATCGTCTCTCCGGCGAGTTGATGGATGCCGCGAACAATCGCGGTTCAGCCGTGAAGAAGCGTGAAGACACCCACAAGATGGCGGAAGCCAACCGCGCCTTCGCGCATTACCGCTGGTAAAGCGCGACCGAAGACTGAAAGGCACTCCCCATGGCCCGTGAATATAAGATCGAAGACTACCGCAATTTCGGCATCATGGCGCATATCGACGCCGGCAAGACCACGACGACCGAGCGCGTCCTTTATTACACGGGCAAGTCGCACAAGATCGGCGAAGTCCATGAGGGCGCCGCCACCATGGACTGGATGGAGCAGGAGCAGGAGCGCGGCATCACCATTACGTCGGCCGCGACCACGACTTTCTGGAAAGGTCGTGACGGCAAGATGCGCCGCTTCAATATCATCGACACGCCCGGACACGTGGATTTCACCATCGAAGTCGAGCGTTCGCTGCGCGTTCTCGACGGCGCCATTGCGCTTCTCGACGCCAATGCCGGCGTCGAGCCGCAGACGGAAACCGTCTGGCGCCAGGCTGACAAATACCATGTTCCGCGCATGATCTTCTGCAACAAGATGGACAAGATCGGTGCGGATTTCTACCGCTCCGTCGAGATGATCGGCTCGCGCCTCGGCGCGGTTCCGGTCGTCATGCAGCTTCCCATCGGTGCGGAAAGCGAGTTCAAGGGCGTTGTCGATCTGATCGAGATGAACGCGCTGATCTGGCGCGACGAGACGCTGGGCGCGGCCTGGGACGTCGTCGAGATTCCGGCCGACCTTCGGGCCAAGGCCGAGGAATATCGCGAGAAGATGATCGAACTCGCCGTCGAAATGGACGAGACGGCGCTCGAAAACTACCTCGAAGGCAAGATGCCCTCGAACGACGAAATCCGCGCGCTCATCCGCAAGGGCACGGTCGCGGTGAAGTTCTTCCCGATGTTCTGCGGCTCCGCCTTCAAGAACAAGGGTGTCCAGCCGCTTCTCGACGCGGTCGTGGACTTTCTTCCCTCGCCGATCGAGGTCCCGGCGATCAAGGGCATCGATCCCAAGACCGAGCAGGAAGTCGTGCGTCATTCCTCCGATGACGAGCCGCTTTCCATGCTCGCCTTCAAGATCATGAACGATCCGTTCGTCGGTTCGCTCACCTTCTGCCGCATCTATTCGGGCAAGCTCGCCAAGGGCGTTTCGCTCGACAATACGGTGAAGGGCAAGAAGGAGCGTATCGGCCGCATGCTGCAGATGCATGCGAATTCCCGTAACGATATCGAAGAGGCTTATGCCGGCGACATCGTGGCGCTCGCCGGCCTCAAGGAAACGACGACGGGCGACACGCTTTGCGATCCGCTGAAGCCTGTTATCCTCGAGCGTATGGAATTCCCCGAGCCGGTCATCCAGATCGCCATCGAGCCGAAGACCAAGAACGATCAGGAGAAGATGGGTCTGGCGCTGCATCGCCTTGCGGCGGAGGATCCGTCCTTCCGCGTCAAGACCGACGAGGAGAGCGGCCAGACGATCATCGCCGGCATGGGCGAGCTTCATCTCGACATCATCGTCGACCGCATGAAGCGCGAGTTCAAGGTCGAGGCCAATGTCGGCGCGCCGCAGGTGGCCTATCGCGAGACGATCACGCGCCGCCACGAGCAGGATTACACGCATAAGAAGCAATCCGGCGGTTCGGGCCAGTTCGCCCGCGTCAAGGTCGTGTTCGAGCCGAACGAGGAAGGCGAGGATTTCGCGTTCGAGTCGAAGATCGTCGGCGGTTCGGTTCCGAAGGAATATATTCCAGGCGTCCAGAAGGGCATCGAGAGCGTCATGTCGTCCGGCCCGTTCGCGGGGTTCCCGATGATCGGCGTCAGGGCGACGCTGGTCGATGGTTCCTATCATGACGTCGACTCGTCGGTTCTCGCCTTCGAGATCGCCGGGCGCGCATGCTTCCGTGAGGCGGCGCCGAAGCTCGGCGTGCAACTTCTCGAGCCGATCATGAAGGTCGAGGTGGTGACGCCCGAGGATTATGTCGGCGATGTCATCGGCGACCTGAACTCGCGGCGTGGCCAGATCCAGGGTACCGAGGCGCGTGGCATCGCCACTGTCGTCAATGCCATGGTGCCGCTCGCCAACATGTTCAAATATGTCGACAATCTGCGGTCGATGTCGCAGGGCCGCGCCCAGTACACGATGCAGTTCGACCATTACGAACCGGTGCCGACCGCGGTCGCTCAGGAAGTCCAGAAGAAGTACGCGTAATCGAACTGTTTGCGCGAAAACGTCAATCAAGCGCGTAAGGCAAGCGCCATAAGGCATAAGGAACGGAGACTCACATGGCGAAGGGTAAATTCGAGCGTACGAAGCCGCATGTGAACATTGGCACGATTGGGCACGTTGACCATGGGAAGACGACGCTGACGGCGGCGATCACGAAGTATTTCGGCGAGTTCAAGGCGTATGACCAGATCGACGCG
>DASZUG010000020.1:0-172139 GCA_035547755.1 Rhizobiaceae bacterium
AGCTTCCCAAGCTGCATACGAGGGTTCGATTCCCTTCACCCGCTCCATTTTCTGCCATCCATCGTCGCTTCGCCGCTCATCTTCCCAATGCGGCCGAGCTACGCTGACTCCGCCTCGGGCGTGCACTCCGAACGGAATTCCGGCACGAGCGCGACGACCTCCTCAACCAGCTTCTCATAAGGTCGCCAACCGGTCAGTAGTTTTTCGCCTCCGATCGGTCGCCTGAGGATAAGTGTCGGGAAGCGGCCGATCCCTCTTAAATGCGCATCGGTCATATCCTTTTGGAAGGCGCGCTTCGCGACTTCGCCATCCATATCGCGCTCCCAACGCACCGCGTCGAAACTGCCGCCTGAGGCTGCCGCAGATTCGGCTGCGATGTCCGAAAGGACTTCGCGCCGCGCGATGTTGAGGCCTTCGATAAACAAGGCGCGGCGCATCCGCTTCAGATAGACGTCGCCGAGGAAGGCCGATTGCAGTTCCGCCGCCTTGAAGGCCAGGCAGGCCGGCCAGGAGGAATCCGGCGGGTCCTCGGTCCAGACGCGGCTTTCGATCCGCACGCCCGTCTGACGTTCGGCCTGCATCCATAGTGGCCCCATCTGCGCCGGCCTGTGGATGGCATTGAGCGGATCCTCATAGCGATCCCAGCGCCTGATCATCCCGCCCATGCGCAGCCGCCAAGCCATGCGGCCGACGAGGGCACGGCGCAGCCGCGACCATTCCGGCTCGAATGCCCACGACCAGCAGCACAGGGGATCGGTATAGTAGGTGACATGCAAAAGGACGGCAGGGTCTGGCCCCGCCGTCGCCGTTTGATCCATTTCCGCTCGATCGCTCACTTCTGTTGAATGCTTGGCGGGCTGATCAACTCTTCCTGCGGATAGGAAGACTATTGCGCACCTTTGCCCTTGCCTTTGGTCGTGCTCTTCACTTCTTCGCTGCGCAACTTCGAAAGCTGCTTGTCCAATTCCTTCACATCCTTCTCGCTTTGGCGCGTTCCGACAGGCTCGTGCTCGATCTCGCCCATCGTGTCGACGACATGCTGGTAGGGATCGTCGATATATTCCCATTCCTCGCCATCGCCCCACGGCCCCTGGCCTTCGTTCCAGGGACCGCGCGCATCGGCGCCGTTGGACATGTTGAAATAGGCATGCGTGAAGCGCGGATCGCCTTGCAGCACACCCGGAGGAAAATTCGGCTCGATCGTATCGAGTGCGGCTGAAAACATCTGGAAATGCGCGATCTCGCGCGTCATCAGGAAGCGCAGCGTTTCGTGCACATAGGGATCGTCGGTGAATTTCAAGAGATACTCATAGACGATCTTGGCGCGGCTTTCCGCAGCGATGTCCGACCTCAGATCAACGGTGAGGTCGCCATTGGCATTGACATAGGCGCCTGACCAGGGCGTGCCCTGGCTGTCCGTGACGGCCGGTCCGCCGCCGGAAAGAACAAGGAACTGCGGATTGGTCAGCGCCTCGTGGATCAGGCTCTCCTTGGCGCTCTTGCCGTTGAGGGCGGTGATCGGATTGGCTGCCGCGGCATCCTTCAATTCGCCGTTGATGCCTTCGAGCAGCATCGTGATGGTCGCGCCGACGATTTCGAGATGGCTGAACTCCTCCGTCGCGATGTCCATCAGGAGATCGTATTTTTCGGGATAGGGTTTCCGGGCGGCGAAGGCCTGAACGAAATATTGCATCGCTGCCTTAAGCTCGCCATTGCCGCCGCCGAACTGTTCGAGCAGAAGGGCGGCGAATTTCGGGTCGGGCCTGGAAACCCGGGCGTTAAATTGCAGTTCCTTTGCGTGATAGAACATCAGCAGGTCCTCCGGGCCTTGTGATTGCAACAATCGTCTGCATGTCCATTGTGTCGTGGCGTGCCCGACGTGGTGGCCCAACCTTGCTTTGCTTCCGATGTTCCGATCTTTTTTGAACGCGGCTTCGACGATGCGGTGACGACGCCCGTTACGGCAGAACCCGGGGAATTAAGGAGGTCTCAATGGCGGGGACCGCTATTTGCGAGGGGTGAGGTAAAAGGAGCGCGCCCTTGAACCTTTTCTTCCGAATGCGTATTTGGCGGTCGTTTGAGCAATTCCAGCAAAGTGGGACCGGTTTTCCGTGGAATTGCGCAGAGCAAGGAGAAGGAGCATTCCGCCCCCCAAGGAGAGGAACGGAATGCCCGTTGACAGGAGATGATCGATTGAGCGGTGCTCTTACGCGTTTTCTCGGCGATACGCCGCTTCGCGTGTTCCTCAAGCTCGTGATCGTGTCGTTTCTCGTAGGCGTGCTGATGAACGCCTTCGGCTGGACGCCCTATGACGTTCTCTTCGAGATCAGGGATTTCTTCCTCCGCCTCGGGAACATGGGCTTCCGCGCCGTCGATCGTTTCGCCGCCTACCTTCTCCTCGGCGCCGCGATCGTGGTGCCAATCTTCCTCATACTCCGTCTCCTGAGCTACCGCCGCTGAACGGCGAGTGGCATTCCCGTTCAGGCGAATTCCTCGGCGACCTCGAACAGGATGGAATGGCGTGCGGCCAGTTCCTCGACATCCCTGGAATAGCCGCCCCCGAGGACGCCGCAGACCGGTATGCCGCGGCTTCGGAAGAAATCGATCACACGCCTTTCCCTCTGTCTCAACCCGTCGTCGGAAAGCGCCAGCCGGCCAAGCCGGTCATCTTGATGCGGATCGACGCCCGCATTGAAGAAGACCAGGTCCGGTCTCGCGCGGGACAGAAGGATCGGCAGGACGGTATTCAGCCGCTCCAGATAGGCTTGATCGCCCTGGCGGTCGGGCAGGCCGATGTCGAGATCGGAAGCGGCCTTGCGCGCCGGGTAGTTTTTCTCGCCATGCATGGAAAAGGTGAAGACGCGCGGATCGTCGAAGAACATCTCGGCGGTTCCGTCGCCCTGATGGACGTCGAGATCGACGACAAGGATTTTCTGGACGTCGCCGGAGGAAAGCAGTTCCAATGCAGCGACGCCGACATCATTGAGCGTGCAGAAGCCGGCGCCGCCGCCAGGGCGTGCGTGATGGCTACCGCCGGCCATGTTGCAGGCTATCCCGTACCGGAGCGCAAGTCGCGCCGCTGCGACGGTGCCGCCACAGGAAAGCCGGGAACGGTGCGACACCGCCTCGCTGACGGGAAAGCCGATCTCGCGTTCGATATGGGAAGGGACGGAGGCGAGGGTGATCTGCTCCACATAACGAGGGTCATGTGCGCGGGCGAGCCATTCGAACGACGCATGTTCCGCGATGTGGGAAATGCTTCGCCCCAATAGTCCCTTCCGTTCCAGATGCCCGACGAGCCTGCTGTATTTTCCCATGGGAAAGCGGTGATGCGCCGGAAAACGCGCGTCGTAATCCGGGTGGTGGACGATGTGGAGCGGCATGGACGGATAGGGTCCACATCTATATGGGAAAGGCAAGCCATCTGACGGGAAGCGGCATGGCGACGTAGCGTCTGGAACCGCCGAAGTGGACAGTGCCGTCATCGAGAGAGAAGCTGCCCGGCCGTTTGAAGTGACCAACCGTCTGGTCCTCTCGATCGCGCTGCCGATGATGCTTGCCTATGCCTCGACGCCGCTTCTGGGGATCGTGGGTACAGCCGTCGTCGGCCAGTTCGGAAATGCGGCTCTTCTGGGCGGCCTGGCTGCGGGCGCGACCATCTTCGATGTCGTCTTCAACACCTTCAATTTCCTGCGTTCGGGAACGACCGGCCTGACGGCGCAGGCCTTCGGCCGCGGTGATCCCGCCGGAGAGCAGGCGGCCTTCTGGCACGCCTTCTCGATCGCCGTCGTCGCGGGGATTGCGCTCGCCCTTGCCGCGCCGCTGGTGGCCGTTCTCGGAGGCTGGTTCATGAATGCTGGCGCGGACGTCACTGCGGCAATGACGCTCTATATCCATATCCGAATGCTCTCCGCGCCTATGGCTCTCATCAACTATTCAGTGCTTGGCTATGTGCTCGGGCGCGGGCAGGCGGGCCTCGGGCTTTTTCTCCAATTCGTGCTCAACGGCACCAATATGATGCTGTGCATCCTGCTTGGTCTCGAACTTGGCTGGGGTGTGGCTGGTGTCGCCTGGGCGACGGTCATTGGCGAAACGGCGGCGGCCCTCGTCGGCTTGGGCATCGTGCTGGCCCGCTTTCGCCGCCTGCCGCCGCTGCCGCGGCATCGGCTTCTCGACCGGAACGCGTTCGTCAGGATGCTGTCGCTCAATCGCGACATCATGATCCGTTCCTTTTCCCTGCTCGGCGCCTTTGCGCTGTTTACCCGGCAAAGCGCCCAACTCGGCACCGCCACACTGGCGGCCAACGCCGTGCTGATGAATTTTTTCCTGATCGGCGGCTTTTTCCTCGATGGCTTCGCCACGGCTGCGGAACAACTGACGGGCAGGGCGATCGGCTCACGCTATGAACCCGCCTTCCGCCGCGCCGTGAGGCTGACCATGATCTGGGGTTTCGCGCTTGCGGGAGGAGTGACGGCGTTTTTCCTCGTTTGCGGCGGCAACCTGATCGACCTCATCGCTATCGCGCCCGATGTGCGCCTCGACGCCAAGGCCTTTCTGCCGTGGGGGGCGTTCACCGCTATTACTGGCGTCCTTGCCTTTCAGATGGACGGCGTCTTCATTGGCGCCACATGGTCGCGCGACATGCGCAACATGATGCTGCTCTCTTTCGCCATCTATCTTGCGAGCCTCGTCCCGCTTTCCCGCATTTTCGGCAATACCGGCGTCTGGGCCGCGCTTCACATTTTCCTCATCGTGCGCGGGCTCAGCCTTCTTTCTGTGCTGCCGACACGCAAGCGCGCTATTTTCGGCGGCTGAAAACGCGACGCGCTCAGGCCGGCGGATTTCGGTCTGCCCAGGTGGAAAGATGGCTGTCGCGGATTTCCGTTATGGAGCGGAGCTTCTCGCCGCGAACGAAACGCCCCATGGCTTCCACGATCCGACCGGGAAGCGAAGGGCCGGCGTAGATCATTCCGGTATAGAGCTGGACGAGATCGGCGCCCGCTCTGATCTTCTCGATTGCCGTGTCGGTTGAATCGACGCCGCCGACCCCGATGATCGGGAATGTTGGCCCGAGGCGTTTGCGCATGCGCGCCAGCATGATCGTCGAGCGTTCGAAAAGCGGCCGGCCCGAGAGGCCACCGGCTTGCTTCGCGTTCGGCAGCGAGGAAACGCTGGCGCGGGAAAGGGTGGTGTTGGAGATGATCACGCCGTCGATGCGCTTATCAAGGAGTTCGGTCGCGATGTCGTCGAGTTCCGCTTCGTCGAGATCGGGCGCGATCTTGAGGAACAGCGGAACAGGCGATCCCTGAGGTGAAGCTTCATTTCGGGCAGCGACGAGCCGGGCAAGCAGTTCGCCAAGGATTTCCCGCGCCTGCATCTTTCGGAGGCCTGGCGTATTGGGGGACGAGATGTTGACCGTTAGGTATGAGGCGAGGGGGGCGAAGCGTTTCACCCCCTGTTCGTAATCGGCTATGCGGTCCGCGCTGTCCTTGTTGGCGCCGATATTCACGCCCACAATCCCCTTGCGTCCCCTGCGCGCCGTCAGGCGATCCAGCATGCGCCGATGCCCTTCATTGTTGAAGCCGAGGCGGTTGATGACGGCGTTCTGTTCCGTAAGGCGAAAGATACGCGGTTTGGGATTGCCTGTCTGGGGCAGCGGCGTGACTGTCCCGATCTCGACGAAGCCGAAGCCGAGGGACAGAAGGGCGTCCGGCGCCTCGCCGTTTTTGTCGTAGCCGGCGGCCATGCCAAGTGGATTGGGGAAGGAAAGCCCCGCAACTCTTACCTGCAACTCGGGAATCTGTCCCGGGCATCGGACAAGCGGCAGACCCATCGCGAGGGCGCGGATCGAAAGTCCGTGCGCTCTTTCGGGATCGAGCGAGAACAAAAACCTTCGCCCGACGGCATTGAAGAGGGGACTCATGCCTCAAGCGCGGGAAACAGATGCGCCCCCGATGCGCCGATAGGCAATGGTTTCACCCATTTCGCGGCTTTCGGATCGAGGCTGGCATAGAGGTGCGGAAAGAGCGCGCCGCCGCGCGAGATCTCGTAGCGAAGGTCCTGGCCAAGCATCGCGTCATCGAAGGCAACCAGAAGCAGGCCATCCTGTCCTCGGAAATGCTTGGCGGCCGTTTCCTTGACCTGGTCGGCGGTTGAGAAGTGGATGAAGCCGTCGGCAAGGTCCACGGGCGCACCGCGAAAGGAGCCGATCCTCTCCGCCTCCCGCCATAATTCCTCGGAGCAGATCTTGTAGATTGTCGTCATCATGGTCCTTGGATGTCTAATTCCGTGGCTGATTTCTCTTGGGGAATACCGCAATTCGGGCACAAAACAATGATTCCGTGCGCCGAAGGCACAGGATTAAGGAGGCTTCGATGAGCAAGGTTCCGCTTCTCGCCTGTATTGTCCTATCGCTGGCGGCCTCCTCCGCCGCTGCTGAGGACAGCGGACGCTATGCCCTGCAGAAATCGCCGAACGGCTATGTCCGGCTCGACCGGCAGACCGGAGAGATCGCGATCTGCCAGGAAAATGGCGGTGAACTAGCCTGCCGCGCTGCGGTGGACGAAAAGAAGGCGATGCAGGATGAGATCGACCGATTGGACGGCAAGATTGATCGGCTCGAACGTCGCGTCTCCACGCTGGAGAAAGCCGGCGCGGCCGGCTCGACCTCGACTCTCCCTTCCGATGCCGATCTCGACCGAACCATGAATTTCATGGAGCGCTTCTTCCGCCGGTTCATGGGAATCGTGAAGGAATTCAATCAGAATCCGACCAACTCCGATCAAGGCGGCCAGGGCCCCGGCCGGACCTGAATGGACAGTCACGTCGGGGACGAGGTGGAAGCTATTTCCCGTTCGCGAGGCGATGAAAGTGACGTTGGGAAAACTTGATGATGATTCCAGCCCTTTTTGTTAGGCTGTGAGGGCCGAATCTCGCCCGATTGGGTGCGAGAATGCCTTGTCATAATTCAGGGAGAGGTCAATGCTGAGGGAATTCCAGGAATTTATTTCCAAAGGCAATGTGATGGATTTGGCCGTCGGCGTCATCATCGGCGCCGCCTTTGGCCTGATCGTTAAGTCGCTGACCGACGACATCATCATGCCGATTGTCGGCGCGATCTTTGGAGGATTCGATTTTTCCAATTATTTCATCCCGTTGGCCCATGGCGTTACCGCGACTTCGCTTGCCGAAGCCAAAAAGCAGGGCGCCGTTCTTGCCTATGGCAATTTCATCAGCGTGGTCATCAATTTCTTGATTCTCGCCTTTATCATTTTCATGATGGTGAAGGGCGTGAATGCGATACGCCGCAAGTTCGAGAAGCCTGCGGCGCCCGCTCCGGACGCGCCGCCTCCCGCCGATGTCAAACTGCTCACCGAAATTCGCGACCTGCTCGCCCAACGGGCCTGATTCCTCGATAGCCGGCTTCTATCCGCCGGTGATGTGTAGGCAATGACCGCGGCGTTGCGCGCCGCGGCACTATCAGGGTTGTCACTATGCCCCTTGTTCGTATTTCCTTGCGCCGCGGCAAAGCCGCGGATTATCACGCAGCTCTCCGCGACGGCATATACGGCGCGATGCGCGAAACCTTCGCCGTGCCGGAACGAGACTGTTTCGTTCTCGTCCACGAGCATGGGGAAGGAACGTTCTTTATCGATCCGGACTATCTGGGCATCCATCGTACGGAGGACGCCGTGATCGTGCAGATCACCTGCAACGACACCCGGACCGTCGCGCAGAAGAAGGCGCTGTATGCCGCGATCGTGAGGAATTTAGGCAACGCGCCCGGCGTGAAGCCGGGAGACGTTTTCATAAACCTCGTCGAAGTCAAGCCCGAGAACTGGTCGTTCGGCAATGGCGAGGCGCCTTACGCCGGGAAATAGCAAGCTCCTTTTCTCCCCCGCTCATCGCTTGCATAGGCAATAACCGTCATGAATCTGATCGATCATTTGCGCGCGGAGGCGCGCCTTGCGCCGGAGAGCGGCATCTCGGCCCTCGCCACTCATGGCCGGGGCAAGGAGGGGCTTATTCCGCTGTGGGTGGGAGAAGGCGACCAACCGACGCCGGCCTTCATCACCGACGCCGCCGTGAAGGCGCTTCACGGCGGCGAGACATTCTACACCTGGCAGCGCGGCGTTCCCGCCTTGCGCGAGGCGCTGGCGCGCTATCACGAGCGGCATTTTGGCGGGCCATACCGGTCTGAGGAATTTATTGTCGCTGGCGGCGGCATGCAGGCGATCCAGCTTGCGCTGCAGGCGACGGCAGGCGCGGGCGACGAAGTCGTCTACCTTTCGCCGGCCTGGCCGAATTTCCCCGCTGCCGCGGAGGTCGCTGGCGCTCGTGCGGTCGCCGTGCCGCTCGACCTTTCAGGCAATGGCTGGACCTGCGATGTGGAGAAGATCGAGAGAGCGGTCGGCGAGCGCACGAAGGCGATCTTCTTCAACAGCCCGTCGAATCCGACCGGCTGGACCGCCGATATCCCGACATTGAAGGCCGTCCTCGATCTCGCGCGCCGAAAGAGGCTGTGGATCATAGCCGACGAAACCTATGCGCTGTTCCACTATGGCGGCGTCCGCGCGCCTTCCTTCCTCGACGTCGTGGAGGCGGAGGATCGGATTATTTTCGTCAACACCTTCTCCAAGAACTGGGCGATGACGGGCTGGCGCATCGGCTGGCTGCAGGTCCATCCATCGCTGCAGCAAGTCTTCGAGAACCTGATCCAATATGCCACGTCCGGCACCGCGCAATTCATGCAACGCGGCGCCGTTGCCGCCCTCGATCATGGCGATGGCTTTGTGGCGGAACAGGTCGAGCGGGCGCGGCAGGCGCGTGATCTCATCTGCGGTCGTCTCGCCGCGACAGGCCGCGCGCGCTTCCATGCACCGGCCGGTGCGTTTTATCTGTTCTTTGCAGTTGACGGCATCACCGACTCGATGGCCGCCGCATTCCGCATCGTCGATGAGGCGAATGTCGGCCTTGCTCCGGGTGTTGCCTTCGGCCCTGGCGGGGAGGGATTCTTCCGCCTCTGCTTCCATCGCCGTCTCGACCATGTGGAAGAGGCCGCGGACAGACTGGCGGATTGGATAGGAAGACTTTAAGCGCGCTCAACCACCCGATTTGGACACGGTAAGCGGCACGATCCTGTCCGTCTGGATGACGTTGTCGTGGCGCGTCTCCAAGAAGGGGATGCCAAGCGCCTGCCATGTCTCCAGCAGCGCGTCGCGCAGGCCGTCGATCAGCGCATCCGAATGGAGCGGCGTCGGCGTGATGCGGAGCCTTTCGGTTCCGCGCGGCACCGTCGGATAGTTGATCGGCTGGATATAGATGTCATGGCGGCCGAGAAGATGGTCGCTCGCCCTCTTGCAGAGTTCCGGATCGCCGACGAGGACGGGAACGATGTGGGTCACGGAAGGCATGACCGGCAGTCCCGCCGCCGAAAGCACGTCCTTGGTGCGCTGCGCCTGCCGCTGCTGGCCATCGCGCTCCGCTTGCGAGTGTTTCAGATGGCGGATCGACGCCGTCGCGGCCGCCGCGATAGCGGGGGGCAGGGCGGTGGTGAAGATGAAGCCTGGCGCGTAGGAACGAACGGCGTCGATCAGGGCGCGGCTGCCGGTGATATAGCCGCCAAGCATGCCGAAGGCCTTGGCGAGTGTGCCTTCGATGACGTCGATACGGTGCGCCAGACCCTCGCGTTCGGTGATGCCGCCGCCATGGGCGCCATACATGCCGACGGCATGGACCTCGTCGATATAGGTCATGGCGTTGAATTCCTCCGCCAGATCCGCAATTGCCGCGATCGGGGCGATATCGCCATCCATCGAATAGACCGATTCGAAGACGATCAGCTTGGCGCGGCGGGACGGGACGGCTTCCAGCAGGCTCCTGAGGTGGGCGACGTCATTGTGCCGGAAAATCTTCTTCTCCGCGCCCGAACGGCGAACGCCCTCGATCATCGAGGCATGGTTGAGTTCGTCGGAGAAGATCACGCAGTCGGGCAACAGACGGGCGATGGTGGATATCCCCGCCTCGTTCGAAACGAAGCCCGACGTGAAGACCAGTCCCGCTTCCTTGCCGTGCAGATCGGCGAGTTCGCGCTCGAGCTCGACCAGTGGATGGTTGTTTCCCGAGATGTTCCGCGTGCCGCCCGCGCCAGAACCCATGCGTCCGGCCGCGTCGCACATCGCCGCAATGATTTCGGGATGCTGGCCCATGCCGAGATAGTCGTTCGAGCACCACACCGTTATCTCGCGACTTCCCTTGTCCGAGCGCCACAGGGCGCGCGGAAACGCGCCGGCGATGCGCTCCAGATTGGCGAATACCCGATAGCGCCTTTCGGCGTGAAGTTGCTCTATGGCTTCTTCGAAGAACCGCTGATAGTTCATTTTAGTCCCTGAGATTTTGGCCGGATCATAATCGCCGCTTCCAACGAGGTCCATGGCCAAGTGGCGGTCAAAATGCCACGTTCGACGATCTTTCGCATTCCCGGATATGTCGCGCGAGAATCTTGACAATTAAGGCACGGAAAGGGCTTTGATCCGCAGCAAAGTTGTTTGACGATTGTGCGCCCGGCGGCATATGCGACACCGGGAATCATTCTCGGAAGGGATAGACCGATGACATCTGGGATCCTGATTGCGCCTTCGGTCCTTTCCGTGGATTTCTCCCGGCTTGGGGAGGAGGTCGAGGCGGTGGCGCGCGCCGGGGCAGACTGGATCCATCTCGATGTGATGGACGGGCATTTCGTGCCCAACATTACTTTCGGGCCGCCAGTCATCGAGGCCATTCGGGATCGCACCGACAAGGTCTTCGATTGCCATCTGATGATCGCACCCGCCGACCCCTATCTGGACGCATTCGCCAAGGCGGGCTGTGACCGCATCACGGTGCATGCCGAGGCCGGCCCGCATCTCGATCGCTCCCTGCAGCACATAAAATCCCTCGGCAAGAAGGCCGGCGTTTCGCTCAATCCCTCGACCTCTGAAAGCGCCATTGAATATGTGCTCGACAGGCTCGATCTCATCCTTCTGATGACCGTCAATCCAGGTTTTGGGGGGCAAGCCTTCATTCCGGCCATTCTCGAAAAGATCAGACGGGTGAAGGCGCTTGTGGGCGACCGTCCGATTGAAATCGAGGTCGATGGCGGGATTTCCGTCGACACCGCGCCGCTCGTGGCCAAGGCGGGCGCAACTGTCCTCGTCGCCGGGTCCCATATTTTCAAGGGCGGCAACGAGGAATCCTATCGCCATAATATCGATGCTATCCGCCGCGCGGCGGATGGCGCGACAAAAATTTAGCTTTCTGACCGGAAGCTTCGGCTTATTCCGGCTTGCCGGTAACGGGGTTGATCTTCAATTCCACCTTAGCCTTGTCCGTCGTGTAATAGGTGATGTCGTAGTAGCCGTCGCGGCTCCAGTCGATCTCACTGACATAATTGAAGTGGTCCCGCTGCTCCACCTGGGCCACGATCTGCGACAGCTTCATGGCGTTCTGCGGCGGTACTGCTTTGGGAGTGGATTGCGCAAAGGCCGGCGCGCCGCCGAGCGCGAGAACGGCTGCTCCCACGAATACCATCGTTTTGATGCGCGACATGCGTGCTCCTTTCGCAATGGTTGCGGCAGATGAACGAATCCAACCTATACAGGTTCCGTCCATGAAAGGTTCTAATCCCGATAGTTCGGTTCTCCAGCGAGGTTTGCGCTGGGCGTAACCTCCGGCTGAAGTTCTGGGGAAAAGGACTCTTCGACCAGGGGAAGGGAGAGCCTCTCCATCAGCCTCGCCGCGATGCCGAGCATTTCCCGTTCCGGAGGCGTGAGCGTCTCGGCCATCTTCTCAGCCAGCCAGGCGTTCTGGCGGCGAGCATCCTCCGCCAACAGGTCGCGGCCCTCGGTCGTGATGGCGAGAAGGAACTGCCGCCTGTCGCCAGCATCCTGCGTACGCCGGAGGAGCCCCTTCTCTTCCAGATCCGCGACCAGACGAGTGATCGATTGCGGCTGCAACCGCTCGATCTGGGCGAGATCGGATGCCGTCATCGGACGGCCCAGCCTTTCAAGGCGCGACAGAAGCGCGAGCTTGGCGGCGCTGACGCCGTAGTCGGAGCGAGTCCGCCGCAATTGCCGCGCAAGGCCGAGGGTGCTGCGGCGCATTGCGTGCGCGATCGCCAAAAGCGCGTCCTGATCGCCTCGCCCTGCCATGATCCTAGATAATGATCCTCATATGCGTAATTCCTCCCGCATCAATATTCAGCAGATGTTCATCGAGCAGCATTTACAATTCCCAGCGATACAAGTCATGTCTGGCCAAATATTGACTCTGATCCAAGCGTATCGATTAATTACCGTAATTTAATTTTAGAAGCAATTGCGTAATATATTTTCTCCTTTATCCTCTGAGCATGACCGCTGAAAGGGAAGCTGGCGAGTGCTCGCCGAAGTGTGTCATGGAAACAAATCGCGACCTCTTTCCTTTTACGGAATGATCAATCCAGCCTTGACCGGCTGCGCGAACCAATGATGGGCGATCAAGTGGACGATAAGGTAGACAAGCGATATCTGCCGCTCGACAAACCCGCCTCTTCGCCGCCGACGGAGACGAGGCGGCGTAAAAGACATTGGAGTTGGGTCGTCACACTGGCACTGGTTGCAGTGGCCGTCGGTCTTGTTGCCTGGTATCGTCCCTTCTCCGCCACCGTTCACAAGAACATCGGCTTCCACAGCGGCCGTGGCGCCCGTTCGCACAACGCAGCGGGGCTGCCGCCACAACCCGTGGCGGTTTCGGAGGTCAAAAACGGCACGATCCCGATCGAGCTGAATGCGCTCGGCACGGTAACATCGCTCGCCACTGTGACTGTCCGTCCACAGATCAGCGGACAGCTGACACAGATCGGCTTCAAGGAAGGGCAGGAGGTCAAGAAAGGCGATTTCCTCGCCCAGATCGATGATCGCGCCTATCGCGCGACCCTCGATCAGTTGCGGGGGCAACTGGCCCGCGATCAAGCACTGCTGGCGGATGCCAAGCGAATATTGGATCGTTACCTGAAGCTCAATTCGGCCGCTGTGACGCAACAGCAGATCGATACCCAGAAGGCGACGGTTCAATCCCAGGAAGGCACTGTACAGTCCGACCAGGCGCAGATCGACGCCGCAAAGGTCAACATCGCCTACTGCCATATCGTTTCACCTGTCGATGGACGCGTTGGCCTCCGGCAGGTGGATGTCGGCAATTACGTGACGCCGAGCGACACCAACGGTATCGTCGTTATCACACAGATCCATCCGATCTCCGTCATCTTTTCCATTCCCGAAAACGACCTTTCGAAAGTGACTGACCAGATTCGAGCCGGCCAAACCCTGCCGGTGACGCTCTATGGCCGCGACGACCAGCACAAGATCGCCACCGGCACGCTTCAGACCGTCGATAACCAGATCGACACCACCACCGGGACGGTGAAGCTGCGCGCCGATTTCGACAACCAAGACGAGGCGCTGTTTCCCAACCAGTTCGTCAACGTGCAACTCCTGGTGCGCACGTTGTCCGACATCCCGGTCGTCTCCAATGCCGCGATCCAGCACGGCGCACCTGGTACATACGTCTATGTGGTGAATGCCGACGACACAGTGTCGGTGCGGACGATCAAGACGGGCGCTTCGGATGCGAACGTCACTCAAGTCGTTTCCGGTCTCACGCTTGGCGATAAGGTCGTAGTGGATGGCGTCGACCGCCTGAAGGAAGGGGCGAAGGTCAGCATACCGGCGGCGGGCGGCGCGCCGTAGCCTGCGGCTACCGCCGCCAAGCCGGGTGAGCGCCACAGGTCGCAAGGTTTTGGCGGACATTCGGGCCACCAGCATCGCGGCGCCGGCTCGAATTCGGGTGGAACGTCACAGTCTACCGGCGACGGCGGAAATGGCTAAGCTCTTCCGGCCCGGCCGAAAGCCGCGATCCGAACGGGAAGATGATGGCGAGCTAAGCCCGTCGCGTCTCTTCATCCTTCGGCCGGTCGCGACGACGCTTCTCATGGTCGCCGTCTTCCTGGTCGGCGCGATAGGCTATTTTTTCCTGCCGCTCTCCGCGCTTCCCGAAGTCGATTACCCGACAATCGAGGTGCAGACCTTCTATCCGGGCGCCAGCCCCGACGTGATGACTTCTTCGGTCACGGCGCCGCTGGAACGCCAGTTCGGCCAGATGCCGGGCCTTGACCAGATGTCTTCGCAAAGCTCGGCCGGCGCTTCCGTTATCACGCTGCGTTTCGATCTCGATCTCAGCCTCGACATCGCCGAACAGGAAGTGCAGGCCGCCATCAACGCGGCCAGCAATCTCCTGCCCTCCGATCTGCCGGCCCCGCCGATCTACGCCAAGGTCAACCCCGCCGACGCGCCGATCCTGACACTTGCGGTGATGTCGAAGACTCTGCCGCTGACCGAGGTGCAGAATTACGCCGAGACGCGTCTGGCGCAGAAGATATCGCAGATCGCCGGTGTCGGTCTCGTAAGCCTGAGCGGCGGCAACCGTCCCGCCGTACGCATCCGCGTCAATTTGCGCGCGCTTTCCGCGATGGGCCTCAATATCGACGATCTGCGCACGACAATCGGCAATCTCAATGTCAACACGCCGAAGGGCAGCTTTGACGGGCCGGCGCGCTCTTATACGATAAACGCGAACGACCAGATCGAGGACCCGTCGCAATATGCCGATGCGGTGATCGCCTACCGCAATGGCGCGCCGGTCAGGCTTTCCGCCGTCGCTGACATCGTCAAGGGACCGGAGAACAGCAAGCTCGGCGCCTGGATGAACACCACGCCGGCGATCATTCTCAACATCCAGAGGCAGCCCGGCGCGAACGTCATCCAGGTCGTGGATTCGATCAAGGCGCTTCTCCCGCAGTTGCGCGCCTCGCTGCCGCAATCCGTCACTGTCACGCCGCTCACCGATCGGACGACGACGATCCGCGCTTCCGTTCGCGATGTGCAGTTCGAACTCGGCCTCGCCGTCCTGCTCGTCGTCCTCGTCATCTTCCTTTTCCTGCGCAACGTGCCGGCGACCATCATCCCAAGCCTCTCGGTGCCTCTGTCGCTGGTCGGCACCTTCGCGGTGATGTATCTCTGGGGCTTCAGCCTCGACAATCTGTCGCTGATGGCGCTGACGATCGCCTCGGGCTTCGTCGTCGATGACGCCATCGTCATGATCGAGAACATTTCCCGCTTCATCGAAGAGGGAGAAAAGCCTCTCGCAGCAGCCCTGAAAGGTTCGGCGCAGATCGGTTTCACCATCATATCGCTGACGGTTTCGCTGATCGCCGTCCTGATACCGCTTCTCTTCATGGGCGACGTCGTCGGCCGCCTGTTTCATGAATTCGCGATCACGCTGTCGATCGCCATCGTCATTTCCGCGATCGTATCGCTGACGCTGGTGCCGATGATGTGCGCCAGATTGTTGCGTCCGGCCGTGGAGCGCCGACAGGGCTGGGTCGGCCGAAAGAGCCAGGCTCTGTTCGACCGCGTGACCGAAGGCTATGCGGCGGGCCTGCGCTGGGTGCTCGACCGCCAGGCGTTGATGCTTCTGGTCGCCGTCGCCACGCTCGCCCTCACCGCCTATCTCTATGTCGTCATACCCAAGGGCTTTTTCCCGGAGCAGGATACGGGCGCGATCCAGGCCGTCACGCAAGCCGCGGGCAATGTTTCCTATGCCGATATGGCGAAGCATCAGGAAGACCTCGCCGCAGTGATCCTCAAGGATCCCGACGTCGCCAGCCTGTCCTCCTTCATCGGCGTCGACGGCGATAATCTGACATTGAACAGCGGTCATATGCTGATCAATCTGAAGCCGAAGGACGAGCGCTCTGCCAACGCTGGCGAGATCATCCGCCGGCTGCGCCGTGAGACGGCGGGCGTCATCGGCATTTCGCTTTACATGCAACCCGTCCAGGATCTGACCGTCGACACGTCAGTCAGCCCGACGCAATATCAGTTCGTCCTGCAGGATGCCGATCCCGCCGAGCTGGCGAAATGGACGAAAACGCTGACCGCACGCCTGGCGACGCTGCCGCAGCTCGCCGACGTCACCAACAACAGCCAGCAGGATGGGTTGGCCGCCGACATCACTATCGACCGCGCCGCCGCCGCCCGCTTCGGCATCACGCCCGCGACGGTCGACAATGCGCTTTACGACGCCTTCGGCCAACGCATCATCTCGACCATCTTCACCCAGTCGAACCAGTATCGCGTCATCCTGGAAGCCGACCCCAAGCTCCAGCATACGCTGGATGCGCTGAACGCCATCTATCTGCCGTCATCGGGGTCGGGGCAGGTGCCGCTTTCCTCGATCGTTTCCGTCAAGGTGAGAGAGGCGCCGCTTCTCGTCAGCCATCTCGCGCAATTCCCCGCGGCGACGATCTCGTTCAATCTCGCGCCGAATACGTCCCTCAGCCAGGCGGTCGACGCCATCCTGGCGGCGGAGCATTCCCTCAATATGCCCGCAAGCGTGGTCACGAGTTTCCAGGGCGCGGCGCTTGCGCTCCAAACCTCGGTGGTCAACGAACTCCTTCTCGTCCTCGCCGCGATCGCCACCGTCTATATCGTCCTTGGCGTCCTCTATGAGAGCTTTATCCATCCCGTCACGATCCTTTCGACGCTGCCTTCGGCAACGGTCGGCGCGCTCCTCGCCCTGATGCTGACGGGGCATGACCTCGACACGATCGGCATCATCGGCATCGTGCTTCTGGTCGGCATCGTGAAGAAGAATGCGATCATGATGATCGATTTCGCGCTCCAGGCCGAAAGACTGGAGGGCAAGAGCCCGCGAGACGCGATTTACGAAGCGAGCCTGCTTCGGCTGCGGCCGATCCTGATGACGACCTTTGCCGCGCTCTTCGGCGCCCTGCCGTTGATGCTGAGCACCGGGTCGGGATCGGAACTCAGGGTTCCGCTCGGCCTCACCATCGTCGGTGGCCTTATCGTCAGTCAGGTGCTGACGCTCTTCACTACGCCGGTGATCTATCTCGCCTTCTCGCGGCTGGAACAGCGCTTCCGCCGTGCGGGAGATGATCCCAGCGCACGCCTGGAGCCACGCGGGTCGTCGTCGTGAATTTCTCCGCTCCCTTCATCGCGCGTCCCGTAGCAACGACGTTGCTGACGATCGGCTTGGCGGTCGCAGGCCTGGTGGCCTTTTTCAGGCTTCCGGTCGCGCCCTTGCCGCAGGTCGATTTTCCGACCATCGCGGTACAGGCGTCGCTGCCCGGCGCCAGCCCGGATGCGATGGCCGCGGATGTTGCTTCGCCTCTGGAGCGGCATCTCGGACAGATCGCGGACGTGACGGAGATGACGTCGCGGAGCAGCACCGGCTCGACGCGCATCGTCCTGCAATTCGGCCTCGACCGCGACATAAACGGCGCGGCGCGCGACGTGCAGGCCGCCATCAATGCGGCAAGGGCTGACCTGCCCTCCGATATGCGGAGCAATCCGACCTACCGCAAGTATAATCCCGCCGACGCGCCGATCATGATCCTGGCGCTGACATCCGATACGCTGACACCCGGCCAGCTTTACGACAGCGCGGCAACCGTGCTGCAGCAGAAACTGTCGCAGGTCGATGGCGTCGGCAATGTCGATCTCGGCGGCAGTTCGCTGCCGGCCGTGCGCGTGGAACTCAATCCCGACGTCCTGTTCCATTACGGCATCGGCCTCGAGGACGTTCGCGCCGCGCTTGCTTCGGCCAATGCCCGCAGCCCGAAGGGAGCGATCGAGGACGGACCGAAACGCTACCAGCTCTACACCAACGACCAGGCAAGCCACGCGGCGGATTATCGCGACCTCGTCATCGCCTACCGGAACGGCGCGGCGGTGCATCTGCGCGACGTCGCCGACGTCGAGGACTCGGTGGAGGACGTGCGCAATCTGGGCCTTGCCAACGGCAAGCCGGCGGTCCTGCTCATCCTCTATCGCCAGCCGAACGCCAACGTCATCGATACCGTGGACCGCGTTCGCGCCATTATCCCGCAATTGCAGGCGTCCATTCCCGCGGACGCCGACCTCACCGTCGCCAGCGACAGCTCCACCATGATCCGTGCCTCGCTCCTCGATACCGAAGTGACGCTCGTGCTCGCGATCGTTCTCGTCGTTCTCGTGGTGTTCGCCTTTTTGCGCAACTGGCGGGCGGCGCTGATCCCGAGCGTGGCGGTGCCGATCTCCATTCTCGGCACATTCGGGGCGATGTATCTGCTTGGCTACACGCTCGACAACCTCTCTCTGATGGCGCTGACGATCGCCACCGGGTTCGTCGTCGATGATGCCATCGTGGTGCTGGAAAACATCATGCGCCATATCGAAAGCGGCATGTCGCGACGGCAGGCCGCGTTGAAGGGGGCCGGGGAGGTCGGCTTCACCGTGCTTTCCATGAGCGTTTCGCTGATCGCCGTCTTCCTTCCGATTCTGCTGATGGGCGGCATTCTGGGACGCCTTTTCCAGGAATTCGCAGTCACCCTGTCGATGGCGATCGTCATTTCGCTGGTTCTGTCGCTCACCACCACGCCGATGATGTGCGCACAGTTCCTGCGCCTTCCGGAAGGCCGGCCGTCATTGTTGTCGCGTCTGGGCGAAAGCGCGTTCGAGAGGCTGCGCCGCCTCTATGGCCGCTCGCTCGCCTGGGCGCTCGACAATGTGCCGGCGGTGCTCATCATCCTCGCCGCCGCCATCGCCTTCAATTTCTATCTTTACGCCGTGGTCCCGAAGGGCTTCTTCCCGCAACAGGATACGGGTGAACTGATCGGCGGCATCCGCGCCGACCAGAGCATCTCCTTCCAAGCCATGCGGCAGAAGCTGATCGACCTGCAAGCGATCGTGCGTCGTGACCCGGCGGTGGCCAATGTCGTTGGCTTCGTCGGCGGCCGCGCATCGAATTCCGGCTTCATCTTCGTGACCTTGAAGCCCGAAAACGAACGCGTGCCGATGGCGAAGGTGGTCGATCGCCTGCGCGGCGCTCTGGGGCAGGTGCCCGGAGCGCAGCTTTTCCTCGTTCCGCGCCAGGATATCCGCGTCGGGGGGCGGCAAAGCCTCGCCACCTACCAATACGCCTTGCAGGCGGATTCCATGGCGGAACTCGACGAGTGGGTGCCCAAGCTGGTGGAGGCGCTCCAGCAAGCGCCCGAATTGACGGACGTGAATTCGGATCGCGACCAGGCCGGACTCGAAACCAATCTGACGATCGACCGCGCGGCGGCTGCCCGGCTCGGATTGACGCCATCGGGCATCGACAACACGCTCTACGATGCTTTCGGCCAGCGCCAGGTCTCGACGATCTATAATCCGCTCAACCAGTATCATGTGGTGATGGAAGTCGCGCCCAGATATCTCCAGGACCCGTCTGCCCTGAACCGGATTTATGTCAGCACCTCGGGTGCGGCGGCGAGCGGCACTCAGAAGACGAACGCCTTGAGCGGCACGGTCGTTGCTTCCAGATCCGGCCAGAAGACCACCGATCCAACGGCGACTGCCGCGGCGGCTTCAGATTCCGTGCGCAACCAGGCTACCAATTCCATAGCCGCGACGGGACATTCTTCCGCCTCCAGCGGCGCGGCGGTCAGCACGGCAAAAGAAAAAATGGTGCCGCTCGCCGCCTTCAGCCATTACGGGCCGGGGACGACGCCGCTTTCGGTCAGCCATCAGGGGCATTTCGTAACCACCACCATCTCCTTCAATCTCGCCGATGGCGTCTCGCTCGGACAGGCGACGGAGGCGATCCAAAGGGCGATGGCGCAAATCCGCATGCCGGTCACGATCCATGGCAGTTTCGCAGGCACGGCAAAGGCGTTCCGCTCGGCGCTCAACAATGAACTCCTGTTGATCATCGCGGCGTTGGTGACGATCTATGTCGTGCTCGGCATCCTCTATGAGAGCTATATCCACCCGATCACCATTCTCTCGACGCTGCCTTCCGCCGGGATCGGGGCGCTTCTGGCGCTTATTCTGGCCGGCTCGGAATTCAGCGTCATTTCGCTGATCGGCATCATCCTCCTGATCGGTATCGTCAAGAAAAACGCGATCATGATGATCGACGTGGCGCTGCAGGCCGAACGGAACGACGGCATGGCGCCGCGCGACGCGATCTATCATGCCTGCCTGCTCCGCTTCCGCCCGATCATGATGACGACCTTCGCTGCGCTTCTCGGCGCGCTGCCGCTGGCGCTCGAAACCGGGACAGGCGCCGAAATCCGCCAGCCGCTCGGCATCGCCATCGTCGGCGGTTTGATCGTCAGCCAGTTGCTGACGCTTTACACGACGCCGGTCGTCTATCTCTGCCTTGACCGGCTGCGCTACCGGCGCCGGAGAGGTTTTTTCCGGCACGCAACTGCGTGAATGACGCTATGGGCGCGGCTGTTGCGGTGCGTCCTTCGAGGCTCGCTTCACTCGCACCTCAGGATGAGGACCGTTGGCGCCCGACTTCCTCATCCTGAGGCGCCCGCGAAGCGGGCCTCGAAGGACGCACCCAGTTCATCGAACGTGATCGCAGGCGGATCACCCCTTGTGATACACCTCCTGCAGGCCATAGACCGGCGTGGGGATGCCTTCCTTCCTGGCCTTGAGCTGCAGGGCGAGAAATTGCGAATAGTGCCGCGACTGGTGCAGATTGCCGCCGTGGAACCAGAGCGCCTCCTGCTGCGTCGGCTTCCACATGTTGCGTTCCTCGCCTTCCCACGGGCCGGGGTCCTTCGGCGTATCGGAACCGAGCCCCCAGCACTTGCCGACCTTTTCGGCCACTTCCTGGCTGATCAGTTCGGCCGCCCAGCCATTCATCGAGCCATAGCCCGTTGCATAAACAACAAGGTCGGCCGGCAATTCGGTACCGTCCTTGAGCACGACTGAATGCTCCGTAAGGCGTTCGACATCCGCGCCCGCCTTTAGCTTGATGCTGCCGTCGATGATAAGGTCTGAGGCGCCGACATCGATATAATAGCCCGAACCGCGTCGCAGATATTTCATCGTCAGTCCGGAGCCGTCCGGACCCCAATCGTGCATGAAGCCGGCCTTTTCCAGATCCTCGTAGAATTTGGCGTCGCGGCGCTTGATCTCCTGCTGGAGCGGCATCTGGAATTCGTGCATCAGGCGATAGGGGATCGATGCGTAGGTGAGATCGGCCTTGCGGGTGGTTATGCCGTTGGCGACGGCCTGCTCCGAATAGAGCGGCCCGAGGCCAAGCTCCATGAGGGTGCCCGAGCGCGACACATGCGTCGAGGAGCGTTGCACCATGGTGACATCGGCTCCTGCCTCCCAGAGCGCGGCACAGATGTCGTGGGCCGAATTGTTGGAGCCGATGACAACCACCTTCTTGCCGCGATAGGCATCCGGTCCGGGGTGCTGGGAGGAGTGGTGCTGTTCGCCCTTGAAGATGTCCTGCCCCTCGAATTTCGGAATATTGGGCCTGCCGGACATTCCCGTCGCCAACACCAGTTGCTTCGGCTTCAGGACGATTTCCTTGCCGTCGCGTTCGACGACGACTGACCATTCCCTGGCTTTGTCGTCATATCTCGCGGATTTGCATAGCGTGGAGCTCCAATAATTGAGCTCCATCACTTTCGTGTACATTTCCAGCCAGTCGCCCATTTTGTCCTTCGGCGAGAAGACCGGCCAGTTCTCGGGGAACGGAATATAGGGCAGGTGATCGTACCAGACCGGATCGTGCAGGCAGAGCGACTTGTAGCGCTTGCGCCAGCTGTCGCCCGGCCTTTCGTTCTTCTCGACGATGATGGTGGGCACGCCGAGCTGACGCAGACGCGCGCCGAGCGCGATGCCGCCTTGGCCGCCGCCGACGATGACGATTTCGGGCTGCGTTTCGAAGCCGAGTTCCGTCTGCTCCCGTTCCCGCTTTTCCTTCCAGCTCTTCCTGTCGCGGTCATGTCCATGCTCGGCGCCCATGGGACGCGCGAGGCCCTTCGGTTCTTCATAGCCTTTCAGTTCGTCCAGCGTGGTCAGCAATGTCCAGATGAACCCGTGGCGAAGGCGGATATGGCCGTAGCCGCGGCCGACGCCGGTCTCGAATGTGAACCAGCCCTCCGTGATGCCGCCCTGTTCGGTCGATTGTTCCTTTGGGTCCCGCGCGAAATGGCTGGGCTTTGTCGCCGAAAGCTGGCTTTGCAGCATGGCGCGGATCTGTTCCTGCCCTTCGAGCGTTCGGATATTCCAGGTGAAGCTCACCAAATCGCGCCAGAAACCGTCTGGCCGGAACAGATTGACCGCGGCGTCTATATCGCCCGTTTCAAGAGCTTGGCTGAGCTTCGCAAGAGCCGCATCCACCCTGGTGTCGGGACTGTCATCAAGCATTCTGATCCTCCGCTTTGCTCGATCGCAAGGACGCGCGATGTGCTCCTGCGCGCGTTAGAACGATGATCGCCCGCATAAGCCATAGCGGACGGATATTGCGCCCCGTTCCCTTCCTGAAACTGTGCACGCAGAAGGCGCCGAAGTAAATCTTCCAACAGGCTCGAAGCTGTCGGCCAGCATGAGGGCTATCGTTCAAGGAAAAATTGAGCTGCGATCAATAAGTGGTGCGCCGTTCCTCGCTGGGCGGCCGGCCGAATTGCAGCCGGTAGCTTTGCGCGAAATAGGAATGCGAGGTGAAGCCGGTCGCGATGGCGATATCGAGAATCGGCATGTTCGTCTGGCGGAGCAGTTCACGCGCGCGTTCGAGCCGGAGCCGCATGTAATAGCGCCCCGGCGTCTGGTTGAGATGGCGCAGGAACAATCGCTCCACCTGCCGCACCGACAGGCCGGCTGCCTTGGCGAGTTGCACGGCGGAGAAAGGCTCGTCGAGATTGTCCGCCATCAGTTCGACGATCTTCCTGAGCTTCTCCGATTTCCCCGTGAGGTCGCGTTCGGGGCCGACGCGCTGGCGGTCGCCGGCCGACCGGATGCGCTCGTGCTGGAACTGGTTGGCGACTTCGTTGGCGAGGTTCGAACCGAAATCGTTGCGCACGATCTCCAGCATCAGGTCGATCGATGTCGTGCCGCCGGCGCAGGTGTAGCGCTTGCGGTCGATCTCGAAGACATTGCCGGTACAGTCAATGTCGGGAAAACGCTCCTTGAAGCCGGCGCGGTTTTCCCAATGGATCGTGCAGCGATAGCCATCGAGCTGTCCCGCCTCCGCGAGGATATGAGAGCCGACGGAAAGCGCGCCGAGCGCATTGCCTCTCCGTCCCCAGCTTCGCAGCGCGCCGAGCACCTTCGATTTTCCGGGAAATTCGGTCGTCAGGCCGACACAGACGAAAAGGATATCCACGGGCGGGATATCCGCGACCGAATAGTCGATCTTGATGGGCAGGCCGTTGGACGCCATCACGGCGTCGCCGTCCACGGAAACGGTCGTCCACCCGTAATAATCGCGGCCGAGCGAACGGTTCGCGGAGCGCACCGTATCGATCGCCGCCGCCAGCGAAAACATCGAAAACTTGTCGATCAGCAAAAAGCCGAACTGTCGGGTGGCTGTGGCGGGCTCAGGCATGCGGACGCTTATAATGAAACGAAAACCCTATGGACAGGGATGGGCGCCAATCTGGTTAAGCCGGTCAGAAGACGGGTTCATCCATTCCTGAGGCCCGGCAGGCGGAAATGATTGTGTTTGCCATCAGCATGGCGATCGTCATCGGCCCGACGCCGCCGGGGACGGGCGTTATCGCACCGGCGATTTTTTCCGCACCGGCATAGTCCACGTCTCCGACCAGCCGCGTCTTTCCTTCGCCGCGTTCAGGCGCGGGGATGCGGTTGATCCCGACATCGATGATTGTTGCGCCGGGCTTGATCCAGTCGCCCTTTATCAGTTCGGGCTTGCCGATGGCGGCCACGACAATGTCGGCATTGCGAACGAAGGAGCCGAGGTCCCTCGTATGGCTGTGCGCAATCGTGACGGTGCAGTTCGCCGCAAGCAGGAGATTGGCCATCGGCTTGCCGACGATGTTGGAGCGCCCCACAACCAGCGCGTTCAGTCCAGAGAGATTCCTGCCGCGCACGCGTTCGATGAGAAGCATGCAGCCGGCCGGCGTACAGGGCAGGAAGGCCGAGCCGAATTCGCCCGCGCGCAGCTTGCCGATATTGACAAAACCGAAGCCGTCGACGTCCTTCTCTGGCGCGACCAGCTGGATGATCCTGCCGGAATCGATGTGTTCGGGGAGTGGCAATTGGACAAGAACGCCATGGATGGCCGGATCAGCGTTCAGCATCTCGACAAGCGACACCAATTCCTCTTCCGTCGTATCCGCGGGCAGATCACGCTCTACGGAAAGAAAACCGCATTCCTCTGCCATTCGTGCTTTCGAGGCGACATAGGTGTGACTCGCGGGATCCTCGCCGACGAGGACGACGGCAAGACCCGGTTTGACGCCCTTTTCCGCCAGGAGTTCGACTGCCTTCGTCTTGACGATCGTCAGCACGTCCTGCGCGATCTGCTTGCCATCGATGCGCTCAGCCATGCGTCTCCTCACCGGAACAGCTTCGTTCGAGCGTCTCTGCCGGAAAAACGAAAAAGACGCTCCCGTCTTTGCGCCTCTTCGTGCCGTAAAGCCGAAAGAACCGCAAGAAGGTTACCCCATGCGGACAGTTAGGGTTTCGGCCGTTCCGGTGGACGGCTTTCGGCGAGGTCCCGTACGGCCTTGCGGAATTCCCTCAGGCTTTCGCGCACTTCCTCCATGGTGGAGAGGCTGCTCGCCCTTTGGAGCGCGGCTCCCGCATTTGTCGGGGAAAGGCCTTCACCGGCTTGTGCCTTTGAGTTGTTGCCCGCTTGTGTGTCGTTCGGCGTTATTCGCGCTGCCGGAGGCACTATCGGCTCATTCCGCGTGTAGTGCATTTTCACGGCCTTCTTGCGGTCGCGCTTCATTTCGCTTGCGGGCTCGACATGCTCCCGCAGGCTTGACCACGCTCCGCGGCCCGCGCCGATTCCGACTCCCAGGAGGAAGCCCAGGAAGGCGCCGACGATGCTGATGACGGCGCGGGAAGGGCCCTCGGGCTGGAGGGGAGGGAAGGCGGTGGAGATGACGGAAATGTTGGCGGTGCTGATATCCTTCTGTTCGTCCGTCTGGCGGGCGCGCAAGAGATAGGATTCATAGACGTCCCGCTTGGCCTTGGCATCGCGTTCGAGTTCGCGCAGCGTGACGAGATCGTTGTTGATCGTGGCGTGCTTTTTCTTCATTTCCGCCAATTGGGAGGTGAGGTTCTGCTGCAGATCCTGCGCCCGCTTGAGATCGATCTTGATCGACGCCACGATACGGTTGAGTTCCGCCTGGATCTGGGCGCGCGCTCCAGCGAGTTGCGCCTCGATCGCTTGCCTTTCCGGATGCCGCGGCCCCAGGCGAGCGGAAAGGCGGTCGCTTTGCTGCTTTAGCGCTGAATATTGCGAGCGCAACTGCGCCATGAGCTGTGAATTCACTTGCTCGGGAAGAGAACCGTTCAGCACGGAATCGACATTGACCGATTTGGCGGTCGCCGCCCTGGCGGAAAGTTCCGCTACGCGCGCCGTCGCCGCCGAAAGCTGGTCGTTGAGACGGACGATCCTGTCGTCGGAGATGAGCTTGCCTTGTGCATCGACGAGATCGTGCGAGGCCCTGAAGGACTCGACCTTTCTTTCGGCCTGCTCGACACCGGAGCGCAGTTCGGCCAGCCGTGAGGTGAGTTCGTCGGCGGCGCGGGTTGCCGTCTTTTCCTGAAGCTGGCCCGAGGTCTGTTCGAACACCTTGACGACGGTGTTGGCGATGAGCGCTGACTTCTGCGGATCGTTGGTCTTGGCCGTCACTCTGACGATGAAGGTCTTGCCTTCGCGCTCGACATCGAGACTGTTGGAAAGGTTTTGTGCGGCAAGCAAGCGCTTTACGTCGCCCTTGCCGGCGCCGCTTCCTGATAATAGCGAGCGCAGATCCGCCACGAAGGCGCCGATGCCGCCATGCCCGGCGCCGTTGAATTCCGGATCGCCCGTCAAATGCAACTCGTCCACGACCTTGTCGAGAGCGTTGGCGGACGTAATGACCCTGGTCTGGTTTTCAACGATGGCAAGCGTTGCTTCCGTTGAGAGGCCAGCATCGGTAAGGGACTGCGCTGTGATATTTAGATTGCGCGGATCGACCAGCACTTCCGCACTCGACTCGTACTTCTTCGGCGTCGAGAGCGCGACATAGACTCCCAGCAGCGCCCCGATGACTGTGAAGGCGGCGATCAGCCGCTTGGAGTTCATGACTCCGGCGATGACTCTCGCCGGGTCGATGAGAGGCTGCCAATATTGCGAATCGGGAGCGATGGTTTCCTCCTCCTCGATCGCCGCTTCCGGCAATTCCTCGCGTGGGTTGTCGGCAAGCCGCTCGACCGTCTCGCGAACCGGCTGCGGTTTCTCGACCCCCGGTTCTTCCGGCCGCGTGGCGGGAGCGGATTCTTCGGTGGTGACCGCATCTGCCTTTGGCTCCTGAGCGCCTTTTTGCGGTCCCTCGGTCGTGTTCCAAGGAAGGCGGGCGCGCAGGCTGTCGAAAAAATCATTGAGCCGTGCCGGCTTGGCCCCGGCTTCATCGGCGGCGGGGGAAACGGCAGATGTTTCAACGCTGGCTTCATTCGAAGCAAGCCGCATCAGTGAATTGGCGGCCTTGGGACGATGGTCGATCCTCGGTTCGGGCGTGGCCTCGCGGCGTGCCCGCGCCATCTGATGCCGCACGAAAGGTGGAGGTTCGCTTGGGCCGGCCTGATGTGCCTGCGTGCCGGGATTTTTAACGCTGGCGGGCTTCGTTTCTGTCGGCGCCAATGACAGCAGCGAACGTTGCCGCGGTCCTCCGCTTCGGTCTTCCGGATCCTGCATGGCGCGCGCTGTTTCTCGAAATTAGGATTTCCGGAGCCCCCGCTCCGCTGAATCGAAATCTAAACGGACAGCGGTAACAAACGGTAAACGCTGGCGTCTTCGGCCGATTGTAGAAGATGGCAAAACGGGAATTTAAGCTTTCCGCGCTAACAGGCGCCAAGCATTGAAGGAATGCCGCGAACAAAATGTTGCGTATCATCGAAGCCGCTCCGCTCGGCGCATTCTTCGCGGCCAGGCGAAGTCTTTTGCTGGATTATTTCACGGCGGTCAGCGGATCGGCGGGCCGGCTTGTTTTCTCGCTCGTTTATTTCATTGCCTTGGCGAATACGCTTTCCATTGCCGATTTCGGCCTGTTTGCCACCGCGTCTTCCGCCGGCGTCATGCTTTCCAGGCTGCTCGCCTTCGGCTTCATCTCCGCGCTCTATCGCGTTGCCACGGTGAAGCCGCGCCTGATCGGCACCTACAGCGCCGGCTTCCTGCTTTTGTCGGTTCTGTCGCTGCCGGTGATGGTGCTGGCATCCTATATCGTCTTCCGCGTCTTCTTCCATGGCGAACTGGCCTTACCGGTCTTTTCGCTGCTCGTTCTTGCCGAAGCGTTGCTCTGGCGTCCGGTTGAAGTGGTGCTGATCGTCAACAACGGCATGGGCCGCTACGGACGCGCGGCCATGATGGCCATTGCCGGAACGGCGTTGCGCGCGGTGGCAGCCCTTCTCTTCGCCTTCCAGCCGCGACATGACCTCGACATGTGGGCATTCTTCTACCTCGGGGCGAATGGCGTATCGCTCGCAAGCGCCGTCGTCCTGCTCTACCCTCGCCAGCGCTTGCGGCTCGATCTCCGACTATATTGGCGGCGTCTGGCCGATTCGATCTATGTCGCCGGCGCGGAGGTGCTCTTTTATCTGCAGATGGAATTCGACAAGCTGCTCGTGCTCTCCTTCGGCGGCCCCGAACTCGCGGGCATCTATGCGATCATCATGCGGCTCGTCGATCTGACGGCGATCCCGATCCGCACCTTCACCATGATGCTTGTGCAGAAGATGATGCGGGCGCCGGAATTGCTGAAGCGTATGCGGCTGCGCCTGTCGATCGAGGCCGGCGTATTTACGATATCGACGCTGGCGCTCGCCGTTCTCGGCGGGCTTCTCCACTTTTTTCCGACGCTTCTCGGAAGGAATGTCGCGGAAGCCGCTCCGCTCGTCATTCTGGCGCTCCTCATACCCGGCTTACGCAATCTGGTCGAATATCAAGCCGAACTGCTTTTCGCCCGCGGCCAGACCTTCGTCCGGGCGATCAATCTCGGCCTGCTGACCGGAGTCAAGGCTGTCGCTCTCGTCTATGTCCTGACGCGATTTGTCGGCACGCACGATACGGTGCTGGCTCTCAACGCCGTCTTTATCGCTCTTTTTGCGGCCTCGGCCCTGTTGACACATTCGGCGCTTCGCCTGCCGGCCAAGCCGATCTGAAGGCGGCGTGTCTCAGGCGGCGATGAGCTTGCGGATGCGCGCCACGTCGGTCCCGATAAAAGACTGCATGCCGATCGCGACCTGCTCGGATCCCATTTCGGCGACAAAGTCATGAAAGAGCGCGTCCGAGGGGGCTGGACCGAACCAATAGACGCGACAGAGTTCGGTCCGGTCGTGAAAATGTCCCGCGCCGGACAGAACGTCATCGACATAACGCCCATAGAGCATGCATTCGGAGAATTGCCTGGTGGACGCGATCACCTCCATCCAGTGCCTCCCATGCCGGCGCTCGACGAGCGCGCACATTTCGCGCACCGTGCCGGCATCCCATGCGATGAGCGTCGTGATGTAGTCATGCAGCGATGGCGGCTCGACAGGAAGGCCGAAGGCAAGCGCCGCGTTTCGCGACCAGAGACGGTGGTTGTATTCGATCGGCTGCTCGAGCGCGTTGTCCCGCCGGAAGAGCCTTAGCCCCTCGTCACGCCGGAGCGATCCACAATCGAAATCCTTCAGGAAAACCACGTCGGAATCGCAATAAACAAGCGTTTTTTCCGGAATATGGAAAGCAATCGCCATCCGGCGCAATTGCTGCACATGCCAGCCGCGTAGGGGCTGCGTGCGTGTGCTCAGCCAGATGCGCCGCTTGAACAGGCTGGTCGGATCGGGAAAGGATCGCAGCCAGGATGGCAGAAGATCCTTCTCGTCGATCACCTGCCGGCGGCCGCTTTCCAATTTTCGGAAAAGCGGCACGTCCCTATGCTCTACAAGAATATAGTGCCTGGTGAAGCCGGTCACGAAACGATCCATTGTTTCGCACAGAAGCTTGCAGCGCTCGAAATCCGGCGCGTAGCTGGCGGTGACGAACGCCGCCGCATCACCTTTCGACATCGCCCATTTGCGCGAAAGCAACGGCATTATGTCAGCGGTCATGATGTGCTCTCACCAGCATCGTCTTCTGCCGCAGCACGCGCGACAGGAAGAGCGGATTGCCGACCACATAGCGGTCGAACAGACGAGCCGGTTCCAGGAGCAGGCGGAACATCCATTCGAGACGCATGCGGCGCATCCAGAGAGGTGCTCGCGGCATGGCTCCGCTGAGAAAATCGAAAAGAGCCCCGACAGCGATCGGCAGCGTGCAATGCTCGGCCGTGATATTGCGACTGATCCAGAGTTCCTGGCGCGGGACGCCCATGGCGACCAGCAATATGTCGGGTCTGAGACGCTTCAACTCGGCAAGGATCCTTGGCTCGTCCTCTTCTCGGAAGAAGCCGTCATTCAAGATGATGAACTCGTGTTGTGGCGTCGCTTCGGAGAGCGCCCGCGCTGCGCGTCGGATGTTGTCCGAGGTGGCGCCCAGAAGCGCCACCTTAACGGGCGCTTGCGTCGCGGCCAGGAAGGCGGGCACGAAATCTGTTCCGTTCAAATTGGCGGGGAAAGGCGCGCCATGGAGAATTTGCGCGGCTATATCCACGCCGATTCCGTCCGGCAGGATCAGGAAGTCCGCGAAGGCATCGGCCAGTTCGGGATTGCCGAAAGCCATGTTGGCGCTGTGCGCGTTCAGGAACGATATTTTGGTGAAATGCTTGTCGCGGATCAGCCGGCCGAGCAGCGCGATGCCGTCGCTCCAGTTGATCGCGAACACCTCGTTTCCGAGAATGTTGTGGCGCGGGTCGCGATCCGGGCTGCGAAGAGCGTGCAGGTTCATGCGGCGACCTCCTGCGGCCGGAGGGCAATCGTTTCGAGGCTCTTGTGGATCACGGCGTCAAGCGCCTGGCGCTGTGCCCGATGGAAAGCGGTTCCGTCGACATCGCCTGTTCCCTCCCGGGCACGGACGAGCGCCGCGGCGAAGCGCGCCGGGTCATCCTCGACGATGCAATTTGGCGGTATATGGGCGATGCCACGCAATGAATGGCGTGTCGCGATTGCGGGGAGCCCGAGTTCGAACGTTTCGATGGTCTTCAACTGGACGCCCGTCCCGGCGCGGCTGATCAACGGAACGACGCGCGCGCTGCGAACGAATTCCGCCGCGTCCGGAACGCGACCGACGATCTCGACATTGCGAAAAGAACTTCGGAAGCCCGCCGGGATATTGCCTGCGAGGCGGATGCGGAAATCCTCGGGTAGGAGCGGGACGACCTCGTTCAGGAACCAGTCGAGGCCGATCCTGTTGGGCTGCCATGTCCACGTGCCGATCAGCGCTGCGTCGGTTTGTGGTTTGCGTGGCGAAGGGCGAGGCGCCGTTTGACGGGTGATGAGCGGCAGGGCTGCCGAGCATCCCGTACTGTCCACGCCGAGAATGGCCCGGTCTTCTTCCGCCAGAGTCAACACGAATTGGGCACGGCGGCAGAACGTCTCTTCCAACTGGTGGAGCAGTCTTGCCTCGCGCCGAAAGAGGAACTTTTGCATAGGGCCCGAAGCCGCCGCGGCATTTTCCTCGGCCGAACGGAACTCGACATTGTGCGCGATGTAGATCGATGGCCGGTCGGTGAAGAGATCGGGAAAGGCGCCGGCGAACTGGACCGCATTGATGACATAGGCGTCCAGCGGTCCGATGCGGTCGATGGCCGAGCGGACTTCTCTTTCCGGCAGTGCAGCGAGTTTGACGGAGGAGAAGGTGCGGCCTGTGCGTACCGCCTTCGCCAGCCACTGGATTTTCCGCAGGGTCGAGGCGCTGTCCGTGCGCACATCGACTTCGCCCAGCACCACAGTGTCTTGTGCTCGCACTTGCTTTTCGCCCGGCCAGGCATAGCCGAGCACGGTGACACGGGCGCCGGTGCGCCGGAATCCATCAAGGATCGCGGCATTGGCTATTTCGTAGCCGGTCGTCGGCGACCCGCCGGGAACAATCGATGTGGCGAACAACAAATGCATAAAGGCCTTCCTGCCGCCGCGAAATTAGCGGGAGGCGATGAAACGATCATTAAGGCGCAAGGCCGCGAAGGCCTTCGATGTATGTAACTTCAGCGTGAAAAACCGGACTGTTTGGCAAGGTGTTTAAGGAAACCTTAAACGAAACCGGACTTATTCGGGCTTTGGACAATGCGGCGGGGCGCCGATGATACCCTTGTCGAAGGACAATTCCATTTCGGTCTTCACGCGCTCACCCGGGCTGGCGGTCGATAAGGTGGAATGCGTCGTGACGCTGCCGACCTTTCGGCGGCCCGATCATCTCTTGAAGACGCTGAAGTCTCTCCGGAAGCAGAATACATGCCGCCGCTTTGCGGTGATCGTGATGGAAAACGAGGCGGAGGAGAGGAAAGGCGCGCAGGCAGCGGCTCCGCTTTTTGAAAGTGGTCTCGTCGAAGGCCTCGTCATCGTGGCGCATGAACGCGGCAATTGCTCCGCCTACAATGCCGGTTGGCAGACCGCGCTGATGACTTTTCCCGCCTTCGAGAAACTGCTTGTCATTGACGACGACGAAATCGCCCATCCTGACTGGATCGACCGGATGTGGGCCGCGAGCGAAAGCCTTCCGGCGGATATCGTGGGAGGCCCGCAGATCCCCGTCTTCGCCGAGAACGTCGACACCCGGCGCGGTCGACATCCCGTTTTTCTGCCGCCCTATGATCGCACAAGTGAGGTCCCGACGCTTTATTCCTCGGGCAATCTGATCATCGGCAGAAATGTCCTGCGGCATATGGGCCCGCCCTTTCTCGATCTTCGGTTCAATTTCATGGGGGGAGGGGATTCCGATTTTCTGAGCCGCGCGCGCCAGGCGGGCTTTCGGCTGGGCTGGTGCGCCGAGGCGCCGGTATGGGAAACCACTCCGGCGAGGCGCCTCGACCGCGACTGGATTGTCGCCCGCAGCCTGCGCAACGGCGTTATCTCGACACTGGTGGAGAAGAGGAAACGGGCAGGCACGCCCCTCGCCGGTCTCAAGGTCCTGGCGAAAAGCCTGGCGCTTCTCGGCGCTTCTCCATTCCGCAGTGCCGTACGACTCGCCACGGGCGGCCCGACGCTTGCCGCGCTTTATCCCATCCACGTCGCGCTCGGGCGCGTGATGGCGGAATTCGGCTATGCCAATGAGCAATACCGCCAGCCTGAGAAGAACTGAGGCGGCCCCACGCCCCTTTCCGATGGATAGGGTGGCGACGTCCGTCGCCGCAATCGTCTTCACGATCCTGATCGTATCGTTCCGGCCTTTCCAGCCGACCGGCGGCGCCGATCCGGAAGGGGGCGGCGACATCGTCAATCAGCTCGGGTTCAGCGCGCTCGGAGCGGTGGCGATCTTCTCGCTTTTTGCGCTTGCCGACCGCCGCAAGGCTGCCGCGCTCGTCAGCCTGTGGTGGGCGCTGGCGCTCGGCTTCATGTTCCTTGCGGTCCTGCATGCGAGCGACCCGAACGCCGCATCGCGCGCGGCGATCTTTACCATGATCGGCATGTTGGGAATAAGTTCAGTCCTGATACTGCCGCGAAACGCGGACTCCTTCTCGAAGATCTTTCTTTTCTGCGGCGCGATCGCCATCGGTCTGAGTTATCTCGGCGTGCTGGTCGCCCCTCAGATCGCCATTCACCAGTTGGCATCGACCGAACCTCAACTCGCGGGCGACTGGCGCGGCCTGTTTTCCCACAAGAATGTCGCCGCGCCCGTCATGGCGGCTTTCTGCTTTGCCGGGCTTTATCTCTACAGGCGCGGCTGGCGCTGGTCCGGCGGCCTCCTGTTCCTGGCCGCCTTTGTCTTCATGTGGAACACGGGCTCGAAGACGACGGCCGGGCTGGTGCCCGTCGCCATCATCTTCGTCGTGCTGCCGGGCATGTTCAATCTGCGCTTCCTGACCGGCATCTTCCTCTGCGTCGCAATGGTTGGGATGGCGCTGGGCACGCTCGGCATCGTCTTCATCGAGCCGTTGAAGCATCTGGCGAACGAATATTTCCCCGGCCTTACCTATACGGGTCGCACGACGATATGGCAGTTCGCCGGCGGAATGCTGATGAAGCGGCCATGGACGGGGTATGGCTATGACAGCTTCTGGGGTACGCCGTTTCTTTTGAACCAGGCCCAGCCCTTCGATCGGGCCTGGGATGTACGCGACATCGTCAACGGCCATGAAGGCTATCTCGACATCGCCGTCATCATGGGCATTCCGGCGCTTTGCGCGGCGCTCATGGCCTTCATCGTGGCGCCGATCTTCGACTATCTGAGAACGCCGAAGCTGAAGGAAAACATCTATCTCGCCGATTTCTTCATGACCGTTCTTCTGTTCACCGCTCTCAACGCGTTCCTGGAAAGCTTCTTTTTTGCCAGAAACAACCCGGTCTGGATGCTTTTTCTGCTCGCCTGTCTGGGGCTGAGGATCACGGCGCGGTTCACCATACCGTCCTCGGTCCAAAACGCGGCCGGGACGCTTCCCAAACGAAAGACGATGCGTTAGGCCACTGCCGTTCTCGAACGGAGGTCTTCATGAGCAGCAAGGTGGTTCTCGTCGGCTGCGGCAATATGGGATACGCCATGCTTGCAGGCTGGCTGAAATCGGGACGTTTGGCGAAAGGAGACGCGCTCGTCGTCGAGCCGAATGCCGAACTGCGCCGTCGCGCCGCCGCTCTCGGCGTGGCGGCCGTTGCTGCTGCGTCCGGTCTGCCGGGCGATCTTGCGCCGCGGCTCATCGTCGTCGCTGTGAAGCCGCAAATGATCCGCGATGTCGTGCCGGCGTACCGCCGGTTCGCCGACGGGGCCACAACATTCGTGAGCGTCGCCGCAGGCACGCGGATTGCGCTTTTCGAGGAACTGCTCGGCTCGAAAGCCGCTATTATGCGCTGCATGCCCAACACGCCTGCCGCCATCGGCAAGGGCATGATGGTTGTCGTGTCCAACCGGCATGTGACGAGCGAGGCCGAGGCTTTCGTCGAGACGCTGCTGGAAACCAGCGGTAGGGTCGCGAGGATCGCGGATGAGGATGGCATGGATGCCGTTACCGCGGTTTCGGGTTCGGGCCCGGCCTATGTCTTTCACTTCATCGAATGCCTAGCCGCGGCGGCGGTGAAGGCGGGACTCCCTGCGGATACGGCCGGACTTCTCGCGATGCAGACCGTCTATGGCGCGGCGTGCCTCGCGGCGGAAAGCGGGGAGGCGCCCGGCAAGCTGCGGGAGCAGGTGACGAGCCCAAACGGTACGACGGCCGCCGCCCTTGCCGTCCTGATGGGCGGGAAGCAGCTGGGCGATCTCGTCGCGGAGGCGGTCGAGGCCGCCCGCAAGCGCTCGGTGGAACTGGGAAGGTAGCGCTTAGTTTCCAGCGGTGGCGAGCAACTGGCGCTTCTGCTTATCGTGCATGAAGCGCTCGACGAAGAAACGCGCGCCGCTCAGGCTCGGATGGTGCCGATCGAAGAAAACGGAACGGCCGTTCTCCTCGATATGGCATTTCTCATCGTCGCAAAGATATTGCGCCGGCCGCAGGACGGCGACGCCTTGGCGCTGAAGGCCGGAGAGGAAGGCGATCGTGCCTGCATAGCGCTCCAGATATTCCTTGCGCGTGAAAAACTCGCCCCATCCGCGAGCGAGTGCCTTCGGAACATCGACGCCGGGGGAGGGAAACGGGCCGACGACGATGACCTCCTTGCCCGCGGACTGGAGCCCGTGGATCGTGCGCGTGAACTGCTCGTTGAAGCTGGGGCGGATGATGTCGACATAATAGGCCGTAAGGATGACCGTCTTGATTGAACGGTCCTTGGTCAGGAAGTCGAATACCTGGTCGTTGTGTTTCCTGCAGTCGGGCCTGCTCAGAGATTGATAACCGAGCGCGGGCGGGCATGAGGAATAGGTGATCGACATCACCGGGCGATAGAGCGTTCCGAAAGCATAGCTGAGTTCGACGCCATGGCTGTCGCCCCAAAGGGCGATCGAGGCTGTCTTCCCTCCGATGATGCATGAAGAAGAGACTTTCGGCAGTCCATGATCGGCATGGCAGGCATTGCGTTTGGGGCTGATATCATGCGACGCCTTGTCGAAGCTGATGGCCTGCGTGGTGAAGCGTGAGGGCCAGCCGTCGGATGCCCTTAATCCGGCCGTCGCCATCAGCATGGCGGCGGCGCAAATACCGGCTGATGCGAAGATCCTGCGCGCCGGAATCCGGTTTCCCCGAAAAGGCTGCTCGATGACCCGCCAGGAGAAAATGGCGGCGGCGAAAGAGGCCAGGCAGACGAGGATGGCGCTGGGCAGATCGTCGGTGAAGAGGCCGAGTTGCCGCCCGAAGACGATGATCGGCCAGTGCCAGAGATAGAGCGAGTACGAAATCCGGCCGATGAAGATGGCCGGCGGCAGGCTCAGAAGCCTGGCTGCCGAGGTTCCCTGGGAAATGGCGACAAGCAGAGCGGCGCCAAGCACCGGCAGGATCGCTGCGTAACCCGGAAAAGACGTCTTCGGGGTGAACAGGGCGATGCTGAGGGCGATCATCGTAAAGCCGGCCCAGGACAGGATCTCGCGGACAGCCGGATGCCTGGGCAGGGGGACGCTTGCCGTGGCGATCAGCGCGCCGGCCAGGAGTTCCCACGCGCGCGTGGGCACGAGGAAAAACGAGGCGTGCGGCTTCACTGGTGTCGCGACGACGCACGACCCCAGCGAGACGAGCGCGCAAAGGACAAGCAAAGGCTTGAGATAACGCGGGAAAAATCGCATCGCCAGCAGGAGGAAGATCGGCATCGCGATATAGAATTGCTCCTCGACGCCAAGCGACCATGTATGGAGCAGCGGATTGCTTTCCGACGGCGCATCGAAATAGCCGGAATGGCGCCATATGACGATATTGGAGGAGAAGAGCACCGCGCCTGCCAGGTATCGCGGCAACTCGCGCAATTCGCTCGGAAGATCATAAAGCGATGCCGCGACAGCCACGGCCGCCAGCATCGCGATCAAGGCGGGAAAGATGCGGCGTATCCGCCGTTCATAGAAGCGGACGATCGAGAAGCGTCCCTCCTCGATCTCCCGATGGATGATGCCGGTGATCAGATAGCCCGAAATGACGAAAAAGATATCGACGCCGACATAGCCACCCGAAAACGATGTGATGCCGGCATGAAACAACACCACCGGCAGGATGGCCACGGTTCGCAAGCCGTCGATTTCGGGACGATAGCGTATCATACGGGAAAACCCCCTCTGACCAGCTAAGGCGGGCTTTCGTCCCATACATGCGCTGTCGCGGCAATGCAGCAAGAGGCGCGGACCATACACGTTTCGACCACATTTATTACGTCGCGTGTACACAAGATGAGAAGATGCGCGGTATCTCTGCGCCCCCAAAGCAAGCCGACAAAATGCGATTTTGCGAGGGGCAGCTGTTGGTGCGCGAGATACCGGTCCAGAGCTGACAAAGAATGGTGCTGCGAGAGAGGATTGAATTGTAATGTAGATAAACAAAATCAACATGTTATGATGCATTTTGTAACGTTGTGACGGCCGACAAAATAATCCAAAAATGGCCGCTTACATGCTTTCATTATTTTAGCTTTGGTCCCCTGTTTGCAATCCTCTCGTTTGGACGTAGTAAGGGGGGAGATACATAAAATCGTCCTGATAGCATCGAAACAGCCGCGGCACTAAACGTAGCCGTTGCGGTATTAACCCCGTCGAAATTCCCACGACATTTCAAAGTCTCCGTCGCTTGCAACTTACGCGCGTTTGTAGTTTGATTTTATGAGGAATTCAGTCGCCAAGGGGGGCGTGACTGATGAGTATCTGGATGGCGAGCCGATTGGCGTCGGCGCTCTTGCTTGTTTTTCTGGCATTTGTGGGTTCGGCTAGCGCAACCGTCCAGACATTCGGCCCGTTTAAGCTAGATGATGCTCGGCCAGATGTCATCGAGCTCGACGGCGAGATAGATCTGGACTCGGCTCTCAACTTCCATCGAGCCATCCAGGCCGACCCCAAAGCGAAGCTCTTGGTTCTGAACAGCCCCGGTGGTCTGGTTCAAATTGCGTTGCTCATCGCCGAAGATGTCTATGAGCGGAAGCTGTCGACATATATCCCGAGCACGGATGGCTGCTATTCCGCCTGTTCGTTTATCTTTCTGGCCGGGGCCGAACGTCAGGTCGATGGCAAGCTCGGCGTGCATCAAATTTCGGCGGCTGATCCGACGAAACCAAACGGACTTGTCAGCGCGCAATCGTCTATTTCGGATATCCTTGATGTCCTGACGCGCTTCAAGACGCCGATCGGCGTCATGACGATCATGTTCAAGACGCCGCCCAGCGATGTGCATGTCTTCACGCCAGAGGAGATCAAGGAATACGGGATCAATCGCAAAGGTGACGAGCCCCTCTCGATCGCCAACAGCAGCCCGCCGCCGGCGCCGCTGCCGCCACCTGCGAGCAGTCCTCCACATGCCAGCGCTCCGCCATCGCCCGCGGGTCTCCAGAGAAACGCTTCTGCTTCAGAAGACGATGCCGCACTTCAGAGGCTCACCGCGCTTCAACAATATGTCCAGCGACCGACCAGGGTTGCCGTCTTTGCCGGCCTCGACTTCTTCGGCGCAGATCTCCTGTCGCAACACACGGCCGACTTGGCGGACTGCGCCCGATCCTGTCTCGCCATGAACGGCAAATGCCGAGCTTTCACCTTCAATGCCAATCCACGACAATTGCGTGGACCCAATTGTTTTCTCAAAGGAGATGAAGGGAGAAAGGATGGCAACGCTGTCGCCATCTCCGGACAGCTTCTTACCAGCGCCGACCCGGATCCCGCTCCTTTCACCATGGGCGTCATTGATCCGAAGACAGGCATCTTTGATCACGTCGATCTTCCAGGCGGAGATCTGTCGTCCCATCCTCATAGTCGTGGCCAAACCGCACAACAATGCCGTCTGGCTTGCGTGGCCGACAATCGCTGCATTGCATTCACCTATGTGAGGACAAAGACCGAATGCTGGCTCAAGGGAAGTGTCATCTCTCCTCGCTTTGAAGAGGGCATGGTGAGTGGCGTGAAGGAAATTGAGACATTCGCGCCAGCGAAAATCATCAGCCTGCAGTGAAGCAACTCCTCGGTGGGTAAGGGAGATTTTTGTTCGGACGACATCTTTTTGCTTGGCGGCCCGCGCGAACACGTCCTTGCGCGTCTCACCACGATAGGCGGCAATGAAGTCGAAAGTGGCATGCTGGCGAGTTCAGAGAGCTCCGCGACCCTCGTGATCAACGCCATCGGCTGGTTCATTTCATGTTCAACCATCCTGCCCACTTCCCGGAGGCTCGACAGTTTTGACCGGTCGCCGATCTCCGTCGATGTCGAATATTGTGCCAGGTTTCCTAGTCCGGTGGCCGTCATCCATGGCTTCATGCGATCGGGGAGACAAGAGACCGGATCGTAGGCATCGAGTCCAAGCGCTTCGAGCCCTTCCCAGACAAGAAGGTGGTCTCGCTATCGGATGCATATGATCGTCCTGTATGGGGCGATGGAATCCAGCCGTTCGAACGGATGAGAGATCAATTGCGATCGCGCGAGCAGAGCTTCACGCACCTCGACGCGGCACCATTGATCAAGCACGCGCCTGGGCTCGTGACCAAGGGGCAGAAAAGTCCAAACGGCCTCCGTTGCTCTATCCAGTTACGCCGAATAGTTCCGGTCGTAGCCCACCGGCGATACGGAAATGAATGAACACCGGCAGCGAGTGATCGCAACGTTCGACCCGTAGCCTTCCCCGAGTTACACCTGATTGCGCTATCGGCCACCGGGCGAGTGCGGGAGCAGCCGCTTGTCGTTTGAATCGTCGTCGATAGTGCGCGTCCGATCCCCCACGAGGTTCGAGTGTCCTGCTACAGTGTCGCGGATCAGCCAGATTCGAAGCAATGTATCTCCTCACGTAGGACCGCGTGTCGCCGCTACCAGCGATTGAATTTTAATCTTCACACCCATCCCGGTGTCAGCTATCGTTTGATTGGCTTGGGGGAAGATATGGAAGACGGTCTCGGCGACATCGAAGCATCCGTGGCTCCGGATACACCGGGTGTAGCGATAGTCGCCGACATCGCCCCCAGTTTTACCTATGCGTCGTTCCAGAATGCAATTCCTGTTGTTCGCTCGATAGGGATTGAAAATCCCACACAACAGAATCTCGAAAGATGTTCGCTCGAACTGACCTCGATTCCACCTTTCCTTAGATCGAAAACCTGGACCATCGACCGAATTATCGCGGGCGACCGGATCCAGTTGAGCGATAGGAAGATTGAACTCGATGCAGGTTATCTACTCGGCCTCAACGAGGCAGAGAGGGGCGAAATTACGCTACGGCTCTTCTCTTCGGGCACGAATTTGGCCGAGCATAGAGTTGCCGTTCGATTGCTTGCGCGTGACGAATGGGGCGGTGTTTCCGATATGGCGCAATTGCTGCCAGCGTTCGTCATGCCCAATGACCCAGCCGTTGCGCAAATTCTGCGCTCTGCGTCCGATCGCCTTGTGTCTCATGGTCATCCAGCGGGCCTGGACGGCTATCAGACGGGCAGTCCGCAACGTTCCTTCATGCTGGCCGCAGCTATTTATTCTGGTATTGCCGGGATGTCGCTTTACTATGCGGAGCCCCCAGCGAGCTTCGAAAGCCGCGGCCAAAAGATAAGGCGCCCATCAACGATCGCGAGCGAGCGGCTCGCTACCTGTCTCGACACGAGTTTGCTCTTCGCCTCTGCACTTGAGGCGGCTGGGCTGAACCCAGTGGTCTTGATGTTTCAAGGTCATGCAGCCGTTGGCCTATGGCTGGTGCAGAGGACTCTGCCCAATGCTGTGGAGCCGGATCCCATAGAGATTCGCAAGGCGCTTGCGTCACGAGAATTGATCGCCTTCGAGACTACGGGTGTCACGCACCATCCTCCGATGACGATGGAAGCCGCACAGCAATCGATTGAACCCCGATTCGACGAAACCGAGTGGGGTAAATTCGTCGCGGCCATTGATGTGCGAAGATCACGAAGCGGGGGCATTACGCCACTTGCCTCCCACGAACCGATGCGAAGGAGCATGACGGAAGGTGAGCGGCAAAATTCGATATTGCCCCTGCCCGCAGCGCCGGCGATGGTCGAGGTTCCCGCAGAAATATCGGAGGTCAAACCCACAACTGCCGCAGGTCGGATTGACCGGTGGCAAAAGAAGCTGCTCGACTTAACGCTGCGCAACCGTTTGCTGAATTTTCCGGATTCACGAAAGACGATTCCTTTCCTCTGCACGGACGTCGCCCATCTGGAAGACAGGCTGGCAGAGGGCGTTCCGATTCGCCTCATATCGTTGCCAGAGCAGAATCCGTTGGGGGAACGCGACGCACAGCTATATCGCGAGGTGCATGGTCGGGATCTGCAGCGCGGTTTTGCGGCGGATGCGCTTTTGCGGGACGAATTGGCATCGACGCTCGACCTGCGCGAATTGGAGACCCGGCTCATCGATCTTCATCGCCAGGTGCGCAGCGACTTTGCCGAAGGCGGTGCCAACACGCTGTTCCTCGCCGTGGGATTTTTGCGCTGGAAAAAGAAACCCGAAGACGAGCGAAGCTATCGAGCACCGCTGCTTCTCATTCCCGTAAAGCTCGAGCGTCGCAGCGCCAGCTCAGCTTTTGCGCTGCGATTTCATGAGGATGAAGCGCGATTCAATGCAACGCTCCTGCAATTTCTGGAGCGGGAATTCGATCTGGCGCTGCCGCAGTTTTCCGGAGATCTTCCGGTCGATGAAAGCGGCATCGATGTGCCGCGGGTGCTCGGCCTTATGCGACAGGCGGTGAGAGATGTTCCGGGAATGGAGGTTCTCGATGACGCCGCGCTCTCGACCTTCTCCTTCGCAAAGTTTCTCATGTGGAAGGATCTCGTAGAGCGGACGAATGTATTGCGCGAGAATCGCGTCGTTCGACACCTGATCGATACACCTGACCAGGTCTTTGCCGGCTGTGACGCGACCTTTCCCGAGGAGCGAACGCTCGACCGCGATTATTCGCCAGCCGAAATCGTATCGCTGCTCCCGGCCGATTCGTCGCAAACGGCTGCGGCGCTTGCGGCGGCGCGGGGGCTGGACTTTGTTATCGTAGGCCCGCCTGGGACCGGCAAAAGCCAGACGATCGCGAATATGATCGCCAATTGCCTCGCGGCAGGCAAAACCGTGCTCTTCGTCGCCGAGAAGACCGCGGCGCTTAACGTTGTTTATCGCCGATTGCGCGAGCACGGTCTCGGCAATCAGTGCCTTGAACTCCATTCCAACAAGGCGGACCGCCGCAACTTCGTGGCTCAGCTCAAGGCATCCTGGGAAAGCGGCAGTCGCATCGATGATGCACAATGGGTGTCCATCAACGAGCAGCTTCGGGTCCGCCGCGATGAACTGAACGCTTATGTCGCGGCGTTGCACAGGGGCTATGAAAACGGGCTGACTCCATACCTGGCCTTGGGCATCGCCCTTAAGGGTTCGAGCGAGCAATCGCCCGATTTGTCCTGGCCGCGATACGACAGCCACGATGAAGCCGCCCGGTTGGAACTCGAGCGGATTGCCGGGGAGGTTGGACTGACTTTCAAATCGGTCGAGACGCGGCCGGCCCTGAATTTGATCGACGCCATCGAATGGACCTCACAATGGCAGGACAATCTGGTGAGGGCGGCGCAGGCTTTGCAAAACGCGATCGAAATCGTTTGCAATGCGATCGGCGTATTTCGGGTAAACATTGGACTGCCGCTCAAGACGGACACGTCGCAAACCGAATTAAAGGAGTATTGTCAGCTCGCAAGAGCGCTGCAAGAGAGCGCCGGACACGATATCACCATAGCGTTCGACCGTGATTTCGCCGCGCTTCCGAACGCTTCCGCGGCGCTCCGGGAAACTATCGAGCGTTTCAACTCAGCTCACGGCGCATTGTCGGCATCCTATGATCGAGCGGCGCTGGCCGAAATCAGCCTTGGCCTGCTCGAGCAGCAATGGCGGCAGGCCGACGCTTCGTTTTGGCCCAACTCCCTTCTGGGCAGGCGTAAAGTTCAGAAAGCGCTCCAGAGTTGCGTGAACACTGGTGTCGCGGATCCGGAAAAAGACCTCCCATTGTTGCGCGTGATGGCGGAATGCCAAGCTGCGGTGGCGGCAAGCCCGCTGGCGAAGAAGCCGATCGATTTCAACGGCCTTGATACAGACATTCGACGCCTGGATGTGACTTTGGGACTGGCCGCGAGCTTGCGGGCGTCCATGCGGTTGTCGAACCTGGAGAGCGATCAGGTCAGGACGATGGTCCGTGCTGTGGCGCCTTCACTCCGCGGCAATGCGGACGACCATCTTCGCTCTTCTGCCAGTCGAATGCTGGCTTCGACTTCTCAATTCGAGGGTGCCCTCACACAATTTTGCGAGCTTGCCGGCAAAAAGGTCCTGCTATCGGGCAGCGACGGGCAATTCACCAGGCTCAGTGCCGAATTGGGCGAATTTTTGCAGGCGCGTCACCTGTTGCGCGACTGGACGGCCTGGTGCCGCGTTCGCCGGACTGCAGTCGAAAACGGTCTCGGGCCATTGGTGGAAGACATCGAAGCCGGTAAAATTTCGCCAGATCAGGCCCAATCCGCCTTCCGCCTTGCCTATTCGCGCTGGTGGTTGCCGGCCGCGATCGATAACGATCCTGTCCTGCGAAATTTCCGCTGCTTCCAGCACGAGAATTCGATTGCGGAGTTTCGTGACATGGATGATCTGGTTCGCGCTCACGCCAGCAGCCGCGTTGCCAGCGCCATAGCCCACGGGCTGCCACCGGTTCAAAGTGTGCCGCGCCAGTCTGAACTGGGCCTGCTCCGGCACCAGATGGAACTCCAGCGGCCGAGTCGCTCCATCCGGGAGATGATCGGATCCATGCCGACCAGTTTTTCCAAACTGGCGCCCTGTATGCTGATGTCGCCCCTGTCTATCGCCCAATATCTCCCTCCCGGGCAGGCTTTGTTCGACGTGGTCATCTTCGACGAGGCATCCCAGATTACGACCTGGGACGCGGTGGGAGCGATTGCGCGCGCGCGCCAAACCATCATCGTTGGCGATCCGAAGCAATTGCCGCCGACGAATTTCTTCGGTCGCAACGAAGAGGAAGAAGACGTCGCCGAGCATGAAAAGGATCTGGAGAGTATTCTCGACGAGGCGAAGGCGGCAGGTATACCATTGAGGGACCTGCGTTGGCATTATCGCAGTCGGAGCGAGTCGCTGATCGCGTTCTCCAACCATCATTATTATCAAAATCGGCTCGTCACTTTCCCCGCGCCCAATGTGGAAGACCGCGCGGTGCAACTCCGGAAGGTGCCGTCAGGCATTTACGACAGGGGCAAGAGCCGCACGAATCGCATCGAAGCGGAGGCTGTCGCGGCCGAAGCCGTCTCGCGCATGAGGGATTGGCTGGAGATCGAAGAAAAAGCCCGGCTGACACTGGGTATCATCACCTTTAATGCACAGCAGCAATCACTCATTCTCGATCTGCTGGACAAGGCGCGCAGGCTGGAACCGGAACTTGAATGGTTTTTTGAGGAAGATCGCGTCGAGCCTACGATCGTCAAGAATCTGGAAAACGTTCAGGGGGATGAGCGCGACGTTATCCTGTTTTCTATTACCTTTTCAAAGGATGCTGCCGATAAGAGGCTGATGGATTTCGGGGCGCTCAACCGAGATGGAGGCGAACGGCGCCTCAACGTTGCCGTAACGAGGGCGCGCCAGGAACTGCTCGTCTTTTCGGGATTTACAGCCGACCAGATCGATCTTGGCCGGACGAAAGCCCTTGGAGTGAACCATCTCAAGACCTTTCTCGATTTTGCCGAACGCGGTGCGATTGCGCTACCCGCCCAAAACATTGGATCCGTTGGGGGCTTCGATTCACCATTCGAAGAGGCGATAGCCGCCGAACTGGAGCGCAACGGTTGGCAGGTCATTCCTCAGGTTGGGATTTCCGGCTTCCGCATAGATCTCGGCATCCGACATCCGGACCTGCCTGGGACGTATCTCGCCGGTATTGAGTGCGACGGCGCGACCTATCACAGTTCAGCCACCGCTCGCGACCGCGACAAGGTGCGTGAACAAGTGCTCCGCGGGCTCGGCTGGAATATCGTCCGGGTCTGGTCCACGGAATGGTGGTTCGATGCGAAAGCTTGCTCGGAGCGGCTACATGCGAAGTTGGAAGCGCTTCTGGCTGAGAGCCGGCGTAAGCGGGAGGAAGAACTGGCGAAGGAAGCCGCGGGCCAAGCGAAAATCCACGCGGAAGCTGAATTAGCGGTGGAAGCTGATATCGAAGAACGAACAACCTCGCCGGTCCAGGAGATAAGCAGCCCCGCGCCATTTGAGCCAGCCCTCGTTGAACTCCCGCCGAGTGCTGAAAAATCGACAGCTGATTTCGTTGCAATTCCGCTGGAAGGGGATGCGATATTACCCAGTGTGTTGCCGGCTTCACCGTCGCTGGTGCGGGACGCAGCCCCCGGGGTTCGCGAAGCGCCCGGACATTATCGAGTGACAGATCTGTCGGCATTTGCGGTGGATCCGGATCGTTTCCACGAATTCGGCTACCGCGACATTTTGAGAGGAATGATTGACGCCGTCATCGAGCAGGAAGCGCCTCTTCGCGCCGACGTCCTGGCCCAGCGCGTCGCGCGTGCGCATGGCTGGCTGCGAACGGGCGGCCGGATTCGAGAGCGCATAGACCTGCATTTGCGCGACGTCGACAAAATGTTGGAATCCAGCGGCGAGTTCGTCTGGAAAAAAGGATGCGTGACGGATGTGCTGGACTACCGGCCGCCATTCGATCCCGGCGCACGCAGGTCCATTGCCGAGATTGCTCTTGCCGAACTTGCCTCGTTGGTCGTGACAAACCGGGATTTGCTGGATCAATCCGATCCCGCGCTCGATTTGGCACGGCTGCTCGGGGTCGAACGCCTGACCGCAACATCGCGCTCTCGGCTGGACGAGGCGATCGATCGAGCAAAAGCCATTTTGGAAAGAGCTTAGAATTTCACGATGTTTCGTTTCATACATAGTAGCGACCTGCATCTCGGCAAGCGCTTCGGTAATTTTCCGGAGGATTTGAGAGGACGTCTTCGCGAATCTCGCCACGGCATTATCGAACGCTTGGCGTCTCAAGCACGGGACAATGGTGCAAACATCATTCTCTTGGCCGGCGACACGTTTGACACGGAAACGCCATCGCCCGAAGTTCGCCGTCAAGCCCTTGCCGAGATAAGGCACGATTCATCGCTGCGTTGGATATTGCTCCCGGGCAATCACGATTCGTTACAGGCGGCGCAGCTATGGAGCGATTTGAAGGCCGACGCGCCGGACAATATCGTTTTTGCAACGGAAGCGGAAACGATCGCGCTTGCACCCGGTATTGTTCTGTTGCCTGCTCCTTGCACGACGCGCCGGCCCGGACGCGACCTGACCGAGTGGATGGATCGCGCCGACACGCCGGAGGGCTCGATTCGGATCGGTCTTGCCCATGGCGCAATCCGGAGTTTTTCGGAAGACGATGCGGCTTCCGATGTCATAGCACCCGATCGGGCGAAACGTGCCGGACTTGATTATCTGGCACTGGGAGACTGGCATGGCGCGGTCGCGGTCGATGATCGCACGCATTACAGCGGCACTCCGGAACCAGACCGCTTCAAGCATGATAGGCCAGGCCAGGCGCTTCTGGTGTCGATCGCGGGCCGGGATGCGCATCCGGAAGTTCGTCCGCTCGAAACGGGCAGCTTTTTGTGGCGAAGCGTTCGGCTCGAACTCCTGTCGAGTGATGATGCCGTCGAGACGTTGGAAGCACTCCTTCCAGCGGAGAGAAAACGCCGCGAAATCCTGATGCGGATTATCGCATCGGGTCGAACCAGGGTCGCGGGCCGAACGGCATTGGCGGCGGCGGTAGCACATGCGGCGCCCGAATTCGCCTATCTTGAACTGGACGACACTGGGGTTGAGACGGAGTGCGAAAGCGATGACCTCGACCTGATCGACCGGGCCGGCGCGCTTCGGCAGACGGCCGAGACTCTTCTCGCACAAAGTAATGACGAGAAACGCAATGCAGCCGAGCGGAATATCGCTCGCGCCGCACTGGTCAGGCTGTTTTCCTATTGCGAGAAGATCGCCAAATGAAGATTACGGCCCTGCGACTTTACAACGTCAAACGTTTCGCCGGAAAGGGCATTGCCCTCGAGGGCATCGGCGATGGCGTCAATGTCCTGTGCGCGGCGAACGAATTTGGCAAGTCGACCAGTTTCGAGGCCCTCCATGCACTCTTCTTCCAACCGCACTCCGGAACGCCGAGTGATGTGCAGCGATTACGCCCCTATAGCGGCGGCAATCCACTTGTTGAGGCGGAGATTCTGACGGAGCAGGGCGCGTATCGTTTGACCAAGCAGTTTTACGGAGGCAGGCGGGCCACCGTGATCGATATCCCGAGCGGGCGTCTCGTCGCCCAGGCGGACGAGGCGGAAAATTTCATTTCGAATTTGATACGCGGCGGAACAGCCGGTCCGGCGGGATTGCTCTGGGTTCGGCAAGGCATAACCGGCATCGAGAAACGCAGCAGGTCCGAAGAAGACGGCGACAAGCGCGCCCGTGAAAACCTTCTCACTTCCGTGCAGGGGGAGGTCGAAGCGATGACCGGCGGACGCCGCATGGCGGAAATTGTGGACGCCTGCAACGATGAGCTTCACCGCCTCGTGACGCCGACGATGCGGCCGAAGGGCGGCGGTCCCTATGAGGCGGCACTTGAACACCACAAGCGGCTTGAAGAAGAGGAAAAGCGTCTCGCGGGGGAGGTTGCGGCCCTGCGCGAAGCGCTCGACAAACGGATCATCGCGCAGAAACGATTGGACGAGTTACAGGACCCCGAGGAGGTCGTCCGGCGCCGAGGCGATGTCGATAAGGCACAGGCAGCATATGAGAAAGCGAAGGAGCATGGGGCCAAACTAAAGACCGCGGTTGCGGAAGCCACGCTGGCCCGCAGCCGCCTCGATTCAATTAAGCAGGAGCTTGAAACTTTCCGCGACGCGTTAAAGCGTTCAGGGGAATTGGCCGACGAACTCGCCAAAGCTGAAACGCGATGCGGCGAGGCGCGGGCCCGGCGCGAGGCCGCTTCCATGTTCCTTGAACGGGTCATGGCGGATGTAAAGGCCGCGGAGACGGAGGAACACGAAGCGCAGCAACTGCTCGCGCGATTGGACGCGGCTCTTGCGGCGCGTAAGGCCGCAGAGGAATTGACGGAACTGCGCGAGAGGCTGGAACAGGCCGAAGCCGTGCGGAAGGAAATAGAGGAGGGGGAAGCCGCCCATATATTCCTGGCGGTCCCGGCGAAGGCCGCGGAAGAGCTGCAGGCACTGGAGATTGAACTCGCCAGTCTGAAGGCTGCGCGGGAGGCAAGCCTTCCGACCTTTTCCGTCGTGTATCGTGAAGGCTGTGACGGCCGCGTCAGGAGAAGTGGCGCACCCGTGCCGGGAGCACTTGAATGCGGTTTCGAAGATATCGATGAACTGGAAATCGAAGACGTCGGAACGTTGACGCTTCGTTCAAACCGCCCGGCTGACGCCGACGCGGCGCTCGAAAAGACGGAAGAAAAGAGACGCGGCCTGTTCGAGTCGACAGGCGTTAGCAGCCTGGCTGAGCTTGGCCGGCGCCAAGCATCCGCGAACGAAAAGGATTCCGACCTCAAGCTCTTGCGCCAGAAGCTTGATCATCTGGCGCCAGACGGCGTCGTGAAGCTGCGCGAGGAGGTTGCCCGCCGGGATGCCGCCATATCTTCAGAGCCTGAAGTGGAAGGTGATCCAGAGGCAGCACGCCAAGTCCATGATGCCGCCAGGCAGAAGGTAACGGAACGGCTGAACAGGTGGCGCGAGGCACAACCACAACGCGGCAACGCGGATGATATGCTGACGCGGGCAGAGGCGGATCGCGCCGGGATCGAGGCGCAATTGGCGCATTTGAGTGGCGCTCTTGGCCCGCTGGACAAGCGAGAATTACGAGAACAAGCACTTGCGAATAACGTCGCCCGGCAGCAGCGGCTTTTCGAGGAAGCGGACGGGTATCGTGCTGAATTGGAGGCTGCAGCGCCGGATATTGAATCGGCCGAGGCCACGCTGCGTCGCGTCCAATCCGTTCAAGACGATGCGGCACGGGAATCGGAAAAGCTGCGCATAGACCTGGCGGAGCTGAATGGCCTGATCAGCACGCGCTCGGACGATGCCGTAGAGGAGTTGTGGCGCGAGGCTTCGGAAGCCTTGGCGGCGGCAGCGGACCGTGTGAAGAAATTCGAAGCGGAAATTGCCGTCCTGGACCGGCTGCGAAATGTGCTGCAGGAGGCACGGTCGTCGGCACGTGATCTCTACCTGCAGCCGGTGATTACGGAATTGCGACCGCTGCTCGGATTGCTGTTCGATGATATTTCTATCGAATTCGATGAGACTACTTTGCTGCCGCAGACGATACGCCGCAATGGTCTGGAAGAGAATGTCGACCGCCTCAGCGGGGGAATGCGCGAGCAGCTTTCGGTTCTCACCCGCCTCGCCTTTGCGAGATTGTTGGCGCGGGACGGACGACCCGCTCCCGTCATTCTCGACGACGCGCTCGTTTATTCCGATGACGATCGCATCGAGAAGATGTTCGACGCCCTGCACAGGCAATCGCGCGACCAGCAGATCATCGTCTTCTCCTGCCGTCAGCGCGCCTTTGCCAAGCTCGGGGGACGGGTGCTGGAGATGATTCCCTGGACACCAACCTCATGATGGTTGCGCATGCCCATCATGCTCATTCCCAAAACGAAGCGGATACTCGGTCATATTCAGCATCCGTCGGAATCTGAAACGGAAACCGGAAAAATTCGGGGAATGGCTAGCCCCCGCTCGTCACGATCAGGTCGGTGGATCCCCGTGGGTCTCCACGGGGATGGACCGAAGGGCAGCGATCGAAGTCCTAGGAAAATTCAGCGGGCCTGACGGGGATGCCTTCTGGCGCCACCAGCATCCCGGGAAGCAATCCTCCTCTATCCGCCGGTATAGGAGCGATGCGGCCTGGCGGTGAAAGTTCCAGGGGGACCGGCCTATCTACGTAGATAGCGGGGATCCCGCGTCATCGTGCTTTTTCTTCCGTTCCACCTTCAGCCTCGACTTGACGGGCTTGCCACCATGCAGCGGAATCTCGGCTGAGGTTCCGTCCGGGAATTCGGCAACGATCTTGAACTCTCCGCCGAGGCTGCGGACATATCGCTCCATCGTCCTGATCTGCACGGTTTCCGGATGGTGCTCGATGCGCGATATTTCCGCCTGCTTCATGCCCGATTTCGAGGAGAGCTCAGCCTGCGTGGTGTTCAGAGCCTTGCGGAGTTCTGCCAGATGAGCCTGGCGAACGATCCTTGCAGCTCCGGCATCGATCCTGGAGCGGCGATCTTCGGGAAGATCGTCAATCCACGCGCGGGCGGGAAGAGCATCCGACTTCCTGTATTTCGTCATCTTGATCACTCCTCTGCCTCTAGCCACTCATCGAAGCGCCTGTCTGCCGTTGAAATGAGCGACGTGTAAAACCGGCGGCTTGCTCCGCCTTCCTTGTTGCCGCCAACGAGGATCACAGCCCGTCGTTCAGGATCGAAAGCAAAGGCGAAGCGCCACGCACCTTGGACAGCACACCGGATTTCCTTCATGTTCTTGTGTCTGGAGCCGCTCAAGGTGTCGACCAGCGGCCGACCCAAATGAGGGCCGATCTCCTCGATCGCGAGGATTATTTCGGCTAGCTTGTCGAGAACTTCATCCGGGAGCTTGGCACGTTCCTTTGCGAACTCCCAATGTTCAACGACTGTCCAGCTCATGGCATGATATAGGCTGCGGCTGATATTTCGTCAACCGGGCTTGGGCAGATATTCTCCGTCGGCCGATATTCGCACCCTGGCAGCTACCTGCCGAACCAGGCTACAGACGCCCTTTCCGCCGCGATATTTCCATCGAATACAACCAGGCGTTCGATGCTGAACGGCCCCTTCGTCAGCACATCATTTGGTAATGCAACTATAAGGATGTTGCATCAGCTTTACATACAACCGAAAAAGTGCCTCACTTGCCCCTGAAAATGTAAAGGTCAGGCCGAAAATCACGTCGGAATGTAACACTCCGCAGGCCGAAATGCCCCAATTCGGACCAAAAACGAGGCAGAGTTTTACCAAACTGAGGCAGACCTTTACATAAATCGGCCGAAATCGGCTTTTTCCGAAAAGTGTAAAGGTTAGCAGTCTCTAATGGATCGGATCAGCAAACCGACATAGAAGCTCGCAGGCAAGCAAAACAGACCGGACGTATCGATTTGAGCAGGGAAGCTGACGGATCGCGTCAGCGACTCTCTACGAGCGAATGAACAGACTCCTTGCCCGGCAAGCTCGAAAACATTTCCGCGAGATCACGCTAACCGAAGAACCGGCGCAGATTTTGTGCAGCCCATAGTGCAGTATCCTGCTCGGGCGAGCGCGCGCCGGGTGGGGAAGTGACTGATGCCGGTAGATTGGCGCGCGAGAGCGGATAGACGAAGAAACAGGTAAAGGGGTGCGTGCGGGGCGGCGCCCACGCTACGCTTCCCGTTGAGATCCCGCCGCTCACCTCCCATCGTTAGCGCTCCGTTCAGTGCATCGGGCTTCGGAGAGGCTCGCCTTCCAGCAATCGGCGGATGCGGTCGACATCGAGGAGCGCGTAAATCTCCGTAATTCTCGCCTCCGCCACGGTGAACGCCATGATCGAAACGGGGCCATGTTCGGTCCGCGCGATAACCCCCGGCAGGCCATTGACCAGCACCGGCCGAGTGGCCGCGCCGGGGATCGAGAAAGTGGCTGCCCGCCTGGCGACTTGCTTTTGTCCACGGATCGTCGCTGTCGCGTTTGGTCGCGTTGCACCACCGTCGGCGCGGAATATGACGTCGGGATGAAGAACCGCGAGCAAGGCATCGAGATTCCCATCCCTCGACGCCGCGAAAAACGCATCGACGACCTGTCGCCCGGCTCCAGTATCCGGGTTGGCATTGTCGGTGTCCGCGCCCTTGATCCGGCGACGGCCGCGGCTCGCAAGCTGGCGCGCGGCTTCGGGGCTCTGCTGGAGCACTGCCGCGATCTCATTGAACGGCATGCCGAAGAGGTCGCGCAGGACAAAGGCGATGCGCTCGGGCGGTGACAGCGTGTCGAGCACGATCTGGAGCGCAAGGCCGACCTGTTCCGCGAGCAGAATTTCCTGTTCCGGTCCGCTCTCCTTGATGTCGGTGATGAAGAAATCGGGCAGCGAGATGCCGCAGAGTTCCTCCGGCCGCACCCGCCGTGACCTGAGCCTGTTCAGGCAGGTCCGAGCGACGATGGTGGTCAGCCAGCCTTCCACGTTGGCAATCTCCGGCACGCCGCTTTCCTGGGCACGACAAATGCGCAGCCACGCGTCCTGAAGCACGTCCTCGCAATCGGCGAGGTTGCCGAGAATGCGGTAGGCGAGCGAGCGCAGTCTGGGGCGGCTGGCCTGGAAGCGTTCGGTGAGATGAAGGATCTCGGGCATCGGTCACATTCTCCGGTCCGTGCGTGTCAATTGTATTGACCCGCCCACGCGGCCAAATGTGACAAGGAAACGAGATGACCCATTCCCTTCAGGCCCTTTCCATCGATCAGCGAAACAAGACTGGCACGGCCGGCTCGGAGCGATGGCACGGCCGGCTCGTGCTTTTCGCCATGTGCCTTGCCGCTTTCATGATCCAGCTCGACGTCACCATCGTCAACATCGCCCTGCCGACGCTTCAGCGCAATCTCGCGCTTGGGCCTTCCTCCCTCGAATGGGTGATCAGTGGCTATGCGCTGAGCCTTGCCGCATTCATCCCGCTTGCCGGTGCGCTGGGAGACAGGTTCGGCCATCGCCTTGTCGTGACCGATGGGTTGATCCTGTTCGGTCTTGGCTCGCTCGGCTGTGCGTTGGCCGACAGCAGCGCCGTCCTGCTCACAGCCAGGGCTGTCCAAGGAGTCGGTGGGGCAGCCATATTGGCGCTCACACTGGCGATCCTCAACCGGACTTTTCCCCCGGCAGAGCGAAGCCGAGTCATTGGCGCCTGGGCGGCGTTGGGAGGCATCGGCTTCGGGGCCGGTCCGGTCGTTGGCGGGATCCTGCTCGCCTTTTTCGGTGGGGCCTCCGTCTTCTGGGTGAACCTGCTCATCACCCTGATTGCCAGCGCTATGGCGTTCGTCACCGTTCCTCCTGGTCCGCACGGCACTGACAGACGCGCGCTGGACCTGATCGGCGTCCTCTTGGCTTCTGGCGGGCTGACGGCCATTACTTTGGGGCTGATCGACTCGACCAGCCATTCCTGGATTGCGCTGTCGACCGCTCTGCCGCTCTGTGGAGGCAGCGCGCTGCTCATCCTCTTCCTGATCTGGCAAGGTCGCGCCGCCCATCCTCTGGTTCCGGCTTCGCTGCTGCGGACGCGAAGCTTCCTTGCGGCCTGCGGCGCCTATTTCGCCAGCTATACCGCGTTCAGCGGAACGCTTTATTATGTCACGCTCCTGTTCCAGAACGTGAAGCAATGGTCGGCGCTGGAGACCGGCCTGACATGGCTCCTCATGAACGTCCCCTTTCTCCTCACCGCTTCACTTGCCGGCCGGCTCGATCGGCGCTTCTCGCCGCGGCATGTCATTGCCGGCGGCTGCCTGGTCGCCGCGCTCGGCGTTGCGGTTCTGGCTTGCCTTACACCGGATACGGCCTTTCCGGTCGCGGCCTTCGGCTACGTTGCGGCCGGTGCTGGCTTCGGAGCGCTGGTGCCGGGGATCACGCATGCCGCGATGAGCGACGTGCCAGTCAGCGCATCCGGTGTCGGTTCCGCGATCCTGAACTGCTCCCGACAATTGGGCACCGCCACCGGGTTGGCGCTGATCGGCGCCCTCGGATCGGGCGTCACGACAGCATGGTGGCGCACGGTGCGGCCGGATGCCGCTTTGGCCGGCGATGTCACGGGCGGTCGATTGGCTGTCGTGCAACAGGCGCTGGGCCCGGAAGCACGCGAAATGGCGGCGAGCGCATTTCTTGCCGGTTATCATGCAGCTCTTGCGAGAGCCGCTATCTGCCTCCTCCTCGCGGGAGTATTGATCGCGAAAGCATGTCGCCCGGCAATTCGTCCCGAAAACCGGCAGGCCGAGGCCGCTGAAAGGACCCCATCATGACATCGCCTTCATCAGAACGTCCCGCCTATGGCTGCCTGACGGTCGCGCCGCAGATCCTTCACGACGCGCCGCGGTTGACGATCGTTCTCCCGTCAAAGCCCGAGTGTCTGCGTGCCCGCATTCCGACCCCGCTCAGGCCGCATCCGGACGGCCGGCTGATCCTCAATATGTGGGCGCTGTCCGATCCGCGGCAGACGACGGGGTTCGGCGCGCCGGGTCCGGTTGGCGTCAGCTACCTCGCCGCTGAGGTCGCGGGGCCCGAGGGGGCGAGCAATGACGGCGCGGTGAGGTTCCCCGGCCGCGTCTGGCTGGAGCACTGGAACAGTTCGGAGACAGTCCGCGCCTATGCCCGTGCGGCCTCTGGTCTGGAGATCGGCGTTGGCGAAACCGAGCTTCGCATCGAAGGCGACCGGCTGACGGCCCGCCTGAGGCTTGATGGCAGGATAGTCATCGAGGCGCGGGCGCGGATCGGAACGGAGAAACTCGGTCTCCGTGCCGGCCACTCCGTCTATTATGGTGAGCACGCCGCCGGCGATAGGGGGCGTGAGGTGGCCAGGTTCGACGTTCCCTGGGTCGCCGAAGGTTTCCCGGCGGATGAACCTGAAGTGGTGTTTGATTTCGAGCCGAACACCGGCGCGGCAGATCTGGCCGACAACGGTGTCCAGACGGTGATTGCCGCCAGTTTCCGCCGCATGACGCTCGTGCCTTATCTGACGAGTTGCGAAAAGCAAATCGGAACCGAAGTCTGACGCACTCCATTGAAGGCCGTCGCTCAGCGCCTATCATACCGATCAGCTCGATATTTTTCTCAGTGTTCCGGGAGACCAGCTATGGCGGGCGAGCCACCGCCGGACGGCAAGAAGAAGTTGCAGCGGGATCGTGATCCGGCCGACACCGCCCGGGAAGCCGAATGGGATGATGTCTCCCAGGCTTCATGGGAGTCATTTCCGGCCAGCGATCCGCCGGCATGCATCAGCAGAACCCACCGACGAGATTCGGAGAATGATTGATTGCTGGCGCTATGGCCTGCTGGGTGGAGAGCAGCGATCTCCCTCTGGCGGGGAAAGTTGTCCCAGCGCCTGAATTGCGGCAAGCAGAAAAACTCGTTTTATTCCATTTGGTGGAAACTGTCATGATCCGGATAAAGAGCCTGTTGCCGACGGTCGGCCAGCGTCTTCTCGTCATCGTTGACGACCAGCGGCTGACGCAGGCCGCAGCGCTATTGTCTGATGGTATCCGGCATATGGCGGTGGTTTGCGACCGCGATGGCGTGATGGTCGGCGTCGTCACACGGACCGACATTGTTCGTCAGATCCAGCATTGCGACGGTTGTGCCTGCATGACGGCGTGCAACATGGTCATGTCCAGGGAAGTGATCTCCTGCACGCCGGATGACTGGCTGCACGAGGTCTGGTCGGTGATGAAGGGAAAGAAGCTGCAATGCGTTCCGGTGGTGGACGGGGAACGCAAGCCGATCGGCCTTCTGTTCGCCGAGGACGCCCTGGAGGCGCTGCTGTCGCAGGTTGAATACGAGGAGGGTCTGCTCCGGGACTACGTCATGTGCGTGGGGTATCGATAAGGACTTGCGCTTTCCGGTTCGTCTCCAATCGCGCTCGCTTCCAGCCTCTCCAGCAAAGCTTGCAATAACCGCGGCACAGCGGATGACTCCCAATTTCTGATCCCTGCGACGGCTATCTGAACTTAGGTTCAACCCGCGCACAATCGACGGCGTCAGGACGTGCTGCTCGCTATAACTGCCTGGTAGCACCTTGATGCGCGGCGGAACTGCAACGCCTGCGCGATAGCACACGATCGAGAGGTCCATGGAACACAACAGAAATCCCGGCGTAGCCTCTGAGCATGATGGCTGCCCGGAGTTGGCCGAGTTGGATCGTATCCTTGCTGACATCAAAGCCGAGGAGGAAAGATGCAAAATTGCGACAGATTCAACCGCCGCAGATCAGGCAGTTTCTCAGGATATGGCGGGGATTGCTGTCCCTGACCGGACCTCTAAGCCAGTAGATACTTTACCCCTTACTCCCACTATCACCTATCATGACCTAGGAGAGGGAGGAGAAGCAGCCGTCGCCATTCCGTTCAAGGAGCGCACTACTCGGCTCCAGGAGACCGTCGAGCGCCTGTTTCCATCGTTGGATAAACCGTGGCGCCACCATTGGGCGCATGAGAAATTGGCCCAGGCGTTCATGGCCGTGGAAGCCGCGCAAGGCGCGACTTTCAATCTGCATCTCTCCGCTAAAATCCAGAAGACGCTCTGCAACCATCTGGATCCGGCGAGGCTGATGGCCCACTACATCCGTCGTAAGCTCAGGGCGCAGTTCGGTGAGTGTCCGCCTTTTGGGTTCGCCTTCGATGTATCCGATAAAGGACGCCTGCACCTTCACGGCGCTATAATTCCGCTAGCGATGGAAGAAGAGCACCTGAATGCGTTGGACAAAGCGCTCATGGCGGCTGGAGGTCGTATGAAGGGTGCCAGGATCGTTCGGCAAATGCAGAATTACATGAACGTATGCTATGACGGTATCGGCTGGGCTGCATACAGCCAAAAGAATTTTGATGAAGCGGTTCAGTTTCTCGGCACTCGCAAGGTGACGTTCATCTCGAATTCACTTAAGCGCCTGTGTCGCCCGGAATATAGCTCTCCGTCCGGTCATCTTGGCTCGCCGGCTTACAAATCTCAGTAACCATCTCATCCTGTGGCTTTCTCTCGCAAATGCCGCAGCGTCTTGATGTAAGCCGGAGTCGGTGACGGAGCTGCGCTTCGATAGTCGGGGTCTGCGCGTCGAGAAGACGCGACGCCCGGTCGCCATTGCGTGTAACATGGCCGGGTAGGCCAAAAACCTGCATGGGGTTCTCCTGTGATTTCGAGCTTCAACAACCCGAGATTCGGAGAACCCCTCCTTCAACGCAAGAATCTCATATCTGTTTGAGCGCGGTCACAGGGTTGAGAACCGGTCGGCATGTCAAAGGCAATGTCGGGCATCGGTGCCGATGAGACAACATCGGCCTGGCGGATGGGGGACTGCACAGTGCACTTGCCGAAATCTTCAAATCCGTGGAGCAATTCGCCTGCCGGCTAATAGGTTACGGTCACGACGACCGTGTCGGTGTAGGTGCCAGGCGCGGGAGATGTTTGCGGGGGCACGCGTCCATAAACGGGAATTCCGACTGCAACGCCCGTGCCCGTGCCGGCAACCGTATTCGTTCCAATTGTGCTGCCCCATGGCAGACTCCGCGATGCATCCCGGTAGAGTCCGTAAGTGATCCCTGCTGTGCCCAAAGTCATGCGCCGACTAGTCGGGCTGGTGCCAGTCTGCCCGTTACCCAGGCTGATCGTATAATTCGTTCCCGGCGTGCAGCTAACACCAACTTGTCCTGTGGCATCAACATTTGAGGACAAGACACCCGCGGTTCCAAAGTCGACGGTCTGCGTCGAAACCAGGCAGTTCGCGGCCACCGTTGCCGTCACATTGAAGCTGGGACGGACTACGGTTCCCGTGAGGGTGCTACAGTCGCTTGAACTGGTATACCGGTAACGGAATTCCGTTTGGCTGCCGGAGAAGCTGGAAAGATAACTGCCAGGCGGTGCAGTTCCCTGATTGCCGAAAACGGAACCGTAAATAGTCCTGGATCCCGTTGCGGAGCCGAGCGCTCCCAGCGTCACTGCCAAAGCTGGGGGTCGTGCAGGATAGGGCCAGGTATATGATCCCCAGACTATGCTCCTTGCGGAATCCGAATAGAGTTGAAAATTAAGGGGATTCGTTCCGCTCAGCATCTGTCTTGCCGCGGCAGTTGCTCCGCCTGAACCGCTGCCAATATTCGGACAGACAAGGATTCTGGCGAGCGGGGTGCCCGTGCAGTTCACATTCATTGTGGCGCTGCTGGTTGTCTGGGCTTCCGAGAGAGTGTCGACCTGGCCGAAATTCAATGCCGAAATGCTAAAGTTGCAGCTTTGCGCCCATGCGGATCCGGTCGTGGCATTGACGACCAACAGGACGATCGCGGTTTTCCAATCCAGCCTCATTGACACACTACACCTTTGATTGAAACTTGCTTCCCGGGGGTCGGCCGATAAGGGAACCGCGCCTGGCATGAATTTCCGTTGCCGAGATCTATGGTGACGCTGTTGTTCGCCTTAAGCGCGTGTATGTAGGCTTTGCCGTCGTAACCGACGACGAAGGCTTCCGAACTGCCGTCCAGTGCGCCAGTCGAACTGACGGGAAGTGGAGCACCGGTGGGGTCGATGAAGGAAACCAGGGCTGCGGCCGGCGTGTCGGAGACACCGAAATCGACGACGACGCCGCTGCGGTCGGCGGGCACGACGATTTCCTTCGTCGCGGGGACATTGGCATCGACCGGAAGATTGCTCGGATCTATTGAGACTGTATTGCGCTCATAGGAACGCAGGTCGGGGATAATGATCCGACCGCCGCTGTCCGTCTTGCCGACAGGCCTGTTCTGGTATTGCACCTCAACGTCGGGCGCTCCGACGTGTAGACCTCCAGCGTCGAGGGAACCGCCGCGGTTCCTGAGAACGACGGTAGCGGCAAGGTTACCAGATCCGGCCGCAAGGCGAAATTACGCTCAATTTGCACGCCACCCATATAAACAGGGCGCGTCCAGGAAAGGCCTCCCGAGACAAAGTCGCCTACACGGTAGGTGAGCATCCTTTTGGGATCGGAATAGGTCCAGGTGGTGTTGAGCCTCCGGAATTCTTCGAATTCGTTGTTTGAATAGCCCGCCAGAAAGGATTGGCTGAAGGTGCCATATGGGCTGAAAATCCGGGCGTCGAAGCTGCCCGAAATGCCCTGGAAGAGGTCGTCTTTCCTGTCCGTAAGCGAATTCGAACTGGCAAACAGCGAATAGTTGAGAACGCCGCCATAGCTTGAGGTTGGCTTGAGACGATCCTCCTTCTGGTTCGCTTCGGCATTGATGACCTTCGTTGAGCGTGCCTCGTTCGTGGTGGTGACAAAAATGCGCTGTCCCGCCTCGTCTACCCGGAACGCGACGGACGGCAGCTTATCGAGGACGACCAGGCCGTCCGGGGTTTCCGCGCTCTCGACCGGCTTCAGCCCTACCTCAGTCAGCTCTTGCGGAGTCGTCGCAAGCCGCCCGTCCGGCAATCGCTTGAAATTGCCGATCAGTTTGGTCGAGGCATCGTTGATAAAGACCTCGAGGTATAGGTCCTGTGCTGCCGACGCCTGCTGATCAGGGTTCGAAATGTCGGTTGCCTGAGGTTCCGCGAATGCGGATGACATAACAAAAGCTGAAAGCAGGACGCACAGCCAAGACCTAGCGAGCGAGAGAAACACTCGCCGAGATCGGTCCGACGGCGCTGTTGGCCGACAGCTTCACTTTACCCCCACCAAGACGAGTTCCGCGCCCCACAGGAAACTCCATGGTCGCGCCCCCAAGCACGTATCCGACAAGGCCCTTGCGACGGGCAATCGTCTTTCCGCCCTGCGTCAACTTGAGATCGGAAAGGCGCAGCCGACTGCCGCCTCTGTTCCGGCCAATCAGTTCCAATCCGCCTCCTGAGCGCTTCAATTGCCAGCTTACTTCCGGGCCACCGGCATCTGCATTCCGGAAGAACACCGGGATCATGTAGCGGACCACGAGATTGACCGTTCCGGCCCTCTTGCGCGATGGATCGGGGAGTTCGTCGACAACCACGCGATAGCTCTCCTCCGTCTTGACTGGAGACTTATCGACCCGGATGACGCGGATCGTATAATCCTCGTTCGGCTTGAGCTTCGTGGCTGGGGGACTGGCCACCACGCCTGACGTCGGCTCCAATTGTTCAGAACCGTTTGTCTGTATCCATCGGAAGACACGTATCTGCACATTGAGTGGTCTGGGCGCCTCGTTACGTAGTGTGAAGGTGGCCGCGCTGTCGGGCGCGATCAGTTCCACAGTCGTTGGCGCCACACGAAGCGATGCGGCATCTGTCGATGGAACGATCGCCAGCAGGATCGCAACGACCCCGCCGATTCCTTTCAAAATGGAACGCACTGCTATCCCTCCAAGCTTCGGATCAGTAAGTCACGGTGATCGCGACGACATCGGAGTAGACGCCGGGTGCGGGAGTGTTTTGGGCCGGAACGCGGCCGTAAGCAGTAATATTTTGAACAGCGCCGTTACCTGTTCCGGCGACAGTGTCTGTTCCAGGTGTATTGCCCCAGACCTGGGTTCGGGCAGTATCTCTGTAAATCGAATAGTTGATCGTGGCACCCGCCGCACCCGTCATCTTGCGTATGGCGACGGTTGCTCCGGTTCCGTTGCCTACGCTAAGGCCGACCGTATAGGGGGTGGTATTGGTGCATTGAACCGAGATCGTTGTGGTTTGGTCGACATTGGTGTCGATCACGCCTTTAGGGCCGAAATCCAGATCAGCCGCGGAAACGACTTTACATTCGTTCTGGATGGTGATTCTCACATTGAGATTGCCAGTCGCGGTAGCGGCAAACGCGCAGGCAGGAACAATGGACGAGATGGCACAGGCGACCGCGATCGCCGAGTTCAATACTCTCATTCAGGCGCTCCTCGACTCTGAGTTCCGCGAAATGCGGAAATAGCTACGAAGCACCCCCTACCTGTAAGTTGTATGCCATCATCGAAGCTGTGGATCAACCAACACGTTGAATCTGCGAATGATCAACAACGGTTCGAATGTCGCCTGCATGCGATAGGTGAATATTGGCGAAAGAGCCCGCATATGCGCACCCAGGCTCGAAAGCGCCATCCGGTCACATGACAGGTTCAGCCAACGCTGGAGACTGCATCGCGGATGTCGTTTGCGGTTTGGCTGATGACGCCTATCATGTGATCAAAGCCGGCACGGCGAGGCAAGCGGGCGCCGATGCAGTAGAGGACAATTGAGATGAGCGGAATACGGGAGCCAGACATCGTCGAGCACGCCTCGTCCTTGCCGTTCGATGAGACGGTCGAACGGTTGGCTCAGATCATAACGGGCGCGGGCATGACGATCTTCGCTCGGATCGATCACGCCGCGAACGCGCGGGACGCGGGGATGACGATGCCGCCTGCTACAGTGCTGATTTATGGCAACGCCAAAGGCGGCACGCCGGTCATGCTCGCCGCTCCCCTTGCGGCGCTCGATCTACCGCTCCGAGTGCTGGTGCGCGAGCGTAAGGACGGGACGGCTGCAATCGTCTTTCATCCGATTGCGACGCTGCTCCGACAGGCCGGCGCGCCGGAGGACGCTGCCTCCCGTCTGGAACCGGCGCAGCACATGCTGCTTGCCCTGTCTGCATCATAAGTCCGTCGGTCACGATCGCGTCCATGCAATTGCCGAGCGACACCTTGCCGGTTGCACCGTTCAGACCGGAAGTTGATGACGGGTCGGTCCCTGGGTTTGACGGGCAGAAAACCAAATCGGAAAGAGGCGAGTTCGACCGTATAGTTCGCCCCTGCGCGTCACTGGGCCTTCGTCGCGGATCCTGATATCGTCCGCTGTTGGAAGGCTCGGTTCGCTCTGTTCGTCCGGAATGCGAAGGGCGATTTCCTGCATCAGCTTCTTGTATTCCGCCCCAGGCGATGTGTTGCGCATCCGCTCACTCCTGGTCTGGTTCTCATGGCAGTTCTCGCCGGAGCTTCTTCAAACGCTTGCTCGGCGGCAGCGCCGTGATGATATAGGCGTTCCGCACAACAACGAAATATCGTTCCCATAGCCGCTTGTTGCGAACCATGTAGATGGTGCGGTTATCAGACAGGCGCTCGATCACCACCGCACGCCCGGTCTTGATGTCGCGGAGCATCTGGGAGAATTCGCCTGGGGCGAGCACGATTCCGTATCGTTCCCAAAGCTGCCGGTGAAAGTGCCAATGATATTTTGGAATGGACATTCCATTCCAGCGGGGATCAAATCCGGTTTCGTTTTCCATGAGTTTCAGGCCAATAGGGATGACGATGGCGCGACGCGCCGTCAGACTCGGCCAATCGCCGCGGGGTAGTTGGCACGAGACGATGATAGGGTGGGTTACGAGCGCGCCTGGAAGACCGCTCGCAACCGCTGCACCTGTTCGAGCGTGGGCGCAGGATCCGAATCCCAGGACGCGAGCCTGATCACCTCGAGCCAGAAGCGCTCGTTAGGAGTGATCGGACGATCGCGGGCAGAGGAGGCATGGCGCCAAGCTTCAGTGTATGAGCTCTGATCGCCGCTCATTTGCCGAAGATCCCGCGGATGGCCGACCGCGCCTTCGAGGTGAGGCTCGGGTTGGTATGATCGGATGCTTTGCGGATTTCTTCGAGCCAGGCCACCTCGTTTTCAGTGACAAGCGTCCCGAAGATCTGCCTGATGGCGAGTTCGGTGGTGTCGCCACCGAGCTGCTCGATCGCCAGCTGAAAGAGCATCACGGGATCGCACTCAAGCGCGCCAGCCAGAGCCGACACCCTGTCGAGAGGCAGCTTCGCTGTTCCGGACTTGATCATCGCGAGCATGTTTGGATTGACGAATCCTGCTTCGCTCGCGATCGCGATCTGTGTCTTCTTCGGCCTCAGCTCCAAGATACGTTTTTCAAGATATTTCGCGAGCCTAGTGTCCGCGTAGGGCTTCCCCTGACGGTTGGTCATCGTCGTCGTTCCTCTGAAGTCGCAGCTTCGATGCGCTGCTGACTTCAGTATAGCGACGGCCAGCTGGGGATTTCGTGGGGACGATGAGTTATGAACTTCACCTCACGCACCGGCGCGCTTGAGGTGCCACGAAGTCTATTTCACACCCGGCTCAACTGGGTTTCTGTCGAGTTGATAAAAGGGAAATCGATCGATGGCAGCTTTCCGCGCTTTCAACGTCACGTCGCCATAATCATCACCTGCAGTCCTCGACGCATGGTCCTGAATGGCATCGAGGGTCCGTCTGGAAATCCCTTGTTCCTCGCCCACCGTCTTGAAGCGGTGCCGCCAGCCATGATTGGGCTGGACCCCTTCAGGAATGAGATCCGCGTCTTGGAGCCATTCGCTTATTCGGCCTGCAATTGCGCGAGCGGCCTTTATGGGGTTTCGGCTCTTACCGTCACGGTAGAATAAAGGACCGTCGGGGCGGCTGCCAGAAACTCGAGGAAGCCCATTTCGATCAATTGCGGATGCAACGGCACGTCTCGATAATACCGGCCTTCACTGTGCCGGCCTCGGGCGTAATCCGCATGACCTGGATTTCACCCTCGGAACGAAAATCTCGTTTCCGCAATTGCGTGATCTCGGTAACACGCGCGCCGCTGAAGGCGCACAAAATCGGCACCCATTGCTTTGCTGAGGTGGTTTGTGGCAGTTCCATCGTAGCCGGATTATCGGTGATAGCCGGAACGTGATCACGGGCAGCGCGTAGGATTGCCACTGCTTCCTTATCGGTAAAGCCCTTTTCACGAATGCGCACTTTCTTTGGGACTTCCTGCCGAACGTCCTGTGCGACGTTGATGGGAAGCCGATCATTGGCCTTCGCCCAATTCAGCACCGTGCGGATGGCGGCAAGATAGACATCGCTCACGGTCTTCGGGGAAAGCGTCTTCAGCCGGGCGTCACGCCATTTGATCAAGTCCTGCTTCGTGAGCCTGGCGGCGTCGTTGTGGCCGATGAATTTCACAAGGTCCGCGAAGACTGGGGTCCAGCGTTTTTCCGTTCCTTTTGCCTTGCCGACCAGCTTCTTCGCTGCAATATAGTCGGCAAGCAGCCCTTTTAAGGAGACAGGCGGCACCGGGTCCGGTTCCGCCTGTGCATTTGCGAGCATCGGGTGCGAAGGCGTTCCGGTGAAGTCTCCCTCATCCCGCTCTGCGGCGCGGGCAAGCGCCTCATATTCCGAAATGCACATGGCGCGGGCGAGCATGCGCCATTCGTCGGACCCGACCTCCGCGGTGGTGTTGCCGAGGTGGCGAAAGCGTTCGATGCGGTTTCCGACCAACTCGGCAAGATCAGTATCATTGAGGCGGCCGGAGATGCCTTCGCGAAGCCTGGCCGCAAGAAGGTCATCCACCCCGACGCTGGCGTAGCGATAGTCGTTGCGTGCGGCTTCATCGAAAGCAAGTCGGGATTGGTAGTTACGAAAGGCGATCTGCTCTGGTGCGAGCGGATAGCGCCCGACTGTCACTTTGCGCTGCCCCGCTTGCACCGCGCGTTGCTCTGCTAGGCTGATTTCATGCTGAAGAAGGGCGACTTCACTTGGTAACTTCCGCAACGCTGCCCGGTAATCAGGACCGAGCGGAGCACGCAATTCCGTCTTGCCACCGATGAACGGTCGCAACTCCTTGGGAACGACAAGTCGGGCGAAATACCGCCCGTTGCGATTTAACAAATGCCTGGTTTTGCCCGCCACCGGCGACGTCCATTTGTAACGAGTTTTGTAACATCGTTATGGGCACGCAGTCTTGCGCGTCAAGCACTTCAACCATTTCAGAGAGATAGAATGGTGCTGCGAGAGAGGATTGAACTCTCGACCTCTCCCTTACCAAGGGAGTGCTCTACCACTGAGCTACCGCAGCGATCCCGAATGCGGCGGACATTTGCCACAGCACTATCAGCAAAGCAAGCGCGCTGTCCGGGCGGCTTGAAGAAAAGCACCCCTGTGGCAGGCCTTGGTGCTTTTTGATCGAAAATCAGCTAAGAACAAAGCCAAGGAACAACAGCCAGCGGCTACCACCGCGAGCGACGGGCGAAGGAATGGCTTCAGACAAGGATGGGACACCCGGCGTTGCTTCCAACGATCGGGCGAAGGCGGCGGATCGCAAGGCGCGACTGGCGGAGGAATTGAGAGCCAATCTCCAGCGCCGCAAATCGCAGGCGCGCTCGCGCCGCCAGGGCGCCACGGATGCCCGGCCCGACGGGTTGTCCACAGACCGGCACAAAAAGGACTGAATCGCATAGGATCACGCCTGCGTTGAGTTTCCATTAACCTCGTTCTTGCAGCTTCTTCACCGTTCCTTTAGATCGTCCGCCCAATCCTCCCTTGATCTTCGCCTGGCCGGCGCAAACCTGGAAAGCACGCCTCATGGACCGAATCAGAATTGTCGGCGGCAATGAGCTCAAGGGCACGATCCCCATTTCCGGCGCGAAGAACGCCGCCTTGCCGCTGATGATCGCGTCGCTTCTGACCGACGATACGCTGACGCTCGAAAACGTGCCGCATCTTGCCGACGTCGAGCAACTGATCCGCATTCTCGGCAATCATGGCGTCGATTATTCCGTCAATGGCCGGCGTGAACATCAGAACGGCAGCTATTCGCGCACGATCCATTTCACCGCGCGGCATATCGTCGATACAACCGCGCCCTATGAACTTGTCTCCAAGATGCGGGCGAGCTTCTGGGTCATCGGCCCGCTTCTCGCCCGCATGGGCGAGGCGAGGGTGTCGCTGCCGGGCGGCTGCGCCATCGGCACGCGCCCTGTCGATCTCTTCATCGACGGGCTGGCGCGGCTCGGCGCCGAGATCGATATCGACAATGGTTATGTCGTGGCGCGCGCGCCGAAGCGCCTCATCGGCAACCGCTATGTCTTCCCGAAGGTTTCGGTCGGCGCCACACATGTGCTGATGATGGCGGCGACGCTCGCCCGCGGCGTGACGGTGCTCGAAAACGCCGCGCGCGAACCGGAAGTCATCAATCTCGCCGAATGCCTCATGGCGATGGGCGCCAAAATCGAAGGCGCGGGAACCTCGACCATCACCATCGAAGGCGTCGAGACATTGTCGGGCGCGCGTCACCGGATCATCCCCGATCGCATCGAGACGGGCACCTATGCGATGGCCGTAGCCATGACGGGCGGCGAAGTTCTTCTTGAAGGCGCGCGCACGGATCTGCTCGAAACCGTGTTCGAGACATTGGCTGAAACCGGGGCCGAGATCACCCCGCTCAATTCCGGGGTTCGCGTCAGGCGAAACGGCAGCGGCATCGCCGCGGTCGACGTTTCGACCGCGCCGTTTCCCGGCTTCCCGACGGATTTGCAGGCGCAATTCATGGGCCTGATGACCATGGCGAAGGGCAGGGCGCGCATCACCGAGACGATCTTCGAGAACCGTTTCATGCATGTGCAGGAACTGGCGCGGCTGGGTGCCCATATCCAGCTCCAGGGCCAGACGGCGATTGTCGAGGGCGTCAAGCTTCTGAAAGGCGCGCCGGTGATGGCGACGGATTTGCGCGCCTCGGTTTCCCTCGTGATTGCGGGCCTTGCCGCCGAGGGCGAAACGGTCGTCAATCGCGTCTATCACCTCGACCGCGGATTCGAGCGGCTGGAGGAAAAGCTGTCCGCCTGCGGCGCGATGGTGGAGCGGATTTCTGCCTGAATCCTAGCCATCTTGCTTTCAAGCCGGCTCAATCCGTCATCGTCATGATCTCTCCGCGCCGTTCCGGGCTGAAGCGGATAACGATGATGATCGCCACCGCGACCACGCCGCCGACCACCGCCAGTGCGAAGCCATAGCTGTTCGCTTCGGCGAGGCCCGCCTGCCATGGCCCGATATAGGACGCCGCCAGATTGCCGGCCTGATAGACGAAGCCCGGCAGGGTCGCCCGGACTGCGCCCGGCGACAATTCATTGAGGTGGACGGGGATGATGCCCCAGGCGCCCTGGACGGCGATCTGCATGATGAAGGCGCCGACCGCCAGCATGAAAGGCGTGGAACTGTAGGCCCATACCGGGATCGATGGCAGCGCGATGATACAGGCGATGGTGATGGCGTTGACGCGGCCGATCTTCTCCGAAAACCAGCCGAAGAAAAGGCCGCCGACAATCGCGCCGATATTGGCGACCACCGTGATCCAGCTCACCGTGCCGTGGGAGAACTGGTGCTGCTTTTCGAGGAATGTCGGATAGAGGTCCTGCGTACCATGGCTGAAGAGGTTGAAGAACATCATCAGCACGACGGCATAGAGCGCCACGCCCCAATGGGATTTCAGCGTTTTCATCAATCCGGGCACTGTCTTTCCTTGCGCTTCAACGAAAACGGGCGATTCCGGCACATGCGAGCGGATGAAGAGCACGATGAGCGCCGGCAGGATCGAGAGCAGGAACATGCCGCGCCACTCCATGACATAGCCGCCGAAATGGCGCTGATAGAGAAGCCCGAAGGCGATTGCGGCGACGAGATAACCGGTGGGATAGCCGGCTTGCAGAAGGCCCGAAACGATGCCGCGCGACCGAGGCGGGATGGACTCCATCGCGAGCGAGCTGCCGAGCCCCCATTCGCCACCCATCGCGACGCCGAAAAGCGCGCGCAGGCCAAGAAAAACGGTCAGATTCGGCGAAAAGGCCGCGGCTGCGCCGATCACCGAGTAGCTGACAACGTTGAGCATCAGCATCGGCCTGCGGCCGAAACGATCCGCCAGCCGCCCGAAGATGAAAGCGCCGATAAAACGGGTCGCCAGGGTGAGGAACAGCGCTTCCGCCACCTCGGGAATGGCGACTCCGAACGATTTGGCGATATCGCGCAGGAGAAAGGTGAGGAGAAAGAAGTCGAAGGCGTCGAGCGTCCAGCCGAGGAAAGCGGCAAGGACGGTCTTCTTTTGCGCAGATGTCAGATCCATGAGACTCTCCAGTCAATGAATGACCGCTCCGGTACAAAGTTCCGACGGTCTCTTTGCCATCTATTTTAACGCATGAAATATGAGGCAGGCCTCAAAAAACGCAGGACCAGCCGCATGGAGACACGGGTTGCGCGGGGCCCGAAGACCGCCTAACAGAAGGCGAACCGCAACTGTCCCCGGGTCCGACTGGCGCTGATCGATGGACGCAATTAAGCTCGTGGCTCTCGATGAGGAGGATCTGAAGATCCTTTCCGCACATGTGCAGGATTCGGTCATGCGGGTCGGCGATATCGACTTCCAGCCCTCGCGGAAGAGATTTCTCGTGCCGATGAACCGGTTCGTGTGGGAAGGAAAAAGAAGCTTCCTTTCCAGGTTGCACAATGAGCGTCATCGCGCCGTCCTGCATTTCGACCGCATCGGCTCGATGCAGACCGCCGGGATTTCGCGCGACAAGCCTGACGACGTCCTCTCGCTTCTGACAATCCGTTTCGAGCCGGCCGCGCCGCCTGCCGGCGTCATCGAGCTCATCTTTGCCGGCAAGGCCGCGATAAGGCTCGAAGCCGAATGCATCGAGGCGCGTCTCACCGATCTGGGAGCGGCCTGGCAAGCCTCGTCCCGGCCCGTCCACGATTGATCGATCCCATGGCCCAATTCCTTTTCCAATCCAGTCCCGATTTCGAGCAGGTCTTCAGCGCTTTCCTCGCCACCAAGCGGGAAGTCTCGGAGGATGTCGATGCAAGCGTGCGCGACATACTGCGCAAGGTGAGATCGGGGGGTGACGCCGCCCTCGAGGCTTATTCAGCGAAATTCGACAGGATCGATTTCAACGTTACGTCTCTGGCGGTCGCGCCGGAGGAAATCGCGAAAGCGGTTGCGGAGGCCGATCCCGATACGGTCGCCGCTCTTACGCTGGCGCGTGACCGCATCATGGCGCATCACCGGCGGCAACTGCCGAAAGACGATCGCTATACCGATCCGATCGGCGTCGAACTAGGCTCCCGCTGGACCGCGATCCAATCCGTCGGCCTTTATGTGCCCGGCGGTACGGCAAGCTATCCGAGCTCCGTCCTGATGAACGCCGTACCGGCCAATGTCGCCGGCGTGGAGCGGATCGTCATGGCGGTTCCTGCGCCGGACGGCAGACTCAACCCGCTCGTCCTCGTCGCCGCCCATCTTGCCGGCGTCAGCGAAATCTACCGCATGGGCGGCGCCCAGGCGATTGCCGCGCTTGCCTATGGGACGCAGACCATCCGCCCGGTCGCCAAGATCGTCGGACCGGGCAACGCCTATGTGGCGGCGGCCAAGCGCCAGGTTTTCGGCACTGTGGGCATCGACATGATCGCCGGCCCGTCGGAAGTACTCGTCGTCGCCGATGCCGCCAATGATCCCGACTGGATCGCGGCCGACCTTCTGGCGCAGGCCGAGCACGACAAGGCGGCCCAATCGATCCTGATCACCGATGATCAGGCTTTCGGCAAGGCTGTGGAGGCAGCTGTCGAACGGCAGTTGCGGCAATTGCCGCGTAGCGACATCGCCGCCGCGAGCTGGCGCGATTTCGGCGCCATCATTGTCGTCGATAATTTCGACCATGCCATCCCGTTGGTGGATCGCATCGCCCCCGAACATCTGGAACTGGCCATCGACGACGCGGAAAATTTCCTCGCCAAGATACGCAATGCCGGAGCCGTCTTCATCGGCCGTCATACGCCCGAAGTCATCGGCGATTATGTCGGCGGCTCCAACCATGTCCTGCCGACGGCGCGGTCGGCGCGTTTCTCGTCGGGGCTGTCCGTCCTCGATTTCGTCAAGCGCACCTCGATCCTCAAGCTCGGATCCGATCAGCTGCGGGAGCTCGCGCCCGCCGCGATCCGGCTCGCCGAGGCAGAGGGGCTCGGCGCGCACGCGCGCTCCGTTTCGATCAGGCTCAACCGTTGACGCGATGGCCCGCGAAAACCCGGACAGCTACCGTCTGAGCGATGTCGAACTTGACGAATCGATCGGCCGTTCCACGCCGGACATCGAGCATGAGCGCGCCGTGGCCATTTTCGATCTCGTCGAGAACAACAGTTTCCGGCCTGTCGCCGACGACGATTGTGGTCCCTACAGGCTGAAGCTCGCCATCTTGCAGTCGCGGCTGGTCCTCGACATTTCGCGCGAAAATGGTGACGCGGTGGTGAAGCATATGCTTTCGCTCACTCCTTTCCGCCGCATCGTGAAGGATTATTTTCTCATCTGCGAAAGCTATTATGCGGCGATCCGCAATGCCACGCCGACGCAGATCGAGGCGATCGACATGGGGCGGCGCGGCCTTCACAATGAAGGATCGCAGACGCTGATGGATCGTCTGGCGGGAAAGGTGGAACTGGATTTCGATACGGCGCGCCGCCTGTTCACGCTGATTTGCGTGCTGCATTGGCGGGGGTAGAACGTGGCCTGTCTCTCCACAGGCGAGTGCCGGATGCGCGCGCTGCCGCCTTGTCGGAGCCCAGCATGACGGCAAGGGAGGATCCTGCCATGCCGGACGCCCCGCCGACAGCAGCGGAACGCAGGACGCCTGGCTCCATTCTTTTCCTCTGCGGGTTGAACGCCATCCGGTCGCCGATTGCCGAGCAACTGGCTCGCAGGATGCTACCGCCGACTGTTTTCATTGCCTCTGCCGGCGTGCATGCCGGCGAGCGCGATCCGTTTGTCGATGCCGTGCTGGCGGAATCCGGCCTGTCGCTCGGCAATCGGCAGCCGCGTAGGCTGGAGGACATGGAAGACGTCTATTTCGACCTGATTGTCACGCTTGCGCCGGAGGCGCATCACAGGGCGCTCGAACTAACGCGATCATTGGCCGTCGACGTGGAGTATTGGCCGACACCCGACCCCACGACCACCACGGGAAGCCGCGAGCACATTCTGGCGGCCTATCGCGATGTCCGCGACCGGCTCGCGCGTCGCATCGCTTCCCGCTTCGGCAAACAGGTTTCCGGCCTGCAACCTGAATAAGCATGTTCACAAAGCCCGCATAATCCTATAGGTTCCGCGCCGGTTCCGGCCCGACAGATCGCCGATGAGGCGGGAACGCAATCCAGACCGAAGGTAGCGAATGCCGAAGGAAGAAGTCCTCGAATTTCCGGGCGTTGTCACGGAACTTTTGCCCAATGCGATGTTTCGCGTGAAGCTTGAGAATGAACACGAAATCATAGCGCACACGGCCGGGCGCATGCGCAAGAACCGCATCCGCGTCCTGACCGGCGACAAGGTTCTGGTCGAGATGACGCCCTACGATCTCACCAAGGGGCGGATCACCTACCGCTTCAAATGACCGGCTGAGGCATAACGCCGGAACCCCCGCAGCAGGATGGTCATGAGCGCATCCCAGAAGCTTATCCTCGCCTCTGGCTCGCCCCGCCGGATAGCGCTCTTGCAGCAGGCAGGCATCGAACCCGATCGCATCCTGCCGGCGGAAGTGGACGAAACGCCGCTCCGTTCCGAACATCCGCGTTCTCTCGCCAAGCGCCTCGCCAAGGCCAAGGCCGAGACCGCGCGCGCCTATCTGGCGGAGGAAGGCGATTCGGGCGACGGTTTCATCCTCGCCGCCGACACGGTCGTTGCGGTCGGGCGCCGTATCCTGCCCAAGACCGAAGTGACGGAGGAGGCGGCGAACTGCCTCGGCCTGCTTTCGGGCCGCTCGCACAGGGTCTTCACCGGCGTCTGCCTTATCACGCCTGGCGGAAGCATCCGCCAGCGGATGAGCGAGACGCGGGTGCGCTTCAAGCGACTGCCGCGCAATGAGATCGAAAACTATCTTGCTTCCGGCGAATGGCGCGGCAAGGCGGGAGGCTATGCGATCCAGGGGCTCGCAGGCGCATTCGTGGTCAAGCTGATCGGCTCCTATACGGGCGTTGTCGGACTGCCGCTTTACGAAGCGGCCGCGCTTCTCGCCGGCGAGGGCTACAAGGCGCGTCGGCGTGAGCCGGAGGTGGTAGCGGCATCGTAAGCGTCGCCGCACTTCGGAGCGGGATGTCGATCATCGTCAACGGTGGGATGCTTCCGATGCTCCTCCTTGATGGCCGGCCAATCGAACCATAGATCACGGGGCGGCGAGGAAGGGCTGCGGCTATGCATTGAACGGGCAGGGCGATGGGATCGTTGCAGGCCGCCTAGCCCCAAAGCGCGCTGAAAGCGGTTCCAGCGGGGACGCGATGACGAGGAAAGATCAGGCATGAAGGATTCCACGAAAGTCACGCCGTTGCGCGCGAGGCATCCATGTCCCGAATGCGGGCGTCCCTCGACCCGCGACAGCTATCCCTTCTGCTCACCACGCTGCAAGGATCTCGATCTCAACCGCTGGCTCTCCGGCCGGTATGTGATTCCGGCGACGGAGGAGGAGGCTCAGCAGGACGGAAATGGCGGCAATTCCACGCAATAGGGCGGAAGGGAATGCGGATGCCGTTCGATGGGGAAACAATCGCGCCGCACGCGCTGGACAGCGCGAAATCTCATGCTATAACGCACGCGCTTTCGGCCGACCGGAACCATTCGCCGGCCGGGAGATCACAGGTTCCAAGCCTGTCGAACGGAGATGTGCCCAGGTAGCTCAGTTGGTAGAGCAGCGGACTGAAAATCCGCGTGTCGGTGGTTCGATTCCGCCCCTGGGCACCACTGTTTTTCGGTTTTTCCCCATCTCCCCACAGGCCTAGCGGTTAGATTAGCTTGTTTTGCCTGTCCTGCGAAACGGCCGGCATTAACCTGGCCTTCACCTAATATCGCCATCGTAAAACCTGAGCGGGTCGGGTTCTTTGTACCGCTCCATTTTCAACTCACGGCTCCCGCGCCGCGCAAGAATTCATGCTCGAAACGTCGCTCTACAGCCCGGTCAAAGACTTTCTCCAAAAGCTGGGCTTTGTCGTTAAGGGCGAGATCGGCGGCTGCGATCTCCTGGCGCTGAGCAATGATTCGCCGCCGATCGTGGTCGTCTGCGAATTGAAGGTGAAATTCAACCTGGAGCTCGTTCTGCAGGGCGTCGACCGCATGGCCGTCAGCGACGAGGTCTGGCTCGCGGCACCAATTTCTACTCGAAGCAAGGGGCGCGAAAGCGACAAGCGGTTCCGCGCCCTCTGCCGGCGGCTCGGGTTCGGGTTGCTCGGCGTTCTTCCCAGCGGCGATGTGGAAATTCTGCTGAGCCCAACGGCCTCGGCGCCACGCCGGGACCCACGAAAGAGATCGAAATTGATCGATGAACACCGGCGTCGGAAAGGCGATCCGATGCAAGGCGGGAGTTCCCGCAGCCCGATCATGACGGCCTATCGCCAGGAAGCCCTTTCCTGCGCGGCTGCGCTTTCCGATGGCGCCAAGCGGCCGCGCGACTTGAAGCGCAGCAGGCCGAATGCGCAGAAGATATTGCGTCGCAATGTCTATGGTTGGTTCACGCGTATCGACCGCGGCGTTTACGACCTGACCGACGCCGGACGCCAAGCGCTCCTGCAGTGGCCAAATGTCGGCAATTCCTGAAAATCCACGAAAAGCCAGAACGTGGACTCGCCAACTCCCATTCAGTACGCCAGCTTGTAGAGCGCCTCGGCCAAAAGCCGCGTCCCTTCCACCAAATCTTCCACTGACGAGAACTCCTCAGGGGTGTGGCTTCTGCCTTCCTTGCTCCTGATGAAGATCATCGCGACGGGCGCTAGGGCGGCCATTTGCTGGGAATCATGACCGGCGCCGCTCGCCATGACCAGATGAGGAATGGCCTGTTCGGCGGCGGCGCTCCGGAGCACTTCGAGAAGATACGGATCGCTGAGACAAGGATCGTGACTGAGGACCGGGCGCACATCCAATGAAAGGCGCCGGCGCTCGCATACTTCCCGGAGAACCGCGTCATGAACGGTGTACAGCGCCTTGCGCGCTTCCGGATCGGGATGGCGCGCATCGATGGTGAAGGTGACGGAACGCGGAACGACGGCCGCGCCGTTCGGATCGACATGGACCCTGCCTATGGTCGTGACGGCGGGCCGGCCGAGGCGGTGCGCATGATCGATCAGCGTCGAAACGATTTCGGCGAAACCCGCCATTGGATCGCGGCGCCGATCCATGGGGAAGGCGCCGGCATGGTTCTGTTCGCCAGTGAGCGTCACCTCGACATGGCGAATGCCGGTGATCGCATCGACGATGGCGACAGGCAGGCGGGCGTCTTCAAGGACGGGACCCTGCTCGATGTGAAGCTCGATAAAGGCGGCGATGTCGTTCCGGCGCGCATTCTGGGCATGGTCCGGATCCAGTCCGACCGCTCGCATCGCCTCGGCGATCGTCTCGCCGTCATAGCCCACCACCCTGTCCGGATCGCCGGGCGCGATGCGGCCCACGATCGCGCGGGAACCCCAGAAGCCGGCGCTCGGGAAACGGCTTCCTTCTTCTTCGCAAAGAGCTACCGCCTCCACAGGAAGACGTGGCTTTCCGAACTGTTCCTTCAGGGCCTTGAGCGCGATGAGAGCGGCAAGAGCGCCCGCCGCGCCGTCGTAACGGCCGCCCGGGCGCTGCGTATCGATATGGGAGCCGGAGACGATCGCGCTGCCGCCTTCCTCTCCTTCGAGGCGAGCCCAGACATTGCCGACGGCGTCGCGCCGCATCGCGAGGCCAGTGTCACGTCCCCATTTTTCGAATGCGTCTGCGGCCGCCACCCATTCCGGCGAATAGACCGTGCGCCAGACGCCCGTGCCGCTATGGGCGCCGAAGGCCGCGAGTTCCATGATCCACTTCTCGACGAGCGCCGGGTCGATGGAAACAGGCTTTCCCTTGGGCAAGGCGAGATCCCTTTTTACGTTCGAGCCACGGCCCAGTGGTCAATTCGGGGGCAAGCGCTCGGGCGCGATTTCCCATAGCGAGGCATAATTCAGGATGGGGCGCTCGAACACGGCTCCCTTGCTCACGAACACTTTGCCGAGGTCGAGCATCGGCTGATATGTGTCCAACTGCTTCGCATCTTCCAACGTGCGCCACAAACTCACATTGATGAGGGCGTTCCCGGTCTCATCTTCTCCCGCGTAAAAGTGGATAAACCCGCGTAGCCGCCGGATGCCGGGTTCGAGCACGGCAACCGACTCCGCCATCATCTTCTTGAGTTCGGCGAAATGCTGGGGCTGGCAGCGCAATACTGACACGCGGATGATTGGCACGTTCGTCTCCCTCACTCCCACTCGATGGTGCCGGGGGGTTTCGACGTGACGTCGTAGACGACGCGGTTGATGCCCTTGACCTCGTTGATGATGCGGGTAGCGGCGCGGCCAAGAAAATCCATGTCGTAGTGATAGAAATCCGCCGTCATGCCATCGATCGATGTCACGGCGCGCAGCGCGCAGACATATTCATAGGTACGGCCGTCGCCCATCACGCCGACCGTCTGCACCGGCAGGAGGACGGCGAAAGCCTGCCAGATCGCATCATAGAGTCCCGCCTTGCGGATTTCGTCGAGATAGATGGCGTCGGCTTCCCGCAAGATGGCGAGTTTTTCGCGGGTCACGCCGCCGGGGCAGCGGATGGCAAGCCCCGGGCCGGGGAAGGGATGGCGGCCGATGAAGCTTTCCGGCAGCCCGAGTTCCTTGCCGAGGACTCGCACCTCGTCCTTGAAGAGTTCCCGCAGCGGCTCGACCAGCTTCATGTTCATGCGCTCGGGCAGGCCGCCGACATTGTGATGCGACTTTATGGTGGAGGAGGTGGCGCCGGTGAAGGAAACGCTCTCGATCACGTCCGGATAGAGCGTGCCCTGGGCGAGGAAATCGGCGCCGCCCAGTTTCTTCGCCTCCTCTTCAAACACTTCGATGAACAGGCGGCCGATCGTCTTGCGCTTCTTTTCCGGATCGTCCTCGCCTTCGAGCGCGGCGATAAATCGATCCGAAGCATCGACCAGGATCAGCGGCAGATTGTAATGCTGCCGGAACATCTCGACGACATCCGCCGCCTCGTTCTTCCGCATCAGCCCGTGATCGACAAGGATGCAGGTGAGTTGATCACCGACCGCTTCGTGGATCAGGAGCGCCGCGACGGAGGAATCGACACCACCCGACAGCGCGCAGATCACCTTTCCTTTCCCGACCTGCTTGCGGATCGCGGCAACCGCGCTGTCGCGATAGGCGGCCATCGACCAGTCGCCTTTCAGGCCGGCGATGTTGTGCACGAAATTGCGCAGAAGTTTGGCGCCGTCTGGCGTGTGGACGACTTCGGGATGGAACTGGACGGCGAAGATCTTCCGCTTTTCGTCGGCGATCGCCGCGAAGGGCGCACCGGTGGACGTGCCGATGACATGGAAACCGGGCGGCAGCGCCGTCACCCGGTCGCCATGGCTCATCCACACCTGATGGCGTGTGCCCTTTGCCCAAACGCCTTCGAACAGAGCCGAATCCTCCTTGATGTCGAGGAAGGCGCGGCCGAATTCGCGTTCATGGCCGGCCTCGACCTTGCCGCCGAGTTGGGCACAGATCGCCTGCTCGCCATAGCAGATGCCGAGGATCGGGATACCCGCCTCAAAGACAGCGTCCGGCACGCGCGGACTGCCGATATCTATGGTCGAATGCGGGCTGCCCGAAAGGATGACGGCTTTCGGCCTGATCCGCCTGAAACCCTCTGCGGCGGACTGGAACGGCACGATCTCGCAATAGACGCCGGCCTCGCGCACCCGCCTTGCGATGAGCTGCGTGACCTGGCTGCCGAAATCGATGATGAGAACGGTATCGGGATGAGTGCTGCTGTTCATGGCGAGCCTTTAGAGAAAAGCGTGGTCGGGCGCAATGGCTTGCGTCACCGTTGGCCCGTCACGATTCGGCGCTGTTTCGTTCCGTGACGGGGAGCCGGCATGCCCCGTCAGACCGGGATTTCACCCGCCGTAAGAGACGTTTCCAACCTGTCCACCGCCATGGCCAGTTTCTCGTCGATGACGTGGAGATATTCCCTCCAATTATCGACATGATGGAGGTCCGCCGCGCCATCGGAAATACCGCGCAAGCCGATTAAGGGAACGTCAAAAAGTTGGCACGCCCGCAAGACCGCGAAAGTCTCCATATCGACCATCTCCGCTTCGATGCCGTCATAGGCCGAGCCTGAGACGATGTTGCCTCCAGTCGAAAGCGTCGCTTCCGCTATGCCCGGAATGCGGAAGGGCAGGGGAATGGCAGCCGGCAATCCGCCGGGGTCAGTGCCGGCAAAGGGCGTCACGCCCTTTTCGAAGCCGAGAACGCTCGCATCCATGTCGCGGTAGGAGACGGAGGCAACCTGATAGATTCCCATCTGCTCCAGGACGCGGCTGCCGGCGGATCCGAGCGAGACAACGAGATCAGGCAGATTGCCGGACGTGACAGCGGCGGCGAGTTCCGCTCCGAGCCGCACGCCCGCTTCCACAGGGCCCACGCCCGTTATCAAAGGCTGGAAGCGCTGTTTCAGGTGCGGCCCGTACTCCGCCTCGGCGGCCATGACGAAGAGAACGCGCTTTCCCCCGATCCGACTCGGCGTGACCGGGAGGATGCCGGTCATTGTTCGATGCCCTGGCGGCCGATGATGGTCATCATCGTTCCGGTCATCGTGGCGATGAGCCTGGCTTCCCCCTCGCGATTGAAAGCGTAAGCCTGGCCGTCGGCGACGAGGATCGTCCGGCCGGGCTTCGTCACCTCGCCGCGGAAGAGAAAGCGTTCGCCCCTGCCGGGCGCAAGCAGGTTCACTTTGAATTCTATGGTGAGGACGGCCGCCTCCGGGGGCATCAGCGAAAAGGCCGCGTAGCCACAGGCCGAATCGAGCGCGGTTGAAATCACGCCGGCGTGGAGGAATCCGTGCTGCTGCGTGAGGTCGGAGGAAAACGGCATCTCGATCTCGACGATGCCGGGCGTGACGCTGGTCAGGTCGGCGCCGATGGTGCGCATGATGTTCTGGCGCGCGAAACTCGTGCGGACGCGTTGCTCGAATTCCGGATCCGGCGCCAAGAGCGTTGCCATACTGTTTCCATCTCCTCGATCAGGCTGCCTGTATCACATAGCTGGGAAGGCACGGCAACGCGGGTATGCCGCTCCTTGGCACGACCGCCTCAGCTCGTCCGTTCCAGAGCCGCGAAGAAGAAGCCGTCGGTCGCGGTCCTGAGCGGGGTGAGCACAATACCCGTTTCGGTATCGATCCTGACCTTGTTTTCCTGATCGGGAAAAACGCTGTTCCATAATCGCCGATGATCGAGAGGGCGGAAGGCCGGATTCCGGGCGCGGAAGGCTTCGCTTTGATCGCTGTTTTCTTCGCGGAAGAGCGAGCATGTGATGTAGGCGAGGATGCCGCCGGGCCTGACAAAACGCGCGGCGCGATCGAGGATGTCCGACTGCTCCTTCCTGCGCACGTCCAACTGCCGCTCGGTCAGCCGCCATTTGGCGTCGGGCCTTCGCCGCCATGTCCCCGATCCGGTGCAAGGCGCATCGACGAGCACGAGGTCCATGGCGCCCTCATGCCTGTCGAGCGCGTCCGCGGCGGTCATGATTTGGACGTTGCGGCTTCCAGCGCGCCTCAAACGGTCGAAAATGGGTGCGAGTCTCGCCTTATCGGCGTCATAAGCGAAGATCTGACCGTGATTCTCCAATGCCGCCGAAAGCGCCAGGGTCTTGCCGCCCGCGCCGGCGCAATAATCCAGAATTTGCGCGGGCGCCCGCGAGGCGGCGAGGGCTGCCACGATCTGCGATCCTTCGTCCTGCACCTCGAACCAGCCCTTCTGGAATGCCGGCTCGACCTGAACGTTCGGGTGGCGGCCATTGTCCCCGATCGGCGGGATCCGGAGACCTTGCATCGCGATTGTGGTCGCCCCGGCTCCCGACGGGGAAAGCGCCGCCAGCACCTTCTGCCGGTCGGATTTCAGCGTGTTCACCCTGAGGTCGAGCGGTGGGCGCATGGAGAGCGCTGCGCATTCCGCTACCCAGTCCGTCCCGAAGGCGCGCTCGAACAGGGGGACGCACCAATCCGGACAGTCCGCGGCGATGGCCGGGGGGGCCTTATCGATAACGGAATTGTTGAAATGCTCGATTTCCTCGGCGCTCAGCAATTCGGGCGCAAAGCGATCGCCTGCCAGTTCGGCGTTGAGGCTTTCCGGCGTCCGCTCTCCGTCCCTGATCAGGGCAGCGACGGCGCGAGCGCGCGCGGTTTCGGCGCCGAACAGCCATTCGCCCGAGCGCTTGCGGCGGAGCGCGTCATAAACGATGTTGCCGATCGCGGCCCGGTCGCCCGCTCCCGCGAAGCGATGGGACAGACCCCAATCCTTCAGCGCTTCGGCCACCGGACGGTGTCGCTTCTCCATGTCGTCGAGCACTTCGATGGCCGCGGCCAGCCGTCCGCCAAGTCGCATTCTTTCTCCAGGTCTGTTTTGTGCCGAAAGGATCGGCTCGCACAGGTGATAGCGGCTCCTGGCGCTTTACTCAAACCGGTCAGATCAGATTGAGGATGTGCAGGGCAAAGATAATCCAGAGGATGCCGAGGACGACATAACCCAGGCCGAAAAGTGGACTGCGCAGTCTCAAATCGTTCGATGTGACATGCACGAATGCATGCAGATAGCGCAGTATGACGAATATCCATGCAAGCGCCAGCGTCAGGATCGTGTTGCCATGGGTGACATAGATGCAAAGGACCACGACATAGAACAGAACCGGCAACTGGAACTGGTTCAGCAAATTGTTGCTGACGAAGAGGCTTTCGGACGGTTCGTTCCGGTTTTCCCGGAACTGGTCGGGCGTGGCCCTGCCGGATGTGAGAGCGCTGCGGCGGCGCAAGCCCAGCAACATGTATACGAGGTAGACGAGCAACACCTGCGCGATAAGAGGCCAGAAAATCGCCGTCTGATTCATGATGAATTTCACCTTTCCACGTCGGGCGCGGCCGCTCTTTCTCCGCCGTTACGGTGCGTCCTTCGAGGCTCGCCCTCTGGGCGAGCACCTCAGGATGAGGACCCTTGGCGCCAAGCTTACCTGCGAACTGCTGGCACTGACTTCCTCATCCTGAGGTGCGAGCGAAGCGAGCCTCGAAGGACGCACCCAAAGACAATCTCGTCACATCGCTCCGGGATAATTCGGGCTTTCGCGCGTGATGGCGACATCGTGGGTATGGCTTTCCCTCAAGCCCGCTCCGGAAATCCGCACGAAGCGGGCGCGTTCGCGGAAGGCCGCCAGATCGGCGGCGCCGACATAGCCCATCGCCGCCTTCAGCCCGCCGGCGAGCTGATGGAGAACGCCGGCCACCGGCCCCTTATAGGGAACCTGGCCCTCTATGCCTTCCGGAACGAGCTTCAGCGTATCCCTGACCTCGGCCTGGAAATAGCGGTCGGCGGAACCGCGCGCCATGGCACCGACCGAGCCCATGCCTCTGTACGCCTTGAAGGAGCGGCCCTGGTGCAGATAGACCTCGCCCGGGCTCTCATCGGTGCCGGCAAGAAGCGAGCCGATCATCGCAGCGGAGGCGCCGGCGGCGAGCGCCTTGGCGAGATCGCCGGAATATTTGATGCCGCCATCGGCGATGATGGTGACGCCCGCCTTGTCGGCCGCTTCGGCAGCGGCCATCACCGCGGACAGCTGCGGCACGCCGACGCCGGCGACGATGCGCGTCGTGCAGATGGAACCCGGCCCGATGCCAATCTTGATGCAATCCGCGCCTGCGTCGATCAGCGCCTCGGTCCCTCCCGCGGTCGCGACGTTGCCAGCGATGATCCGCACGGAGTTCGACAGCTTCTTGGCGCGGCTCACGGCGTCGAGCACGCGCTGGGAATGGCCGTGTGCGGTGTCGATCACGAGCAGATCGACGCCGGCGTCGATCAGCCTCTCGGCGCGCTCGAATCCATCCTCGCCGACGGTGGTGGCCGCCGCGACGCGCAATCGTCCCTGCACGTCCTTGGTGGCATTGGGGTTCAATTGCGATTTCTCGATGTCCTTGACCGTGACCAGCCCGACGCAATTCCCTTTGGCATCGACGACGAGCAGCTTTTCGATGCGGTGCTTGTGGAGCAATCGCTTGGCTTCGTCATGGTCGACGTTTTCCTTGACGGTGATCAGGTTCTCACGCGTCATCAACTCGTAGACTTTCTGCTCCGGGTCTGACGCGAAGCGGACATCGCGATTGGTCAGGATGCCGACGAGCCGGCCCGTCTTCTGGCCCCCCGTGCCGCCATTCTCGACCACCGGAATGCCGGAAATGCCGTGCAGGCGCATCAGGGCGAGGGCGTCGGCCAGTGTCGCGTCGGGGCCGATCGTCACCGGGTTCACGACCATCCCCGATTCGAATTTCTTCACCTGGCGCACCTGCTCCGCCTGCTCGACCGGACTGAAATTGCGGTGGATGACGCCGATCGCGCCCGCCTGCGCCATGGCGATGGCGAGCCGCGCTTCCGTCACCGTGTCCATTGCGGCGGAAAGGATCGGAACGTTGAGATCGATGTCGCCGGCGATGCGGGTGCGGATGTCGGTCTGACCCGGCATGACCTCGGAATGTCCGGGCTGCAGCAGCACATCGTCGAAGGTGAGTGCCTCTGCGCCGGTAGCGGATTCGATTATGCGTGCCATGGCCGTCCTTTGGATTGAATGGAAAAGGCGCGGCTCCTGCTCGCGGGCCGCTCGGAATCGACTGTTTCCTTTCAGGATGGCACCGGCTGGTAACATGTCCGGAGGCCGATGGAAAGACGGCAGATGCCGGCATTGTGATTGTTGCGGAGTAGGATTAAACGGGGCATCCGATAACTTCCTGCAAAACGGAATGGATTCGCCCGATGCGTTTCGCGTCGTTGCGGATTGCGGCGTTGATCCCAGATGCAGAACGATACCGATCCCTTCCAAGCCTCTGACAAGAAAACAGGCATCGGCCATGGCGCCGGCAAACCGATGGCCGAGCCTCCGGCGCCGGCGCCGGAGTCGGAAGAGGAGCGGCCGCGGCGGATCGTGCCGCTCGTGCTGGCCGTCGCTCTTTTCATGGAGCAGATGGATTCGACGGTCATCTCGACATCGCTGCCGGCGATCGCGCACGGCATCGGAACCACGCCGGTCGCCCTTAAGCTCGCGCTCACCTCATATCTCCTGTCGCTCGCGATCTTCATTCCGATCAGCGGTTGGATGGCCGACAGGTTCGGCGCGAAGACGGTTTTCCGCGCGGCGATAGGGGTCTTCATGGTCGGGTCGCTCGCCTGCGCGGCTTCCGATTCGCTAACCACTTTCGTGATAGCGCGCTTTCTCCAGGGCATAGGCGGCGCGATGATGACGCCGGTCGGCCGGCTGGTTCTGGTGCGCTCGACACCCAAGAACGACCTCGTGGCGGCAATGTCGTGGCTGAGCGTTCCAGCGCTGATCGGTCCGGTGGTCGGGCCACCGGTCGGCGGTTTCATCACGACTTATTTCAGCTGGCACTGGATCTTTCTGATCAACATCCCGATCGGCATCGCCGGAATTTTCCTGGCCGGGATCGTGCTCCCGGAAATGCCGGGCAGCGCCGGCGAACGCATCGATTTCACGGGCTTCCTGCTTTCCGCGATCGCTGCGTCCGGCCTTGTTTTCGGACTTTCGGTGGTCAGCCTGCCGGCGCTGCCGCCCATTGTCGGCATCCTCGTGCTCCTGACCGGCCTCGCGAGCTTCTATCTCTATCTCCTGCACGCACGCAGGACCGCGAAGCCGATCCTCGATCTCACGCTCTTCGGCAATCCCGTTTTCCGGGCCGCTATATTCGGTGGATCGCTTTTCCGCCTGGGCGTCGGCGCGATTCCGTTCCTGCTGCCGCTGCTGCTGCAGATCGGCTTCGGCCTGTCGCCCTTTCATTCAGGCCTGTTGACCTTTTCGTCGGCCTTTGGCGCCCTCGGCATGAAGTTCCTCGCGACGCGGGCTTTACGAGCTGGCGGCTTTCGCTCGATCCTGTTTTTTGGCGCGCTGATCGGGTCGGTTTTCCTGGCGGCCAACGGTCTCTTCACCATCTCGACGCCGCATTGGGTGATCATCGCCGTGCTTGTCGTCGGCGGGTTCGTGCGTTCGCTCGTCTTCACATCCGTCAATACACTGGTTTTCGCGGATCTGGACAAGCAACAGGCGAGCCAGGGAACGGCGATCGCCGCCGTCGCTCAGCAGATCAGCATCGCGCTCGGTGTGGCGGTCGCGGGCGTCTTCCTCCAGGCGGTCAGCCATCTCACCGCGACGCCTGTCGGCGCCGGGACGATCTCGATCGCCTTTTTCTGTGTGGCGGCGCTGACGCTCTTCGCGCTGATACCGTTTTTCAGGCTTTCTCCGGATGCCGGCAGCACCGTTTCGGGGCATCGGCTGCGTATCGCCAACGCCAGCGGCAGGAAGGGCCCGGTCAGACAGCGTTCGTGAACGGCTCTCCTTCAAAGCACTGAAGCGCCGAGGGAATAAAGCTGTGGGAGATTGCGGTGAGTACCCGATTTATTTGGCCTGGCCGAGCGGGCAGGCCTCTCCGGTGGATAGCAGCAGATAGGTAGTCACCTCGCCTGTGTTGCCTGGTAGAACACCATTCCAACCTGCCTTGTCGGAGGTGACTTCGGGCAGGGCCTTCGGCACATCCGGCCTGGAGACACCTGGTTGCGCGACGCCAGCGATCTTGTTGCCGGCGGCGACAAACAGCGCCGCCTTCGGCAATGTCTTTGCTTTCACATCCCATCCCCAGCCCATGACGACCGTTTTCGAACCGTCCGTCGGGTCTGGCGCCCTGCTATCCACATTCCCGATGCACCGGCTGTTGCTGACAAGTTTGGCGTGCTGGGCAAGAGAACCGCCGACCCACTCCCTGGCATCGGGCGCGGCCGTGGCAAAAAATCGGCCGCCGCTGCCTGTCCAGACGGCTGCCAGAACCAGCAGGATACCTCCGATAATGATTCCAATCCGTCGTATCATCCCGATCTAGCGCCCCATACCCCCTCTGTTGTGTCGGCTTGCCGAAGAATCACAACAGGCGTGTAAAACATGCTCCGTATTACTATCGGGCAGGTAAACCCGCAACAAAGCCGGCTTCCGGCCCATAAAAGTGCGCCAGGAAAGTCAAAAAATATCCCGGAAAATAATATTTGATCGCACTACGGGGCAGAGATGCTATGGGCGGGCTGGATATAGGCTAAAAAAAGGCCCTATATCCCCTTGAAGTCCTTGGCAAGCAAATAAAGCTCGACGGATTCGTCGCGACTTGCCGGCGGCTTGACGTGGTGGACGCTACGAAAGGAGCGCTTGAGAAGAGCGAGAAGATCGTTCTCGGTGCCGCCCTGGAAGGTCTTCGCGAGAAAGTGGCCGCCGGGCTTCAGCACCGCGATGGCGAAATCGGCGGCGGTTTCGCACAGATGCATCGTTCTGAGATGATCCGTCCTGCGGTGTCCGGTTGTCGGCGCCGCCATGTCGGAGAGCACAAGGTCCGGCGCTTCGCCGAGCATTGCTAGCAGCTTTTCCGGCGCCGTTTCCTCCAAGAAATCCATCTGCAGGAGACCGACGCCCGGTACCGGGTCCATTTCCAGATAGTCGATACCGGCGACCAGCGGCGCTTGGTCGGAGGATTTCACCCGCGCCGCGGCGACCTGGCACCAGCCTCCCGGCGCCGCCCCGAGATCGATGACACGGGCGCCTGGCCGCAGAAGATGATAACGATCATCGATCTCGATCAGCTTGAAGGCCGCGCGGGAACGATAGCCCTCCGCCCGCGAGCGGTGCACATAGGGGTCGTTCAGATGCCGTTCGAGCCAGCGACGGGACGAATTCTTGAGTTTTGTCTTGCGGACGCGCTGTTTGAGCGCGCGCGTTTCCGTGCCGCCGCCAGGCTTCTTCATGACGAGCGGCCCGGATGGGGGCGGCGCCATGCGCCGTCGGACAGCATGAGTTCGCTCAATATGCCTTCCCTCAATCCCCTGTCGGCGACGCGGAGGCGCTCGCTCGGCCAGATCTCCCTTATCGCCTGCAGGATGGCGCAACCCGCAAGCACGAGGTCGGCGCGGTCGGCGCCGATGCATGGATTGGCGACGCGCTCCTCGAATTTCCAGCTGAGCAATGTCTCGATCATACGGTCGACATGCGCCGCATCCATCCACAGCCCATCGACGCGCCTGCGGTCATAGCGTTCAAGGCCGAGATGAATGCCGGCGAGCGTTGTCACCGTACCCGACGTTCCAAGTAGATGAAACCGCGGCCCGGACGCCAGATGCGCCAATCCATGCCGGCCTTCGAACGCCATCAGATGTCCGCTGACGTCGCTGACCATGGTCTCGAACACCTCGCGCGTCACATGGCGTCCGCCGAAACGCTCCGCAAGCGAGACCACGCCGACCGGCAGCGAGGTCCAGGAGATGATGTGGTTCGCCAGCCTGTGGCTGCGCCTGCGCGAAACGTCGATCAAGGCGATTTCCGAGGACCCGCCGCCGATGTCGAAAAGAACGACGGCATCCGTGCTTCGTTCCACGAGCGACCCGCACCCGGATACCGCAAGCCGTGCTTCCGTCTCGCGGTCGATGATCTCGAGCGTCAGCCCGGTCTCCGCCTCTACTCTGCGAATGAAATGTGCGCCATTGCCAGCCGAGCGGCAGGCTTCCGTCGCGATCAGGCGCGAACGGGCGATAGTCCTCGTCCCGAGCTTGTCGGCGCAGACCTGCAAGGCATCCAGCGCCCGCTCCATGGCCTCGTCGGAAAGCCGTCCTGTCGCGGACAGGCCTTCGCCGAGCCGCACGATGCGCGAAAAGGCGTCGATCACCCTGAACTGGCCCGGGCGGGTCGGCACGGCCACGAGCAGGCGGCAATTGTTGGTGCCGAGGTCGAGAGCCGCATAGACCGGCCCCCAGGAACGCGCCGGACGCGGGAAAATCTGCGCCGGGCGATCGAGCAGGATCGGCCGTTTCTCGTCCGGCACGGAAGGCGTTTCGGCCGGGCTTATGTTGCGGTTGTCGCGGGCATACACTTTGCGGCGCTGCCGCCGCTTGCGCTTCTTTCGTTTCCGTTGCGGTGCGTCGCGGCTCTCCTTTGCCGCAGGATCATTGTCCTGAGAGCCATTGCCCGAGAAGCCGCGCTTCCCGGTCTCCGGCCGCAAGCCGGATTCCGATCGCGATCCGGCCCCAAACGCCCCGCTGGTTGGCGTTTTGACGCCATCGCCAGGGTCACTCACTTTTCTATCCTTTCGCGCAGCGCGCCCGTGGCGCGGCACACGCTCGATCTATCGTTATGGCCAGAATATCAGCGAGTGGCGGGAACACCAAGTGGGGTGGCGCGAAAAGCCTCGGCGCGCACTGGCAGGGTGCGGCGCGCTCTTGAATGCGGCGCGGGGTTGACTATTTCCCAATCGAGGCTATTAGCAGGCCGTCTGTCGCGCGGCGCATCTCTCGCTGCCCGCCCGGGCTTTGGGGAATAGGTTAACGGTAGACCAGCGGACTCTGACTCCGTTAGTCCTGGTTCGAATCCAGGTTCCCCAGCCATAGTTTTTCATCAAGAATCAGCCGGTGATGTCTGCTCGCAAATCTTGAACGATTGTAAATTTCGCCACGTCGCACCTGATTTGGGATTTCCGCTGATGTGTCGCTTGCTCATCACCCGCCGAAACTCGCCGATTCACTCGTCAGTGTCGCGATAAAGCGCTTGGTGCGTTCGCGCTGCGGCTCGGAGAAGATCGTTTTCGATGCGCCTTTCTCGACCACCTGGCCGTCATCGAGCACGATGACCTCCTCGGCGACACGCGCGGCGAGGCGCAGATCATGCGTCGCCATCACCATCGTCGTGCCCTCGCGCGCCAATTGCCCCAGCACTTCCACCACCTCGCCGGAAAGTTCGGGGTCGAGCGCCGAGGTCGGCTCGTCGCAAAGGAGGACGCGCGGCGAGGGCGCCAGCGCCCGCGCAATCGCCACGCGCTGCTGCTGGCCGCCGGAGAGGGTGGAGGGCCAGGCATCCGCCTTTTCCGCCATGCCGACCTTGGTCAGGAGTTCCATGGCGCGCTGCCGGGCGCGTTCCCTCGGCCATTTCAGCACGGTCAGGAGCCCTTCCATGACATTCTCGATCGCCGTGCGGTGCGGGAAAAGCTGGAAATTCTGGAAGACCATGCCGGTCTGGCGGCGAATCTTTTGCACATCGGCCCGCGGCGGGCGCGTGCCCGGTTGGAAGCTGATCTTTTCACCGCCGACCTGCAATGAGCCCGCCGTCGGGATTTCGAGCAGGTTGATGCACCGCAAGAGCGTGCTCTTGCCGCCGCCGGATGGGCCGATCAGGGCCGTCACCGAGCCTTCCCGCATCGACAAATTGATGCCTTTGAGCACGAGGTGATCGCCGAAGCGTTTTTCCAGTCCGGTCAGCTCGATCATGCCCGCGCCTCGAGAAAGCCGCCATATTGGCCGAACCGCACTTCGAGCCGTTGCTGCAAGGAGGACAGGACGGAGGAAATCACAAGATAGATAAGAGCCGCCTCGATATAGAGGACCAGCGGCTCATAGGTCGCAGCGACGATCCGCTGGGCTGCCTGGAAAAGTTCCGGCACGGTGATCGCGGCGGCAAGCGACGTATCCTTCACCAGCGAGATGAAGGAGTTGGAGAGCGGCGGCACCGCGATCCGCGCGGCCTGCGGAATGATCGTGCGGCGCATCGCCTGCGACCATGTCATGCCGATCGAATAGGACGCCTCCCACTGGCCCTTCGGAACGGCGGAAAGCACCGCGCGGAGAATCTCCGACGTATAGGCGCCGACATTGACCGTGAAGCCGATGAGCCCGGCGGTGAAGGCGTCGAGCGTAACGCCGATGCTGGGCAGCCCGTAGAAGATGACGAACAATTGCACCAGCAACGGCGTGCCGCGGATCACCCAGACATAGAAGCGCACCAGTAGCACCAGCGGCTTCGGCCCGAAAAGGCGGATGACCGCGCAGGCCAAGCCTACGATCAGGCCGAGCACGAAGGAAAGCAGCGTGAGAGGAACGGTGTAGATGAGCGCGGCCCACAAGAGCGAGCCGAGAGAATTCCACATCAGTTGCAGCCAATCCGGCACGGGCTATCCCCTCAAAAACATGGCGGGGCCGTCATCCGTCGGCCCCGCCGCCTTCGCGATAATTGCGGGACAATATTACTTCGAGACGTCCTGACCGAAATATTTTTCCGAGATTTTCAGATAGGTGCCATCCGCCTTCATCGCGTCGAGCGCCTTGTCGATCGCCGCCAAGAGTTTGGGCTCGCCCTTGCTGATGATGACGCCGACATAATCGGCATGCGCCTCTTCCGCGGCGACCTTCACAGGCGCGTCGGGCTTATGCTTCTTGAAATCGAGATAGGAAAGGCTGTCGTTGATCGTGGCGTCGGCGCGCTTCTGGATGACGAGGGCGATCGACTGGTTGAAACCGTCCGTGCCGATCAGCTTGGCGCCGTTGTCACGCGCGATCGCGCCGAAATTGCTGGTCAGCGTCTGCGCCGATGTCTTTCCCCTCAAATCCTTGAAGCTCTTAATGTCGGTATTGTCGCTGCGCACGATCAAGGTAGCCTTGGAAGCGATGTAGGGCTTGGAAAAATCATATTTCGCCTGCCTCGCCTTGGTGATGCCGACCTCGTTGATGACGGCGTCATAGCGGTTGGCGTCGAGGCCGGCGATGAGGCCATCCCAATGGCCTTCCAGGAATTTCGCCTTGACGCCTATGTGATCTGCGATGGCGCGGGCGATCTCCACGTCGAAGCCGGTCAGTTGGCCCGATGCGTCATGATAGGTGAAGGGCGGGTAGGTTCCTTCCGTCCCGACCCGGAACTCCCCGGATTTCTTGATAGCGGCGAGCGAAGCCGCCTGGGCGGATACCGCCACCATCATCAACGCGGCCGCCACGGCGCCGATCGATCCAAACCTTCTCATTCCAACCTCCACAAGGAAACCCAGCTCTACGAGGGCATTCTTTCAGAAAACCGGCATCCGCTTTCCAGATGCTTACGCGGCGGAAAATGCCACCGTCATCGGTCCGCGTATAGGCCTCAAGAGACGGAGGAACAGCGTTTTTCGGGAGGAAATTCCAATATCTCTGCTTTTCGCCGAATTTTATTCCGGCAGAGGTTGTAAAGAACATCCTCCGGGCGAAGGCGATGCTGGTTCCGATGGAGCAATCAGGTGGAATTGTCGCTTTCGGCCAGTATACGCCTGCTGAGATCTTCGATTTCCGCGAGCAGCCTGTCCGTCTCCCGATCCTTCTCGATGCGGGAGCGTGCATCGGCCGCCATGCGTTCGATATCGGCAACCGGCAATACCAGCGTCTGCTCGCCGCGAGCGGTTCGCAGGACGATGTCGATCAGATCGCTATCGTGCTCATGGGCACAACGAGCGTAGCGTGCATGAACCCTGCTCACATCCAAGCCCTTTCGCTCACAGCTAAGCGTGTAACAGCGATTGCTGCAAGGTGTTCCTTCAGAGGAAGCCGCCGATCGCTGCGATCAGCTGCGCTGGCCCTTTCCCGATGTGGGACCGGCATTGCCGCGCCGATCCATCCTGAAATCACTTTCACGCGTCAGCAATGCCCGCAAAGCGGTGATGATCGTTTTCGGCTGAGCGGGCTTTTGGATGGTTTTGTAGTTTCGCCAGGCGGCGAGGCGTGGATCGTTCGCCACCTGTCCGGTGTAGAAGCAGAAGGGTTTTCCGCGAGCGAGAAGGGATCGGGCGATCGGCGCCGCCGTTCCATCTCCCAATCCGAAATCGAGGATCGCCACGTCCAGTTCTTCCCGCTCGACGACCGGGAGCGCCTCTTCCACGGAGCGGCACAAGCCGACGATCTCCGCGCCGGCCTCGGTCAGGAGCGATTCCAGATCCATCAGGATAAATGTGTCGTCCTCGACGACAAGGACTCGGACTCCCTCGAGAGCGAGCATCAGCTTCTCCCAGCAGTCTCATCAACTGATTGGAACTTCAATGGTGCAGGCGAAGCCTTCCGGGCGGAATTCGCGCTCGACCTTTGCTTTAGGAATGCCGCGCTCGATAAGCGCCGTTCCCAGGCCGGCGTCACCTGGGGCCGCAACATGCGGACCGTTCTTCTCTTCCCATAACACACGCAACACCCGGTTGTTCCCGTCCTCCAGCGTCCATCTCAGATGCACTTCACCCCGCTTTCCGGAGAGCGCGCCATATTTCGAGGCATTGGTTGCGAGCTCGTGCAGAACCAGTCCGAACGGCGTTGCGAGATCGGGTCCGAGCGTCACCGGTGGACCTTCAAGCCGTACCCGGTCCGGGTTGGCCGAGAAATGGGAAAGCTGGCTTTCGGCCAGCGCCCGGAAGTCGGCACCCTTCCAATCGGACTGGACGAGCAGGCCATGTGCGTTCGCCAGCGCCGTCAAGCGGCCGTTGAAACGTTCCACGAAAGCCTCCTGGGACGGAGCGTGGCGAAGCGTCTGTTGCGCGAGCGACTGAACGACGGCCAGCGTGTTCTTGACGCGGTGCGTCAACTCGCTGAGGAGCATCTGCTGGCGGCGCTCCCATTCCTTGCGTTCCGTAATGTCGCGCGTGCTTTCCAGCACCAGCCTGCGGCCATCCAGCGATTCCAGCTCGATATGGCTTTCGACGGTGATTTCCTTGCCCGATTTCGTGGTGTGGAGCAGTTCGCCGGACCACGCGCCCGTTTCCGCCAATTGCCTCCGCAGCGCTTCGAAGGAAGAGCCCGGTACGACCGTCTTCAGGAGCTGTTCCTTGCGCTTGCCGATCGCTTCCTCCCGGCTGTAGCCGTAGAGTTCCTCGCTGCCGCGATTCCAGTCGAGAACGCCTCCGTCGAAATCCCACATGAAGATCGGCGCGCGCGAGAGTTCGACCAGCGCCTTCTGCTGCCTCAGCTGCTGCTCGCTCCCCCGCAGCGCTTCCTCGACGCTGCGCCTTTCCGTCACATCGACGAAAGTGATAACGACCCCGTCGATCTTGTCGTCGACGGTTCGGTAGGGGCGCAGGCGGAGATCGTACCAGCGTCCGCTCCGGCTGCGGATTTCGCGGCGGATCGGCGCCAGATCGGCAAGGACGGCGCGCGCGTCCCTCACGAGTTCGTCATATTCCAGCTGATGCGCGAAATCGGTTATGGGGCGGCCTTCGTCGCTCGGCGTCACGCTGAAGAGTTGCGTCACCTGGTCCGTGAAACGCTTGATGCGAAGCGTCGAGTCGAGGAAAAGGGTGCTGAAATCCGTCGCCGCCATGAGGTTCTGCAGGTCGCTATGCGCCCGCGAGATCGCCTCCAGCTTGAGCTTGAGCTCGCTGTTGACGGTCTGCAATTCCTCATTGATCGACTGCAGTTCCTCCTTGCTGGTCTCAAGCTCTTCCGAAGTCGAGCGATATTCCTCGTTGATGGATTGCAGCTCCTCGTTCGCGGCCCGCAATTCCTCGTTGGCGGCTTCCGATTCCTCGCGCACGGTCCTGAGCCGCGCCTGCGTCAGCTCCAATTCGTCGGCCAGCCGGCGCACCGTATCGTCTTTCGCTTCGAATTCCTGCGAAGCGCCCGCGCCATCGCCCGCGGACTGTCCTTCGATAAACATGACGAGGGCCGTCTTGGCCTCCCCGGCTTTATCTTCCGGGATGAGATGGACATGAAGCATGACCCGATGGACCGAGCCGTTGAACCGGACCGGAATGGGAAGGGTGAGCGTGGAAAGATGCTGGTCGAAAGCACGGTGCAGCGCGGAACGCAGCTCGAAGCGAAGCTCGGGTTTGACGAGATCGACGACGTCGCTGTTCATCGGCCCGCCGGAAGGCTGGACGAAACGGCCGGCATGCTCGGAGAGATGGACCACTTTGTGCGCTTCGTCGATCAGCATGCTCGGCGGTGCGAGTTTCTCGATCGCCCGGCGGTGGGCGACGGCGTCGCTGAGCGCAACGCTCGGCCCCGTCGGCGCCCGGATGGCGGGGAAGCCGGCATCCCGCAAGGCGTAATTGCCGAGCAGGCGAGGCAGAAGCCTCGGCCTTTCTCCATTGCTGGCGGATGATTGGTAGATGCGCATGTTGCGATCGATGGTGCGGAACAGTCCGGGCGGATTGTCAGCCATTTCCGAGGAGCCGAGCAGGAGGAAGCCCCCCGGGTTGAGCGCGTAGTGAAAGGTCGTGCAGACCTGTTCCTGCAGATCGCGGTCGAGATAGATGAGCAGATTGCGGCAGGAAATCAGATCGACGCGGGAGAAGGGCGGATCCTTCAGCACGTCATGGCTGGCGAAGAGCACGAGATCCCTTATCTCCTGCCGCACCTTGTAGCCGTCCTTCTCATGCGTGAAGTACCGGCGCAACCGCTCTTCGCTGACATCGGCTTCGATTGCCGCCGGATATTGCCCCTCGCGTCCGATATTCAGCGCGCGGGTATCCATATCCGAGGCAAAGACCTGGATTGGCAGGTGCTCATCATGCCGCGTCGACTCCTCGGCGAGCAGCATGGCGATCGAATACGCCTCCTCTCCGGTGGCGCAGCCCGGCACCCAAACGCGAATCGTCTCGTTCGCTTCCTTGGATTCGAACAGTTGCGGCAGCACCTTGACCTTGATCGCGTCGAAGGCGTCGCGGTCGCGAAAGAAGGTCGTTACTGAAATAAGAAGGTCGCTCAGCAGGGCCTGCGCTTCCTCCGGATGCTCCCTCAAATATTCGTAATAGCCGCGAATATCCTCCGTCCGTATCACCTGCATGCGGCGTGCGATGCGCCGCAGCACCGTGGACCGCTTGTATTTGGAAAAGTCGTGGCCGGTGCGAACCCGCACATGCGCCAGCACCCGCCGCAACAGTTCTTCGTCGACATGCCCGCTCTCCCCATCCGGCTTTTTCGTGCGGATGAGATCCGCAAGCCGATGCGCGAGCTCTTCCACCGGCATCACGACATCGGCGACGCCGGTGGCGACGGCGGCGCGCGGCATCGAGCCATATTCGGCTTCATCCGGATCCTGGACGAGGATGATTCCGCCGGATTCCTTCACCTTGCGCACGCCGAGCGCGCCATCCGAGCCGGCGCCCGACAGGATCACGGCAAATCCGTCCCCATGCTCGCCAAGCGAACGGAAAAACAGATCGATAGGAGCGCGCTGGTCGCGCGGTTCGGCAAACTCGACCGCGGAGACGGTATGATCGCTGAGTTCCAGCCGCCGGTCCGGCGGAATGACATAGATATGGTCGGGCAATAGCCGTTCGGACTGCTTGACCTGCACCACCGGAACCTGGATGTGTCTCGCCAGAACCTCGGCGAGTTCGCTTTGTACGTTTGGGTCGAGATGGACGATCACGACGTAGGAGGCGCCCGTGTCGGCCGGCAAAGCCTTGAAAAAAGCCTGCAAAGCAGGGATGCCGCCAGCCGACGCCCCGATTCCCACGATGGTCGGAGTGGAGCGACTCTTGTCTTCTTTTTGTTCGCCGACCCCGTCCACAGCACACTCCCACGCTTGCTGATCAAGAACCTTATAAGAAAAGGTTGTTCGCCAAAAGAAGCTAAACTTTTCACAACCGGCAAGGTTGCAGGCGTACCGGTCCGAAAGCATCATACATCGCTTGCCCGGCAAGGAAGGAGGAACATTTACCGCCTGCGCGAGGTTTTTTACCGGGACGGGCGCGCCACGGACCGGAGCACGAATGGCCAACAGGGACATCATCGCAATCGGCACTTCAGCGGGCGGCGTCGACGCGCTGCAGTTCCTGGCGGCACGGCTGCCACCGGACCTTCCCGCCAGCATTCTGATAACGATCCATCTGGCGAAGGAATTTCGCTCGGTGCTGGACGATTTATTGTCACGCGCCGGCCCGCTGCCTGCTTCCTTCGCCACCGACGGAGAGCCCTTGCGCAAGGGCCATATCTACATTGCGCCGCCGGATCGTCACTTGCTGGTCGAAAACGATCGCTTTTTGCTGGGCGCGGGCCCGCGCGAGAACAATGCCCGGCCGGCGATCGATCCGATGCTTCGCTCGGTCGCTCTATGTTGCGGACCACGCGCTGTCGGAGTCGTCCTCACAGGGACCCTTGGCGATGGCGCTTCCGGTCTGTGGGCGATCGAGAAATGCGGCGGCTTCAGCGTCGTGCAGAATCCCGCCGATGCAGCCTTTCCGGACATGCCGGAAAACGCGTTGCGCATCATGAGGCCAGATCATGTCGTGCGGTTGAAGGATCTGGCGCCGCTGCTGGAAAGCCTGGCGCACCAGCCGGCCGGCGAACCGGTCGAGGCGCCGGAGCAGATCAGATTCGAGGTGGAGATCGCCAAAGCAGGACATTCGAACATGGATGAGATGGATCGTTTCGGCAGGCGTTCCGTGCTGGCCTGCCCCGATTGCCACGGCGTGATGTGGGAGATCGACGAGGGCGATCTGATCCGCTACCGCTGTCACGTCGGCCATACCTACACCGCTGAACTGATGGATGTCGCCGTCGACGAGAATTTGCGCCGCGCGCTCGCCAGCGCCGTCAGGGCGCTGGAAGAAAAGGTCGCGCTGGCGCGCAAGCTGCGGAAGCAGGCTATCGATAGCGGCCATATCCATGTTCAGGACACCTGGGGAGAGAGGGTGCGCGAATATCAGCGCGAGCTGGACGTCGTGCGCGACGCCATGCTGCGCATGGAAGCGATCGCGGCGAAGGCGGCGAAAGCAGCGGAGTAGAGGGTCCGATCGGCGCTCCGTCGCCGGAGCAAGCGCTCAGGTGAGTTCCGGTTCCTCGATCGAAATGTGCGCATCGAGCCGGAAAGGAGCGAAGGAAATCCTGTGGAGCCTCGGCAGGGCGCCGTGGCCGGCGATCTCGTCGCGATGGCGCTCCGTCGCATAACCCATATGCAGGGCGAAGCTGAAATGGGCGTGGCGGCGGCCGGCCTGGATCATCATCCTGTCGCGGGTCACTTTCGCCACGATCGACGCCGCCGCGATCGACTGCGAGCGCTGGTCGCCCTTCACCACCGCCTCAGCGGGGCAGGGGAGGCCGGGCGGGACATCCCTTCCGTCGGCGAGCGCAAAGCGCGGGCTGACACAAAGGCCGGCGAGCGCTCGGCGCATCGCTTCGAGGCTCGCCTTGCGGATGTCCGAGGCGTCGATGCTGCAGGCCGACACGGAAGCCACCGCCACGGCGATCGCGCTCGAAAAAATGTCGCCGAAGAGCTTCTCCCGGGCGATTGCCGTCAGCCTCTTGGAATCGTCGAGACCGTCCGGAATCCCTTTCGGGTCCAGGATGACCGCCCCGGCGACCACCGGTCCGGCAAGCGGTCCCCTGCCGGCTTCGTCCAGACCGGCGACGGGTCCCAATCCACGCCTGATGGCGCGCCGTTCCATGACGAAATCGGGCGCGACCGGCATGTCGAAGAGAAGCGGAGAATCGGAACGTTGGCGAGCCATTGTGCGGCGATGCTCGCATCTCGTCCGATTCTCCGCAAGGCCTCGCCGGCGTCGGGGAAACGCCGGCGAGGGGATCACCGTCGAACGCTCGGGGAGGGGGCCGCGTTTCGACGGGAGGGCGATTGCGGGTCGCATTTGCGGTATCTGAGAGGGGCCCGCGTGAAAAATGGCTACAGCAGCATCAACTGCTCTCCGGCGCCAGCGGGAGCCTTGAAAAGGTCGTTCCGCAGCGCGCGCTTTTCCTGGTTGAGGCCGAGCCGCTTCGCCGCGATCTCGAACCGCCGCCCGATCTGCCAGGCGTAGGGACCGCTCCCCTTCATCCGCTTCCCCCATTCCGAATCGTAATCCTTGCCGCCGCGCATGGATCGCACCAGAGAGAGGACATGGCGATAGCGGTCCGGATAATGGCGAAGCAGCCAATCCTTGAAGATCGGGCTCACCTCGAGCGGCAGGCGCAGGATGACGAAGCCTGCCTCGCGCGCTCCGGCCGCCTCGGCCGATTCCAGGATGCGCTCGATCTCCTGGTCGTTCAGCCCGGGAACAATCGGCGCGACCATGACCGATGCCGGGATGCCGGCCTCCGACAAAAGCCTGATCGCCTCAAGCCGCTTCGGCGGCGTCGCCGCGCGCGGCTCCATGGTGCGCGCCAGACGCCTGTCGAGCGTCGTCACCGAAAGCGCCACCTTCGCCAGACCCTTCTCGGCCATTCGCGCCAGAATGTCGATGTCGCGTGTCACCAGCGCCGACTTGGTGACGATGCCGACCGGATGCTCATGCGCCTCCAGAACTTCGAGGATCTCGCGCATGATGCGCCAGTTGCGCTCGATCGGCTGGTAGGGGTCCGTGTTCGTGCCGATGGCGATGGTGCGCGGCTGATAGTTCTCCTTCGCCAGTTCCCGCTCCAGAAGCTTGGCCGCGTCCGGCTTGGCGAAGAGCTTCGATTCGAAATCGAGGCCCGGCGACAGGCCCATATAGGCGTGTGTGGGCCGCGCGAAGCAATAGATGCAACCATGCTCGCAGCCCCTGTAGGGATTGATCGAACGGTCGAAGGATATATCCGGGGATTCGTTACGGGTGATGATCGTTCGAGGCCGCTCGACCTGCACGTCCGTCTTGAACGGCGGCAGTTCCTCGAGCGAACTCCAGCCGTCGTCGAAGACATGGCGCGAGGTCGGCTCGAACCGGCCGGACGGATTGACGCCGGCGCCGCGTCCACGGCGGCGGTCCGGGTCGATCCTGATGCCGCTCCTTTCGATCATGGCATTGGCCATCGCCGAGCCTCCCTTGTCGAAGGCTGCAACATCCGCGCGCGTTATCGGTTCCATCATTGTTCCGTCTTCCGCTTGCCGAAAGGTGAGTCGTGATGAAATTATTCCTATCCAAAGAATGAGAACATATCAAGAACATTTTGGATGCGTAAATGTTCCGCATGGAAAGCACGAAACGCTCGGGACGTGCGAGGGATCAGTTCTTGCCGCGTCTCAGATGCTCGTCGAGACGGGGCATGATCTCGACGAAATTGCAGGGCATGTGGCGATAGTCGAATTGCGCCTTGAGGATGTTGTCCCAGGCGTCCCGGCAGGCGCCGGGCGAACCGGGCAGGGCGAAGACGAAGGTCGCGTCGATGACGCCGCCTGTCGCGCGCGACTGGATGGTGGACGTGCCGATCTTGTCATAGGAAATCCTGTGAAAGACCTCCGAAAACCCGTCCATCTTCTTTTCGAAGAGCGGTTCGAGCGCTTCCGGCGTCACATCCCGGCCGGTAAAGCCCGTACCTCCCGTCGTGATGATGGCGTCGATCGTCTTGTCCTTCGCCCATGTGGAGACGATACTGCGGATGGCCTCCACATCGTCCTTGACGATCTCGCGTGCGGCAAGGGTGTGGCCCGCTTCCTGGATCCGATCCTCCAGCGTCTGCCCGGATTTGTCGTCGGCGAGAGAGCGCGTGTCGGAAACGGTGAGCACGGCGAAGCTGACCGGGATGAAAGGCCGTTTCTCGTCAATTCCCATCGTCAGGATCCTCTGTCGATGCCATGCTCCGCGTTTCGGTGACGAACCAGTCCGGCTGCCGTTCGCGAATGAGGCCGGCGCCATTCTGGGCCGCATCCATTGTTTCGAAAAGGCCGAAACAGGTCGCGCCCGAGCCCGACATGCGCGCGAACGCCGCGCCAAGATTTTCGAGCGTCCGCAGCACATCCGAAATGGGCGGAGCGATGCCACATGCCGGCGATTGGAGGTCATTGCGGGTCTGTTCGAGCCAGGCGAAGAGATGTTTCGGATCACTGGGTGGCCGTGAAGGGAGCGGAGCGTTGTCCCGCTTCGAAAGCGCCCGGAAAACCGCCGGCGTCGAAACCTCCACGCCGGGATTGACGAGGACCATGGGCAGCGACGGGAAACCGCGCAGGATTTCGATCCTTTCGCCGATCCCCCGAGCGACGAGCGGTCGCGCCGCGAGGCACATGGGCAGGTCTGCGCCGAGCTTCGCCGCGACCTCCAAAAGGGCTTCGTCGGAAAGAGTTGCGTCATGATGGCGCCTCAGTGCTCGCAGCATCGCCGCAGCGTCACTCGATCCGCCGCCTATCCCCGAGGAAGGCGGCAGGTTCTTTTCGAGGATGACCGACAGGGGAGCGCCGCCGGGGAAAGCCATGCGGAAAGCATCGCGCGCTTTGAGGACAAGATTGCCGCTATCGAGGGGAATGCCATCGCCATAGGGACCAGCGACACGGAATTCATCCCTTTGGGAAGGAGAGACCGTGATCCGATCACCGAAACCTGTGAAAACCGCCAGCGTTTCGATCAGATGGTAGCGGTCGCCGCGCCGCCCGACGACGTGCAGCGCAAGATTGATCTTGGCTGGTGCGAGAAAGCTGCTCATGCAGCGGAAGGAGAACGGAAATCAGTCCTTCGCCAGCCGGTATTCGCCGGTGACGGGGTCCTTCACGAGCGTGCCGATGGTTCCGTTCGCGGCTTGTTTCTCCTGCCGCCTCACTTTCGAGGATACGCGTTGGGCCTCACGGACGAATGCCTTGTAGCCGTAATAGGCGGCGGCGATGATGATGAGGAAGAATATCAGCTGCGGCATGTCTTGCTCCACCGCGCCCGCGTCCGGGCGCTTCCTTTAGTATAGGCGTTCCTCCGCTTCGATCAAAGCCCAAACCGCGCCCAGGCCGCGCGTTCCTCCAGCGCATCGACCAGTCCACTGACGGCTGCTGCCGCTATGTCGGGCGTCGGATCGCCGCCCGTCGATCCCGGAAGGCCGAGTTTGCGGGTGAGGAAGCCGCGGGCCGGCGTGACGAGTTGCAGCCTGGTCTTTTCGCCATAACGCTCCTTGAGCGCCGAACGCATGTCGCCCAATTGATCGACGAGACCCAAGTCGACACCCCGCTTGGCCGTCCAGAAGAGCCCGGTGAAGAGGTCGGGGTCGTCCGCCAGTTTCTTGCCGCGCCGCTCCTTGACGAGATCGATGAAGGTCTCGTGCACCTCCAATTGAAGCGTTTTCAGCCGCTCGACGTCCTCCTTCCGCTCCGGGCGGAAGGGGTCGAGGGTGGCTTTGTTCCTCCCGGCCGTATGCACGCGCCGCTCCACGCCGATCTTCTTGATCAAGTCCTGAAAGCCGAAGGATGCCGAGACCACCCCGATGGAGCCGACGATGGAGGAGGGATCGGCGATGATCTCGTCTCCGGCAAGCGCGATCATGTAGCCGCCGGAAGCCGCAAGATCCTCCACGAACATCAGGACTTTCTTGTCCTTCTCGGCGGCAAGATCTCTTATCCTCTTGTAGATCAGGCGCGACTGGACCGGCGAGCCTCCCGGAGAATTGATCGAGATCGCGACCGCCGGCGCCTTCTTGAACGAAAAGGCCTTCTCGATCAGGCCGGCCGTCGTCGCGAGCGAAAGGCCGCTTCTGAACGGTGCGCCGCTCGCCAGGATCATGCCCTGCAGCCGCACGACCGGTATGGTCACGGCGTCCGACCGCATGGAGGAAGGCAGGACTCGATCGAACAGGCGCTTCAATTCATTCCTCCGCGGTTGCAGCTTGCATGTAGGTTGCGCCCCTTTCGGCGCAAGTCCCGAACAGATCAGTCGCCAAAGAGGCTGGCGCGGCCGTTGTTGATGTCGTTCGCCCTTTGCGTGAACCGGTTTGCCGGCCCCTCATGCAGGATGAGCGGCGGACAGAGACGCAGGGCGGCGCGCGAACCGCGTCTGGCGCGCAGCACGATGCGGATCGCGGCAAGGTCGCTGCGCGGATGGACGGGCAGGATTTCGCTGTCGCCGAAGCGACCCGACAGCGCGGCAAGGATGGCCGGAAGGGAGGATGGCCGCGCGATGAGGGCCACGGAGCCCGTCGGCATGACCACCGCGCCGGCGCTGCGCAGCCAGCTTTCGAAGAGCCCCTCCTCCATCATATGCGCCTGCTTCTTGAGGCTGTCGGGCGACGGCCGGTGATGGGCGGTATTGAAGGGCGGATTCATGATGACGAAATCGGCACTCCGGTCGAGGAGCCCGGCATCGATCCGCCTCTGCCCCGTGAGGGTGACATCTGCTTCGAGGACCGTTGCTCGTTCCGCGAGGGCCGCGTTCTCCGGAAGAGCCAGCGTTTTGCATGCAAAACCGGCCATTTCCGCGGAGCGCTCGACCAGGACCGCGGTGGCTTGGGGACAGCGGGACAGTACGGCAAGAGCCGCTGCGCCAGCCCCGGCCCCGAAATCCACGACCCGGCCCGCAAAACCGGAGGGAACGGCGGCCGCCAGGATCATCGCGTCGATGCCCGCGCGATGCCCCCGCGCCGCCGGCTGCACGAGGTGGAAGCCGCCCCGGTGAAACAGATCGACCGTATGATCGGGAGCATCCGGCATGATCGCCGGCTATTTCTGCTTCATTTCATGGCCGATTCCCGCGTCCGACAGGATCCGCCTTGCGCGCTCCACTGCATCCGCGTCCACCATAACCCGCTTGGGCAATATGCCGAGCGAGCCCTCGATGATGCTCATGTTCTGGTCGGCGACGAAACAGCCGATGCCTGCATCGCGCATCAGCGCCTCCACATAGGAGATGATGACGGGATCGTTGGTACGCATAAGTTCGATCATGATGTCTCTTCGGTGGTGCTTTCGCTGACGAAAGCTTCTATCCTGTTCGGAACGCCGCGCCAATTAGCCACTTGCTGCAACCACGGCGCGCGCCATAAATGAGAACGGGTCCTGACCCTCAAGCAGCCAGGTGCCTCCCGATCACAGCGGGGCCCGTTATAGGAGTGTGTATTTTGGGCGTTGTTATCTCGCTCGACGAAGGCAAACGGGAACTGGCTTCGATCCAGCCCTTGATCGACTTGACGACCGCGGACATGCGGCGCGTCAACGAACTCATTCTCTCCAAGGCCGGTTCGGACGTCGAGATGATCCCCGAAATCGCCAACCACCTGATTTCGTCGGGGGGCAAGCGCCTACGGCCGATGCTCACCCTCGCGGCCGCGCAAATGTTCGGCTACCGGGGGGACGGCCATATCAAGCTCGCGACCAGCGTCGAGTTCATGCACACGGCGACCCTGCTGCATGACGACGTCGTCGACGAGAGTTCGTTGAGGCGCGGCAGGAAGACAGCCCGCATGATCTGGGGCAACCAGGCAAGCGTTCTGGTCGGCGATTTCCTGCTCGGCCAGGCTTTCCGCATGATGGTCGATGTCGGCTCGCTCGATGCGCTCGATATTCTTTCGAGCGCGGCCTCGGTCATCGCCGAAGGCGAGGTGATGCAGCTTGCGGCCGCCCAGAACCTGGAGACGACGGAGGATGAATATCTTGCCGTGATCAAGGCCAAGACCGCCGCCCTCTTTTCCGCCGCGGCGGAGGTCGGGCCGGTCGTCGCCTTGGCGTCGCGCGAGGAGCGGACGGCGCTGCGCTCCTACGGGACCAATCTCGGCCTGGCGTTCCAGCTTATCGACGATGCGCTGGATTATGGCGGAAACAGCAAGGATCTCGGCAAGAATGTCGGAGACGATTTCCGCGAGGGCAAGGTGACGCTGCCCGTCATCCTGAGCTATCGCCGGGGTACGGCGGAGGAGCGCGCCTTCTGGAAGAGGGCGATCGAAGGAGGCTCGACCGACGATGCGGCTCTGGAGAAGGCGATCGGCATCATGAAGCGCTATTCGACCATCGTCGATACGGTTGGTAGGGCGCGCCATTTCGGTGAAATCGCCCGTGATGCACTGGCGCCGCTGGAGAATACGCCGCAGAAATCGGCGCTCCTGGAAGTAATCGACTTCTGCATTGATCGCGTGTCCTGATCGGCGGAGGAGAAACCCGTCGGTCCCCTCCGCGGCTCTCGGAGTACGATTGACCTTGACCCTAAAAAGGCCATGCTTTGGCCATTCAACGTTGCTGAGTCTGAAGGATCATTCGGTGGTCGCTTGGGAGCATGATGCGGCGCCGGTTTTCCAAAAATCATGCTAAGGGCAAGAATAAAGCATGATCCGAAAATATGGGTACCGGTACAAAGATCATGCTCAAGCGAAAAGACAAGGCATGATGCGGTCGTTTGCGCCATGGGTTAGGAAGGGACACGATGCCGAATAAAGGCCATATGTGGGTTGGCGTTCTGGCGCTTTCGGCGGGTATCGCCCTATCGGGCGGGCCGGGCTATGCGGATGCAACGCCCAAGGTCGAGGCGAATTCCCTTTCAGGCGCCTATCTCGCCGGACGGGTCGCCGAAGCCGACAACGATCTCGACGCGGCCGTCGCCTATTACCAGCGCGCCCTCGTCTTCGATCCCGACAACAGGGATATCCAGCAGAATCTGATGCTCGCCCTGATCGCGCGCGGCTCCTTCGATGAGGCGCTGCCTTACGCGGAAAAATTGAAGGCCGTGCCCGAGATCGAGCGTTTTTCACGTCTGGCCCTCGCCGTCGATGCCTTTCGCAAGAAGGATTATTCGCACGCGCAATATTGGCTGAAACTCAGCCTCGAATCCGATCTGGATAAGCTCATCACCGGTCTGATGACGGCTTGGGCCAAGGAAGGGGAGGGCCATACGACGGAGGCGCTCACCTATTTGAAGAAGCTCAACGGTCCCGATTGGTACACGCTCTTCGTCAGCTACCACCGGGCGCTGATCGCCGATGTCGCTGGGCGCAAGAAGGAAGCGGAAGACGCCTATAAGGCGACGCTCGACAACGTCGCCGCCGGTGGCGCGGCACCCGGCACCTATATGCGCGCGGCTGAAGCCTATGCCGGATTCCTGGCGCGAAACGGCCAGAAGGTGAAGGCGCTGGCGGTCCTCAACAAGGCCGATGCCTTTGCCTCCGGCAGGCTGCCGATCATCGCATTGCGAAAGAAAATCGAGAAGGGTACGCCGGTCGAGCGCCTCGTCGCCAGCCCGACGGATGGCGCGGCGGAGGTCCTGCTCGATCTCGGCACGGCGCTCAATCGTGGCGGCGGTGAGCAATTCGTGCGCCTTTATCTGCAATATGCCCTTGCTTTGAAGCCCGACAGCGATCTGACGCTTCTCCAACTCGGCGTCGTCGCCGAACAGCAGCAGGATCCCCGGGAAGCCATCAAATTCTATGCGCGCATTCCCGACAGTTCGCCACTGAAGCGTCTTTCCGAACTGCAGACCGGCCTCAACCTCGCGGATTTGAACGAGAAAGACGAAGCGATAAAGCATCTGAAAAATGTTCTCGCTTCCGATCCGGGCGACATGCGCGCCTATCTGGCGCTGGGCGGCGTCTATGCGTCCAAGAAGGATTACCGCTCGGCTGCCGAGCTTTACGACAAGGCGGTGGCGCGCCTGAATCCGCCGAAGCCGACAGACTGGAACATCTTTTATCAGCGCGGCATCGCCTATGAGCGGCTGAAGGAATGGCCGAAGGCCGAGCCGAACTTCAAGGAAGCGCTGAAGCTTCAGCCAGATCAGCCGCAGGTGCTGAATTACCTTGGCTATTCCTGGGTCGATATGAACATCAACCTCGACCAGGCGCTCGACATGATCCGCAAGGCGGTCGGATTGCGGCCGAGCGACGGCTATATCGTCGATTCGCTCGGCTGGGCCTATTACAAGCTGGGACGCTATGACGAGGCTGTCACCCAACTGGAGCGCGCCGTCTCCCTCAAGCCGGACGATCCGGTGCTCAACGATCATCTCGGGGACGCCTATTGGCGCGTCGGCCGCAAGCTCGAGGCCACCTACCAATGGCAGCAGGCGAAGGACATGAAGCCCGATCCGGACGTGCTCGCCGAGATCAAGAAGAAGCTCGTATCGGGGCTGCCGCCGGTCGAACCGAAGAAGGCCGCGCAGGCGCCCGATAATTCGCAGAAGATGGCGCCGAAGAATGACAAGGACGGCGATCAGAAAGGCTGAGTGGTGGTAGAGGGATGCGGCCGGTCACGGCCGCATCGAAATGTGCCTCAGTTGACCATGTTGCCGAAGCGTGGCTTGACCGGGCAGGACAACCATTGCCCTCCGGTCTTGGTGTAGCAGGCAAGCCTGAGTCGGGAGAGCCGCTGCTCTCCGGGATTGACCTTCTCGCAGATGCAATAGGCATCGGGCAGCCGCACCACATTGCAGTTGTTCGTGACGCAGAGATAGCCCGTGACCGGATCGTGGGCGGGCTGGCTGCCCATATGGTCCCTGGCTGCGGCAGCCGATGTACCCGCTCCGAAAAGCAGGGCGGCTGCCACCACCGCGACGGCTGCTGGTGCGAATTTTTGTAGGCTTATCATCTCATACCCCTTGGGCGGCTCCGGCCGCTTGTGGAATCATCGCTATCGAAAGTGCTCCGCTGCGCTATTCCGGTCAACGATAGTTCTCCATTATTCCGTAGCGGGGTTTGGCGGGACAACTCGTCCAGTGGCCGGCATGGCCCGTATAGCATTTCAGCAAGAGGTTCCGTGCGTCGGTTGCCCCCGGATTCTGCTTTACACATATGCAGTTCGCGTTCGAGAGACGGATCGAGGTGCATGAGGCGGAAAGGCACTGGTAGCCGGTGATGGGATCCGTCGCGGGGCCTGCGGGGTCGGCAAAGGCATATCCCTGGAGCGGACCCACCAGAAGAGCTGCGGCAAAGATAAGCTTCAAAAGGGATAACGCGCCGGTCATATATTCTCTCCTTTATGCGCGGATATTCCGTCAGTAACGGTCGTTGCGATCCGGTTTGTTCATCCCGCCGATCACAAAAGCGAGAGGAGCGTCGCCTTGACGGCTCCGGATGCCCGATTTAGGACGGCCTATCCTTGCCAGCGCCTTTGAGGCTCTCCCTTGACGACCCGTTTACCCGATTATCTCGACCCGCGCCGATCGTTCCAGGGACTGATCCTGACCCTGCACGATTATTGGGCGAAATATGGCTGCGTCATCCTGCAGCCCTATGACATGGAAGTCGGCGCCGGCACGTTCCACCCCGCGACCACGCTCCGCGCCCTCGGACCCCGGCCCTGGAACGCGGCCTATGTGCAGCCGTCGCGTCGCCCCAAGGACGGCCGTTATGGCGAAAATCCGAACCGGCTCCAGCATTACTATCAATACCAGGTCATCCTGAAACCCAATCCGCCCAATCTGCAGGAACTCTATCTCGGCTCTCTGGAGGCGATCGGCATCGACCCGCTGCTGCACGACATCCGCTTTGTCGAGGACGATTGGGAAAGCCCGACGCTCGGCGCCTGGGGGCTCGGCTGGGAGTGCTGGTGCGACGGCATGGAGGTCTCGCAGTTCACCTATTTCCAGCAGGTCTGCGGCATCGAATGCGCTCCGGTCGCCGGCGAACTGACTTACGGGCTGGAACGGCTCGCAATGTATGTGCAGGGCGTCGACAACGTTTATGACCTGAATTTCAACGGTCGCGAGGGCGCGGAAAAAGTCACCTATGGCGACGTCTTCCTGCAGGCGGAGCAGGAATATTCGCGCTTCAATTTCGAATATGCCGATACCGAGTTGCTGTTCCGGCATTTCGAGGACGCCGAGAGGGAATGCGCAGCGCTGTTGAAGGCGGGCGCGCCAATCTCCCCCCTTGAGGGGGAGAAGCCCGCGAAGCGGGCAGAGGGGGTCGGTGCAGAAGGCACCTCCAGGGTATCGAGCATTGCAGCGGCGACCCCACCCGGCCCTTTGGGCCACCCTCCCCTCAAGGGGGAGGGAAACCATCGCCTCGTGCTGCCTGCCTACGACCAATGCATCAAGGCGAGCCATGCCTTCAACCTGCTCGACGCGCGCAGCGTCATCTCCGTCACCGAGCGCCAGAGCTATATTCTGCGCGTGCGCAATCTCGCCAAGGCTTGCGGCGAGGCCTTCCTTCTGACCGATGCAGGCGGTTTCGGCTTTAATCGCGAAGCTGCATGATGGCAAAGACCTTGCTGGAAATGGCGGGCGCCGACCTGACGCCGAAACTCGCCGATGCCGTTCTCATCGTCATCGACGCGCAGAACGAATATGTCGACGGAAAGCTGCCGCTGCCGGGCGTGAAGCCGGCTCTCGCCAATATCGCGCGCCTGCTTGCCAGGGCGCGCGCCGACAGTGGCCGCATCATCCATGTCCAGCATCGCGGCCGCGCCGGCGGCGCGTTCGACCCGGCCGCTCGTGGTTTCGCGATCGCCGGTGAAGCTTCGCCGCTTGAAGGCGAGATGGTGCTGGAAAAGCCGCTGCCCAATGCCTTCGCCAATACGACACTTAATGAGGCCCTTACTGCCGCGGACGCGAAGCGGCTCGTTCTGGCCGGCTTCATGACCCATATGTGCGTCTCCTCCACCGCGCGTGCCGCGCTCGACCTCGGCTATCAGACGATAATCGTCGCTGATGCCTGCGCGACGCGCGACCTGCCGGCGGCTGGCGGCGACATTTCCGCGGCCGATCTCCATCGCGCCGAACTCGCCGCGCTTGCGGACCGATTCTCGATTGTTTGCGATACGGAACGGTTGGTTTGAATTCCAAACATCGACTGTTCGGAAATCTCTACAGGACATAGGGCACGCGCACGCCGGGTGTGCCCTCGCCGAAATCCTTGGTGTTCCGAGTCACCAGGAGCAGAGAGTTAACGTCGGCCGTTGCCCATATGATCGCGTCCGGAAGCTTGATCCCGTGACTGCGGCGGAGCGATACCGCACGTTCCGCGATTTCGTCGTCGAGACCGACGACGCCGAACCCGGCAAGGAAGGCGCGTGTGGGTTCCTCCACTTCCTCCGGCGCGCCGACCAGCACTTCCATCCAGCTTATGACGCTGATGCTCCGGGTTTCGTAGCGGCTCAACTCCGCTCGGGCTTGCGGCACCGCGTTGAGGTAGTCGATCAGGATGTTGGTGTCGAAGAGCGTCTTCACCATTCGCCACGCATTTTTTCCTGATAAGCGAGGCCGTCAATCTTCCGGTGGCCCCATAGGCCGAAGGCGTCCTCTTCAGCGCCCGCTGGCCGCCGTTGCAGATAGTCGGACACGGCTTCGCGGATGACCGACGCGCGGGACCGGTTCTCCTTCCGCGCCACGCGATCCAGTTCGCGAATTTGCTTCTCGTCTATCGTGATAAGGGCGCGCATGTCTGCCTCGTGACAACCGATATCGGCATTATATATCACTTTTTGCCCACGGTTAAAATGGTGACAATCATCACCGGCCTTGATAGGTGCGGGACGCCAACGAAAGACCTTCGATATGCCCGACCTTTTGCTCGAACTTCGCTCTGAGGAAATTCCCGTCTCGCCGCGCGCCCACAGCGCCGCCGGCGCGAGGACGCGCAATAGAGGAAAGAGCATGCGGGCGAGGGGGCACTGATGCCCGATCTGCTTCTTGAACTTCGCTCCGAGGAAATCCCCGCCCGCATGCAGCGGAAAGCAGCGGGCGATCTGCGCAGGATGGTCACGGATGGGCTTGTCGATGCCGGGCTCACCTATGAGGGCTGCCAGGAATATTGGACGCCGCGCCGCCTGACGCTCGATATTCGCGGCCTGACGGCGCGTTCGAAGGATGTGCGCGAGGAGCGCAAGGGCCCGTCTGTTAAAGCGCCGGAACAGGCGGTGCAGGGTTTCCTGCGTTCGGCCGGCCTGGCCTCGGTCGAGGAGGCGGAAATCCGCTCCGATCCGAAGAAAGGCGATTTCTACGTCGCCGTCATTTCGCGGCCGGGCAGGGCGGCGGAGGCGATCATCGCCGAGCTGCTGCCGGGCGTGATCCGTAATTTCCCGTGGCCGAAATCGATGCGCTGGGGCGCAGCGTCTGGCCCGAAGGGCATGCGCTATGGCGCTGTCGAGGGGCGCGGCGGCGAGGCGCTGCGCTGGGTGCGGCCGCTGCAATCCATCCTCTGCACCTTCGGCCCCGAGACGGAGGAGCCTGTCGTCGTCGATTTCGAGGTCGACGGCATCCGCTCCGCCAATGTCACCTATGGCCACCGCTTCCATGCGCCGGGCGAGATCGTCGTGCGCCGCTTCGAGGATTATGCCGTCAAGCTGGAGGCGGCGAAGGTGGTGCTCGACGCCAACCGCCGCAAGGAGATCATCCTGTCCGACGCGAAAAACCTCGCCTTCGCCAACGGGCTCGAACTGATCGAGGACGATGCGCTTCTGGAGGAGGTTTCCGGCCTCGTCGAGTGGCCGGTCGTGCTGATGGGCGAGTTCGAGGAGGATTTCCTCTCCATCCCCGCCGAAGTCATCCGCCTGACGATCAGGGCGAACCAGAAATGTTTCGTGGTGCGTCCTTCGAGGCCGGCTTCGCCGGCACCTCAGGATGAGGAACGTCTGCACGAGAATCCTCATCCTGAGGTGCGAGCGCAGCGAGCCTCGAAGGACGCACTGTCGAACCATTTCCTCCTCACCGCCAATATCGAGGCGAAGGACGGCGGCCATGAGATCGCGCGGGGCAACGGGAAGGTGGTGCGCGCGCGCCTCTCCGATGCGCTGCATTTCTGGAAGACCGACCAGGCCGATTTACCCGATCTCGGCCGGCTGACGGCATCGGCGGAGAAATTCGGCCTCGACCTGAAGAAGCCGCTCGACCAGCGTATGGCGCGGCTGGATCATCTCGGCGTCACCTTCCACGCCAAACTCGGCACGCAGGGCGAGCGCGTCGAGCGGATCGCGCGGCTGGCGGAGGAACTCGCGCCGGTGGTTGAGCGCTCGATCTCCCCCCTTGTGGGGGAGATGTCGGCGCAGCCGACAGAGGGGGGCGCTGTCCCGCAGGCCTCTCCACCGCGCGCGGGCAAATATTCCGAAAATCGGCGCTCTACGTTGCCCCCCTCTGCCCTGCCGGGCATCTCCCCCACAAGGGGGGAGATCACGCAACTCGCCCGCCGCGCCGCGGCGCTCGCAAAGGCCGACCTCCAGACCGAGGTGGTCGGCGAATTCCCCGAACTCCAGGGCCTGATGGGGCGAAAATACGCCGCCCTCCAGGGCGAGCATCCCGCCGTCGCCGCCGCGATCGAGGAGCATTACAAGCCGCAGGGCCCATCCGACCGCGTGCCAACCGATCCGGTCTCGATCACGATAGCGCTTGCCGACAAGCTCGACACGCTGGTCGGCTTCTGGGCGATTAATGAAAAGCCGACGGGGTCCAAGGACCCCTACGCGTTGAGACGAGCGGCGCTGGGCGTGATCAGGATATTGGTCGAGAATCAGCTTTCTCTGCAAGTAGAAGTTGCAAATAATAAGGCGCAATCTTTGCTATTGTTTTTCGCGAAAGCATTAGGAAAACATTTCGCGGAAATGCAATTGCGCAGCTTGGTGCCATACATGGAGAAAGCTCAGTCGCTTGAGGACGTCGGGATCGTTACTGACGGATTTAGGGCATCGTTAGCGGAGAGCTTAACAAGCCACGAAGCAGCATTAGATTTTGTCGATAGGACTGCTGATTACTCTTGGCAAATCGCTCAAGACCTCCTCTCCTTCTTCCACGACCGCCTGAAGGTCTATCTCCGCGACCAGGGAGCGCGGCATGATCTGATCGACGCGGTGCTGGCGAGCGGGGCGCCAATCTCCCCCCCTGTGGGGGAGATGTCGCCGAAGGCGACAAAGGGGGGCGCTGTCCCGCAGGAATCTCCGCAAACCGTTGAAGAGGGGCGCTCTACGTTGCCCCCCTCTGCCCTGCCGGGCATCTCCCCCACAGGGGGGGAGATTGGCCAATCGCCAGACGCGGCGCGCCACGCGTCCGACCGGACGCCGGCCGGCAAGGCCGCCCCTTCCCGCGACGCCGAAGGCGCGCAAGAAAATGGGTCGGCCAGCGAGCGAAGCGAGCGCTCGGCCGCGAGCGCAAATAACGACGATCTCCTTCTCATCGTCCGCCGCGTGGAAGCCCTCTCCTCCTTCCTCGACACCGAAGACGGCAAAAACCTGCTTGCCGGCGCCAAGCGCGCCGCCAACATCCTTGCCGCCGAGGAAAAGAAGGGCACACACATCGCTGAAACTGTCGATCCGGCGCTTTTCAGCGATCCGGCGGAAAAGGCCCTCTACGCCGCCGTCAACGCGGCCGAGAAGGAGGCCGGCGAAGCAATCGCGCGGCAGGATTATTCCGCCGCCATGCGGGCGCTTTCCGCATTGCGTGAACCGGTTGATTCATTCTTCGAGAAAGTGCTGGTAAACGACGAGAATGATTCAATTCGCGCCAATCGCCTGGCGCTTCTCGAACGCATCCGCGCCGCGACCGGCCAGGTCGCGGACTTCTCGAAGATAGCGGGATAATTCCGGAATCAATTATTCCGGCGCGGCGAGCGACTTCTTCTGATCCGCGGCTTCGGGCGCGCTGTCGCTTTCGGGCGAAAGCTGGTGTCCGTCATCGGCAACCTTCGGCTGCTCTGCCGTTTTGGGCGCCGACGCCTGGACGGGCGTCGCTTCTCCGATCATGCCGGCCCGGATGACAAGCAGTTCCGGATTGAAGCCTCTGTTTTTCCTGCTCTCGTCGGGGTTCTGTGCCGGTTCCGGCCCGATCTCGGCGATGATGGACGGGCTCACAGTCTTGAACGTCACCGGCATTCCCTGCCATGACGCCGCCGATCCCCGCGCATTCAATGGTTTGGCCGCCACGATGTCGGGCGCGCTGCTGGAGATCGGCGCGACTGCCTTGTCCATGCCAGCGGCGACGGAGAGACCCGATAGTGCAAGGAGAAGTCCAGCGGCCGAAACGCCGGTGCAAAAGAAAAAGGCGACCCTGTTCATTGTTCAACCCCATTCCTGCCCAAACCCGTCCGATCGAAACGCGAACGCCGGGTTTCGATAGGCATAATGTCTTTAACGAAAGAATGAAGGCGAGCCTTGCGGGCGGCTTCAGGCGCGATATACCGGGCGGCATCGTTAAAGAAGGATGACAGAGCCTTTCATGATTAGATGGAATCGTTCTGCCGGAGGCAATTCGGTCCAAGGCCAAGGCGAGTGTCGCCGTTCGTACCGGTGGTACGGCCAAGACGCTCGCCGCAGGAATTGGGCCGAATTGACCCGGCCCGTCAGGGTTTCCCGCTGGCGGGCGCCCGCTTTGTCGGACGGATTTGGCCGTACCACCGGTACGACCTGCACCGCCCTCCGCGCGGATCGCCGCGCCATCGAGGAAACAGAACCGTTTACAGCTAACCATGAAAGGCTCTAAATTGGCGGAAATCCTCCCGATGGGATCGGCTATGGCCGAGGCGGCAAAGCGGCTTCTCGCCGGCGAGGCGATCGCTATCCCGACCGAGACCGTTTACGGGCTGGCCGCCGACGCGACCAATGGCGAGGCCGTCGCGCGCATTTTCGAAACCAAGGGCCGGCCCCGCTTCAACCCGTTGATCGCCCATGTCGCGAGCCTCGACATGGCAGAGCGCATCGCCTTCTTCGACCCGCTGTCGCGAAAGCTAGCCGAGACCTTCTGGCCGGGACCCCTGACCTTCGTCCTGCCCCTTCGGAACGAGTCGCGCATTCATCCGCTGGTGACGACGGGCCTTGACACGATTGCGTTGCGGATGCCCGTCGGCTTCGCCTCGGACCTTATCGCCGAGATCGGCCGGCCGCTTGCCGCGCCAAGCGCCAATTCGTCCGGCCGCGTCAGCGGCACGACGGCAGAGGCCGTCGAGCGCGACCTCGGAAGCCGGATCAGCCTGATCGTCGATGGCGGGCCGACGCCGGTCGGTGTCGAATCCACCATCGTCAAGGTGGATGGCGCGAGCTTAAGACTGTTGCGCCCGGGCGGCACGCCCGCTGAAGCGATAGAGGCCATCGCTGGCGTCAGTCTCGAACGCGGTGGGAAGGCCGGTGTGGAAGCGCCAGGCATGCTCCTGTCGCATTATGCGCCGAAAGCGGCGGTTCGCCTCGATGCCGAAGATGTGCGCCCTGGCGAAACGCTCCTTGCTTTTGGTCCAGAACGGGCAAAGGGCGCGGAGAAGGCGGCGGCGTGTCTGAACCTGTCGCCTTCGGGTGATCTGCGCGAGGCGGCGGCCAATCTTTTCACCTATATGCATCGTCTGGATGCTTCCGGCGCTGCAACGATAGCCGTGGAGCCGATTCCGCGCTCCGGCCTTGGCGAGGCCATCAACGACCGTCTGAAAAGAGCGGCGGCTCCCCGTGACATAGCTCAGTTCAGAAACTAGTCTCACCCCATGTCCGATCAGACCATCTCCCCCGAACTCCTCGCTCGTTTCGCCGAAATCGTGGGCGAGCGCCATGCGCTCACCGAGCGGGGCGACATCGAGCCTTTCGTCCACGAACCGCGCGGGCTTTTTGCCGGCCGGACATCACTCGTGCTGAGGCCAGGCAGCGTCGAGGAAGTTTCCCGCATCATGCGGCTTGCGGCGGAAACGCGGACGCCGATCGTGCCGCAGAGCGGCAATACCGGGCTCGTCGGCGGGCAGATGCCCGACCAGACGGGAAGGGAGGTCGTGCTTTCGCTTGCGCGGCTCGACAGGATCAGGGAGGTGGATGTCCTCTCCAACACGATTACCGCCGAGGCGGGCGTCATCCTGCAGAATCTGCAGGAGGCGGCGGACAATGTGGATCGGCTTTTTCCCTTGTCGCTCGCCTCGAAGGGCAGTTGCCGAATCGGCGGCAATCTCTCCTCCAATGCCGGTGGCACCGATGTGCTCGCTTATGGCAATGCGCGCGAGCTCTGTCTCGGCGTCGAAGTCGTCATGCCGAATGGCGACGTGTTTGACGATTTGCGCAAGCTGAAGAAGGACAATACGGGCTACGATCTGAAAAACCTGTTCGTCGGCGCGGAGGGCACGCTGGGCGTCATTACCGCCGCCGTGCTGAAGCTCGTTCCCAAGCCGAAAGGCAAGGAGGTGGCCTGGATCGGCCTGGAATCGCCCGCCGCCGCGCTCAGGCTCTTCGGGCGCGCGCTCGACAAGGCCGGCAGCGGGCTGACCGCCTTCGAACTGATGCGCGCAATCACGCTCGAATTCGTGCTGAAGCACATTCCGGGTTCGGTAGCGCCCCTTGCTAGCACCTATCCCTGGTATGTTTTGATGGAAGTTTCCTCCGGCCGTTCGGCGGCGGATGCGCGCACGCTGATAGAGGATATACTGGGCGAAGCACTTGAAGGAGGCATTATCGCCGATGCGGCGATCGCCGAGAGCCTGGCGCAGGCCAAGGCCTTCTGGGGTCTTCGCGAGGACATGTCGGACGCGCAGAAACCCGAAGGCGGCTCGATCAAGCACGATATTTCTGTGCCGGTCGCGTCCATTCCCGAATTCATCGAGCGGGCCACAGCGGCGGTGGACAAGACGGTTCCGGGCGCGCGCGTCGTCTGCTTCGGCCACATGGGCGACGGCAATCTTCACTTCAACGTATCGCAGCCGGTCGGAGCCTCACGCGAGGTTTATATGGAGCGCTATCACGACATGAACGCGGCCGTTCATGCGGTCGTTCGCTCTCTTTCGGGCTCGATTTCGGCCGAGCACGGCATCGGCCAGTTGAAGCGCGACGAACTCCTGGAGACGGCGCCCCCCATCGGCATCGACTTGATGCGACGGATAAAGAGCGTCTTCGACCCGCTCGGTATCATGAATCCCGGCAAGGTCATTTGAGCTTTTCGGATTGTCTCTTGCGGGCCGCGGGTTTCTTCCCGGCTGCCGCCTTTTGCTTCGTCCCCTTGGTCGGCACCTCGGCGATTCGCTCTACCTCGATGATCTCGCCATCTTCCTGCTCTTCCTGATCGCTATAGATGCTTTCGCGGGCCTTGTGCTCCTTTGCGGCGTTCTCGCATTTCGTGCGGAATTCGTTGACCTCTTCTTCCGTCAGATGTTCGATTCCGATGAAGACATTCTCCGCGCGGCCCGCCCGGATCAGTTCGTCGAGTTTCGCCTGGATGGCGGCGCCGTCGCGGTTCTGCGTGTTCTGGATCAGGAACACCATGAGGAAGGTGACGATCGTCGTACCGGTATTGATGATCAGCTGCCAGGTATCGGTGTATCCGAAAAGCGGACCGCTCGCAGCCCAAACGAGGACGACAACCACGCAGCCGATGAACGTCGCCGCGTGACCCGCCGCAAAGGCCACCTTGTTCGCCGTTTTGGAGAAAAGCTTGTTGGACATGGTTCCCATCTATTGCGCTGCCGGTCGCAGTCAACGGGCCGGTACGGGGAGTTGTTGCTCAAAATGTCGCGCGCCGTGAAGGCGCGCTTGCACGAAGCCAGAAATGCCGGATCGGCTCTTTGGTTGCAAACCGATAACCATCCCGCAGGGCAGTGAAATTTTTACCGAGTTTCTTAAGCGGGGCGGTAAGATGCCTGCCCTAGTCTCACGCCCATAAGACGACCGGGAAAACCGGTCCACGGGAACCGCAAAAGGCTCTCGGGATAAACAGGAAGGCTGAGACAGATGAACACCGGATTGAAGCCGGTCTGGGCGGGCAGCGCTATGCGGCTCGACCCCTTCCGGTTGCCGCAGGCCGCAAGTTATGCCACCCGCGACGCCTATGGCGACGTGACGTTCACCATCGATCGTCGGGGCGCGACCGTCAAGCGCATGCTGGAGAAGAGCGGACTCCCCGCGACCGTGGTTCTCCCAGCCAAGGCTTTCCTCGGCGTCGCCGCGCGCGCCATCGAGGACGGCGAGGGACAGGTAACGGTGACGCTGGAACTGATGCATCGCGACCCGATGCTGGCCGTTCCCCTTCTTGTGGCCGAGAATCTGGACGACATTGCCGCCGACTGGCACGGTTGGGCGGAAGCCTACGGCCTCCCCATGCTTCTGGTCGAAGCCGACGGCGTCGCCCGCCCTCTGGAAGAATCCCTTGGCGCCGTCCGCAAGGCGCCGCCGCAGAAGCGACGGAAAGGGCGCCCGACCCATACCCGCCGGCCGCGCTTCCTGGCGCGCCGCCGCTGCGGCGATCTCGGTTTGCGGCTGGTCATCGCCGGCGAGGAGATCATCGCCCGTAGATAGCGCGAGTTGTCACACGATCGGCTTGAGGGCGGCCCACAGACCGCCGCCGAGCAAGCCCAGGAAGATCAGCCAGCCGACGATGCTGTTCGATTTGAACAATCTCAGGCATTGATCAGGGTCGTTTATATCGAGCACCCGGATCTGCCGCATCATGTGAACGGCCGCGGCGACGAGGCCAGCGAGCGCCGGCAGCGGCACATGCGCCATCGAGAAGGCGAGCGCGAAAAGCACCAGCGCACCGCCATAAAGCCCCGTCAGCCATTGCTTCGTGTCCTCGCCGAAAAGCCGCGCCGTCGAGCGGACGCCGACAATGGCGTCGTCTTCCTTGTCCTGGTGGGCGTAGATCGTGTCGTAGCCGATCACCCATAGGATCGAGCCGGCGTAAAGCAGAAGCGCCGGCGGATCGATGCGGCCGAAATGTGCCGCCCAACCCATCAGCGCCCCCCAGGAAAAGGCAAGTCCCAGAACGAATTGCGGCCAGTCCGTGATTCTCTTCATAAAGGGATAGGCAGCGACGATCAGCAGCGAGGCGATGCCCGTGATGACCGCAAAGCGGTTGAACTGGAGAAGCACCGCCAGCCCGACCAACGCCTGAATGATGAGGAAAGCCCAGGCCTGCTTGCGGCTGACCTGGCGCGAGGGCAGCGGTCTTGAGCGTGTCCGCTCCACCTCCGAATCGATACCCTCATCGACGATGTCGTTATAAGTGCAGCCGGCGCCGCGCATGGCGATTGCCCCGATCAGGAAAAGCAGGATGTGCCATGGCGACGGCAGGACCGACGCAAGCGATGAGCCCGGCTCGGCGTTGGCGCTCGCCGCGAGCGCCGCCGACCACCAGCACGGCCACAGGAGCAGCCACCAGCCGATCGGCCGATCCCATCGCGCCAGTTGCGCATAGGGCCACAGCACGCGCGGAAGGGTTTTGTAGACCCAGTGGCCGGAGGGCGCGTCGGCGACGCGGCCCTGGGCGGCGGTGGATTGGATATTTTCCATGGAAAGGGAGTGGCAGCGCCGGACGAAGCCGTCAAGTCAATCCTTCCCCCAGCCTCTTGACCCGGCGGGAGCGACGCCATAGGCGGAAACCTCCAATCCGGCGAGGTCTTCATGAACGTGCTTCTCATCGGTTCCGGCGGCCGCGAACACGCGCTGGCCTGGAAGATCGCGGCTTCGCCGATGCTGACGCGGCTCTATGCCGCGCCGGGAAACCCCGGCATCGCGGAAGAGGCCGAATGCGTCGCCCTCGATGTCAAGGATCACGACGCCGTCATCGCCTTTTGCCGCGAAAAGGCGATCGATCTCGTCGTCGTCGGCCCGGAAGCGCCGCTTGTCGCCGGCATCGCCGACCGCCTCGCCGCCGCCAGCATCGCCGTGTTCGGGCCGAGTGCCGCCGCCGCGCAACTCGAAGGCTCGAAAGGCTTCACCAAGGACCTTTGCGCCCGCTACGGCATCCCGACCGCCGCCTATCGGCGCTTCAACAATGCCTTGGAGGCCAAGGCCTATGTCCGCGCGACGGGCGCTCCCATCGTCATAAAGGCCGACGGTCTTGCCGCGGGAAAGGGCGTGACGGTCGCCATGGCGCTCGACGAGGCGCTTGCGGCGGTCGATGCCTGCTTCGAGGGCGCTTTCGGCGGCGCTGGCGCGGAAGTCGTCGTGGAGGAATTTCTTGAGGGCGAAGAGGCGAGCTTCTTCTGCCTTTGCGATGGCCGGACGGCGCTTCCTTTCGGTACGGCGCAGGACCACAAGCGGGTCGGCGAGGGCGATACCGGCCCGAACACCGGCGGCATGGGCGCCTATTCCCCGGCGCCGGTCATGACGCCTCCGATGATCGAACGCGTGATGCGCGAGATCGTCGAGCCGACCATGCGCGGCATGGCGGAAATGGGCGCGCCTTTTTCCGGCGTTCTCTATGTCGGCCTGATGCTGGCGGCGGATGGCCCGAAGCTCATCGAATACAACGTCCGTTTCGGCGATCCCGAATGCCAGGTGCTGATGCCGCGCCTGAAGAGCGATATTCTTGTCCTGATGAAAGCAGCGGCCGACGGGCAGCTCCGACATATGTCCGCCGAGTGGCGCGACAAGGCCGCCCTGACGGTGGTGATGGCGGCGGAAGGCTATCCGGGCAAGACGGTTCCGGGAAGCGTCATCAATGGGCTGGAGAAGGTGCGCGAAACCGGAGCGGAAATCTTCCAGGCGGGAACGGCCTTGCGGAATGGGAAGATCGTCGCCAATGGCGGCCGCGTCCTGAATATCACTGCGCTAGGCGCAACGGTCGAAGAAGCGCGGGAAAAAGCCTATCGCGCCGTCGGCCTCATCGATTGGCCGGAAGGCTTTTGCCGGCGTGATATAGGCTGGCGCGCGCTCGCCCGCGAACGGGACGGCTGAGCTCCTCCGCCTTTCCGTCGCTTGGCCGATTGCGCGGCATTCCATCCGTTTCTATACCTTGAGACAGTTACGACGGCTCCGGGCATTTGCCGGCCGGACTTCAGGAGGAATGCCATGTATGAAGCGCCTGTCGGCGAGATCGCGTTTGTGCTCAAGGACATTGCACATCTTGACCAGGTGCTTGGAAAGGGCCGTTTTGCGGAACTCTCCGAGGATGTCGTCGAGGCGGTCTTGAATGAAGCCGGCCGCTTTTGCGCCGAGGAAATGGTGCCTCTCGCTACAGTCGGGGACCAGAAGGGCGCGGTCTTCAGCGACGGCAAGGTGACGACGCCTCCCGGCTGGAAAGATCTTTACAAGCGCTGGTGCGACGGCGGCTGGAACGCTCTTGCCGGGCCGGCCGAATTCGGCGGCCAGGACCTTCCGGCAATGGTCGCGATAGCTGTGCTCGAAATCTGGAATTCCGCCTCGATGGGCTTCGCCGTCGGCCCGACGCTGACCTTCGGCGCGGTCGAGGCTTTGGAGAAACATGCAAGCCCCGAATTGCAGGCCAAATATCTGGCGAAGCTCGTTTCCGGCGAGTGGATGGGGACGATGAATCTTACCGAACCGCAGGCCGGTTCGGATTTGAATGCGCTTCGTACCCGCGCCGAACCGGCCGGCGATGGAACCTACCGGATTTTCGGCCAGAAGATATTCATCACCTATGGCGAGCACGATTTCACCGACAACATCGTTCATATGGTTCTCGCCAGGCTGCCCGATGCGCCGGCGGGCACACGCGGCATATCGCTCTTCCTGGTGCCCAAATTCCTGGTTGATGACGAGGGCGGAATCGGCGCAAGGAACGATGTCGTCTGCGCCAGCATCGAGCACAAGCTTGGCATCCACGGCTCGCCGACCTGCACCATGATCTATGGCGATGGTTCCGTTGAGGGCAAACAGCCGGGCGCGATCGGCTGGCTGGTCGGCGAGGAGAACAAGGGTCTCGCCTGCATGTTCACCATGATGAACAATGCCCGACTTGCTGTCGGCATCCAGGGCGTCGCGGTGGCGGAGGCGGCCTATCAGAAGGCGCGCGCCTATGCCGCCGAGCGGCGGCAAGGGAAGGCGCCCGGGCAAAAGGTTGAGGGCATGAGCCCGATCATCGCCCATCCGGACGTGAAGCGGACTCTCTTGACCATGAAGGCCTTGACCGGTGCGGCGCGCGCGATCGCCTATAGCTGTGCCCAAGCCATCGACATGGGCCGCGTGACCGAAGGGGATGAGAAGCGCCACTGGCAGGACCGCGCCGGCCTGCTGACGCCCGTCGCCAAGGCATTTCCGACCGATATTGGCGTGGAGGTCGCCTCGCTTGGCGTCCAAATCCATGGCGGCATGGGCTTCATCGAGGAAACGGGAGCGGCGCGTTTCTATCGCGACGCGCGCATCGCCCCGATCTACGAGGGCACCAACGGCATTCAGGCGATCGATCTCGTTACCCGCAAGCTGCCGCTCTCGGATGGCGAGCATGTTATCGCCTATATCGGGGAATTACAGACGGACGTGGAAGCGCTGAGGGAATCGAACCTGCCGGGCTTCGGCGAGAGTGCCGACCGGCTGGCTTCAGCGCTCGCCGATCTGGAATTGGCGACCCGCTTCCTCCAGCAGGCGCAGACGGACGGACGGATGTCGGAGGCGCTTGCCGGCGCTACCCCCTATCTCCGACTTTTCGGCCTTGCCTCGGGCGGTGTGCTTCTCGCGCGCGGCGCCTTGGCGAAGGGTGAAGTGCAACCGGTGGCGCTCTGCCGCTTCTTCGCGGAAAACCTTGTCGGCGAATGCGCCGCGCTGCGCGACCGCGTCGTCAGCGGCTGGGCCAGCATCGAGGCCGCCGAAGCCGCTCTCGCATAGGATAAGTTCATATGGGCGATCGTATCCTTGTCGAGCGGCGCGGCCCCGTCCAGATCGTGCGGATGAACCGGCCGGAAAAGAAGAACGCCATCACGCGCGCGATGTATGCCGGCATGGCGACGGCACTGCATGACGGCGATGCCGATCCCGCCATTCGCTGTCATGTGATCTTCGGCCTGCCCGGCGTCTTTTCGTCCGGCAACGACATTGCCGATTTTCTCGCCCATGGGAGGGGCGGCGAGCGCGGTAGGGAATCCGTCGATTTCCTGATGGCGCTGGCCTTATCGGAAAAGCCGCTTCTGTCGGGGGTGGACGGCATCGCCGTTGGCATCGGCGTGACCATCAACCTCCATTGCGACCTCACCTTCGCCACGCCGCGAACGGTTTTTCGCGCGCCTTTCCTGGACCTCGGGCTGGTGCCCGAGGCTGGATCGACGCTCACCGGTCCTCGGATAATGGGATACCAGCAGGCGTTCGGCCTGTTTGTCCTGGGCGAAGGGTTCTCGGCGGAACAGGCGAAGGCGGCTGGCCTGATCTATGCCGTGGTTGGCGAAAATGAACTTGAGGAAAGGACGCTTCGAGCGGCGCAGGACCTTGTCGCGAAGCCGCCCGAGGCGTTGAAGATCGCGCGCGGTCTGATGCGGCCGGATCGCGAGGAACTGGTGAAGCGGATACGCATTGAAAGCGACCATATCAGCGAAAGACTGCAATCGGAGGAGGCGAAAGCAGCGTTCAGCGCCTTCCTCGACCGCAAGCGATCCTGACTACGGATAGAGCCGTTCCGTCTCCCATTTGTCGCCCGCCTTGGTGAAGACAAGGCGGTCGTGCAGGCGGAAGGGCTTGTCCTGCCAGAACTCGATTGTTTGCGGCAGGATGCGGAAACCGGACCAGTAAGGCGGCCTTGGAATATCGCCGATAGCATATTTAGCCGTATATTCCGCCACCGCCTTTTCCAGCGCGAAGCGGCTTTCGAGCGGCCGCGATTGTTTCGACGCCCAGGCGCCGATGCGGCTGCCGCGCGGCCGGCTCCTGAAATAGGCGTCCGCCTCCGCGTCGCTCACCTTCTCCACCGGTCCGCGCACCCGGACCTGCCGGCGGAGCGATTTCCAATGGAAGCAAAGCGCCGCCTTCATCGAGGACAGCAATTCCTTCCCTTTGTTGCTCTCGAAATTGGTGTAGAAGACGAAACCATGTTCGTCATAGCCCTTCAGAAGCACCATACGCAGATCCGGCAATCCGCTCTCGTCCACCGTCGCGAGCGCCATGGCGTTCGGGTCGTTGAGCTCGCTCTTTTCCGCCTCTGCCAGCCATTTCCTGAAAAGGATATAGGGCTCCGTGGACTGCACAAAGTCATCGCTTGTTAACACTGTCTCGTCCATAGTGTCTCCGTGGGGCCGGTCCGCGCATTCCGCACTGTCAATCCAGCGCTATGCTTAGGGTCAGGACTCATAAATATGGCCGAAATGGCGCCCGAAACGGCAAAGAGATGCGAGGAGAAGCGCGAAGGTCGATGGGTTCCATCGGCCAAGCGGTTCGACAACGCAGGTCGCAGCCGTTTCGGCGTCCGCAGGATGTGGCCCATCTGCCCGGCTACTTTGTCGAAAAGGACTTGAAAATGATGAACATTTCCTGCGCCTTTTCTCCTCATATCCGAACGGATGGCCTCACACCATTTCGACCAGATTTATGAGTCCTGACCCTAAGATATTGAATCCCTGAATGCCCGCAAAAATCGCTCCGCTGCCGAAGATTTCCGTTGATCCAGAGACTGCTCGCCTTCCTTCTTTTCGCCTGATGGCGTCCATATTTGCGCTTGCCGCGCCGTTTCTGCTCAGCGCCTGCGGGTCGAGCAACATCCTTGCCAAGGCGGAGGTGGACAGATCGCTGGTGACGGGCTCGGTTTCCCCCGTATCGGCGGCGTCTTCCCAGCCGCCGGCCAACCCGTTCCCTGGAACCTCTCCACAGGCCGCCTCCGATGAGACAACCATCCGGAATGCGGTCTCCTCGGCGAATTTGAAGGCGGCCGGCGGCAAGGACATTTCCTGGGCCAATCCCGCGACCGGATCGAGCGGCGAAATCTCCGCGGTCACGGAATACAAGCAGGACGACATCCTCTGCCGCCGCTTCACCACTTCGCGCCAGAGCTTCGACGGCGTCGCGCTCTATCATGGCGATGCCTGCCTCGACAGCACGGGCGTCTGGCGGATGATGAACTTCCAGGCGTCCTGATCCATTTCGCGGCACGGCAAAGATGATGCTCCGCTCTGGAATTTCTTCCTAGCCGGACGCATATTAGGCCCGAATTGTCTAAACCCTTCTCCCGGCAGGCATGAAGCATGCGCGATCCCTATGACGTTCTGGGCGTTTCCAGGAGCGCCACGGCGAAAGAGATAAAGTCGGCTTACCGCAAGTTGGCCAAGAAATATCATCCGGATCAGAATCCGGACGATCCGAAGGCCAAGGACAGGTTCGCCGAGGCAAACCAGGCTTACGAGATCGTCGGCGACGAAAAGAACAGGGGCGCTTACGACCGCGGCGAGATCGATGCCGAGGGCAAGCCGAAATTCCAGGGCTTCGAAGGCGCCGCCGGCGCCGGCGGCGATCCCTTCGCCGGCTTTCGCCGCTCACAGGGCGGACCCGGCGGAACGCATTTCGAATTCCGTTCCAGCACCGCCGGCAGCGATGCCTTCGGCGGCGCGCATGACATCTTCAGCGAGATTTTCGGCAGCGGGTTTTCGCAAGGCGACGGGGCACAGCGCGGCGCGCGGCGGCAGAATGTCGCCGGCGCGGACATCAACGCGGTGCTGGATGTCGATCTGGAGGATATTGCCGGCGCCGGCAAGGTGACGGCCGCCTTTCCGGACGGTCACAAGATCGCGGTGAAGCTGCCGCGCTATGTCGAGGACGGCCAGACGATCCGGCTGAAAGGGCAAGGTGAGCAATCGCCCTTCGGCGGCCCGCCCGGGGACGCGTTGGTCAAGATCAGATTCCGCAAGCACCCGCGCTACCGTGTCGAGGGGCGCGATCTCCATGCCGATCTCCCGGTGCAACTGCGCGACGCAGTCCTCGGCGCCAAGCTGGCGGTCGAGACGCCGACCGGCCGGATTTCCCTTTCCATTCCCGCCTGGTCGAGTTCGGACAAGGTGCTGCGCCTCAAGGGCAGGGGATTGCCGCTGAAAACCTCCGGTCAGGGCGACTTCTACGTCCATGTCCGCGTCATGCTTCCCGAGGGCGGCGATCCCGAACTGGAGGCGTTGATGAAGAAGGCCAAGGTCTGATTGGGCCCTTCCGGCTGGGTTCCTCGACGGATAGATGCTTGAAGGCGCCAAAAGCCTGTGCGATAGGCACAGGCTGGAGCATGTTCCCAGAAAGGGGAAACCGGTTTTCGGTTAAGAACATGCTCCAATTGTTGTCTTGGCCGCATTTGTGCCATGCAAAGCGATCCCACTTTGCTGCAAAATGCTCCAGGCGTGCATCGCGGAGACGAGTGAAATGGCAATCGAAAATGGCCTTATGGCGGGGAAGCGCGGGCTGATATTAGGGGTCGCCAACAATCGCTCGATCGCCTGGGGCATCGCCAAGGCCTGCGCCGCGCAGGGCGCGGAACTGGTTCTCACCTATCAGGGAGACGCGCTGAAGAAGCGCGTAGAACCCCTGGCGCAGGAACTCGGCGCCCATCTTGGCGGCCATTGTGACGTCACCGACATGACGACCGTGGACGCAGTGTTCGACGATGTGCGTCGCCGCTGGGGCAAGCTCGACTTTCTCGTTCACGCCATCGCCTTTTCCGACAAGGACGAGCTGACAGGCCGCTATGTCGAGACCTCGCGGGAGAATTTCCTGCGCACGATGGACATTTCGGTCTATTCGCTGACGGCCGTCGCCAAGCGCGCCGAGCCGCTGATGACGGATGGCGGCTCGATCCTCACGCTCACCTATTACGGCGCGGAAAAAGTCATGCCGCACTACAATGTCATGGGCGTAGCCAAGGCGGCGCTCGAGGCGAGCGTCCGTTATCTCGCCGTCGATCTCGGCGGCAAGGGCATCCGCGTCAACGCCATCTCGGCGGGTCCGATCAAGACGCTGGCTGCCTCCGGCGTCGGCGATTTCCGCTACATCTTGCGCTGGAACGAGTACAATTCGCCGCTGAAACGCAGCACGACCATCGAGGAAGTCGGCGAATCGGGGCTCTATTTCCTCTCCGACATGGCGCGCGGCGTGACCGGCGAAATTCATCACGTCGATTCGGGCTATCACGTCGTCGGCATGAAGGCGGTCGACGCGCCCGACATATCGGTCATCAAGGATTAGTCTCCCAGCGGTCGGATAGCAGCCGGAGGAGTGCGAGCGAGATGTACCCGCTGACCTACTTCGTACGCCACGGCCAGACCGACTATAATGCCGACAGCCGTCTTCAGGGACAGGCCGATCCGGATATCAATGCGCTGGGGCGCCGCCAGGCCGACAAGAACGGCGAAAGATTCGCCCGGCTTCTGGGCCGGGGAGAAGGGTTCGATTTCGTCGCCAGCCCGCTCCGCCGCACGCGCGAGACGATGGAGCGCATCCGCATCAAGATGGGGCTGCTGCCGGAAGGCTACCGCACCGACCCGCGTCTCATGGAGCTGAATTTCGGCGACTGGCAGGGCTTCACCTTTGCCGAGATCGAAGCGCGGACGCCCGGAGCGACGGCGCCGCGGCTGGAGGACAAATGGGATTTCGTGCCGCCCGGCGCGCATGCCGAAAGTTACGCCATGCTGGCGGAGCGGGTGAGAAGCTGGCTCACCGACCTCAGCGTCAAGACGATCTGCGTCGCCCATGGCGGCGTGATCCGCTCGCTTTTCCACATTATCGAGCATGTTCCGGGACGCGAGGCAGCGAATATCGAAACGCCGCAGGACCGGATCCTCAAGCTGGAGAATGACCGCTTGCGTTGGCTCTAATCGACCGGCTTTCGCATGTTTTCAGTGCGTCCTTCGAGGCCCGCTTCGCGGGCACCTCAGGATGAGGGAGGTAGGCACCGTCGGTCCTCATGCTGAGGTGCGAGCGAAGCGAAGCCTCGAAGCACGCACCCAAAAACGTGAATCGACTTGAATATCGGCGGGTTTATTCCGGCAGTTGCATGTCGGTGATGAGGTTCTGGCCGCCGACCTTGTCATAGGCAATGACCACGTCCATGCCTTCCTTGATGGAATCGATGTCGAACTCGCCCGGCAGCTTGTAGGATTTGCCGTCGTCCAGGGTGATCATCGCCTTTTCGCGATTAATCTTCTTGATATGCCCTTCCGTTTCCGCGGCGAATGCTGCGGCCGTGAGCGTCATGAATATGGCGATGGCGGCGATGAGGCTTCGCATCTTTTTTTCCCTTATGTCTTGGAAGCAGTTCCCCGCCTCAGCAAAGCAGAAACAGGGGGAATATGTCAAAACTAAATCGCCATCGCGACGTTGGTTTGACCAGAGGTAAAAAGGCCGTTAGAGCCTCAGTCTGGAAGCGGCAAAGCCGACTTCGGGAAAATGTGATATGCGGGACCGGTTGAGGGTTTCACCGGCGGAAGCTAGCTTGAGCGGTGCGCGGTAATCCGGGCCGGAAAACAATGTCTCACAATACGTTCGGCCATCTCTTTCGCGTGACGACCTGGGGCGAGAGCCACGGTCCGGCTTTGGGCTGCGTCGTCGATGGCTGTCCACCCGGAATCCGGTTCATGCAGAAGGACATCCAGGACGAACTTGACCGGCGCCGCCCCGGCCAGTCGCGCTTCGTCACCCAGCGCCGCGAGCCGGACGAGGTCAAGGTTCTGTCGGGCTTCCTGCTCGACGAGGACGGCGAGACCATGATCACGACCGGCACGCCGATTGCGATGATGATCGAGAATGTCGATCAGCGCTCGAAGGACTATGGCGAGATTGCCAGGCAGTACCGGCCCGGCCATGCCGACTATACCTATGACGTGAAATACGGGTTGCGCGACTATCGCGGCGGCGGCCGCTCATCCGCGCGCGAGACGGCGGCGCGGGTCGCCGCAGGAGCGATCGCCCGCAAAATCGTTCCTGGACTGACGGTGAGAGGCGCGTTGATTTCGGTCGGTGAAAAAGAGATCGACCGCAGCCGCTGGAACTGGAATTTCGTCGACGACCCGGAAAACCCGTTCTTCACGCCGGACCCTCAATCGGTTCCCATCTTTGCCGACTACCTCGACAGGATCCGCAAGGCGGGCTCCTCGGTCGGTGCGGTCGTCGAGATCGTCGCCGAGGGGGTTCCCGCAGGCTTGGGCGCGCCGATTTACGGCAAGCTCGACCAGGATATAGCGTCGGGCCTGATGTCGATCAACGCGGTCAAGGGGGTGGAGATCGGCAATGGCTTCGAGGCGGCGCGGATTAGCGGCGAGGAGAATGCCGACGAAATGCGCATGGGCAATGACGGAAAGCCGGTCTTCCTCTCAAATCATGCCGGCGGCATTCTGGGCGGCATTTCTACCGGGCAGCCGGTGGTGGCGCGTTTCGCCGTCAAGCCGACATCCTCCATCCTGACGCCGCGCCGCTCGATCGATGTCGACGGCAATGATGTCGAGATCAGGACCAAGGGCAGGCATGATCCCTGCGTCGGTATCCGCGCGGTGCCGATTGGTGAGGCGATGGTGGCCTGTGCGATCGCCGACCATTATCTCAGGCATCGGGGGCAGACGGGAAGAACGGCAATCGGGAATAGGCAATAGGCAGTCGGATAGCCAGTTCGTAATCCGACTGCCGACTGCCCACTGCCGATTGCCAACGAGCAAAGCGAGCGCCATGTCCTACGACCAGAAAAAAACCGTCGAAGCGATCCGCGCCTTCGAGCGCGGCGAGATCGTCGTTGTCATGGATGACGACGGGCGCGAGAACGAGGGCGATCTGATCGTCGCCGCAATTCATTGCACGCCCGAGAAGATGGCGTTCATCGTCCGGCACACATCCGGCATCGTCTGCGCGCCGATGACGCGCCAGGACGCGCATCGGCTGAACCTCGCGCCCATGGTCGCCGAAAACGACGCGCCGCACGCGACGGCCTTCACCGTGAGCGTCGATTTCAAACACGGCACGACGACGGGCATTTCCGCCGATGACCGCACGCTGACGGTGCGCAATCTGGCGAACGGCAATATCGGTCCAAGCGATTTCGTCCGTCCCGGCCACATTTTCCCGCTGGTCGGGCGCGAGGGCGGTGTGCTGATGCGCTCCGGCCACACGGAAGCCGCGATCGATCTCTGCCGTCTCGCCGGCCTGCCGGAAGTCGGCGTCCTCAGCGAGTTGGTGAATGACGACGGCACGGTCATGAAGGGGCCGCAACTCGTCGCGTTCGCCGCGGAACATGGCCTGAAGCAGGTTTCGGTCGCCGACCTGATCGCCTATCGCCAGCGCCAGGAGACGCTGATCGAACGCGTCGATTGCTTCGATATGGATACGCCGGGCGGCAAGGCAAAAGCTTTCATCTACACCTTGCCCTGGGACGTGATGCACCATCTTGCGATCGTCTACGGTGACATTCGCGACGGGGAGGATGTGCCTGTGCGTCTTCACAAGGAAGATGTCGTCTCCGACGTTTTCGGACGCGAGCAGCGGCTGCGCGACGTCATGAAGTCGCTTGGCAAGGTGGGCAGGGGCGTCATCGTCTATCTGCGCGAGGGATCGGTCGGCGTCTCCCACAATTCTCGTAACCGGCCCGCCCAGGGCGCCGAGGAAAGGCATGAAGAAGCGCAACGGCGCGAGAGGGAATGGCGCGAGATCGGTCTTGGGGCACAGATATTGAAAGACCTCGGCATCAGTTCGATCAGGCTGATCGCCTCGCGCGAGCGTCACTATGTCGGCCTGGAAGGCTTCGGCATTCACATCGTCTCGACCGATATTCTCGAAAAGGAATAGCCCTCCTCGACGAAATCTGAGCCCGGATTCGTCATCGGCCTCTCCGTCAGCGCCTTCAAAGGCGCCTCGCCCTCGCCGCCGAATATTTCGCTCATGATCAGGTCGGAAAGGGGGAGGCGCTGGCGCCAGCCTTTCGTCTCGAGATCTGGTCTCATGGCGAATTCCGACACTGGACCGACACAGAGATAGGCGACCGGGACGACGTGCTCCGGAATGCCGAGCAATTTCTTCAGCGCCGCGCTGTCGATAATGCTGACCCAGCCGACTCCGATACCTTCGGCGCGGGCGGCGAGCCAGAAATTCTGCACGGCGCAGACCGTACTGTAGAGGTCCATCTCCGGGTTGTGCCAGCGCCCGAGCGGTGAGTCCTTCGCCCGCGTCCGGTCGCAGGTGATGCAGAGATTGAGTGCGCTTTCGCAGATGCCCTCCAGCCTGAGCTTGCGATAGAGCGCCAGGCGATCCCCGGCCATGGCGGAGGCTTCTTCACCCCTTGCCGCGAGAAAACGATCGCGCACCTCTACGCGCCGCGCGGCGTCGCGAATGACGATGAAGTTCCAGGGCTGCATGTAGCCGACGGAGGGCGCGTGATGCGCCGCGTTCAGGAGGCGCGCAAGAACCAAATCATCCATTGCCGCCGGAATGAAATGGCTGCGCACGTCGCGCCGCGTATGGATGGCGCGGTAGACGGCCTCGCGCGCTTCCCTTTCGAACGAACAGGATGATCTCTCGGCCGCAAATGATTCTGCCGGCATCGCTTTTCCCCTTGCGATTGCATGACCAATCCTCCGCCCGGCCTTGCGGAGGACCATGTCTGCCGGGCCGGTCTTCTGGCTCGGGATCGTTCCGTATGCGGCGCCTTCCCGTCCTGACGGACAGTGGTCTTTGCCGATCCGGTCCCCCTTACAGCGCTGGGCACGCCGCGGATTTTCACCGCGTTCCCGATTCTCCCGCTTGCGCGGGCACCTGGCAGCGAGACCACCTTATACCGTCCGGATGGAAAACCGGAAGGGTATGAGCGACACCGACGGGCGCAAAATACGCTTGGAATGGACGGAAGGGGCCGCTGCGCCTATATCGGAACGATGACGCGTCTCTACACGCATCCCATTTTTCTGGAGCACCTGACCCCGGCAGGCCATCCCGAGCGCCCCGACAGGCTGCGCGCCATAGAGCGTGTCCTGGAGGATGAGCAATTTTCGCTCCTCGACCGCGCGCTGGCGCCGAAGGGTGATGAGGAAACCATCCTCGCGGTCCACCCCCGCGAGTTCGTCGAAGGCATAAAGGCCGCCATTCCGGAGGAAGGGCTTCGCCGTCTCGATGCCGATACCTCGGTCAGTCCAAAAAGCTGGGAAGCCGCGCTTTACGCCGTGGGAGCCGCGAATGCCGCGGTGGACGATGTTTTTTCGGGTGCGGCCGGCAACGTCTTCGTTGCCGCCCGCCCGCCGGGCCATCACGCCGAGCGCGACAGGGCCATGGGCTTTTGCCTCTTCAACAATGCCGCGATTGCGGCTCGTCACGCGCAGCAGGTGCATGGCGCGGAGCGCGTGGCGATCGTCGATTTCGACGTCCACCACGGCAACGGCACGCAGGACATCTTCTGGCAGGATGGAAGCGTGCTTTATTGCTCGACACACCAGATGCCGCTTTATCCGGGCACCGGCGCGAAGGGCGAGACGGGCGTCGGAAACATTGTCAACGCGCCGCTTCTGCCCGAGAGTGGAAGCGATTCTTTTCGCGAGGCTTTTTCCAGCCGTGTCCTACCTGCCGTCGAAGCTTTCAAACCCGATCTGATCATCGTGTCGGCTGGGTTCGATGCGCATTATCGCGACCCGCTCGCCGAACTGAACCTGGTCGAGGACGATTTCGACTGGGCGACGGCCAAGCTGATGGACCAGGCCTCCCGTTCGGCGGCCGATCGTCTTGTCAGCCTGCTCGAAGGCGGCTACGACCTGGAAGGGCTGGCCTTTTCGGCTGCTGCCCATGTCAAACGTCTGATGGAAGGATGATCGATGCCGGAAACCGAGAATGAAGCCGGCAATGACGATATCAAGACGCTGAGCTTCGAACAGGCGCTGGAAGCGCTGGAACGGATCGTCGACGATCTGGAGAAGGGCGACGTGGCGCTCGACCAGTCGATCCGCATCTACGAGCGCGGCGAGGCGCTGAAGAAGCACTGCGACGCCCTGTTGAAGGCAGCCGAGGACAAGGTTGAAAAGATTCGCCTTTCCCGCGACGGAACGCCTGCCGGAACGGAGCCGCTCGACGGGGAATAATTGCGATGCGCCCCGAAATGCACTATGTACATGTCCTGCACATGTAAGAAGTGAAAGGCGATGGAGGCGGTTCGCGAAGCGGTTACGGAGCGCGTCATTGCGCTGATGACGCCCTCGGAAAAGGCCAAGCTCGAAAGCAAGGCGCGGAAGGCGAAGATTTCGGTGGGCGAGTTCGTACGCCGTTCCGTCGATGCCTATGATCCTGACGAAATCCAGGAACTGGAACAACTGGCCGATCTGGCCCGTGCTTTTCGTGAAAGTGCGGAGAGAGCTTCGGCAGCCGTTGACAGATCAAATGAGCAGGTTCTCCAAACGATCAAGTTTCTCAGGCGGAACCGGAAATCGTGAGCGCTTTAGGCGACATCATGAGCGGTCTTCGGACCGTGGTGGAACTGACCGGAAAAGTGGAGACGCTGACAAGAAATGTCGACAGGTTGACGAGTGACATGCGTGACATGGATCGCAGGGTGGTCAGGCTCGAGACGATCATAGAACTGACGAGGAACGACGGGGCGGTGCTTCGCATCGCCAAGCCGGGACCGGAAGATCCCGCTGGCAATTAATCCCGTGATCGCGGTTGAATGGCGGTGCGCTGACCTGAATAACCAGAAAGAGCGGCTGGCGCGGATCATTCCCCGCCAGCCATCCGCCAGTTAGCGCCTACAACTCTATGAATGGAACGAAGCCGCCGAAGATCATGCGCTTGCCGTCGAAGGGGGCATCCTTCATGCTGTCCTTGAGCCGTGGATCGGCCATGACTTTTCCCATCACCTCATCCCGTTTCGCGCGGGACGGATAGACGATCCAGGAGAAGATGACGATCTCGTCTTCCTTCGCCTGCACGGCACGGGGAAAAGACGTGAGTTCCCCGTAGGGGACATCGTCGCCGATCGCCTCGACATAGGCGGTGGCTCCATGCTCCATCCAGACCTCGCCCGCCTTGCGGGCAAGTTCCTTGTAGGCATCGATGTTTGCCTTCGGTACTGCGAGAACGAAACCGTCGACATAGCTCATGGCACTCTCCTCTTGCTGATCGGCCATAGGACGTTTCATTCCGCCTCTTTCCTACATCGCGGCGATTTTTTTACCGGCGCGGCACACAAGCGGCCGGGTGCTTGTCCGGAAGCTGTCGCGGCCCGAAAGCGTGCGACTTGGCATTGAAGTGCTCATGCGTCTGACTTATCTTAGCTAGACTTGGCTAAGGAGATTGACGTGGGAACAATCAACATGCATGAGGCGAAGACGTCGCTCTCCAAGCTTGTGGAGGCCGTGGAAAGCGGAGCCGAGAAGGAAATTATTATCGCGCGGAACGGCAAGCCGGCCGCGAAGCTGGTTCCTCTTGGCCGGCCGAGGAAGCGCCGATTGGGACTGGCAGAGGGAAAATATCCTCCGCTGGATTATGAGGCCTTTCAGGCCCTGGACGAGGACGTCGCAGCGATGTTCCTTGGCAAGGAGAAATGAAGCTTCTCCTCGATACGCATGTCGCCATCTGGGCCACGAATACGCCCGAGCGAATACCGGAGAGGATACGCAGCCTCATTGTGGAAAGCGACAATGAGATTGCGGTCTCCGCGGCGGCTATATGGGAAATCGCCATAAAGCATTCACTTGGGCGGACGGATGCTGTGCCGCTTTCGGGCTATGAGGCAATTGCCGAGTTCGAATCCGCGGGTTTCGATCTTTTGGATGTGATCCCCGCCCATGCCGCCCTCGTCGAACGCTTGCCGCCTCTGCATGCCGACCCATTTGATCGGCTGATGTTGGCGCAGGCGATCATGGAGGATATGCGTTTCGTGACATATGATCGCCAACTCTCGCGCTATGGTGTCGGGCTGATCACCTGGCCGTAATCAAGGATGTGGTAGATGAGCTTCTTCCCCGGTCCCGATCCTGTCCCCGGCGACAAATTCTCCTGCGATGCGATCGAAACGCTGATCATACCGCGCGCCCGCGACATTGGCGGGTTCGAGGTGCGCCGCGCGCTGCCTTCCGCGAAGCGCCGGCTTGTCGGCCCGTTCATCTTCTTCGACCGCATGGGGCCGGCGATCCTGCGGGGCGGGCAGGCGCTCGACGTGCGGCCGCACCCACATATCGGCCTCGCGACCGTGACCTATCTCTTCGACGGCAATATCCGTCACCGCGATTCGCTGGCGACGGAAATGGTGATCCGGCCGGGCGACGTGAATCTGATGACCGCAGGCAGCGGCATCGTCCATTCGGAGCGCTCGCCCGAGGAGCAGCGCGGCGGCCCGCTTTCTCTTTCAGGCCTTCAGACCTGGCTGGCCTTGCCCGACGATCGGGAGGAGATGGAGCCGCTTTTCGAGCATACGGAACGCAAGGATTTACCGGAAGGCGAAGGCGAGGGGGCCGCCTTCCGCGTCATTATCGGCTCCTTCCACGGCCTGACCTCGCCGGTAGCGACGCAATCGGAAACGCTCTATGCCGATATCAGGCTACAAAAGGGCTCTCAAATCCGCATTCCAGCCGATGCGGAAGAACGCGCGATCTACGTTCTGGACGGCGTTGTCGACATTGCCGGAGACCGTTTCCCGGCGGATCGCCTTCTGGCATTCCGGGAAGGCGACGAGATCGTCGTCAAGGCCGAGGAGGCGGCGCATTTCATGTTGTTCGGTGGCGCGGCGCTGGGGTCGAAACGCTATATCTGGTGGAATTTCGTCTCTTCGTCGCAGGAGCGCATCGAGCAGGCGAAGGAGGAATGGCGCAGCGGCCGCTTCGACATCGTGCCGGGAGACGCGGAGGAGTTCATCCCGTTGCCCGAAAGCTGACGCGGAGGGCCTGCCCAACGTATCAAAAGTCTCCGCGCATTTACATTCGGCGCACGCCGTCCTATCTCCAACGGGTTGTTTGAAGAATACCGGCCTCCCCGAATCGTGAAATCACGTCCAGAAACCCCTTTGCTCGATGCGGTCAGCCTTCCGGCCGACCTCCGCAAGCTTCCAGAAAACCGGCTGCCGCAGCTGGCTTCCGAACTGCGGACCGAGTTGATCGACGCCGTGTCCGAGACGGGTGGACATCTGGGCGCTGGCCTCGGCGTGGTCGAACTCACCGTCGCACTCCATTATGTCTTCGATACGCCGAAGGACCGGCTGATCTGGGATGTCGGCCACCAGGCTTATCCGCACAAGATCCTGACCGGTCGCCGCGACCAGATCCGCACCTTGCGGCAGGAGGGTGGCCTTTCCGGCTTCACCAAGCGGGCCGAAAGCGAATATGATCCGTTTGGCGCGGCGCATTCCTCGACATCGATTTCCGCGGGCCTCGGCATGGCCGTCGGCCGCGATCTCAACAAGCGCCGCAACAATGTCATCGCCGTCATCGGCGATGGCGCCCTTTCGGCGGGCATGGCTTTCGAGGCGATGAACAATGCCGGCGCGCTCGACGCCCGGCTGATCGTCATCCTGAACGACAACGACATGTCGATCGCGCCGCCGACAGGCGCGATGAGCGCTTATCTGGCAAGACTTGCCTCCGGGAGGACCTATCTTGGCCTGCGCGATTTCGGCAAGAAGGTGACATCCTATCTCGGCAAGCGCGCCGAAAGCGCGGTGGCGCGCGCGGTGGAGCATGCGCGCGGCTACGTCACCGGCGGCACGCTTTTCGAGGAACTGGGCTTCTTCCATATCGGTCCGATCGACGGCCATAATCTGGAGCATCTGGTCCCGGTGCTGAAGAACGTTCGCGACCATGGCGACGGCCCGGTGCTGATCCATGTCGTGACGCAGAAGGGCAAGGGCTACGCCCCCGCCGAGGCCGCGGCCGACAAATTCCACGGCGTCGGCAAGTTCGACGTCATCACCGGCGCGCAGGCGAAAGCGCCGGCAAACGCGCCCAGTTATACGAAAGTCTTCGCCCAAAGCCTGGTCCAGGAGGCGCGGAAAGACGAGAAGATCGTCGCCATAACCGCAGCCATGCCGTCCGGTACGGGCCTTGATCTGTTCGCCAAGGAATTCCCTTCCCGCATCTTCGACGTGGGCATCGCCGAGCAGCATGCCGTCACTTTCGCCGCCGGGCTCGCCACCGAAGGCTTCAAGCCTTTCGCGGCGATCTATTCGACCTTCCTGCAGCGCGCCTACGACCAGGTCGTGCACGATGTGGCGATACAGAAGCTGCCGGTGCGCTTTCCCATCGATCGCGCCGGCTTCGTCGGCGCCGACGGGCCGACCCATTGCGGCGCGTTTGATACGACTTTCCTTTCCACCTTGCCGGGTTTTGTCGTCATGGCGGCGGCTGACGAGGCGGAACTTCGCCATATGGTGCGCACGGCAGCCGCCTATGACGAGGGACCGATCTCCTTCCGCTATCCGCGTGGCGATGGCGTCGGCGTCGACATGCCTGAACGAGGTTCCGTGCTGGAGATCGGCAAGGGCCGCATCCTGCGGGAGGGCACGAAAGTGGCGCTCCTTTCCTTCGGCACGCGGCTGCAGGAATGCCTGCTTGCGGCGGAGGAACTTGATGCGGCGGGACTCTCGACCACAGTTGCGGATGCGCGCTTCGCCAAGCCTCTCGACGAGGAGTTGATCCGACGGCTCGCCCACGAGCATCAGGTTCTGGTCACTGTCGAGGAAGGCGCTGTCGGCGGCTTCGGCAGCCACGTGTTGCAGTTCCTGGCGCATGAAGGCGCGCTGGAAACAGGACTTCGGATCCGCCCGCTCGTGCTCCCCGATGTTTTCACCGATCAGGCGAAACCGGAAAAGATGTATGCCGATGCCGGCCTTGACAGCGCCGGCATCGTCCGCACCGTCTTCGCGGCGCTCGGGCAGGGCAGCCAAGCAGCTCGGGCCTGATTTATCTTTTGTTTACCATCGCTTTTGGCGAAGCGCTTACCTCGTTTCTTGGCCGAATGTTAGAGCGGGCCGCATAGCTTCCCTCACAAGGGGTTGAAGATGAAACCTGTTCTGCCTGCCATGATTGCGCTCGGACTGCTCGCTCTGCCTGCACTGGCCGACCAAAGATACGATCCTATGATCGCATCGGCGGCGGCGCGGATCGTCTCGCAGAAGATCGGCGCCATAAGAGGCGGTTTCTCCTGGAAGGTGAAATTGGTTGAGATCGTCGAGCCTTCGGACGTGTCCGCTCCACCGCCAGCCTCCGATTTTACGGTCACTGGCTCCATCATCACCTTGAGGTAAGCTCTCCCAGCCCCTTGCCTCAGCACCGGGAAACCGCCAAGGGTTGCCTTGTGCGCCATCCTCCTTCAAATGCTCGCACATGGCGGCGAAGCAACCCATCCCGGATTCCATGCGGCTCGATGAACTTCTCGTGGCACGCGACCTCTTTCCGAGCCGTTCCAGGGCGCGAGACGCTATCTTGCGGGGGACGGTGACGGTGAACGGCGAAATCGTCATGAAGGCTGGTGAAACAGTCCGTTCCGATGCGGATCTCGCGGTGGCCGATCCGGCGCGGGCTTATGTCTCGCGTGCCGCACTGAAGCTGACGGCAGCGCTCGACCATTTCGCTCTCGATCCGGCCGGCGCGGAGGCGCTCGATATCGGCGCTTCGACCGGCGGGTTCACGGAAGTCCTCCTCGAACGTCGTGCTGCACATGTGACCGCATTGGATGTCGGCCACGGGCAACTCAATGCCAAATTGGCGGCCGACCCGCGCGTCACCAGCCTGGAAGGGTTGAATGCCCGATATCTGACCGCGACCGATCTCGCCGGCCGCGTCCCTGATTTTCTCGTATCCGATGTCAGCTTCATTTCGCTGAAGCTTGCTCTTTCCCCGGCTTTGGCGCTCGCTGCCGACGGCGCGCGCGGCGTCTTCCTCGTCAAGCCGCAATTCGAGGCAGGCCGTGAAGCGATCGGTAAGGGCGGCCTGCTGCGCGATCCGACGGAAGCCGAGCGCATAGCGGAAGAGATGCGTGCCTGGCTCGACGACCAGCCCGGATGGCGAGCGATCGGGCTTCACCCTTCTCCGATCGAAGGTGGCGACGGCAATCGCGAATATCTGCTCGCTGGGGCAAAAGACCGATGAGCGGGCATTTCCGCATCGCGCGCCTCGGCGCACAGGGCGACGGCATCGCCGAAACCGACAAAGGGCCGCTCTACATCCCCTTCACCCTGCCGGGGGAGCGCGTGCTTGCCGATCCGAACGGCAGCCGCGCGAAATTGTTGGAGGTGGAGGAGCCGTCGGCGTTGCGGGTTTCTCCGCCCTGCCGTCATTTCGGCGAATGCGGTGGCTGCGCGATGCAGCACATGCAGACGGATGCCTATCGCGAGTGGAAGCGAAACATCGTCGTGGAGGCATTGAAAAGCCGGGGCATTGCCGCGCCGGTCGGCGAACTCGTCCCCTGTGCCTCGAACAGCCGGCGTCGTGTCGTTTTCTCCGCGCGTCGCGTCGAGGGCGGCATCGTTCTGGGCTTTGTCCGCGCGCTGTCGCACACCATCATCAGCATCGAGGAATGCTGGATCGCGCGGCCGGAAATCGTCGCCGCCCTGCCGGCGCTGCGCTCGCTGGCGCGCATGGTCGGAAACACCGACCGCACGTTCCGGATGATTGTCACTTCAACCGACTCGGGTCTCGACATCGCTGTCGCGGGTAGCGTTTCTCTTTCCGAACAGATGCGCAAGAACGCGTCCGATTTTGCGCTGCGTGCCAGCTTTGCGCGGCTGTCGGTGAATGGCGAGATCGTTATCGAGCCGAAGAAGCCTGTTATCATTTTCGGCGGCGTCGCGGTTTCGCCGCCGCCGGGCGGCTTTCTGCAGGCCGTCGCCGAAGCGGAAGAGACGATGGCCTCTCTCGTCACTACTCATCTCGCCAAGGCAAAGCGCGTCGCCGACCTTTTCGCCGGCTCCGGCGCCTTTGCCTTGCGGCTGGCGCGTAACATGGAAGTTCATGCGGTCGAGGGCGATGCCTCGTCGCTCGTTGCGCTCGACCGGGGCTTTCGCTTCGCGACCGGGCTGAAGAAGGTGACGACGGAACGGCGCGATCTTTTCGTCCGCCCCGTCCTGGCGAAGGATCTCAACGCTTATGGCGGCATCGTCTTCGACCCGCCGCGCGCCGGCGCCGAAGCGCAGTCGCGCGCAATCGCCAAATCCGACGTGCCGCTGGTCGCAGCCGTATCGTGCAATCCAGGCACGCTCGCGCGCGACCTCGCGATCCTGATCGGGGGTGGCTACACGATCAGCAGCATCGTTCCCGTCGACCAGTTTCTGTGGTCGCCGCATGTCGAGGCGGTGGCGCTGCTGGAGAAACCGCGGCGGAGGCGGTGAGGAAAACCACCTAAAACTTGTATTGAGCGTGAAAGACGCCTATTTTGATGGAAATCATGTTAAATCATGATAGGATTTTGCCATGAATAGCGTCGCTTTCGATATATCGGCATCGAGCTTCGGCGAAAAGCAATCGCCGTTCCTATCCGCCCGGCGCGTGGCGGAGAACCTTGGCGTGACCTTGAGCGAACTTGCCGCGCTTGCAGGTGTTGCGCGCAACACGCTGACCGCAAGGACGGGCGCGCGGAGGGTGGATGCCGCTCTGAGCCCGCTCGTCCGCATCCTTGCCATGGCCGGCGAAATGGCGGGCGGCGAGGGGCGTGCCGCGATCTGGTTCAAGCACCAGCCGATTCCGGGCTGGGCCGGCAAGACCGCTTACGACCTCGTTCGCGACGGCAAGGCCGACAAGGTGCTAGCTTACCTGGAGGCCGTGCGCTCCGGCGTCTATGCCTGAGGCCGCGGTCGATTCCTCCCCAACGCTCCTGCTCTGGCGCGCTTTCGTACCGCGCTGGGCCTACCTGCCCCTCTCCGGGGAGGGCGCCGCGCGTTTCGGTGGCCGCTGGAATCCGAGCGGTCAGCCGACCATCTATGCCGCGCGCGAACTCTCGACCGCCTGGGCGGAATACAATCAAGGCTTTGTCCAGCATCCGGCACTGGTCGTTGAACTGGAGCTTTCGGGCGCGCGCCTTGCGGATCTGACCGATGCCGAGACGCTGAAGCAATTCGGGGTTGCCGCCGATATCCATGATTGCGAATGGCGGGCCATCCTCGACCGGGGGAACACTCCGCCGACGCATCTGCTCCGGGAAAAGCTGTTGAAGGAAGGCTTCGACGGCGTGATCTATCCGTCCTTCATGTCGCGGGGCGGCAACTGTGTTGCGCTCTGGAAATGGAACGAGGAAGGTGGCCCGAAACTGCGCGCCATCGACCCCGAGCACCGGCTGCCGAAGACGCCCGCTTCATGGATATGACCATCGACGCAGGGAAATTACCTATTCCCGGTCAAGACCTTGAGCGGGGATCCGGAATCGGAACCGCAGAAGAACAGGTCGCCTTTACGCCTGCGTGCCGCCGACCGTCATCTGGTTCATCCTGAGATGCGGCTGGCCGACGCCGACCGGCACGCCCTGCCCGGCCTTGCCGCACATGCCGATACCGGTGTCGAGCTTCATGTCGTTGCCGACCATGGAAACGCGATGCATCGCGTCCGGGCCGTTGCCGATCAGCATGGCGCCCTTGATCGGCTTCGTCACCTTGCCGTCCTCGATCATGTAGGCTTCGGTGCAGCCGAAGACGAACTTGCCGCTGGTGATATCCACCTGCCCGCCGCCGAAGGAGACGGCATAGATGCCCTTCTTCACCGAGGCGAGGATCTCGGCAGGATCGTGGTCGCCGGCGGTCATGTAGGTGTTGGTCATGCGCGGCATGGGTTCGTGGGCATAGGATTCGCGGCGGCCGTTGCCGGTCGGCTGCATGCCCATCAGCCGCGCATTCTGCCGATCCTGCATGTAGCCCACCAGCTTGCCGTCCTCGATCAGCACCGTGCGGTTCGACGGCGTGCCCTCGTCGTCCACCGTAAGCGAGCCGCGCCGCTCCGGCATGGCGCCGTCATCGACGATGGTGACGCCTTTCGCGGCTACCTGCTGCCCCATCAGGCCGGCGAAGGCCGACGTCTTCTTGCGGTTGAAATCGCCTTCCAGGCCGTGGCCGACGGCCTCATGCAGCATGACGCCCGGCCAGCCGCTTGCCAGCACGATGTCGAACGTGCCGGCCGGCGCCGGCACGGCCTCCAGATTGACGAGCGCCTGCCGCAACGCCTCTTCCGCCGCGTTCTTCCAGGACCCCTCCGCGAGAAAATCCCCGAAGGCCTTGCGGCCGCCCATGCCATAGGATCCCGATTCCTGCCGATCGCCTTCGCCGACGACGACGGAAACATTCATCCTGACCAGCGGGCGTATGTCGCGCACGAGATGCCCGTCGCCGCGCAGGATTTCGACATGCTGCCAGGACGAGGCGAGCGACGCCGTCACCTGGCGCACGCGCGGATCCTTGCCGCGCAGATAGGCGTCGATCTCCTGCAGCAGCTTCACCTTGGCGTCGAAGGCCGGCGCCTCGATCGGATTCTCCTCTCCATAGAGATGGCGGTTCGTGCCTTGCGGCGCGGCGTCGAGCTTGCCGCTATAGCCGCTCTTGACCGTGCCGACGGCATCGGCCGCGCGCTTCACCGCCGCTTCCGAGAGTTCGTTCGCATGGGCGTAGCCGGTCGCCTCGCCGGCGACGGCGCGCAGGCCGAAGCCCTCATTGGTGGAGAAATTGGCGGTCTTCAGCCGCCCATTGTCGAACATCAGCGCCTCGCCCTCGCGATATTCGAGGAAAAGCTCGCCGTCGTCCGCGCCCTTGATCGTCTCGGCGACGATGCCGCGCACGTCCTCTTCCTCGATGTCGAAGCGTTGCAGAAGGCTATCCATGGCGTTGATCCATTCGCACAGAAATCACGCCCCCGATGTAGGCACATCGCGGCGGTCCGGCAACCGGCAACGCTGGTGAATATCAGGGAAGCGCGGCGAAGCCTTCGGCAAAACCCTTTAGATCGACGGGGATGCCGATGCCCTGCTCGGGCGTCTGGAAGACGATGAAGGTCGCCGATTTGCCGTGCGACAGCGTATCGAGAAGCTGCTTTTCCAGGATCACTTCGGCATAGCAGCCGTCCTGGAAGCAGCGTACGAAATAGGCACGGCCGATATCCTTGCCGTCTACCTTGAGCCCGAGCCCGTTGGGCAGGAGCACGCCGAGCGGCGCCAGCACGCGCAGGATCTGAGCCTTATGGTCGGCGGTCTTGAGGACCACAACCGACAAGCCGACTTCCGGCCTGTCTTCGGCGACCACGTTCTGCATCATGGCGCATTGCTCGCTGCTGGCGCCGGGAGGCGTGTCGCAGATGATCGACCATGCCCCATGCTTCGATTTGACCGTGCCGGACGGGGGTTGCACGGCCTGGGGAGCATTGGGAGCGTCCTGAAGGGCAGGCGGGGGCTCCAAGCCTTGCGCCGCCGGCTTGCCCGAGGACGATTGCGCCATGGCGGGCGCGGCAATGACCGTGGCGGCGGCGATCAGGCCTGAAGCCAGTACGGCGGAAAGGAAACCGTCTTTCAATCTGCGCACTCTGATCGATTCCCCGCGAATCAAATTGGAAATGAGGATTGTTGGTCCGTGAATTAAGGCCACCCGACCGGTACGAACCAGCCGGTTTCGAACCAAACCGCCAACAATCAACCGAATTCGGTCCAAATTTTGGCCTGCCTGGCCATGATGGGGCATCCGGCTGGCCGGAAAAGAGGCGAAAACCCGGAAAATCAGAAGGATAGCGACAGTGCGCGCAAAAATGCCGCATCTTTCGTTTCGCGCGTTCCTTGCGGTTGCTGTCGGAGTATGTTTGAACGGGGCGGCGGTAATGGGACGGTCCGTCCAGCCTCGCCGCTGGAGCCAATGTTCACTCGAATGAGTCATTGCGGGAGATAAGAGGGTGATCAGGAAGAGAGTTGCTTGCCTTGCCGGGGCCCTGGGGGGGGTGCTGGCGGCGGGCGCAGCCTACGCGGCGCAGCCCAAGCCTTGGGAAATGAGCTTTCAACCTGCGGCGACGCCGATCATGTCGCAGATCGAATGGTTCAATGATTACACCTTATGGTTCATCATCCCGATCGCCCTGTTGGTGGTCGGTCTTCTCTTGTGGTGCATGATCCGGTTTCGCGCTGGACGCAATCCCGTGCCGTCTCAGACCAGCCATAACTCCGTTATCGAGATAATCTGGACGGTTGGGCCGGTCGTCGTGTTGCTGTTCATCGCCGTGCCGTCCTTCCAACTCCTCACCGCCCAATACAATCCTCTGCAGAAGCCGACCATGACGGTCAAGGCGACCGGCAATCAGTGGAACTGGGATTACGAATATGAACAGGCCAAGCCTCTGAAGTTCAACTCCGCGGTCCTTATCGACGAGAAGACTCGCGTTGCGCTCGGCAAGCAGAATCTGGCGGAATACCCGCGTCTGCTGGCGGTCGATCATGAACTCGTCGTTCCCGTGGACACGACGATCCGCATTCTCGTGACCGGCGCCGACGTTATCCACTCGTTTTCCGTTCCAGCGTTCGGCATCAAGACGGACGCCGTGCCGGGCCGGGTCAACGAGACTTGGATCAAGGTCGAAAAGCCCGGACTTTACTATGGTCAATGCTCGCAGCTTTGCGGCAAGGATCATGCTTTCATGCCGATCGCCGTCCGGGCGGTGACGAAAGAGCAGTTCAACACCTGGTACAAGGCCGCCGAGGCTGATCTCGAGGGCGCCAACAAGGCGCTCATGGCCGCTGTCGACGGCAAGAACAATGTTGCAGCCGGCAAGCCGGCGCACAAGGTAGTCGTCGCGGCCAACTGAGCCGGCGGCGGGAGGAACGGAAGGACGGAGCGGGAAGATGACGGACGCTGCAGTTCACGATGCCCACCACGATCATAGGCCTCATGGCTGGGTCCGTTGGGTCTATTCGACCAACCACAAGGATATCGGCACGCTCTATCTGATCTTCGCGATCATCGCGGGCATCGTCGGCGGTATCCTCTCGATCCTGATGCGTTGGGAACTGATGGAACCCGGCATCCAGGTCTTCCCGGGCCTCGCCTCGATGTTCTATGGCGTCCATGGCGGACAGGCGGTCGATGCCGGAAAGTCCATGTACAACGCCTTTGCGACCGACCATGGGCTGATCATGATCTTCTTCACGGTCATGCCGGCCATGATCGGCGGGTTCGGCAACTGGATGGTTCCGATCATGATCGGTGCGCCGGATATGGCCTTCCCGCGCATGAACAATATCTCCTTCTGGCTGCTTCCACCGGCTTTCATCCTCCTGATCATCTCCTTGTTCATGCCGAGCGCGGCCGGAGCCTGGGGTGTCGGCAATGGCTGGACGTTCTATCCGCCGCTTTCGACCTCGGGCCAGCCCGGCCCTGCCGTGGATTGCGCCATCCTGTCGCTCCATCTCGCCGGCGCTTCCTCCATCCTCGGCGCGATCAACTTCATCACCACGATCTTCAACATGCGCGCGCCGGGCATGACGCTGCACAAGATGCCGCTTTTCGCCTGGTCGATCCTGGTGACGGCCTTCCTTCTGCTTCTGGCTCTGCCCGTTCTCGCCGGCGCCATCACAATGCTGCTGACGGACCGCAATTTCGGCACGAGCTTCTTCGCTCCCGAAAATGGCGGCGATCCGCTTCTCTTCCAGCATCTGTTCTGGTTCTTCGGCCATCCCGAAGTCTACATCATGATCCTGCCGGGCTTCGGCATGGTCAGTCATATCATCTCGACCTTCTCCAAGAAGCCGATTTTCGGCTATCTCGGCATGGCCTACGCCATGGTCGCGATCGGAGCGGTGGGCTTTGTCGTGTGGGCGCACCACATGTACACCACAGGCATTTCGCTCGACACGCAGCGTTATTTCGTCTTCGCCACGATGGTGATCGCGGTGCCGACGGGCGTGAAGGTGTTCTCCTGGATCGCGACGATGTGGGGCGGATCGATCTCCTTCCGCTCGCCGATGCTGTGGGCGATCGGCTTCATCTTCCTTTTCACGGTCGGCGGCGTAACGGGCGTGCAACTCGCCAATGCCGGCCTCGACCGCTCGTTGCATGATACCTACTACGTCATCGGGCACTTCCATTACGTGATGGCGGTCGCCGCGATCTTCGCGATCTTCGGCGCCTGGTATTACTGGTTCCCGAAGATGACCGGCTACATGTACTCGCAGCGCATCGCGAACCTGCATTTCTGGATCATGTTCATCGGCGTGAACATGATCTTCTTCCCGATGCACTTCCTCGGTCTGGCCGGCATGCCGCGCCGCACGATCGACTATCCGGACGCCTTCGCCGGCTGGAACGAGATCGCTTCCTACGGGTCCTTCATCTCGGGCTTTGCCGTCCTGATCTTCATCTTCGGCGTCTTCGAGGCTTTCGCGAGAAAGCGCGTCGCCAGCGCGAACCCGTGGGGCGAGGGTGCGACAACGCTGGAATGGCAGTTGCCTTCGCCGCCGCCGTTCCACCAGTGGGAGCAGTTGCCGCGGATCAGCTAGGCTGATGCGCGAAGGGTCGTCGGCATGAGACCGGCGGTCCCCTGATCGAACATGGTCCGTGAACGCGGGATAGCCGCGGGGCCATGCCAAATGAGAGAAAGGAGCCTGATGCGGTCCGGCGTGGTCGTGTCAGGCGTTGGAAACTGAAAGACCGAAATGGCTCTTGTCGAGCAACAGGCAGCGCGAAATTATGCCCGCCTCTCGGAAGCGACGGCCGGTGATTTCCTGGAGCTTCTGAAGCCCGGGGTCATGTCGCTCGTCGTTTTCACCGCATTCGTCGGACTGGTCGCGGCGCCGGGAACCCCCAATCCATTCCTGGCGATCGTCGCGGTTCTCGCCATTGCCGCGGGGGCGGGAGCATCCGGGGCTTTAAACATGTGGTATGATGCGGACATCGACGCCATCATGTCGCGCACCGCGAAGAGACCTATTCCGTCAGGCCGCGTCAGCCGGGGAGAGGCGCTTTCCTTCGGCATCGTGCTTGCCGTCCTTTCGGTGATGACCCTTGGCGTGCTTGCCAACTGGTTGGCGGCGTCGCTGCTTGCCTTTACGATTTTCTTCTACGTGGTCATCTATACGATGTGGCTGAAGCGCACGACGCCGCAGAACATTGTTATCGGCGGTGCGGCCGGCGCCTTCCCGCCGATGGTTGGATGGGCGGCTGTCACCGGCCATATCGGCATCGAGAGCGTCCTTCTCTTCCTCATCATCTTCCTTTGGACGCCTCCCCATTTCTGGGCGCTGGCGCTGTTCAAGAAGGGCGACTACGACATCGCGGGCATCCCCATGATGCCGAATGTCGTTGGGGAAGCCTCGACGAAACGGCAGATTTTCGCTTATTCCGCCCTGATCGCTCCCGTCGGCGTTCTACCTTGGGTGCTGGGTTATGCAGGCCCGCTCTATGGGGCGGCTTCGACTGTGCTTGGCCTTGGCTTCCTCTGGTACGCCTGGAAGGTTCTCGTCATGCCGCCCACCGATGTCAAGATGAGGCCGGCCAAGGCCTTGTTCGGCTATTCGCTGATTTATCTGTTCGGGATTTTCGCCGTTCTTCTCGCCGATGTCATGCTAGCCCGGGTCGGTTGGCCAGGGCTCTGAGGAGGCGCGATGAACAACGAACATGTCGAACTCAGCGAAGCGCAAAAGAAGGCGCGCAGGAGCCGCTCCGTGGCGATCGGGCTGGCGCTCGGCGCGCTCGTGATCATTTTCTATATCGCGACGATCATGAAGTTTGTCCGTCCCGTTCTCGAACATACGATGTGAGGAATGATGGCGGACGGGAGGAAAGACGGGGAGAGGAACGAGAAGGGGCCCAGGAAGCACAGGGCGAACCAGATCATCGCCGCCACATGCTTCGTCATGTTCGCCGGCATGATCGGACTTGCCTATGCCGCGGTTCCGCTCTACCGCGCTTTCTGCCAGGTCACCGGCTATGCGGGAACCACCAGGCGCGCCACGCAGGGCGCGTCGCATGTGCTCGACCGCCGCATCGAGGTGCGTTTCGACGCCAATACGCGGGATGGGCTGGATTGGGATTTCCATCCCGTCCAGCGCTCGATCGAAATGAAGATCGGCGAAACGCGCGAGATCCATTATACCGCCCACAACAAGCTCGACGTTCCGGGGCGCGGCCGCGCGCTTTTCAACGTCACGCCGGAATGGACCGGAGCCTATTTCAATAAAATCCAGTGCTTCTGCTTTTCCGACCTTACGCTGAAGCCCGGCGAAACAAGGGATCTTCCGGTCGTTTTCTTCGTCGATCCGGCGATCGTGAAGGCCGCGGAAGCGAAGGGGCTGACCACGATCACGCTTTCCTATTCGATGTTTCCGATCGATTCGACCAAGACGTCCTCCGTCGGAAAAAAACAGATTTCCGTGAGCGAAACCGGCTCGCAAAAAGAAACCACCAATTCCGCCACACATATCGGGGGGTGACATGGCAGACACGCATGCGACCAAACAACATGATTACCATCTGGTAAACCCCAGCCCCTGGCCGGCGCTGGGAGCGCTCGGGGCGCTGGTCATGGCGATCGGCGGCATCGCCTGGATGCGCTATATGGAGCAGTCGAGCTTCCCGTTCTTTGGCTACAATCTTGCCAATGCGCATTTCTGGATTTTCGCGATTGGGGCGCTGATCGTCCTCTATACGATGTTCGCCTGGTGGGCCGACACCATCAAGGAGGCGCATGAGGGGTATCATACGCCGGTGGTTTCGCTGCATCTCCGCTACGGCATGATCATGTTCATCGCGTCGGAGGTGATGTTCTTCGTCGCATGGTTCTGGGCCTTTTTCGACGCGAGCCTCTTTCCCGGCGAGGCATCGCAGGTCGCCCGCACCGCCTTTACCGGCGGCGTCTGGCCGCCGAAGGGCACCGAGGTTCTCGATCCCTTCCATCTGCCGCTCTACAACACCATCATTCTTCTGCTGTCCGGCACGACGGTGACGTGGGCGCACCATGCGTTGATCAACAATAACCGCAAGGGACTGATCTGGGGGCTGATCCTGACGGTCGCGCTCGGCGTGCTTTTCACCTGCTGCCAAGCATATGAATATGCGCACGCGCCGTTCGCCTTCAAGAATTCGATCTACGGCGCAACTTTCTTCATGGCGACCGGCTTCCACGGCTTCCACGTCATCATCGGCACGATCTTCCTGTTTGTCTGCCTGATGCGCGCGGTCGCGGGGGATTTCACGCCGAAGCAGCATTTCGGCTTCGAGGCGGCCGCTTGGTATTGGCATTTCGTCGATGTCGTCTGGCTGTTCCTCTTCACCTGCATCTATGTCTGGGCATCGCATGGCGCGGTGATCCATATGGAATGAGAGCGGACGGGCGCGGCGGCGTAACCGCGCTTGCGCCCATTCGATTTGAATTGCAGGCGGTTCTGAACGCAGGACCGCCTTCTTTTATTGGAATGATGGCTTTGCCCTGGACGTATGTGCGAGGCGGATGCCAGGAATGAAGCAATGAGTGACAAAGACAAGGCGATCTGGGCTCCCGTCGAGCCCATCCAAGCCGGATTGCGCGGCCGCTGCCCGCGATGCGGAGACGGACGCTTGTTCTCCGGCTTCCTCACGATTGGGAAGCGCTGCACGAATTGCGATCTCGATTATTCTTTCGCCGACGCCGGCGATGGTCCGGCCGTCTTCGTCATTCTCATCATCGGCTTTATCGTCGTCGGTCTGGCGCTGTGGATGGAAGTTACGATCAACCCGCCGCTTTGGGTTCATTTCGTTCTGTGGATCCCCCTTGCGCTCATCCTTTGCCTTGCCGCACTCAGGCTGATGAAAGGCCTGCTCATCACGCTTCAATACAGCAACAAGGCGGCGCAAGGGCGCTGGGACCAGAACCAATGACGGCCGAGACGACCCGCGGCAATCCGTCCCGGAACCGTTTCCCGATCGGGTTCCTGGTTTTCAGCGTCGTCTCCCTGGCCATTTTGGTTTCGCTCGGAACCTGGCAGGTGAAGCGCCTTGCCTGGAAGGAAGGCTTGCTGGCGACGATCCATGAAAGGATCCATTCCGCGCCGAGGCCGCTTGCCGATCTCGAAAGGCAATTCGCGAAAACACATGACGTCGAATATTGGCCGGTGACGGCGCATGGCGCCTTCCTCAATCGTTCGGAGCGCGATTTCTTTGCCACCTGGAAGGGCAGCAGCGGCTTTTTCATCTACATACCGCTCCGCCTCGACGATGGGCGCTTCCTCTTCGTCAATCGTGGCTTCGTGCCTTACGACCTCAAGGACCCCTCGACGCGGCCCATGAGCGAAGTGAAGGGGGAGGTGACGATAACCGGCCTTGCGCGCAATCCGCTCGCCGAAAAGCCGTCCTTTCTCGTGCCCGACAACAATCCGGCGGAAAACATCTTCTACTGGAAGGACATCAAAATGATGACGGCGACGGCGGGGCTGCCGGCGGGCGCGACCGTGCTTCCTTTTTTCGTCGATGCCGACAATACCCCCAACCCCGGCGGCCTGCCGGTCGGCGGCGTCACCTATATCGACCTCCCGAACAACCATTTCCAATATGCGCTGACATGGTATGGCCTTGCCGCGATATTGGCGATCATATCGGTCCTGAAACTCTGGCGCTGGAAACAGGGCGACGAAATCGTTAAGCCCTGACGTCATATGGCCTAAGGCGCTTGACACGGGCGGCAACGGGCGCTCTTTGTCCGCCGCAAAACAAGGCCTATCTGCACATCATGAGCGAAATCCCACTGCCTCCCCTGACGATCAGGCTCTGCCAGCCACGCGGATTCTGCGCCGGCGTGGACAGGGCGATCCAGATCGTCGTGTTGGCGCTGAAGAAACATGGCGCGCCCGTCTATGTCCGCCACGAGATCGTCCACAATCGTTATGTGGTCGAGGGATTGCGTGCGAAAGGAGCCGTTTTCATCGAGGAACTGGGAGAGATCCCCGAAGAGCACAGGGATCGGCCGGTGGTCTTTTCCGCCCATGGGGTGCCGAAATCCGTGCCTTGCGAGGCGAAGGCGCTCAATCTCCATTATCTCGATGCGACCTGTCCGCTGGTGTCCAAGGTGCACAAGCAGGCGCTCCGTCATCAGCGGCTTGGCCGTCACGTCCTGCTGATCGGCCATGGCGGTCATCCGGAGGTCGTCGGCACGATGGGACAGCTTCCCGACGGATCGGTGACGCTCGTGGAGGACGAGAGGAAGGCCGGTGAGATCGTCCTCCCCGAGGAGATCGCGCTCGGCTACGTCACGCAGACGACGCTTTCGGTCGACGATACGGCCGGCATCATCCGGGTGCTGGAGGAGCGTTTTCCCACGCTCGAAGCGCCCGCAGCGGAATCGATCTGCTATGCCACCACCAATCGGCAAGAAGCCGTGCGCGAGGCCGCGCCGGGAACCGATCTCTTTCTGGTCGTCGGGGCGTCGAATTCCTCCAATTCGCGCCGCCTGGTGGAAGTGGCCGAGCGGGCGGGAGCGGAGCGGTCGCTGCTTGTCCAGCGGGCGCGGGACATCCCCTGGGACAAACTTGGACAATTGCAGACGGTCGGCCTGTCGGCGGGCGCATCCGCGCCCGAGATCATCATCGACGAGATCATAGAGGCTTTCCGCGCCCATTATGACGTCGCCGTCGAGCCGGTGGTCACGGCGGTCGAGACGGAGGATTTCCCTGTCATGCGGTCGCTGAGGGACGTCGAACTGACCGCGGCTGACATGGCCTTCGTCCACGGTATGAATTGATGGCCGTCTATACGGATATTTCGGAGACGGAACTGGGGGCCTTCCTGGCGCGCTACGAGATCGGCGGCCTTCTTTCCTACAAAGGCATCGCCGAAGGGGTGGAGAACTCGAACTATCTCCTCCACACCGACTTGGCGTCGTTCATCCTCACGCTTTACGAGAAGCGTGTCGACAGGAAGGATCTGCCGTTCTTTCTGGATCTGATGCGCCACCTCTCGGCGCGTGGCGTGAATTGTCCGCTGCCGGTGCCGCAGAAATCCGGCGAGATGGTCGGCGAACTTGCCGGCCGGCCGGCGGCGGTTGTCACCTTCCTGGAAGGCATGTGGATGCGGCGTCCGACCGTGGAGCATTGCCGCGCTCTCGGCGCGGCGCTCGCCGGGCTTCACCTCGCCGGGCTGGATTTTACGGGAAAGCGGCCGAACGCGCTCGGTGTCCGCGCCTGGCGTCCCCTTTGGCAATTGTCGCGGGTGCGCGCCGACGAGGTGGAGAAGGGGCTGGCGTCGGAAGCCGAGGCGGATCTGGATCTGTTGGAGCGCAACTGGCCGGAAGGGCTGCCCGCCGGTGTCATCCATGCCGACCTGTTCCCCGACAATGTGTTTTTCCTGAAGGGGCAGCTTTCGGGCCTCATCGACTTCTATTTCGCCTGCACGGACGTCCTCGCCTACGATCTGGCGATCTGCCTGAATGCCTGGTGCTTCGAGCGCGATCATGCCTTCAACCTGACAAAGGGCAGGGCGCTCCTCCAGGCCTATACGGAGGTGCGGCCTCTCTCGCCTGGCGAGGCGGCGGCGCTGCCGATCCTCGCCCATGGCTCCGCCATGCGCTTCATGCTGACGCGCCTGCATGACTGGCTGAACGTGCCGGAAGGCAGCTTCGTCGTGAAGAAGGACCCGATGGAATATGTGCGGCGCATGCGCTTCCACCGCGGCGTGAAATCCGCTGCGGAATACGGTTTGGCGCTCGAGGAGATGCAGTGAAGACGATCGAGATTTTCACGGACGGCGCCTGTTCGGGCAATCCCGGCCCGGGCGGCTGGGGCGCCATCCTTCGCTACAACGATACGGAGCGGGAATTGTCGGGCGGCGAGGCGCTGACGACCAACAACCGCATGGAATTGATTGCCGCGATCGAGGCGCTCGGCGCGCTGAAGGAACCTTGCCGCGTCGAGCTTTATACGGACAGCAACTATGTCCGCGACGGCATTTCGGGCTGGATCGCGGGTTGGAAGCGGAATGGCTGGAAGACGGCGGCGAGGAAACCTGTCAAGAACGCCGAACTCTGGCAGGCCCTCGACGCGGCGAGGGAGCGCCATGACGTGCACTGGCATTGGGTCAAGGGCCATGCCGGCCACCCGGAGAACGAGCGCGCCGATGAACTGGCGCGCAGGGCCATGGCTCCTTTCAAGAAGGGCAGGAAAGCGGTTTCGGCAGAGAGTGAGTAGCTTTCCTGTTGCAGCGCGTCCTTCGAGGCTCGCCCTTTGGGCGAGCACCTCAGGATGAGGACCGCTGGTGCTGACTCCCTCATCCCGAGGCGCCCGCGAAGCGGGCCTCGAAGGACGCACCAAAACCTTACAGCGCTCCGGTTTCCTGAAGCAGAACCTACAACTTCTCCAGCATGGCGGCGGCGCCGGAAACAACAGCCTGGCCGGGCGAATCCTCGATATTGAGCGACGTCACCTTGCCGTTCTCGACGATCATCGAAAAGCGTTTGGAACGGATGCCGAGGCCGCCGGCGCTGAGATCGGTTTCCAGCCCGAGCGCCTTGATGAAATTGCCGTTGCCGTCGGCGAGATAAAGAATCCTGCCTTCGCCGCCGGTGAATTTCTGCCAGGCGCCCATGACGTGATGGTCGTTCACGGCGACCACGGCGACTGTATCGACTCCCTTCGCCTTGATGGCGTCGTGGTTCTCGAGATAGCCCGGGAGATGATTGTTGCTGCAGGTCGGGGTGAATGCGCCGGGGACGCCGAACAGGACCACCTTCTTGCCGGCGAAAATCTCGGCGGTGGTGATGTCCTTCGCCCCGTCGGCGGTCATCGTCTTCAAGGTCGCGTCCGGAAGCTTGTCTCCGACGGCAATGGTCATGGGATAGTCTCCTGCTGGATTGTAAAAAGAAGGCTGCCGCCGAGATAATACGGTCTCGGCATTTGTCCAGAGTGATCGCGGTGACGCCTGTCTACAACTCTCCCGCTACGGCCTGGCTGCCCTGAACGAGCGTATAGGGTATTTTGACGGACCCGCGGTCGACGTCGTTTCCCCCCAGCACCGGGACGGAGAAGATTGCCTTGCCGTTCTTGCTTTCGAGCTGTTTTGGTGCACCGAAGGAATAACCCTCCGGCGCGGCCACGAAAAGTTCCGCCGCCGTGTCTGGCTGGGGAAGCGCCGCACTGATGGCGAGGGCGGTGGGCGTCTTGCGCGTTTCGACGGCGTTGAATTGCTTTGTCGGCGTGGCGGGGAGCGCGGCAAAAGTGTCCGCGACGACCGCGGCATCCATGAGATCGTCGGTATCTTTCGCCGGATCGAGGGAAAGCTGCGCCTGGAAGGGAACGCAGATGCTCTGGCAGACGCCGATGAATATCTTCGCGTCCAGTTCCATGGGCTTCGAGGGATCGGCCGCCTTCAGAACGAGGCCGAAACGGACGGGCTTCTTGTACCCCGCCCAGATGCCTCCGGCATCACTGAAACGGTGGGGGGCCGGATAGGCGACATCGACGACGGAGAGGTTTCGGCTGCCCGAAAAATCGATCTGCGGCGGAACGCCGGCATCCCCCGGATCCCGCCAATAGGTCTTCCAGCCGGACGCGAGGTCGATATCGAGCGCCCCTTTGATCAGTCCCTTCTCGTCGGGCACGCCGGTGGTAACGAGCCTTACCCGCACTCCCGTCCCCACAGCCCATGGGGAGGATGCGGCCAGCGCCGCCTGGCTGAACAACGTTGGTGAGCAGAGGAGACTGACGAGTAGGATGAGTTTCCGCATGCGCGGACACTTCCCGCATAAGATGCTCTTTGCAAGGCGGTACCGGTACGAAAGCTTCATTTTTGCGTGACGTAGGAGTGATTTTCGCTACTTCCCCACCTTTCCTGTCACGCGGAAAGGGGCTAGCCTCTTTCGATGAATTTGCGTGACATCAGGAAGGCGCCGCAGAAACCGGGTTTCCTCGATAACCAGTTTCTGATCGCGATGCCAGGCATGAAGGATGACCGGTTCGCACGAACCGTCATCTATATCTGCGCGCATAGCGAGGAAGGCGCGATGGGCATCATCATCAACCAGGCCCAGCAGATGCGTTTTCCCGATCTCCTCGTCCAGCTTGGCATCCTGAAGGAAGAGGAAACGATCAGGCTTTCGCCGAATGCGCGCGATTTTGTGGTCCGGCATGGCGGGCCGGTCGACCGCAGCCGTGGTTTTGTCCTGCACTCGGACGATTATACGGTCGATTCCTCCATGCCCGTCTCGGAGGAGGTGTGCCTGACGGCGACCGTGGACATATTGCGCGCTATTTCCTCCGGGCGCGGGCCACGCCAGGCACTGATGGCGCTCGGCTATTCCGGATGGGGCGCCGGCCAGCTTGAGCAGGAGATCGCGGAGAATGGCTGGCTCACCTGTCCGGCCGATTCCGAGCTTCTCTTCGATGGCGATATCGACCGCAAATATGACCGTATCCTCGCCTCGATCGGCATCGAACTCGCCCATCTGAGCCACGTCGCCGGACACGCGTGACGGCAATTCGCTCGACGCAGCGGAATTCGCGGCTGGCCTGCGGCGCAGTTATTATTACGCCTGCGCCACCGGGAATTGCTCCTTCAGCATTCTCAGGATCGCATCGCTGGTAATAGGCGCGCCGAACATGAAGCTCTGCACATATTCGCACCCCATCTGCCGAAGCTGAAGCGCGTCGCTCTCGTCCGAAACACCCTCGGCGACCACGGACAGGCCGAGTTCATGCGCCATGTTGACGATGGACTTCAGAAGCACCGCCCGCTTCGGGCTGGCGTCGTCGATGAAACTCTTGTCGATCTTGATCGTGTCGAAGGGAAAACGGGTGAGATAGGCGAGCGAGGAATAACCCGTGCCGAAATCGTCGAGCGAAAGCCCGATTCCCAGATGCTTCAGCTTGTTCAGCACGCGCGCCGACTGTTCCGGATTGTCCATGACGAGCGATTCGGTCAATTCCAGGCGGAAGCAGCGCGGTTTGATGTTCGATCGCGAAATCACCGAACGCACGTCGTTGACGAGGTCGCGCCGGATCAACTGGCGGCTCGAGAGGTTGACGGAAACGGAGAGCGGCATCTCGCCGATCTGCTTCTGCCACATGTTGAGATCGTCCGCAGCCTGCTGCATCGCGAACAGGCCGAGCGGAACGATAAGGCCGCAGCTTTCCGATAGCGGCACGAAATCGGCGGGCGGTATGGTTCCCCGCCGCGGATGCTCCCATCGCAGAAGCGCCTCGAAGCCGGCGACCGAACGGTCCTCGAGCCTGACGATTGGCTGGTAGACAAGCTTGATCTCCTGCCGCTCGATGGCGCGCCGCAAATCGGATTCCAACTGCAGCCGATCCGACCCCGCGGAACGGAAGGCCGGCCGGAAAGGTTCTATCCTGTCGCCGCCGAAGCGCTTTGCCTGCTGCATCGCGAGTTCCGCGTCCTTGAGCATGTCCTCGGCATTCGACTGCGACGCTGTCCAACTGATGAGCCCGATCGACGGCGTCAGCACGATCTCACGCTTGGCGAAGGTGATCGGCGTGCGGACCGCCTGGCGGATGGCGTCGGCGACGCCGGCGATCTTGCCCGGGTCCTGTTCGGAGAGAAGCATCAGGGCGAACTGGTCGCCGGTGAAGCGCGAGAGCGAGTCGCGCGGCTTGAGCAGCCGGTGGAGCCGGCGCGCGATCGTCAGCAGGATGGTGTCGCCTGCGGACATGCCGAGTGATTCATTCACCTGCTTGAAGCGGTCGATGTCGATCACGAAAACGCTCGGGCGCACGTTTTCTTCCGTCTTCGCAATGGCGATCATCGCTTCGAGTCGGTTGAGGAAGAGTTCGCGGTTCGGCAACCCCGTCAGATTGTCGTGGACGGCATCATGAAGAAGACGCTCCTCGGCCTTCTTCTGCTCGGTCACATCCACAAGCGTGCCGACGCAGCGGATGATCTCGCCATCGGAGCCGATGACCGGCCGCGCCCTTAGCGTGAACCAGTGATAATGGCCGTCGGCTCCGCGCAGGCGGAAATCCTGCGTCACCTTCCCGCGGCGATGTTCCAGCACGACATCGAGCGTCGTGCGGAACGCATCCCTGTCCTCCCCATGCAGGGCCGGCAGCCAGGTGCGCGCCGCGCCGTGCAGGCTGTTGGCGGCAAGGCCTAGCGAAAGCGCCACGTCCGGCTTGGTGACGATCCTGTCGCGCAGAACGTCCCAATCCCATACGAGATCGCCGGATCCCGAAATCGCCAATGCCTGACGCTCCAGATCGCTGAAAAGGCCCTGATGGACGCCGCCTCCGGCAAGCGCGTGCTGCATCACCGTAAAGCCGATCAGGAGCACGATCAGGATAAGCCCGCCGTCGAGCGCGGATTGGACGATGTCGTTGTTGAGTTTTCCCTCGACCGTCATCCAGGTGCCGACGAGCCAGACCAGTACCATCAGCCAGCTTGGTATAAGCATGATGGCGCGGTCGTAGGCCCGGAAGCTGAAGAAGCCGATCAGGCCGATTCCGAGGACGGCGGTCGCCGCCAGAGAGATGCGGGCAAGGCCCGCGGCGATCGCCGGGTCATAGACTGAAATTCCGGCGATTGCCGCCAGTCCGACGATCCAGGCGAAGACGCCATAACTGAAATGGCCATGCCACCGGTTGAGATTGAGATAGGCGAAGAGGAAGACGAGAAGCGTGCCGGCGAGCGCCACCTCCGAACCCGCTCGCCAGATCTGCTCGCTGCCGGGAGAAATGGCGATGATCTTCGAGAGGAAGCCGAAGTCGATGCAGATATAAAAGAGAACGGCCCATGCGAGCGCCGCCGTCGCCGGGAAGAGGGATGTCCCCTTGACGACGAAAAGGATGGTCAGGAAGAGCGCGAGCAGGCCTGCGATGCCGATGACGATGCCGTGATAGAGCGTATAGGAGTTGACCGTGTCCTTGTAGGCGCCGGGTTCCCAAAGATAGATTTGCGGCAATTTGGGCGAGGCGAGTTCGGCGACGAAGGTGACGACGGAATTCGGGTTGAGCGTCACCAGAAAGACATCGGCGTCGGGGGAGGCCTGACGATCGAGCGCGAAGCCTTCGCTGGGCGTAATGGCGGTAATCCGGTTGGAGCCGAGGTCGGGCCAGATGATGCCGGACCCGACGAGGCGAAAATGCGGTGCGACGATCAGTCTGTCGAGCTGTTGATCGGTCGTGTTCGCCAGTGCGAAAACGGCCCAGTCGCCGCTCGATTTGGGTCCCTTCGCCTCCACCTCGATGCGGCGGACGATGCCATCCACGCCGGGAGCCGTCGAAACCTGGAAATTGTTTCCCTTGTTCCGGTAGATCTGGACGGCTTTGGACAGGTCGAGGGCGACATCATCGCGCGATATCTTGATCGGCTCGATCGCTAGGGCCGGCAATGTGACGCTGAAAAAAGCAAGAAGTGCGAGAAGAAGTGCTGCCAGGCGTGGAAATTGGAATTTTTTCACTGGCCGTCGGCCTTCCCTTCAGGCGGGCTCGCCGCGGCGATCACCCTCGACAAGCGAAAAAAGATAGTGATCCTGCCAGCTGCCATTGATCTTGAGGTAGGATCGAAGCAGCCCTTCGCGCGTGAATCCGGCTTTTTCAAGTACGCGGATGGACCGCGTGTTTCCGGGGATGCAGGCAGCCTCGATGCGGTGCAAACGCAGCACGTTGAAGGCGTATGGCAGAACCAGCCTTACAGCATCGACCATGAACCCTTTCCCCGCGAAACGTTCTCCCACCCAATAGCCGATCTGTGCCGACTGCGCCACGCCGCGGCGAATGTTTCCAACGGTAATCCCGCCGGCAAGCTTGCGGCTGGAATTCTCGACGATGAAGAATGCGATCGCGTGGCCGCGCGCGAAATCCTCGCGATAGCGCTGGATGCGCTGCCGCCAGGCATGCCGCTCGAACTCATCGGGGGACCAGCGCGGTTCCCAGGGTTCGAGAAAGCCGCGGCTTGCCTGCCGGAGCGCCGACCATTCGTGGAAGTCGCCTGGTTCTGGAAGTCGCAGCGTCACGCGGGCGCCTTTGAGTTCCGGTGTCTCACGTCGGAAGAAGGGCAGCGCCAGCATCGGTGCAGACCCCAGGCGGGTCATCTCAGAGCCTTCCTTCTCTAGCCATGAAACGCCCTAGACGGCAATTCGCCTTGCCGAGTGCCCCGTTCCGGACATCATGTCGCTGATCGTTTCGAAGGGCGCGAGCGAGCCGACAGGGCCGATCGCGGTAACGGTGGGTTTGGTGTAGAAGAGCCGTCCCGCCAGATCGCGCAGCCGCTCGGTCGTGATCGCTGAAAGCCGGTCGAGCAGTTCGTCGACGCTGATCGGCCGGCCGTAAAGCATCAACTGCCGCGCGGCCTGTGAAGCGCGGCTCGCGGAACTCTCCTGCGACATGATGAGGCCTGCGCGGTACTGGGCGCGGGCCCGGTTCAATTCCTCCGGAAGGATCTTGTCGGCGGCCTTCTGCAATTCGTCGAGGATGACGGGGACGAGCCGGCCGATGTCCTGCCTGCCGGTCGCGGCATGGATGCCGAAGATGCCCGTGTCGGAGAAACCCCAGTGAAAGGCATAGACGGAGTAGCAAAGGCCGCGTTTTTCCCTCACCTCCTGGAAAAGCCGCGACGACATGCCGCCGCCGAGGATCATGGAAAGCAGCTGGGACGTATAGAAATCGCGCACATGGTAGGCGCGTCCCTCGAAACCAAGGATGAACTGCGCATCCATGAGTTCGCGGTTCTCGCGGAAGTCGCCGCCGACATAATGGGCGTATTGTGGCGTGGGGCTTTCCGCCTTGGCGCGAAAGCCGCCGAGCTTTGCTTCGACTTCGCGCACGAAATCGTCGTGATTCACCTTTCCCGCCGCGACGACGACCATGCGATCGGCGCCGTACTGCCTTTCCATGAACGCATGAAGCTGGGTCGAGGTGAAGGACTGGACCGTCTCGGGCGTGCCGAGGATCGAGCGGCCGATCGTCTGGTGACGGAACGCCGTTTCGGTGAAGCGGTCGAAAACGATATCGTCCGGCGTGTCGTGCGCGGCGCCGATCTCCTGCAGGATGACATGCTGCTCGCGCTCGAGTTCGGACGGATCGAATTTGGAGTCGGTCAGGATGTCGGCAAGGATGTCGACCGCCAGCGGCACGTCCTCCGACAGGACGCGGGCATAGAACGATGTCGTTTCGACGCTCGTCGCCGCGTTGATCTCGCCGCCGACATCCTCGATCTCCGACGCGATCGTCCAGGCGCTGCGTTTGCCTGTGCCTTTGAACGCCATATGCTCGAGTAGGTGGGCGATGCCGTGCTCGTTGTCATACTCGTTGCGGGAACCCGACTTGACCCAGACCCCGAGGGCGACGGTATCGACATGGGGGAGAGTATCCGTTGCAATCGTCAGGCCGTTCGCGAGACGGCTCACCTCAACACTCATATAGGTACTTCTCCCTGCAACTCATGCCGTATTTTCGCCGGCTAACGCGCCGCCCTTGAATGACGGAGAATATGATCTTCCACCATTTTGATGTCCGATGGAAGCGCTGTAAACCGCTCTTCCCGCCGCATCAGATCGGCCAGCCTCGCGGGCAAGCCCGGCGCGACCCCGCAGGCAGCCTCCACGGCGGCGGGAAATTTGACCGGATGGGCCGTCGCGAGCACGACCATCGGCGCGTCCGACCGGGGCCGCTGCCGTGCCACGGCGAGAGCCGTTGCGCTATGCGGATCGAGCAGATAGCCGCTCTTTTCCATGACCGAGCGGATCGTCTCCGCGGTCGCCTTCTCGGTCGAGCTGCCGGCATCGAAACTGTCGCGAATGCGGTCGAGCTGCGTATCGCTCAGCATGAAGGCGCCGGACTGTTTCAGGCTTTCCATCTCGGTGCGGATGCTCTCCGCTTCGCGCCCGCTTTCCTCGAACAGCAGTCGCTCGAAATTGGACGAGATCTGGATATCCATCGACGGTGAGGTCGTGGCGACGACGCGCCTTGTCTCGTAGCGTCCGGTTTCGAGCGTCCTGACGAGGATGTCGTTCTCGTTGGTCGCGATCACCAGCCGTTCGATCGGCAGACCCATGCGCTTGGCCGCATAGGCGGCGAAGATGTCGCCGAAATTGCCGGTCGGGACGGTGAAGGAAACGGGCCTGTCGGGCGCGCCGAGCGAAAGGGCGGAGTAAAAATAATAGACGATCTGGGCCATGATGCGGGCCCAGTTGATGGAGTTGACGCCGGAAAGCGCCGTCCTGTCGCGGAAGGCATGGTCATTGAACATGTCCTTCACCAGCGCCTGGCAATCGTCGAACGTGCCTTCGACCGCGAGAGCGTGGACATTGGCTGCGGGGCTTGTAGTCATCTGACGCTGTTGCACCGGTGACACGCGGCCTTGTGGAAACAGGATAAAGATATCCACCCTGTCGCGGCCGGCGAAAGCATCGATCGCCGCCCCGCCGGTATCGCCCGAAGTCGCGCCGGCGATCGTGGCGCGCTGGCCGCGCTTGGCCAGCACGTGGTCCATCAGCCTGGCGAGAAGCTGCATCGCCACGTCCTTGAAGGCGAGCGTGGGCCCATGGAAAAGTTCGAGGATGAATTCGTTCGGGCCTGTCTGCACGATCGGACAGACGGCCTCGTGCGAAAAAGTGGAATAGGCCTCGGCGACGATCTGGCGGAAGATCTTCGGTTCGATCTCGTCGCCGACGAACGGAGAGAGCAGCCTGACGGCGAGTTCCGGATAGGACAGCGCACGCATGCGGCGCATCTCGTCGGGCGAGAAGCGCGGCCATTCCAGCGGAACATAGAGGCCGCCGTCGCGGGCGAGTCCCGCCAGCAACGCGTCGCAGAAACCGAGAACGGGCGCTTCGCCCCGAGTGCTTACATAACGCATGGCAATCCGTTCAGTGGGTCATCCTGTGGGAAGACATGAACCTGTCTTGGAAAAACCGCATTCCCTCGGTCGCATTTCGACTGCTGGATTGGTATAGAACAGCGGCTTTGCGAGAGGGAAGTCCAGTTGATGCTATTAAGGAACAATAAGTTTGCCGTCGGTGCTCTGCTGATCGGTGTGACCTTTGCGATCTCTGCCTGTCAGTCGGACTCCGCCAAGAAAGCGGCGGATGCGGGCGCCGTGCAAGCTCCTCCACCGCCCGCCGCGGATAACCTTGCGGCATATTGCCCTTCCGTCAATCTGCGCTCGGGAACGGCGTTCTATGACGTCTATGCCAAGGGTGCAAAGAAAAAGAAGCCGTCGGAAGACGAAACCGACACGAGCGGGCAGACCAGCGATAATGGCGACAACTCCAACAATGTTGTTTACCAGGCATCGATCTCGCAGGTGACGCGCAGTTGTAAGACTGTGAATGGGACGATGATGATGACGATCGGCGCCGCCGGCAAGGTTGTTACAGGACCGCAGGGCAAGGCTGGCACCATCAACATGCCGATCCGCGTGGCCGTCTTGCGCGGAGACCAGGTGCTCTATTCGAACCTGGCGCATTACCCGGTTGACATAAAGAGCACCGCGGCCGCCACCCAGTTCATCTACACCAATGACAATGTGTCGTTCGCAGCGCCGAAATCGCATGACACGCTCGTCTATATCGGCTTCGACCCCGGGCCGGAAAAGGCCGCCGCCAAAAAGAAGAAAAAGAAATAGGAGTCGATCGCGCCTCGGATGCGTCCTTCGAGGCTCCGCTTCGCTCCGCACCTCAGGATGAGGGAGTCAGCACTGTCGGTCCTCATCCTGAGGCGCCCGCGAAGCGGGCCTCGAAGGACGCACTGCAACGGCGCAGGGTCAAGCCTCGGAAATAACGGCAAATCTTGCGTTCAATCCACGTCGGCCCATTCCGACAGCGCCGCCAGCACCGGCATGAGGTCGGACCAGCGCCTGATGACCGTTTCCGCGCCGGCCTCGGTCAGCCTGTCGGCATGGCCGGGATAGGTGTGCGAGGCTCCGGTGAAGCCGATGACGCGCATTCCCGCCGCCTTGGCGGCGGTGATGCCGTGGACCGAATCCTCGATGACGAATGTCTGCCTCGGATCGGAATCGAGTTTCTCGGCGGCATAGAGGAAGACGTCAGGCGCCGGCTTCGGCCTCTTGAAAGGCGTATCGGAAGCGGAAAAGATTCTGCCTTCGAACAGCGGCTTCAGCCCTGTGCGCGTGAGCATCAGATCGAGGCGTTCCTGCGTCGAGTTCGAGCAGATGGCGCGGTTCGGACCGACGGACAGCACGGCTTGCCGGGCGCCATCCACCGGCCGGACCTCGGACGCCAGGCGGCGATCGACCAGCGCTTCGCTTTCGCCAATAAGGGAAGCCTGGAAGGGGATACGCGATTCGGCCTCCACCCTGAGCAGCATGTCGGTGAATGTCAGGCCCGCGAAGCGCTCGGCGATCTCCTCGGGCGTTATCTCGTAGCCGGAAGCGGTGAGAAGCTGCGCCTCCACGCGCGCCGCGATGATTTCGGAATCGACGAGCACGCCGTCGCAGTCGAAGATAACGAGATTGGGAACGGTCATTCATGAATCCTGATAGTCGCGGACGATTTAGGCATTCCGAAGCACAATGGCAATTGCGGCTGGGACAATCAGCTCGCACGGATCATTCGCCGGTGGAAGGAATTACCTGCGGGATGCGGCCAAACGGCGGCGTTTCATTAAATCTTTACGCAACGCAGTAACCATAACGGCCGGTAAATCGTCGTGTGTTTAGATGGGTTGTCATGTCAGTATTGCGTCTTGCGGCCGAAATTCCCGCTCCCTCCGAAAACGAGCAATGGCTGGATACAATCCTCAAGGGGGATTGCGTCGCGGCGCTTGAGAAGCTTCCCGAAAAATCGGTCGATATCGTCTTTGCCGACCCACCCTATAATCTGCAGCTCGAGGGGGAGCTCCACCGCCCGGACCAGTCGCGCGTCGATGCCGTCGATGACCATTGGGACCAGTTCGAGAGTTTTGCCGCCTATGACGCCTTCACGCGGGCATGGCTGCTCGCCGCTCGCCGCGTCTTGAAGCCGACGGGCACGATCTGGGTCATCGGCTCCTATCACAATATCTTCCGCGTCGGCGCGATCATGCAGGATCTCGGCTTCTGGATCCTGAACGACATCGTCTGGCGCAAGACCAACCCGATGCCGAATTTCCGTGGCCGCCGTTTCCAGAACGCGCACGAGACGCTGATCTGGGCGTCGCGCGACCAGAAAGGGAAGGGTTATACGTTCAATTACGAGGCGCTGAAGGCGTCGAACGACGATCTCCAGATGCGGTCGGACTGGCTCTTCCCGATCTGCACCGGGGCGGAGCGGCTGAAGGATGAAAAGGGCGCCAAGGTGCACCCGACGCAGAAGCCGGAAGCGCTCCTGGCGCGTGTCATGATGGCGTCCACCAAACCCGGCGATGTCGTGCTCGACCCGTTTTTCGGCTCCGGCACGACGGGAGCGGTCGCCAAGCGTCTCGGCCGGCATTTCGTCGGCGTCGAGCGCGAACAGGCCTATATCGACGCCGCCTCGGCGCGGATCGCTGCCGTGGAGCCGCTGCCCGCGGGCGATCTCTCGCCGATGACGGGAAAGCGCGCCGAACCGAGGGTCGCCTTCGCCAGCTTGCTCGATGCAGGTCTCGTCCGGCCGGGAACCATGCTGACGGATGCGCGCAAGCGCTTCGTCGCCTCGGTTCGCGCGGACGGGACATTAGCGGCGGGCAACGAGATCGGCTCGATCCATCGCCTCGGCGCGCGCGTCCAGGGACTCGATGCCTGCAATGGCTGGACCTTCTGGCATTATGAGGAGGCGGGCGAACTGAAGCCAATCGACGATTTGCGCGCCGCCGCACGGTCCAGGATGGAAACCGCCGGCGCCTGACCCGCGCGCCCGTGCTGTAGCCCCTCCACCTCGGGGTGACGGATAGGCGCTGGTTCTATCCGCCACCCGCGAAGCGGGGGGAGGTGGCGAGGGCGAAGCCCTCGACGGAGGGGGGAGGATTGCCGCGCTCCAGCTTCGCCGCATTCACGGGGCGATGCCACTTAATCGAATCAAACCCCAGCCACTCAGAGCGGAAACCCGTAGTGCGCCAGATCGGATTTCAGCGTCGCGGCATCGATGAAATGCAGCGATTGCCAGCCGGCGGCGCGGGCGCCTTCGACATTGGTCTTGCTGTCATCGATGAAAAGCGTCGCCGACGGATCGAGACCGAAGCTCCTGGCGTGATGCTGGTAAATGGCGCGGTCAGGTTTTATCAGTCCGACATCGCCCGAGACGGTGACGCCACGCGGCCGCTGCAGAAACCGGAACCGCTCCCGTGCCTCGGCAAAAGTGTCCGAGGCGAAATTGGTCAGCATGGTGACGTCGTGGCCCTTGTCGATCAACCCTTCAAGAATGGCGACGCTGTCCTCATAAGGGTGCGGGACCATCTCGTGCCAGTGGAGGCGGAAGTTGCGGATATTCTCTGCATGATGCGGAAAATTGGCGATCAGAAGAGCCTCGGCATCCGCCCATCGGCGGCCACGATCCTGCTCGACATTCCAGTCATGTGTGCAGACATTCTCGAAGAACCAGCGCCGTTCCGCGGCATCGGGAATGAAGCGGCGGAACGGGATTTCCGGATCATAGTGCACCAGCACCTTGCCGATGTCGAAGACGATATGGCGGATTTCGGTCATCTTATCTGCGCTTCTTCATGATTCCGGGAATGGCCGCCTCGATGGCCTTTTTCATGACGGTCGGCAAGGCCTCTTCATGGATCGATGCGGACCACCAGCAGCCGTCGGGCGGCACAAACTCTATGACTTCAGCCCGGTAAACGGACAGGTCGAGTTCGAAATGGGTGAAGACGTGGCGGATGCTGCCGGCCGGCTGCCACTCGGCGGCAAACGGCGCTGCGCCGGAACCCGTTGCTCCATCGACCCTTGCGGTCCATGCCGTCGTCGGGACCTCGCTCATGCCGCCCAGAAGGCCGGTCTCGTGCCGCTTGCGCAACAGGATGGCGCCGTCGCCACGGATGGCGACGAAGGCGGAGCCCCGCCGCCTGGGCTTGCCGGGTTTCACCGATTTCAGCGGGAAACGTTCCACCTCGCCGCGTTCGAGGGCGATGCAGGTGCCGGAAAGCGGGCAGAGGAAGCAGGCGGGATTGCGCGGCGTGCAAATCGTCGCGCCGAGGTCCATCATCGCCTGCGCGAAATCGCCCGGCCGATCCTCAGGCGTGATGCGTCGGACGAAACTCTTGATCTCCGGCTTCGCCTCGCGCACGGGCCGTTCCAGCGCCGTCAGCCGCGCGACGACGCGCTCGACATTGCCGTCCACCACTGCCGCCGGCCGATCGAAGGCGATCGCCGCGACCGCTGCCGCCGTATAGTCGCCAATGCCCGGAAGAGCCTTCAAAGCATCTTCGTTCTGTGGGAGGAGCCCGCCATGTTTCGAAACGACCTCTTCGGCGCATTTCCTGAGATTGCGCGCGCGGGAATAATAGCCGAGCCCGGCCCAGGCCTTCATGATGTCATCCGGATCGGCGCTCGCCAGCGCCTCTACCGTCGGCCAGAGCGTGGTGAATCTGCGGAAATAGGGTTTTACCGCCTCCACGGTCGTCTGCTGCAGCATGATTTCGGAGAGCCAGACATGGTAAGGGTCCGGCCGCTTTCCGGCGCGGAGCGCCGCAGGCGGTGTCCGCCAGGGCAGGTCGCGGTGGTGGCCGTCGTACCAGGAAAGCAGCGCGGCGGGGATGTCGCCGCTGCCTTGTCCGTTGATGGATGGTTGCTCCGATGCCATTCTGTGACGCATATCTCTCGCTGATCGATAAACGCCGGGCGGATGTAGGACGATGGCAGCAAAGAAGCAAACAACCTATGCCCAACCCCTGAGCGACGTGGCGTCGGAAATCCTCGATCCGGTGCTGCGCCGCCGCACAGGCATTTCGGTCGGCCTTGTTCAGTCCTGGGAGGAGATCGCCGGCGAGAGGCTGGCGGCTTCGACTCGGCCGGAACGCATTCTCTGGCCGCGAAGACTGCATGAAGACGATCCGTTCGCGCCGGCGACGCTGGTGATCGCCTGCGAGGGCATGACGGCGCTTCGCGTGCAGCACGAAACGGGAGAGATCATCCAGCGCATCAACGCCTTTCTCGGCTTTGCCGCGATCGGCAGGATCAAGATCGTCCAGAAGCCAGTCAGCACTGGCGCCGCGAAGAAGAGGCCGGTTCCGCGCCAATTATCGCCGAACGAGGAAACCCGGATATCCGGAACTGTCGAAAAGATCGAAGACGACGACTTGCGGATTTCTCTTGCAAACCTCGGAAAGACGATCATGGCGTTGAAGAAGAAATAATTTTTGGCGCTGCATCGCGTTTTCGTGAACGCTCTGTCCGGTTTTCCATCTTGGACTGACATGGTTCATGCCTTAATTCGCACGGACTCTCGCCTTTTGTTCGCCAGCAGTATCAAATCTCAGACAACCGACAGGTGATTCGCATGACCCGTTTACTCGACCGCAGACATCTTCTCGCAGCCCTGGTCGGTCTGCCGGTGGCCGGCGCGCTGCTGTCGGTTGCCGATCGCTCCCATGCCGAGGACCAGAAAGCCTCCAAGCCGGCTGTCGAGGCGCCGAAGCCCGAGGGATCGGTCGATGTCAAGAAACTGATGGCGCCGGAAGCGCTGCCCGACATGTCGATGGGCAAATCGAGCGCCCCTGTCACGGTCGTCGAATATGCCTCGATGACCTGTCCGCATTGCGCAGAGTTCGATATCGTCACCTTCCCGGCCTTCAAGAAGAAATATATCGACACAGGCAAGGTCTATTACATCCTGCGCGAATTCCCCTTCGATCCGCGCGCCGAGGCGGGCTTCATGCTGGCCAGGTGCTCGAAGGACAAATATTTCGCCATGGTCGATCTCCTGTTCCACCAGCAGGACAATTGGGCCGCCGCGAACGATGCGAAGGCGGCGCTGCTTCAACTGTCGAAGCTTGCCGGTTTTACACAGGAGTCCTTCACCGCCTGCTTGACGGACCAGAAGCTGCTGGACCAGATCAGATCGGTGAAGAACCGTGCGGAAAAGGATTTCGGCGTCGATGCGACGCCGACCTTCTTCATCAACGGGAAGAAATATCCAGGAGCCATGTCGATTGACGAGATGTCGGCGATCATCGACCCGCTTGTCTGATAAGCGGCTGGGGAACGAACCGGCGCACGCCGTGAGGCGGCGCCGATGAAGTTCTCGCGGTTGCGCCTGCTCGGCTTCAAATCCTTCGTCGAGCCTTCCGAATTCGTTATCGAACGCGGGCTGACAGGCGTCGTCGGGCCGAACGGCTGCGGCAAGTCGAACCTCGTCGAGGCGCTGCGCTGGGTGATGGGCGAAAGCTCGTACAAGAACATGCGCGCCTCGGGCATGGACGACGTCATCTTCTCCGGCTCCTCGACACGCCCGGCGCGCAACACCGCCGAGGTGGCGCTCTTTCTGGACAACAGCGACCGTACCGCGCCCGCTGCCTTCAACGACAGCGACGAATTGCAGGTTCTGCGCCGGATCGAGCGAGAGGCGGGCTCGGTCTATCGCATCAATGGCCGCGAGGCGCGCGCCAAGGACGTCCAGCTTCTCTTCGCCGACCAGTCGACCGGCGCCCGCTCGCCCTCCATGGTGGGGCAGGGGCGCATTGGCGAACTGATCCAGGCCAAGCCGCAGGCCCGCCGCGCGCTTCTGGAGGAAGCGGCCGGCATCTCCGGCCTGCACACGCGCCGCCACGAGGCCGAGATTCGCCTGCGCGCCGCCGAGCAGAACCTTGAGCGGCTCGACGATGTGGTCGGCGAACTGGAAAGCCAGATCGAGAATCTGAAGCGGCAGGCGCGGCAGGCGTCGCGCTTCAAGAACCTTTCCGCCGATATCAGGAAAGCGGAAGCGACGCTCCTGCATCTGCGCTGGTCGCTGGCGAAGGAGCAGGAAGCGGAGGCGCAAAGCGCGCTTTCCACAGCGACGAAGCTCGTCGCCGAGCGCGCCGCCCAGCAGATGGAAGCCGCGAAGGTACAGGCTGTCGGCGCTCATCATTTGCCGGGCTTGCGCGAGGAGGAAGCCAAGGCGGCCGCCGCGCTGCAGCGACTGACCATCGCGCGCACGCAGATGGAGGAGGAAGCGGAGCGCACCCGCGCCAGGCAGAGCGAGCTTGAAAAGCGCGTCGCGCAATTCGACGCCGACATTGCCCGCGAGCGGCAATTGCTGAGCGATAATAGCGACATCCTTGAAAAACTTGCGGCGGAGGAACAGAGCCTCAAGACGGAAGAGGGCGCCGTCGGCACGCGCGAGACGGAATTGCGGTCGGCGCTCGACAAGGCCGCCGCGAAACTCGCCGAAAGCGAGGCGCGGCTTTCGACCCTGACCGCCGAGCGTGCCGAGGCCGCCGCCTCCCGCCACCAGATCGAACGCACGCTGCGCGAGACGGCGGAGCGCCGCGACCGGCTCGACCGGCAATTGGCGGAGATCGACAGGGAAGCGGCTGAGATCGCACAGAAGATCGCCGGACTCGCCGATCCGGCGGAAAAGCGCCGGCAATTGGAAGCGACAGAGGCGGCGGCCGCCCTGGCGGAACAGGCGGCGCTGACCGGGGAAAAGGCGGTCGAGGCGGCGCGGCGGCGCGAGTCGGAATGCCGGCCGCCCCTACAGGAATTGCGGGCCGAACTGAGCCGCATCGAGACCGAGGCGCGGACTCTCTCGAAAATGCTGAACGCCGGTTCGGGCGACCTTTTCCCGGCGGTGCTGGAGCAGGTGAAGGTTGAGCGTGGCTTTGAGACGGCGCTCGGCGCGGCCTTGGGCGAGGACCTCGATGCGCCGCTCGAAAGAAGCGCGCCGGTCCATTGGGGCGAAGCGATTTTCGATGTCGGCGATCCCGCGCTGCCCGACGGGGCTCTGCCGTTGAAAGACAAGGTGCAGGCGCCGGCCCAGCTTGCCCGTCGTCTGGCGCAGGTCGGCATCGTGGAAAAGGCGGATGGCGCAAGGCTCCAACCGCTCTTGAAACCCGGTCAACGCCTCGTCAGCCGCGACGGGGCGCTGTGGCGGTGGGACGGCTACACGGCGAGCGCCGATGCGCCGACGCCGGCGGCGCTGAGGCTGGCGCAGAAGAACAGGCTGGCGGAACTCGACGGCGAGGCGATCGAGGCGACCAGAAAGGTGCGCGCCGCCGAAGAGACGCTTGCCGCGGCCGAAGCAGCGGTCCGCGAGGCGACCGCCGCCGAGCGGCAGGCGCGCGAGGATTGGCGCGAGGCGCAAAGGCTGCTCGGCCTTGCCCGCAACGCGCTGGCCGAGGCGGAAAAGGCCGCCGGTTCGCTCTCGGCGCGCCGCGGGGCGCTGGAGGAATCGCGCGTCAGGATCGCGGAGAGCCGCGAGGAAGCGGCGGGCGCGCTGGCCGAAGCTGAAAGGGCATTGGCCGAATGCCCCGATTTGACGGCGTTGCAATCGAAAATCGAAAGCATGACCACGCTTGTTGCGGGCGAAAGAGCGGAACTTGCGGAGGCAAGGGCGGCGCATGACGGGCTGAAGCGCGAGACCGAGATGCGCCAGCGCCGGCTTTCCGCGATTGCCGGCGAACGGGCGAACTGGTTGTCGCGCGCCGAAAATGCCGACCGCCAGATCGTCTCGCTCACCGAACGCCGCGCCGAGGCGGTGGCGGAGCGGGAGAAACTTGCGGATACGCCCGACGAGATCGATCAGCGCAGGCGCCGGCTGCTGTCCGAAGTGCAGCAAGCCGAAACGGCGCGCAAGGCGGCGGCCGACCGCTTGCAGGAAGCCGAGAACAAGCAGGCCGAACTCGACAAATCCGCGACCTCGTCGATCCAGGCGCTCGCCGAATCGCGCGAGGCCCGCGCCCGCGCCGAGGAGCGGCTGATGGCGGCCGACGAGCGCCGCCGCGAGGCCGAGGCGCGCATCCAGGAAACGCTGAACACCCCGCCACATCTCGTCATCCGCCATACCGGTCTCGGGCCTGACGATCCGTTGCCCGATATGGGCGATATCGAAAGGCGGGTGGAGAAGCTCAGGATCGAGCGGGAGCGGCTGGGTGCGGTGAACCTGCGCGCCGAGGAGGAGCAGAAGGAACTCTCCGACCGCCTCGAAACGATCGTCTCGGAGCGCGAGGACATCATCGAGGCGATCCGCAAGCTGCGCCAGGCGATCCAGAATTTGAACCGCGAGGGCCGCGAAAGGCTGCTTTCTGCCTTTGATGTCGTCAACGGCCATTTCCAGCGCCTGTTCACGCATCTTTTCGGCGGCGGGACGGCGGAATTGCAGCTGATCGAATCCGAGGATCCTCTGGAGGCGGGCCTTGAAATCCTCGCGCGACCGCCCGGCAAGAAGCCGCAGACCATGATGCTCCTTTCCGGCGGCGAGCAGGCTTTGACAGCGATGGCGCTGATCTTCGCCGTCTTCCTCACCAACCCGGCGCCGATCTGCGTTCTCGACGAGGTGGACGCCCCGCTCGACGACCACAATGTCGAACGCTATTGCAATCTGATGGAGGAAATGGCGAAGACGACCGAAACCCGTTTCGTCATCATCACGCACAATCCGATCACCATGGCGCGCATGGACCGCCTCTTTGGCGTCACCATGGGAGAGCAAGGCGTCAGCCAACTCGTCTCCGTCGATCTCCAGACGGCGGAAGCGATGCGCGAAGCGAGCTGAGGTCGGCGCGGTTATGCTGAGAGGACATTTGCCCCTCATCCGCCTGCCGGCACCTTCTCCCCACAGGCGGGGAGAAGGGGACGTTCCGCGGCGCTCTGCCTTAATCTGAGCGCTCCGTGTGTCCCCCAAAACGTATCGACGCTCATGAAGGGGGTCTTCTCCCCGCTCGCGGGGAGAAGGTGCCGGCAGGCGGATGAGGGGCCGTGCTGGCGAAGGGATTCCGCGGGGAAGAACTTCAGATCCGGTGCGATGACCTGCTCGATTAATCTCCCTTCAAAGACAGCTAAAATAGTATCGAGAACCGCTGTCCTCTCTTTCAAGACGTCAACATTCCAAAATCGAAGAACGGACCATCCGTTGGCCATCATGAACCGGTTTCGGATTTCATCCAGACGGCTTTCCGCGTGCTGACTGCCATCCACTTCCACGACGAGCCGTCTTTCCCTACACGCGAAGTCAGAAAAATAAGGACCAATAGGAAATTGCCGGACGAATTTATATCCGTTCAGCCGCCGATCCCTAAGCTCGCGCCATAAAAGATGCTCGGCGTCGTTGTCGACCTTCCGCAAGGACCGCGCCCGAACGGTTCTGCTTTGACGAGGACCGCGCATGCTTCTCCGCTCTCTTCATACGCCTACCGCCTCTCACGTCCCCCAGACCGCCAACTCGTTCCCCGCCGGATCGGTGAAGTGGAAGCGGCGGCCGCCCGGAAAGGCAAAGATCGGCCTGACGACCGTGCCGCCGCCGGCGATAACCGCTTCCAGGCTTGCCTCCAGATTTTCCGAATAGAGGACGGGCAGGGGCTTTTCCGACGCCTCGTTCCGGTCGGCCTGGAATCCACCCTCGATCCCCTGGTCGAAGGCGGCATAGGTCGGGCCGTAATCGATGAAGGTCCAGCCGAAAACGCGGCTATAAAAGGCTTTCGTGCTGTCGAGGCTGCCGCCGGTCGCCGGCAATTCCAGATAGTCGAGTTTTCCGTCCTGCTTCATCGCTCAATCCTCAAAATGTTCTCTATATGTTCTATGGTGCTGGAACGAAAATCGCAAGGCTGAACGTTTCAAGGATATTAAAATCGATTGGATGGAGGGAACCATCCTGCCCTCTTCTTGCGTTTGACAAGGCCTACCCCTATCGCACAGCTGGATTGGGGTATCTGACCGCGATAGGAAAAATCCCGGGAGAGGAACGCATGACCAAATGGGTCTACACCTTCGGCGACGGCAAGGCCGAAGGGCGCGCCGGAGACAGGAACCTGCTCGGCGGTAAGGGGGCGAACCTCGCCGAGATGTGCAGCCTGGGCTTGCCGGTGCCGCCCGGCTTCACCATCACCACGGAGGCTTGCAACTGGTATTTCCAGAATGGCCAAAAATACCCCGCCGAGCTTTCCGCCGAGGTGGAGAAGGCGCTGGACCATATTTCCCGCATCGCCAAACGCCGTTTCGGCGACAGCGAAAACCTGCTTCTGGTCTCCGTCCGTTCCGGCGCCCGCGCCTCCATGCCGGGCATGATGGATACGGTGCTCAATCTCGGCCTGAACGACGAGACGGTGGAAGCTCTGGCGCGGGAATCGGGCGATGCGCGCTTCGCCTATGACAGCTACCGCCGTTTCATCCAGATGTATTCCAACGTTGTCCTGGGGCTGGATCACGAACTCTTCGAGGAAATCCTCGAAAACGAGAAGGCAAGGCTCGGCCACGAACTCGACACCGAACTTTCCGCCGCCGAGTGGAAGCGGATCATCGGCCTCTACAAGGAGCGCATCGACGAGGAGCTTGGAAAGCCCTTTCCGCAAGAGCCCAAGGAGCAGTTGTGGGGCGCAATCGGCGCCGTCTTTTCGAGCTGGATGAACCAGCGCGCCATCACCTATCGCCGCCTGCACGACATCCCCGAAAGCTGGGGCACGGCGGTCAATGTCCAGGCCATGGTTTTCGGCAATATGGGCAACACATCGGCCACCGGCGTTGCCTTCACGCGCAATCCTTCCACCGGCGAAAAGGCGCTTTACGGCGAATTCCTCGTCAACGCCCAGGGCGAGGACGTGGTCGCCGGCATCCGCACGCCGCAGAACATCACCGAGGCCGCGCGCATCGCCGCCGGATCGGACAAGCCGTCGCTCGAAAAGCTCATGCCCGAGGCCTATCAGGGCTTCGTCGAGATTTGCCGGAAGCTCGAAAGCCATTACCGCGACATGCAGGATCTCGAATTCACCATCGAGCAGGGCAAGCTTTGGATGCTCCAGACCCGCAACGGTAAGCGCACCGCCAGCGCCGCCATGAAGGTCGCCGTCGACATGGCGGCGGAAGGGCTGATCGGCAAGGAAGAAGCGGTGCTGCGCATCGAACCGGCCTCGCTCGACCAGCTTCTGCACCCGACCATCGATCCTTCGGCCAGGCGCGACGTCGTCGCCGTCGGCCTGCCGGCTTCTCCGGGGGCCGCGACCGGCGAGATCGTCTTCTCCTCCGACGCCGCCGAGGACGCCCGCGCCAAGGGCCGCAGGGTCATCCTCGTGCGCATCGAGACCAGCCCCGAGGACATTCACGGCATGCATGCGGCGGAAGGCATTTTGACGACGCGCGGCGGCATGACCAGCCATGCGGCGGTGGTCGCGCGCGGCATGGGCAAGCCCTGCGTCTCGGGCGCCGGCTCGCTCAGGGTGGATTACAAGGCGGGCACGATATCAGCCGCCGGCAAGACGCTCAGGCAAGGCGATGTCATCACCATCGACGGCGGCAACGGACAGGTGCTGAAAGGCGCCGTGCCGATGCGCCAGCCGGAGCTTTCCGGCGATTTCGCCTCGATCATGGAATGGGCTGACGCCATCCGCCGCATGAAGGTCAGGACCAATGCCGAGACACCTGCCGACGCGCGCACGGCGCGTTCCTTCGGCGCGGAAGGCATCGGCCTTTGCCGCACGGAGCACATGTTTTTCGACGGCGAGCGCATCGTCGCCATGCGCGAGATGATTTTGGCTGATACGGAGGAGGGCAGGCGGTCGGCGCTCGCCAAGCTTCTGCCGATGCAGCGCTCCGATTTCGGCGAACTGTTCGAGATCATGGCGGGTTTGCCGGTCACGATCCGCCTGCTCGACCCGCCTTTGCACGAATTCCTGCCCAAGACCGAGGAAGAGATCGCCGAGGTGGCAAAGGCCATGGGCGTGCCCTCCGACAAGCTGCGGCATCGCACCGAGGAACTGCACGAATTCAACCCGATGCTGGGCAACCGCGGCTGTCGCCTCGCGGTCTCCTATCCCGAAATCGCCGAGATGCAGGCGCGCGCCATCTTCGAGGCCGCGGTCGAGGCGGCCGGGAAGACTGGCAAGCCGGTGGTGCCGGAAGTGATGGTGCCGCTGGTCGGCATGGTCAAGGAACTCGATTTCGTCAAGGCAAAGATCGACGAGACGGCCAGGAAGGTGATGGAGGAGAAAGGCAAGAAAATCGACTATCTCGTCGGCACCATGATCGAACTGCCGCGCGCCGCGATCCGCGCCGACGTCATCGCCAAATCCGCCGAGTTCTTCTCCTTCGGCACCAATGATTTGACGCAGACGACCTTCGGCATCAGCCGCGACGACGCCGCCTCTTTCCTCGAAATCTACCGCAAGAAGGGCGTGATCGAGCAGGATCCCTTTGTGTCGCTCGACGTCGACGGCGTCGGCGAACTGGTCCGGCTGGGCGTGGAAAAGGGCCGCTTGGGCCGGCCCGGCATCAAGCTCGGCATCTGCGGCGAACATGGCGGCGACCCGGCGTCCATCGCGTTTTGCGAGAAAGTCGGGCTCGACTACGTCTCCTGCTCGCCCTTCCGCGTCCCGATCGCAAGACTGGCGGCGGCGCAGGCTGCGGCGAGGAAGTAAACTCCCTTCCTCGCCACCACGAAGTGGGGGAGAGGTGGCCCGAAGGGCCGGAGAGGGGGTGTGACTTTCCTCCCCCCTCGGTCTCGATGCTTCGCCCTCGACACCTCCCCGCTTAGCGGTGGCGGATGGCTAGGATCACGCCGCCTTGCGGGCCGCGAATCTGCCGTCGGCGAGCGGCGTCACGCGCCCATAGCGGGCAAGCGTCGTCAGAACCTGCGCCACGCGCGGCTCGATTTTCTTGCCGCCGCCCTTGAAGGCGCGCGAGATTTGCCCCGCATCCATCGGTCCGGCACTCGCGGTAAGAACCGCTTCCACCGCCAGCGGCTGTTCGTAGCGGTCCTTCGGGAAAGCCGGCTTGCCCTTATCGATTGCAACCACGGCCTCACCCAGATCGAGTTCGCCGGTTTTCGCGGTCGCGCCCTTGGCGAAGCGCGGTATCTGATAATCCGGCCTCAGCCAGCGCACATGACCGGCTTCTTCTTCTCTCGCCCGTTCGGCGTTGAGCGCCACCAGCTTCTCCAGGATTTGCTCGTCGGAAAGGTCACCCGGCCAGCCATAGGCTTCCGCTGTCAGCCGGTCGATTGTCTCGTGCAATTCTTTCAGGATCAGCACCAGGCCGCGTGTCTTGACGTCTTCATCCCTATCCGTGAGCGTTTCGCCGGCCTTGAGCTTTTCCAGCACATTGTAGAGACCGGTCAACGTCAAATCAGGATGCTCCGCCAACACTTTCTTGCGCAGCGTGTCGAGTTCCTCCCCGGCGGAACGGAGTTTTTCGCGAAGCACTTCGGAAGGATCGGGAAACGGGAAGGGATCGAAGCAGCGGGATTTCGAGTAGCGTGGATCGTTGCCGTATCCAAGCCACCCACCGAGCACCGGAGCCCAACTCGTGTGAAACCGGCTCGACAATACTGCCAGTATCGCCGCATCCGAATCGGCAATCGCCACGATCATGTTGTCCGGCATTATGGATGCGTCGAGGAACTGGAAGACGCGATGCTTCGTCGTCTCCACCGTCGCGATGTAGCGCGATAATCCCTGAAGTGCCGGTCGGAAATCGCTTCTCGGCTCGCCGAATATCCACCAATTATCCTTGTAAGCTAGCCGATTGTTCCACTCGCGGCCCGTCTTTCGGCCTTCGTTGTCGGTTCGCGGTTGGCCGCTTTTATCGAGGTCATAACGAACGCGTTCCGTGAGATGCTGATACACCTCGGGAAACTCCCGTCGCACAGTGTCCGCCGACAGACCGAACAGGTCGATGACCAGCACGTCTCTCGGACGCGACGTAAGATCGCGGCCATTGCGATATTCACGGATATGCCGTTCGAGTCCCGGTCGCTGGCCAAGGCCCAGATGCTCGGCTTCTAGTCTGGTCACGATGAAGCCGGAACCCATAAGCTGAACGCCGCGCGAACAAAGGCCCCTTCCGGCGATTAACGCCTGCGCTCGGGAAACATCAATCCCTATGGTCAGATCGGAATTGATCAAACCCGATCTTCTTTTGAATTCGATCCTCGGCTCGTCCGTATCGAGCGCTTCCTCGCTAGTGGTTTCCCATAGGTCGCCATCTCTTTTTCCCACTTCGCCGATTGTCATCGCAATACGCACTGCGGCGCTGTCCTTCGTCGCCTTGGTCCAGGGGTGGTCGGGAATGGCGAAGACAAGGCTGATCGGGTTCTTCGCGTTGAGGTGCCGTTCCATTACACGACGTTGAAAAACCTGGCTGATCGAGTTGGTCGTCACCAGTCCGAAGCGGCGAAGCGGCGTATGTTTGCGGGTCAGGAGTTCAGCGGTGCGATCCCACCAGTACATGACGAAATCGGCGCTCTCGTTCGTGTGCTTGTGCACCTTCCAGAGCAGTTCGGCGTATTCCGAGCCCAACCGCGAGCGGATATCCTTGCCGCCGATGAAGGGTGGATTCCCAACAATGAATTCCGCATCTGGCCACGCGGGAATGCGCGGATTTGGGTAGTAAATATCCTGACTCGCTGTATAATTTGCTCGTTGCTCGTTGCTCGTTGCTCGTTGCTCGTTGCTCGTTGCTCGTTGCTCGTTGCTCGT
>DASZUG010000021.1:0-64016 GCA_035547755.1 Rhizobiaceae bacterium
TATATAGAGGATTCTTCGAACATGCGGCTCGCCTGGAAGCCGCAAGCGAACGAAGTCTTCGCGCTGATGACGGCCTCAACGGCCGAAATGCTGCAATCGAAGGGTGTGAAATTCCACGAATGGAAGATCCCGGTCGGCTTCGATGCCTCAGCTATTAAGGCAGGCGAAAGGCTTTGGCGGTTCGTCACCAGCTTCGCGACGACCAAGAACGACATCGAGGCGTTCGGACGCCTGATCGAATAAAGCCCCAAACACAGGTGGCGCCCCGAAGAGCGCCACCAGGGAAAGTGAAACGATAACCGCGCCTTAGGCGGCGGCTTTCGCCTCGATCTGCTTGGAGTCCTTCTCGCCGGCCTTGATCGCGATCTTCCGGGGCTTCAACTCCTCGGGAATGTTGCGCTTCAGATCGATGTGAAGCAGGCCGTTCTTCAATTCGGCGCCGTTCACCTCGACATGGTCCGCAAGCTGGAAGCGGCGCTCGAAAGCGCGCGACGCGATACCGCGATAGAGGAACTCGGCATCGTCCTTGTTCTCTTCCTCGGCCTTCTCGCCCTTCACGGTCAGGACGTTGCGGTGAGCCTCGATCGAGATTTCATCGTCCGAGAAGCCGGCGACAGCCATCGAGATGCGATAGGCATTCTCGCCCGTCCGCTCGATATTATAGGGCGGATAGGTCTGCGCGCCCTCGGGCGTCGCAAGCGAATCGAGCATCGTGAAAAGCCGGTCGAAACCGACGGTCGAGCGATAAAGAGGTGAAAAATCAACGTGACGCATGGTTCTGTTCTCCTGTCGAGCAACATGGGTTTGCGTTGAACGTCTGTGGAAACCCGTATCGGCGTTACCTCCGACGTCCGCGGCCCCGATATGGCGGCCGCAAGCCTGATTTGGGGGCTCGAAATCCGCTTTTCAAGACGTTTTTCAGTTCAGATTGATACGCCAGAACTGACATCGGCGAGGCGAACTCCGCTGGGAAATGATGAATGCGGGATGAACCGTCGCTTCGGACTCCGTTCAGTCTGCAAGAGCTAGCGTCCTCTCAACATTCGCAATGCGGTCATCAGATCGCTAAGGTGTCGGCCGGGTGTAACGTCCCTTCCTCCCGGTTCGCCAGGGGCCGGAAGTCGCCTTGATGGCGCTTCCGGCTTCATCTTTTCAACCACGACATACGGCTTTTCCGGCCCCTTGTGTTTCCGGCCGAAATTCCCACAAATGGGAAAATGGCAGCAGACAGATCGCAGCAGCGCCGATGACCGACCTGCTTTTCACCGAGTCTAGCAACCCCGCGCCGGAAAATGCTTCGGCAGACTTCTTCACCGCCGATGATGGAAAACGGCTGCGCTACGCGCTCTTTCCGACGTCAACGCGGCCTTTTCGTGGAACAGTCATCCTCATTCAAGGCCGCAACGAATTCATCGAAAAATATTTCGAGACGATCCGCGATCTCGCGGCTGCCGGCTTCGATATCGCGACCTTCGACCTGCGCGGCCAAGGCCTTTCGGACCGCCTCCTCAAAAACCACCGCCGCGGTCACGTCAGGCGCTTCGACGACTATGTCTCCGATCTCGAACGCTTTTTGCGGGACATCGTGCTGCCGGATTGCACCGGGCCTTTCTATATGCTCGCCCATTCCACCGGCGGGCTGATCGCGCTTCTGGCCGCGCCGGTACTAAAGAACAGCATCGTTCGTATGGTTCTTTCCGCGCCCCTGCTCGGCCTTCATGGCGTTGCGCCAGGCATGCGCAATATACGCCGCCTCTCCGGCTTGATGCGTATGATCGGCGCGGGCGCCTTACCCATGACACGCGAAAGGCGCCGCGTACCGGACGACCCCTTTCGGGGGAACGTGCTGACCAGTGACCCGCTCCGCTTCGCTCGCAACAGCGCGATCACTGCCGCCCATCCCGAACTGGGGCTCGGCGCGCCCTCGGCCGGATGGCTGCACGCGGTCTGTCTGGCCGCTGAAAAAGTGAGGCAAAGGGAGTTCGCCGCGCAGATCCACGTTCCGATTCTTTTCGTGGCGGCAGGCGCGGACAAGGTCGTCTCGACACGGGCGATCGAGGACTATTCAAGACGCCTGCGTTCCGGTTCGCTGCTGGTGATCGATGGGGCGCGCCACGAAATCCTCCAGGAAGCCGATCTCTACCGTGAGCAGTTCCTGGCAGCCTTCAAGGCGTTCCTGCCTGAGGAGGAACCGCGCATTCCCGGTTGAAAATCTCTGCACGGACGCAAGCCGATTGTTATCCGCGAAGTATCGCACAGGCGGCGCGATGCAGTTCCGGCGTCGCTGCCGCGACGATGGCGCCACCGTTTTCCGCCGGGCCACCGTCCCATGCCGTGATGACGCCGCCGGCCATTTCGATGATCGGGATCAGCGCCACGATATCATAAGGCTGCAGACCGGTCTCGACCACGAGGTCGATGTTACCGGCCGCGACCATCGCATAGCCGTAGCAATCCGTGCCGTAGCGCGCGAGACGCACGCTTTTCTCCAGCCGCGCATAGGCCTTGGCGGCGGGTCCCGCAAAAAGGGCCGGCGTCGTCGTGCAAAGCGTCGCGGCCGGCAGTTCCGTCGTTCCGCGCGTCGAAAGACGGCGCTGGCCGCCCGGGCCATCGTAAAAGGACTGGCTGGCTTCCGTATAGAAGATCTCGCGCGTGAAGGGCTGCGACATCATGCCGGCCACCGCGTCTCCATCCACCGTCAACCCGATGAGCGTGCCCCAGAGCGGAATGCCGGAGATGAAGGAGCGCGTTCCATCGATCGGATCGATGATCCAGCGGCGGGCGGTTTCCGGGTTTTCCAGCCCGTGCTCCTCGCCGAGAATGCCGTCATCCGGGAATTCGGACCGGATCGCCCGCCGGATGGCCTGTTCAGCCTCGCGGTCCGCCTCGGTAACTGGATCGAAGCCTCCGGCCAGCTTGTTGGCCACGCTGCCGGCCTGACGGAAGCGCGGCAGCGTTTCGGCTGCGGCGATCTCGGCAAGGCGGCGCATGAACGCGGCGCTGATTGTCATCATCCCTCCAGAAGCGAGTGTGAGTTCATGAATCCAGACAGTTGCTTGAACCAAGTTGACATCTTGTGCAATGCAACATAAATTTCGTGACGAACAGGGTTTCCTGTTCATGCCCTCCTTGGGCGTTTCCTCCCTAGACTTCGACCGCGCCCGAGGGCGCGGTCTTTTTTTCGGCATCTTTCAGGAGCCGCGCCCTGGGGCGGCACTCATTCGGCAGCGAGCGGCAGCGCCGGAAAGAGTTCGCCTTCGAGTTCGATCAAAGCCGCACAGAATGTCGACAGATCTTTCGCCAGAGCGAAAAACCCGTCACTCTTCTGATAGGTGCGCTCGTTCATGTAGAGGCTGCGGCTGACCTCGATTTGAAGTGCGTTCAATCCCTGCCGTGGTCGTCCGTAATGCTCGGTGATAAAGCCGCCGGCATAAGGCCGGTTGTGAGCAACCTTATATCCCATCCGCGTCAAAAGACCGACCACGCATTCCGTCAGACCCGGAACGCAGGACGCGCCGAACCTGTCGCCGACGATAAAGTCGGCGCGAAGCGCGCCCTCGCCCGCGCGAACGCTGCCGGGCATGGAATGACAATCGATCAGGATAGCGTGGCCGAATCTCTCCCGCGTCGCGATCAGCAGCCGGGACAATTCCGCGTGATATGGCTTATAAGCACAGTCGATCCGCCCGATTGCTTCCGACAGCGGCAGACGCCCCTCATAGATTTCCTGCCCCTCGCCGACGATGCGGGGCAACGCGCCCAACCCGCCCGCCACGCGCGGAGAGCGTATATTGGCGAAGGGCGGCAGCGGCTCCCGGAACATGCGCGGATCGAGTTCCCACGGCTCGCGGTTGACGTCGAGATAGGCGCGTGGGAAATGCGCCATCACCATCGCGGCCCCCTGGGTGACCGCACCGGCGAACAGTTCATCCACGAAACAGTCTTCCGAGCGACGGATGGCATTCCGGTCCAGCCTGCTCATGGCCAGAAAGCGTCGCGGATAGTAATTGCCGCTATGCGGAGAATTGAAAACGAAGGGAACGCTTTGCCCGGCTTCCCCGGCGAGAGCGTAAGGCGCTTGCTCAGCGAAGTCGTCGCTGGGTGTCATGAGGGAATACCACGCACTATCAAACGTCTTCACCAACGCATTTCCTGCAGCGTTGAGCAGCTTTGAACGGATAGTACGCGAAAAACAACTGACCAATCCACGCCGCATAAACTCCTGTCTTCAAGGCATGCTCCCAACACGCCACGTTTTGATCACCGTGCCATTCGAGCCGAATTCTGTCCAGTGCGGCAGGTATCGACAAGAGAACGGAAAATGGCTGCAACCCACGACATTCACTTGATGTTTACCCTCCAAACTTCATATAAGGCCGGGTGGGTGACGGCATTTCTCAATGGCCGCCAATTGATTCGGACGGGATCGATGGCTCGGATTCTCCTTGCTGAAGACGATGAAGATATGCGCCGTTTTCTGGTCAAGGCGCTGGAACGCGCCGGATACGACGTGACGGATTTCGACAATGGCGCAAGCGCTTACGAAAGATTGCGGGAAGAACCTTTTTCCCTGCTCCTGACGGATATCGTCATGCCGGAAATGGACGGCATCGAGTTGGCCCGCCGCGCGACCGAGATCGATCCGGATTTGAAGGTGATGTTCATCACCGGCTTCGCAGCCGTCGCGCTCAATCCGGATTCGAACGCGCCCCGCGACGCCAAGGTTCTGTCGAAACCCTTTCACCTGCGCGACCTCGTCAATGAGGTCGAGAAGATGCTTCAGGCCGCATAGAAGAGCGCCGCCGAAAGCGCGTTTTCCGATATGCGTCTCAAGGCGCCTCCCGCCTGAGATGTCGGCACTCTTCCTCCCGCGCGGTAAGCTTGCGCTCCATTTTTGAAGCTTCGCCGGCAACGCGGACCTGCCACGGAAATCCCCGTCGCAAATTGATGCCTGCCGCTATTGACGGAACCCGCAGATGTGTGGTGTATGCGCGCCGCAGATGGGCGTGTAGCTCAGCGGGAGAGCACTACGTTGACATCGTAGGGGTCACAGGTTCAATCCCTGTCACGCCCACCATCTGTTTCAATGATTTAGTAGAAATCCACTACTCTTCCGACAGAACTTTATGGATGGCCGCAGGTAAGCGGCAGGCCTGCCTCGCCATCGCGTACTCTATCCGCCGCTTCCGTCGCAACCCGTTACGGCATTGAGCGCCGGGACCGAGTGTTCTATTCCAGAACAGATAAAATCTTACGCGGGAGGAAGCAGGGATGACGCTACGCTGTGCCATTCTCGACGACTATCAGGATGTGGCGCTCACTTTGGCGGACTGGCCGAAGCTTGCCGGCGTCGAGGTCGAGCGCTTCACGACCCCAATCGCCGATGAGGCGAAGCTCGCGGAAACGCTGAAGGGTTTCGCCGTCATCGTCGCCATGCGCGAGCGCACGCCTTTCCGCGAAAGCCTGCTGTCGCGCCTGCCCGACCTTCGCCTGCTCATCACGACCGGGATGCGCAATGCCTCGATCGAGATGGACGCGGCGGCACAACAGGGCGTTCTTGTCTGCGGAACCGGCGCCATCGGCAGCCCGGCTGCGGAATTGACATGGGGACTGCTGCTCGCGCTTGTCCGCCATATTCCGAAGGAGACACGGAATTTCCGCGACGGCGGCGGTAAATGGCAGTTGACGCTGGGCAATGGCCTCGAAGGCAAGACGCTCGGCATTGTCGGCCTTGGCAAGCTCGGGACTATGGTCGCGCGCTACGGGCTCGCCTTCGGCATGGACGTCGTCGCGTGGTCGCGCAGCAACACGCCGGAAAAGAGCCGGGCGCTCGGCATCGGCTTTGCGACCACGCTCGACGATCTCCTGAAGAAATCCGACGTGGTTAGTCTTCACCTCGTGTTGAATGCGGAAACACGAGGTATTTTGGGCGAGCGCGAGCTTGGTTTGATGAAAAGGGGCGCGCTCCTGATCAACACCTCGCGCGGCCCGCTGATCGATGAGAAAGCGCTGATCGCCTCACTTCGAAATGGACAACTCGGCGGTGCCGGGCTCGATGTCTTCGACCACGAGCCGCTGCCCCGCGATCATCCGTTCCGCACGCTATCAAATGTCGTTGCGACGCCGCATCTCGGTTATGTGACGGAGGAGAATTACCGCGTCTATTTCAATGACGCGGTGGAGGATATCGCGGCATGGCGCGCGGGCGAGCCGGTACGGGTGCTGAACAAGCCCGCGCACGGGGGTAAAGCATCATGACGGACCGGCAGAGCGTCGGGGAATATGACTATATCATCGTTGGCGCGGGATCTGCCGGCTGCGTTCTCGCCAACCGCTTGTCGGCCGACCCGAAAAACCGCGTGCTCGTCCTCGAAGCGGGAACCCGCGACAGCTGGCACTGGATCCATATCCCGATCGGCTATCTCTATTGCATGGGCAATCCGCGCACGGACTGGATGATGCGCACGGAGCCCGATGCCGGCCTGAATGGCCGCAGCCTCGCCTATCCGCGCGGCAAGGTGCTGGGCGGCTGCTCCTCCATCAACGGCATGATCTATATGCGCGGCCAGGCGAACGACTATGACGGCTGGCGCCAGCAGGGCAATGTCGGCTGGGGCTGGGACGATGTCCTGCCCTATTTCCTGAAATCCGAGGACAATTGGCGCGGCAAGACCGAACTCCACAGCGCCGGCGGAGAATGGCGCGTGGAAAAGCAGCGCCTTTCCTGGGAACTCCTCGACAGTTTCCGTGAGGCCGCCGAGGAATTGGGCATTCCGCGCACGGACGATTTCAACAAGGGCACCAATGAAGGCTCCGGCTATTTCGAGGTCAACCAGAGGCGCGGCATCCGCTGGAGCACGGCCAAGGCTTTCCTGCGCCCTGCCCTTTCCAGGCCCAATCTGCGCCTCCTCACCGGCGCGATGACTGAAAGGCTGATGATCGAGAATGGGCGCGCTACCGGCGTCGAATTCAGCCGCGCCGGGCGTCCTTCGTCGGCGTCCGCGCGCGGCGAAGTGATCCTGGCGGCGGGCGCGATCAACTCGCCCAAGATCCTGGAGTTGTCCGGCATCGGCAATGCCGAAACCCTGCAAGGGCTTGGCATCCCCGTCCGGAAGGAACTCCCCGGCGTCGGCGGCAATCTCCAGGACCATCTTCAGATCAGAACCGTCTACAAGGTCAAGAACGCCAAGACGCTCAACCAGCGCGTCAACAGTATTTTCGGCAAGGCCGGGCTGGGACTGGAATATCTGCTCTTCCGCAGCGGCCCACTCTCCATGGCGCCAAGCCAGCTCGGCATATTCACGAGGAGCGACCCGCGCCTCGAAACGCCCGACCTGGAATATCACGTCCAGCCTCTCTCGACCGACAAGCTCGGCGACCCGCTGCATCTCTTTCCGGCCGTCACCGCATCGGTCTGCAATCTGCGGCCCGAGAGCCGCGGCACGGTCCATATGGCGAAGCCCGACGTCGCCGCCCATCCGGAAATCCGGCCGAACTATCTCTCGACGCAAGGCGATCGTTCCGTCGCCATCCGGTCCCTTCGGCTGACGCGCGAATTGATGCGCACCAAGGCGCTGGCAAAATTCGCGCCGGAAGAAATGCTGCCGGGGCTTGAATTCGACAGCGACGAGGATTTGGCGAAAAAGGCCGGCGACATCGGCACGACCATCTTCCATCCCGTCGGCACCGCCAAGATGGGCAGTGATCCGCTTTCCGTCGTCGATGCCCGGCTGCGCGTCCATGGCCTGGAGCGCCTGCGCGTCGTCGATGCCTCGATCATGCCGACGATCACGTCGGGCAACACCAATTCGCCGGTCATCATGATCGCGGAGAAGGCGTCGGAAATGATCCTCGCCGACGCGCGGTAAGTACATCCACGACGGTCTGCGCGGATGCCCTTCGCGTCGTCAGGCTCCGACCGCCACGTCGAGCGCCAGCGTCGCAAGTTCGACCAGCGAAGACTGCCGGTCGATGGGTTCCATTTTCCCGCCGGTCAGAAGGTCGTCGGAAACAGCGCACAAGGTGAGTGCACGCGCGCCGAAACGGGCGGCGAGCGTGTAGAGCGCCGCCGTCTCCATGTCGATCGCGAGGATGCCATGTCCCGTCAGCGGGTCGTAGGCATTCTCTGGGAGGTAGAACGTGTCCGTCGAGACGATGCCGCCGGCGTGCCAGGAAAGACCAGCAGCGTCGGCTCGATTGGCGGCATCGCGCAGCAATCCGAAATCGGCCGAAGGCGCGAAGCGGAAAGCGCCGAATGTTTCCCTGTCCATGGCGCTATCGGTACTGGCGGCTTCCGCCAGCACGATATCCCTTAGCTTGACCTTGCTATGGATGCCGCCGCACGTTCCGACCCGCAAGAACACCTTCGCGCCGTAGATGTTGATGAGTTCGTGCACGTAGATCGAAAGCGAGGGCTGGCCCATGCCGGTTGCCTGCACGCTGACGCGCTTTCCCTTGTAGCGGCCGGTGAAGCCAAGGCAGTTGCGGATCCCGTTCACCTGCCTCGGCTCTTCGAAGAAGGTCTCGGCGATCCATTTCGCCCGCAGCGGATCGCCCGGCAGGAGAACGGCTTCGGCATAGTCGCCGATTTTCGCCTCATTGTGCGGCGTCATGCAATCACCTCTTCGAAAAGTTTCCCTGCCAGGTGCATAACAGTCGTTGATTGCCCTTCCCTTGCGCCATCGTCAAGATTGGACCGACAAGTGCGGCTTGACCTTGCCAGATGACCGCAGGAACATAAATGGCGTCACGTGAAGTGCCGGTCGGAACGAGGAACGCTCCTTATGTTGCGGCCGTATGACTGGTGAACAGCCGAAATCGATCTACCCGTGAAGGAGGGTCCAAATGAGCACCGAAGACGCCAAGAAGCACCGCAAGGCACCGCTCGACACGCCGAGCAATCTTGGCTCCAATGCCTCGAGAGATATCGCGGCGGCGCTCACGGCGCTTCTCGCCGATGTTTTTGCTCTTTACGTCAAGACCAAGAATTTCCACTGGCATATGTCGGGCCCACACTTCCGCGACTACCATCTTCTCCTCGACGAGCAATCAGCCCAGATTTTCGCGATGACGGATGACATCGCGGAACGGGCTCGCAAGGTCGGCGGCACGACGCTCCGCTCGATCGGCCAGATCGCCAAGCTGAAGCATATCGAAGACAATGACGCGGATTTCGTCACGCCTGAAGATATGTTGGCGGAACTGAAGGAAGACAATCTCATGCTTACCCAGCGCATGCGGGAGACCCATGACGTCTGTGACGAGCACGGCGATGTCGCCACGGCGAGCCTTCTTGAGAACTGGATCGACGAAGCGGAACGCCGCACCTGGTTCCTGTTCGAATCGACGAGGAAGATTTAACCCGCAGGCGCCGGCTTGCCGGAAGCGATCATCATCCTGCGAATGGGCGTGCTCACAAGGTCGCGCCCATTCCGCCGTCGATATAAAGCGTCTGCCCGTTGACGAAGGAAGACGCATCCGAAGCGAGGAAAACGGCGGCGCCGACCAGTTCCTTGACGTCACCCTAGCGACCGGCCGGCGTCCGCCTTTCGATCCAGGCGGAGAATTCCGCATCCTCCACCAGAGCCTGGTTCAATTCAGTCTTGAAATAACCGGGCGCGATGGCGTTGATCTGCAGGCCGTAGCCGGCCCAATCCGTGCACATGCCCTTGGTGAGGTTGCGCACGGCGCCCTTGGTCGCCGTATAGGGCGCGATCGACCGGCGCGCGAATTCGCTCTGCACCGAGGCGATATTGATGATCTTGCCGCGACGGCGGGGGATCATGCGGCGCGCCACGGCACGGCCGACGAAGAAGACGCTCGATATGTTGGTTTCCAGCAACTGGCGCCATTTATCGTCGGGAAAATCCTCGAGCGGAGCCCGGAACTGCATTCCGGCATTATTGACGAGAATATCGATCGCGCCGATGTCCGTCTCGATGCGGGCGACGGCCTCTTCCACAGCGGCGCTGTCGGTCACGTCGAACGGAGCCACATGGGCGTCATACCCGCTCGAACGGAAGCTTGCCGCCGTCTTCCCGACCTTTTCCGCATCCCTGCCGTTGACGACGATGCGCGCGCCGTTTTCGGCCAGCCCCTTCGCGAGCGCGTGGCCTATGCCGCGGCTTGATCCGGTAACAAGGGCAAAACGCCCACTGAGATCGAAGAGGTTGTTGCTCATATTTATTTCGGGACTGATCCTGCCACCGCCGCCTCATCGCATGCATCAAGCGCATGGCAGGCCGCAAGCGATGCGGCGTGGGGATCGAGCGGCGGCCGGATCTTGTCGCAAGGGTCGAAGCGGAGCGGGCAGCGCGGATGGAAATGGCAGCCGGGCGGCGGATTGACCGGATTGGGGATTTCGCCCGCGATGGGAATGCGTTCCTTGCCCGTCATGTCGATGTCCGGCACCGAATCGAGCAGCATGCGCGTATAGGGGTGCTGCGGATCGGCGAACAGCGCCTGGCCGGGCGCCTCCTCGACCAGCCGCCCGAGATAGAGCACGCCGACGCGGGTCGCGACATGGCGGACCACCGCCAGGTTATGGCTGATGAACAGATAGGTCAGGCCGAGTTGGTCCTGCAGGTCGCGCAGGAGATTGAGCACCTGCGCCTGGACCGAGACGTCGAGCGCCGATGTCGGCTCGTCGCAGACGATGAATTCCGGATTGGAAGCCAACGCCCGCGCGATCGCGATGCGCTGGCGCTGGCCACCGGAAAACTCGTGCGGGAATTTTCCGGCATCACGCGGATCGAGCCCGACAAGCGAAAGAAGCTCTCCAACGCGGTTCTCCCTCTCCCGCCGGTCCGCAATCAGGTCAAAAGCCTTGATCGGTTCGGCGACGATCGAGCCGACGCGCCAGCGCGGGTTAAGGCTGGCATAAGGATCCTGAAAGATCATCTGGATCCGCCGCCTGAGCCGCCGCTGGGTGGCAGCGCTCCGTTCGGCCCAGATATCGACGCCGCCGATCCTGACGCTGCCCCTCGTCGGCGGCAGCAGCCCCACGACCATCTTGGCGATCGTGGATTTGCCGGAACCGGATTCGCCGACAAGCGCATAGGTTTCACCGCGCTGGATCGAGAGATCGACGCCATCCACCGCCGTCAGCGTGATCTTGCCTTCCCCTTCCAGCACCCTGTTCAGCCAGCGCTTGGAGAGGTCGAACACCCGCGAAAGCCCCTCGATTTGAACGAGCGGAGGCTCGGCTTCCGCGGCGGGTTCGGGGCGAGCGAGTGTGGACAGGCTGCTCATGCTGGACCTCCCGAGCCGACGAGCGGTATTAGACCCGCTTCGGCCGCCCGTCCGGCGTTTTCGACGGGCGCCTGGTGTTCCTGGTCATGCAGGAAGCAGGAAGCGGCGCTCGTATCTGTCTGATAGACGGGTGGCCGCTCCTTGAGGCAGCGCTCGAATGTGTAGGAACAGCGGGGATTGAAGGCGCAGCCTTTCGGGATGGCGTCGAGCCGCGGCATCGCGCCTGGTATCTGCGCAAGGCGTGCGTCGGGGTCGTCCGCGAGCGACGGGATCGCCGCCATCAGCCCGGCCGTATAGGGATGACGTGGCCGCTTGACCACCTCCGCGACCGCGCCGATCTCGGCCAATCGTCCGGCATAGAGAACGCAGACCCGGTCAGCCGTCTCCGCGATCACGCCCATGTCGTGCGTTATCAGCATGACCGCGGTGCCGCGTTCCTTGCACAAGCGCCTGATGAGCGCGATGATCTGCGCTTGCACCGACACGTCCAGGGCTGTCGTCGGCTCGTCGGCGATGACGAGTTCCGGATCGGCCGCGAGCGCGAGCGCTATCACCACGCGCTGCCGCATGCCGCCGGAAAATTGATGCGGATAAGAGGAAAGCCGCGTGCTTGCCGCCGGAATGCCGACCTCGACCAGAAGCTGCTCCGCCTTGTCGCGCGCCGCAACGGCTGACATGTGCTCATGTGTAAGGATCGTTTCGGTCAGTTGATCGCCGATGCGGTAGAGCGGATTGAGGCTCGTCAGCGGGTCCTGGAAGATCATGCCGATGCGCTTGCCCCGTATCCTGCGCATCTGTCCTGCCGCAAGATTGTCGATCCGTTCGCCGGAAAGCAGGATTTCTCCATCGGCGACGCGGCTTGGCGGCTCCAGCAGGCCTATGATCGCGGAGCCGGTGATCGACTTGCCGGCGCCGGATTCGCCGACCACACCCAGCACCTCGCCCGGCTCGATGTCGAAGGAGACGTCGTCGATCGCCGTCAGCACGCCGCGGCGTGTCGGGATTTCGACCCTCAGATTCTTGACGGAAAGCGTTGCGGTCATCGGAGCTTCGGATTGAGGGCGTCGCGCAGCCAGTCGCCAAGCAGATTGACGGCAAGCGCCAGGATGGCGAGCGTGATTCCGGGGAAGATCGTGATCCACCATTCGCCCGAAAAAAGATAGTCGTTGCCGATGCGGATCAGCGTGCCGAGAGAAGGTTGCGTCGGCGGCACGCCGACACCAAGAAAGGAAAGCGTCGCCTCGGTGATGATCGCGAGTGCGAGATTGATCGTCGCGATGACGAGGATCGGCCCCGTTACATTGGGCAGGACATGGCGGAACATGATCGCGCCTGGCCGCAGCCCGATCAGCCGCGCCGCGAGCACATATTCCTTGTTCGCCTCCACCAGCACCGAGCCGCGCACCGTGCGGGCATATTGCACCCAGAAACTGAGTCCGATCGAGAGGACCAGCACCCAGAAGACGATGTCTTCATAGGCCTGCGCTCCGGCGATCGCCCGCGCCACGCCATCGATCAGAAGGGCGGTCAGGATCGCAGGGAAGGTAAGCTGCACATCCGCTATGCGCATGATCAGCGCATCGGTGAACCCGCCGACATAGCCGGCGATAAGACCGAGCGTCACGCCGATCACCAAAGCGAGGATGACGCTGGCAAAGCCGACAGACAGGGAGATACGCATGCCGTAGAGGATCGTGGAAAGCACATCCCGGCCCTGATCGTCGGTGCCGAGCAGATAGGTCCAACTGCCCTGGTCGTGATTCCACGCAGGCGGCAGCAGGCTGTCGGTAATAGAGATCGACGCCGGGTCGAAGGGATTATGCGGCGCGATCCACGGCGCCAGGGCGGCCGAAAGCAGGAGCAGAACGGTGACGACAGCCGAGATGATCGTCACCGGCGAGCGACGGAAGGAATAGAAGAGGTCGCTGCCGAAAAACCGCGTCGCCGCCGATCGCCGCTCCGGAGCGGAAGTTGCTCCCACCTCGCCCGCGATCTCGCTCATGCCTTGGCTCCTCCGATGCGGATGCGCGGATCGACCGCGACATAGAGGATGTCGACGATGAAATTGATGAGGGTGAAGACGAAGGCGATAAGAAGCAGGTAGGCCGCCATGATCGGGATATCGACCTGCTGCACCGCCTGCAGGAAGAGCAGCCCCATGCCGGGCCATTGGAACACCGTCTCCGTGATGATCGAGAAGGCGATGATCGAGCCGAGTTGCAGGCCGGTGATGGTGATGACGGGGACGAGCGTGTTCTTCAGAGCATGGCCGAAATTGATCGCCCGCCGCGTCAGTCCGCGGGCGCGCGCGAATTTGATGTAATCGGTCCTGAGCACTTCCAGCATCTCACCGCGGACGAGCCGCATGATCAGCGTCATCTGGAAAAGGCCGAGCGTGATCGCCGGCAGGATCAGCGATTCCAGTCCGGATTTTGTCAAGAGCCCGGTCGTCCAATAACCCCAGACAGCGACGGTGTTTCCCCTGCCGAAGGACGGCAGCCAGCCCAGACCCACCGAAAAGATGAAGATCAGCAGGATGCCGATCAGGAAGGTCGGCAGCGAAATCCCGATGAGGCTTGTCGCAAGGAAGAATCTCGACAGCCAATTGTCGGGATAAAGACCGGTATAGACCCCCATCGGCATGCCGACGATCAGAGCGAAAATGGCGGAGACCAGCGATAGTTCGAGCGTCGCCGGCATCCTCTGCGCGATGAGTTGGGAAACAGGCTGCTTGAACTGATAGGAAATGCCGAAATCGAAACGCGCCGCCTTATAGACGAAGCGGGTGAACTGAACAGTGACCGGATCGTCGAGCCCGAGTTCCTTGCGCAGTTCGGCACGCTGCGCCGGCGTCGTGTCGACCCCCACCATCTGGTTGATCGGATCGCCAACGAAGCGGAACATGACGAAGGATATCAGCGCCACGACAAGCATGACACCGATAGCCTGGAAGAGACGCCGGATGGCGAATGCCAGCATAGGCTAGATAACCTGAATCTGCCGAAACCGGATCATGCCGACCCGGTTTCGGGTTTCACAAGGACCGATCAGTTGAGATTGGCCCAGTAGAACAGGACCTGGTCATCCGGGCGCTGGAAAATATCCAGGTTCTTCCGCTTGCCCCAAACCAGATATTGCTGGTGGAGCGGGATATGCGACACGTCGTCCGTCAGGATCTCATAAGCCTGATGGATTTCCTGGTCACGCTTGGCCTTGTCGGTCTCGACGAGGATCTTGTCGGCAAGCGCATCGACCTTCTTGTTGCAATAGCCGCCGAGATTGAACGGACCGCCGTTCCCCTTCGCATCGCGGCAGGTCGCAAGCGACGTGATGACATTCCACGAATCGAAGGAACTCGGCGTCCATCCAAGCATGTAGAAGTCGGTGTTGTAGCCGCCCGGCGCCAGCACCTTGGCGAAATATTTCGCCTTCGGAACCGCGTTCAGGTTCACCTTCACGCCGACTTTCGCCAACATCGAGACGACTGCCTCGCAAATCTTGGCGTCGTTGACGTAACGATCGTTGGGACAGTCCATGCCGACGGTGAAGCCCTTGGGATACCCCGCTTCCGCCAGAAGTTTTTTCGATTCGGCGGGATCATAGGGCAACCGCTTGAAATCCTTCGAACCATCGTAAAGTTCCGGCGCAATGAGCAGTGCCACGGGCTTGGCAAGACCGCGCATGATCCGCTTGTCGATGGCGTCCATGTTGATCGCCTGATAGAAGGCCTTGCGCACCTTCACGTCCTTGAAGGGGTTCTTGCCCTTGATGTTGGAGGTCGGCAATTCATCCCGTATCTGGTTGAAACCGAGATGAATGACACGCAGTTCCGGCCCTGACAGAACTTCCGTGTTGGGATCGGCATTGACGCGCGCAACATCCTGCACCGGCACCGGCTCGATCAGGTCGACCTGGCCCGACAGGAGTGCGGCCACGCGAGTGCTGTCGGAAGAAATCGGCGTGAAATCGACCTCATCGATATTGCTGTCGATTTTTCCCCAATAGCTGGGATTGCGCTTGAACACCGTCTTCACGCCGGGTTCATGGCTGACGATCATGAAGGGTCCGGTGCCGTTCGCCATATGGGCGCCCGGCCCGGGATTGGTGTCCTTGGCCGAGATCGGCTTGCTCAGCCCGTTCTTTTCGGCCCAGCTCTTGTCCATGATGTACCAGGTGTCGAGCTGGGAGGTGAGGATCGGGTTGGGCGTTTTCAGCGTGACCTCGACCGTGTAGTCATCCTTTTTCGTCCATACCGAATCGGAAGGGATGCTGCTTCTCATATCCGAGCCCGTCATCTCGACGCGCTTGGCGGAGAAGATGACGTCATCCGCCGTGAACGGATCGCCGTTCTGGAATTTCACGTTCTTGCGCAGGTGAAAGACCCAATGGAGCGGATCGACCTGCTCCCAACTCGTCGCCAGGCCCGGAATAATCTTCAGCTGCTTGTCACGCTTGGTCAGGCCTTCATAGACATTCCCGAGCATACCGAGCGTGAAGGTCTCATCGAGCGAATAAGGATCAAGCGCGTTGAGCGTTCCCTGGAAGGCAAAGCGGAGCGTCTTGGCCTGGACCAGGCTTGTCGATGCGGCCAATGTGACGCCAGTGGTCAATGCAACGCCGGCTGTAAGCGACAGGGCGCAAAGCGCGCCGACAAGCGCCTTCGGTAATCTCTCCCATGATTTCTTTTCTGTAGTCATGCGCTGTTTCCCCTTTTTGTTACGCCTTCGCCGAGCCCAGCGCACAGCTTCGCAGCGCCGTCAGCGAAATGGCGCCGCCCGAAGGCTGATCGCACGGCGCCGGATCGTAGTCGCAGCATTGGTATTGTCAACGCCGCTTGGAAGGCAAAATGCCGACCCTATTTCCAGCTGGTCGGCAGATGGGAACTTTCAGCTCTACACCCGCTTATGCGTGTCCCGAACGGATATTTCCCATGTTGAAGAGCAAAGGCGATCCTTCCATCCCTCCCGTCGCGGCGGAACGCGCCTCCCTCACCTATGTCTCCGACGATATGCCGGGCATAAGGCGCCATCGCCGCGGCCGCGGCTTCTTCTATATCCTGCCAAACGGCGAAAGGCTCACTGATCCGAACGAGATCAGGCGGATCAACAGCCTCGCCATTCCGCCCGCCTATACGGATGTCTGGATTTCGCCCGATCCGGACGGTCATCTTCAGGCGACCGGGCGCGACGACCGCGGCCGCAAGCAATATCGCTATCACCCCCGCTGGAACGCGATCCGCGACGAGGCAAAATTCGACAGGCTGGCCGATTTCGCCGGGGCGCTGCCGGCGTTGCGTGAACAGATGGAGACGGATTTGCGCAAGCATGGCCTGCCCAAGGAGCGGGTCGTCGCAGCCGTGATCTGGCTGCTCGAAAATACGATGATCCGCGTCGGCAACCACACCTATGCGCGCGACAACAAGAGTTTCGGCCTCACCACGCTGAGGAACAGGCATGTCGCCGTCGAAGGCTCGAGGCTGCGCTTTCATTTCAAGGGCAAATCCGGCAAGGAGTGGAACCTGCAGCTCGTCGATCGCCGTATCGTACGCATCGTGCGGTCCATTCAGGAACTGCCGGGACAGCACCTTTTCCAATATCTGGATGATGGCGGAGAGCGTCGGCAAATACGATCCGACGACATCAACGCTTATATCCAGGACACTATGGGGCCGGATTTCAGTTCCAAGAGCATCCGGACATGGAGCGGCACCCTGGCCGGACTATCCATCCTTGCCGGCACGGAATTGCCCGAAGGCAAGGCTGCCACGCAACGCGTCCTGAACAAGGCGATCGATCGTGTGGCGGCGCTGCTGGGCAACACGCGCGCGGTCTGCCGGCAGTGCTATATCCACCCTCATGTGATCGAATCCTGGCTTGCAGGCACATTGCCGGATGAACTCGCAACGGCAAGGCATGCCTTCCGCAAGATCAAGCCCGGTCTCGATGAGGCCGAGATGGTCGCGCTCAAATGGCTCGAGGAACAAAGGACAGACTGAGCATCGGAGATCGTCACCACATCTTCTCCCCGCCTGGTTGTCGCGGCAGGCGGATCGGGTTATGTGCGGCCGATGTCCGCCAATGCACTTTCCCGCGCCTTTTTCGATCGTGACGTCTGCCTAGTCGCTCAGGACCTGATCGGCGCATCGCTTTTCGTCGGCGAAACCGGCGGAATGATTGTCGAGGTCGAAGCCTATGCCCGAGACGATCCTGCGTCCCATTCCTATCGCGGTCAGACACCGCGTAACGGCGTCATGTTCGGCCCGCCCGGCCATGCCTATGTTTATCGCTCCTATGGTATCCACTGGTGCCTGAATTTCGTCTGCCGGCCGGGCAGCGCCGCCCTCATCCGCGCGATGGAGCCGACCGAGGGTCTGGAGATCATGCGCGAGCGGCGCGGGCTGGAGGACACCCGGCTCTTGTGCGCCGGCCCCGGACGGCTCTGTCAGGCGCTCGGCATCGATATAGCGATGAACGGCCTTGCATTGGACGGACCGCCCTTCCGCATCCTGCCCACCCCTTCCCGTTTCGAGCCTGTTGTGGGTGTGAGGATAGGCATCACACGCGGCGTCGAAACCCTCTGGCGGTACGGGTTGAATGGCTCCCGATTCCTCAGCCGTCCGTTCCCGAAAACAGCGAAACGGGTTGCAAGCTAGGAAGATGCACGGCATGAACGCAACAAAAGTTCATTTGTCATTAAGTGCCTGGTCTGCATTTTAATGGAGACTGGGATGTGAGTGGGGATGGATGTCCCGGGAGGACATGACTGATGTTTCCCCACGCGACTTTGGTTGCGTCGAGGAGCAGGGTTGAGTTTTAGTGGATCGACACGACTAAGGTGCGGCCAGGCCTTTTTCGTCGCAGTCGCGCTCGCCGCCGCGGTGTCGCCGGCATTTCCCTTCGAGCTTTTCGGCAAAAAGTTCTTCGAGCACGCCGACAAGAAGGACGAGGACACGATCGGCACCCCGCAGCATTACAGTGTCGATTTCCATGTAAAGCCGGTGGCTGTCACCGTCCCCAAGGCTCTGAAGGGCAAGGACCTCGTAAAGGCATTGAAGGCTGCCTCCGGCCTCTGGGCGGACCAGAAGAAGCCGGCCTCCGGCGCCGCCGGACTGCTCGCGAAGGCGCGCTCCGACTACAAGAGCCTGCTCGCGGCGCTGTATGCGCACGGGCGCTACGGCGGCTCGATCAGTATCCTCGTCAACGGCAAGGAAGCGGCGAACCTGCCGCCCGACGTCACCCTCCCCGACCCGGTCAAGGTGGTCGTCAACATCGATCCGGGACCGGCCTTTCTGTTTTCACACACGGAGATCATCAACCAGGCGCCGCCGACGACCAACCGAAGGGATCGCGTCGAGACGCCGGCGCATGCCGGCTTCGCGCCTGGCCAGCTTGCCCGCTCGACCACCATTCTCAAGGCCGACCGTCTCGCGACCGCGGCCTGGCAGCAGCAAGGCTACGCCAAGGCGAAGATCGCCGACCAGCGCGTCGTCGCGGCGCATGATACCAACACGATCGACGCGACGCTGAAGGTCGATCCCGGACGCAAAGCCTATTACGGGCCGATGACCGTCAAGGGCACGAAGCGCATGGACCCGGCCTTCGTTGCCTGGATGGCCGGGCTCGAACAGGGACACGAATATGACCCCGACGATATCGACCGCGCCAACAAGCGTCTCGCCCATCTCGGCGTCTTCCGTGCGGCGCGCATAGAAGAAGCGCCCGCCATCGATCCGAACGGACTCCTGCCCCTCAGCCTGACCGTGCAGGAGCAGCCCCTGCACCGTTTCGGCATCGGCGGCAGCTATTCCACGATCGACGGCGCCGCGCTCGACACCTACTGGCTGCATCGCAATCTCTTCGGTCATGCCGAAAGCCTGAAACTGGAAGCCAAGGTGGGCGGCTGGGGCGCCACCGGCAGAAGCATCGACTTCAAGGATGGCCTGACCTACAGCGTCGGCGCCACCTTCATAAGGCCTGGCGTCATTACGCGCGACACGGATTTCGTCGCGTCGCTCGTGGGCGACCGCGAGGTGCTGGACCAATACACACGCGAGGCGATCACCGCGACCGCCGGCTTCAACCGCACCTTCAACGACCGCCTTTCGGGCAAGCTTATGCTCGAGGGTGGCCCTTCGCGCTTCGAGGATGATTTCGGGACGCGCGATTTCATCGATGCCGGCATTCTCAGCGGCTTGACGTATGACAGCCGCGACAAGGTCACCGACGCGACAAGCGGCGTCTATGCCGATTTCTCGGCCGAGCCCCTCTATGAGTTCGAGTACGGCAACCCGATCTTGCGCATGACGGCCGAGGGCAGGACCTATTACGCGCTCGATTCGGAAGACCGGGTGGTGCTCGCCGGACGGCTGAAAGTCGGTTCGATAATCGGGCCGGCGCCCTACTATATTCCGCCGGACCGGCTTTTCTTCGCTGGCGGCGGCGGCTCGGTCCGGGGCTATGCCTACCGCAATATCGGCGTCATGCTGCCGGATGGACGCGTCAGCGGCGGCCGCTCGCTCGTCGAGGCCTCGGCGGAAATCCGCACCCGGCTGACCCAATCCATCGGGCTCGTCGGCTTCGTCGATGCCGGCTATGTCGGCGCAAAATCCATTCCCGACTTCTCCCAGACCTTCAAGGTGGGTGTCGGCGCCGGTCTCCGCTATTTTACAGGTCTCGGACCCTTGCGGTTCGATGTCGCCGTTCCGCTCGACCGCGACAGGCACGATCCGAGCGTTGCTTTCTATGTCGGCCTAGGACAAGCGTTTTGACCCGCATCATCGCCGCCATCATCCTGCTCTTCGTCGCCCTGCCAGCCCTGGCACAGGACAGTGCCGAGCAGGAAAAATCGTGGTTCGTGCAATTCGTCGAGCACCAGCTTTCGACGCCGAACCGCAAGATTACCATTTCGGATATTGAAGGCGTGCTCTCGTCCAAGGCGACGATCCGGCAGATCACAGTCGCGGACCACCAGGGTGTCTGGCTGAAAATCACCAACGCCTCCATCGACTGGACCCGTGCGGCGCTTTTCCTGGGCAGACTCGATATCAACAAGCTCGGCGCCGACAGCATCGAAATGCTGCGCAAGCCGCTACCTGCCAAGAACGCGCTGCCATCGCCGGAATCGAGTTCCTTCCAGCTTCCGCAATTTCCCGTCTCGATCGAACTGAAGTCGCTCTCGATCGCCAAGGTGATTTTCGCCGAAGGTGTCTTCGGTCTCAATTCGGAATTGAACGTCGCCGGCAATCTTTCGCTGGCGGGCGGTTCCCTCGACACGGCGCTCGACATTCACCGGCTTGACGGACCGGGCGGCGAATTCAAGCTCGCCGCCAAATACGCCAACGATACGAAGGTGCTCGGTCTCGACGTCAATCTGTCGGAACCGCAAAACGGCATCATCGCCAATGTGCTCAACATAGACGGACGCCCCCCTGTCAATATGACGATCAAGGGTTCGGGGCCGCTCGACAGGCTCGATGTGGGCCTGACTTTCGATGTCGCACAGGAACGCGTGCTGACCGGCACGACCAATCTCAGACGGCGCGATAAGGGCCTGGGCTTCTCCGCCAGGTTGGAGGGTCCGATCGCGAGGCTGGTCCCCGTCACCTTCCGCTCCTTCTTCGGCGCCAATACATCGCTGACAGCGGATGGCCTCGTGCGGGACGCCGGCGGCTTCGATCTCTCGTCGATCAAGCTTTCCAGCGCGGCGCTTACGCTCGTCGGCTCCGCCGGCACCACCAATGACAACTTCCTGCGGCGGTTGAAGCTTGACGCCAAAATCGCCGATCCAAGCGGCAAGAAGGTCATCCTGCCCGTTCCCGGCGGCTCGACCACCGTAGACAATGCCAGCCTCGCGCTCGACTTCGGCGACGACCCCTCCGGCAAATGGACCGGCTCGCTCAAGATCGGCGATTTGACCACGACGACCTTCTCGGCCAAGACCGTCGAGCTTGCGCTTGGCGGCCTGGCGCAGAATCTCGACCAGGCGGCGAGCCGCCGCGTCACCTTCCAGACAAGCGGCAAGGCGTCCGGCATCACCGCGAAGCGCGAGGATGTGTCGAAGGCGCTCGGCAAGGAGATCGATCTCGCCATCAATGGCGACTGGTCGTCGGGGCAGCCGGTCAACCTTTCCGAGGCGAAGCTTTCCGGCAACGGCCTTGGCCTGTCGCTGACCGGCAAGATCGCGGACTATGCATTCAATGGAAAGATCAATGTCGACGCGACGAGCATCGCACCCTTCTCCGATATGAGCGGTCACAACCTTTCCGGTTCGCTGAAGCTCAGCGCGACTGGCGATGTAAAGCCCCTGAGCGGCGCTTTCGACCTGACGCTCGACGGTCACGCGCATGATCTGGCGGTCGGCACGTCCGGCATCGACAATCTCCTGACGGGCGACACGACGCTCAGCGGTCGCGTCGCGCGTGATGCGAAGGGTTTCACGGCCGACAAATTCCGCATCGGCAATGATCAGGTCTCGATCACGGCTGATGGGACGTTCGCCACCGGCGCAGCCGATTTCAACTTCGATGTCGCGCTTGCCGATCTGGCGCTCGTCTCTAACAAAGCGAGCGGTAGGCTGACGGCGAGCGGCAGCGCCAAAGGCACGAACGGACAGATCAGCCTCACCTTTGGCGCAAAAGCTCCACAGGGATCGCTCGCCGGCAAGACGCTGAACGACGGCACGCTCGATTTCGTCGGTCTTTACCGGAACAATACGCTCGACGGAAAGCTGACGGGTGGCGCATCGCTCGGCGGGACACCCGTCACGCTTCAAAGCACCATCACTGTCGCCAATGACGAGAAGCGCCTGAAAAATCTCGATTTCGCAGCCGGCGCCACGCATGTCACCGGCAATATCACGCAGACAAAACAGGGGCTTTTCGACGGCAGGCTGTCGCTCGCCTCGACCGACATTTCGACAGCCGCCGCCCTTCTCCTGGCCAAAGCAAGCGGCTCCGCCAACGCGAACATCGCCCTGTCAGCCGTAAGTGGAAAGCAGGATGCCGACATCACGGCAGAAGCGAAGGATTTGGCCGTCAACAAGAACCGGATCGGCTCCGCCGATATCAAGGCGAAGATTGCCGATCTCTTCGGCGTTCCCGCTGTCGATGGGCAGATGAAAGCCTCCGACCTGTTCGTCGGCGGGATCGGTGTCGACACGCTCGATGCGCATGCTGCGACCAGCGGGAAAGCCACGAATTTCTCCGCTAATGCTGCCCTGAAGAACGGAACGAGGGCTGACCTCGCCGGCGCGCTGGCGCCGGAAAATGGCGGCTACCGCCTGTCGCTCGCCCGCGTGAATCTGAACCAGGGCAAATTGTCCGCTGCCCTCGCCCAGCCCGCCAGCATCCTCGTCGACGGTCAGAATTTCACCATCGACAATCTCGTGTTTAACGTCGGTGGCGGCAGAATCGAGGCGAACGGCAAGGTGGCGGAAACGCTCGATCTTTCGGTCGCGATCAAAGCACTGCCGCTTGATATCGCCAATGCCGTGCGCCCCGATCTCGCTCTCGGCGGCACGCTCGACGGCACCGCCAAAATCGGTGGGAACCGCACAAAGCCGGATATCCATTTCGCCCTACAGGGCCGCTCGATCACGGCAGCCGCGCTGAAACAGGCGGGGCTACGCTCGATCAGCGCCGATGCCAAAGGCAGTTCCAACGGCGACCGTCTTGACCTCGACGCCTCGATCACCAGCCCGGAAGGCCTGCGGCTGACGACGAAGGGCTCGGTGCCGCTCGGCAAGGGCGACATCGCGCTCGATATCGACTTGAAAGCCTTCCCGCTGGCCACACTGAACGGCGTCGTCAAGGGAAAGTCGATCGGCGGCTCGCTCTTCGGCTCCGCCCATGTCGCCGGCACGCGCGCCAATCCGACCGCCGATTTCAAGATCGACGGCAATCGCGTTTCCGCTGCGCCGCTTTCGGGTGCCGGCGTCTCCTCGCTGGAGATTGCCGCGGCAGGCCGTTACGCCAACAAGGCAATCACCCTTTCCTCGGCAACCGCGCGCTCGCCGCAAGGGCTGATGCTCGCCATCAACGGTCGCGTGCCGCTCTCCGGCGCAGGGCTCGGCCTCGAAGTCAAGGGCAAGGCGCCGCTCTCGCTCGCCAACCGCCTGCTTGCCGATCGTGGCGCGCAGGCAAGCGGCATCGTCTCGTTCTCTGCCAAAGTCACGGGTAGCATGGCGAAGCCCCGCATCAGCGGCTCCATCTCGACCTCGGGAGCGCAACTCGTCGACCCGCAATCCAACGTCAGGCTGAACGCGATCGCGCTTTCAGCCGGCATCGAAGGCGAAACCGTCACCATCCGCTCCGCCTCGGCGTCCATCGCCGGCGGCGGCGCGGTGCGCATCTCGGGAACAGTCTCGACCAATGCGACTGAGGGCTTCCCTGCGAATATAAAAATCGTCCTCGACAAGGCCCGCTACGCCGACGGCAAGATGGTGGTCGCGACGTTGAGCGGCAACCTCGCCGTGACGGGCGGACTGACACGCGATCCGCTGATCTCCGGCAATATCGACATCGCCCGAGCTGACATTACCGTCCCCGACAGCTTCGGCGGCGCTTCATCGACCCTCAATGTCAAGCATATCCATCCGCCTCGACGCGTCGCCGAAACCCTGAAACGCGCCCACGCCAATGACGGCACGCCAATGCCGACCGCGCGGCCGAGCATCGTCCGGGTCGATATCACGGTGCGCGCGCCGAACCGCATTTTCGTGCGCGGGCGTGGCCTCGACACCGAACTCGGCGGCCGCGTCAAGCTGACCGGTCCGATTACCGATCTGCGCCCGGTCGGCGGCTTCAAGCTCATCCGCGGGCGTCTCAACATCCTGACCCAGCGCATCACCATCAACGAAGGCCAGGTATCGCTTATCGGCGATCTCAATCCCTTCATCAATTTCGTCGCACAGACGGAAGGTGAGAACATCACCGTCTTCATCACGGTCAGCGGGCGCGTGGACGACCCCAAGATCGTCTTCTCATCGCAGCCGGAACTACCGCAGGATGAGGTTCTGGCGCAGCTGATCTTCAAGAGAAGCATCAGCGAACTCTCGCCGATCCAGATCGCCCAGCTTGCCGCAGCCGTGGCGGAGCTCGCCGGCGGCTCGAACACCTCGCTCCTCGACAATCTGCGCAAGGCGACAGGTCTCGACGATCTCGATGTCGTCACCGACCAGGAAGGCAAGACCGCCGTGCGCGCCGGCCGCTATATCAGCGAACATGTCTATCTCGGCGTCGAGGCGGGAACCGAAGGCAACACCAAAGGCACGGTCAACCTCGATATCACCAAGCACCTGAAGGCCAAGGGCGGGCTTGGAACACAGGGCGATTCCGACCTCGGCCTGTTCTACGAGAAGGATTATTGAGGGCCTTTTCTTCCCCCTTGGGGAGGAGACGTAGGGCGAAGCCGACAAAGAGGGGGTCGGTGTGGCCGTGCGCAACGTTGTTTGAACGCCCAACAAAAATGGCCGGGGCGCTGCCGTACCGCCCCACCCGGCTCGCGGGGCCTGTCCTCGGGCCGGCCAGGGCCCAAGCCCGGAGGCGAGCCACCCTCCTCTCAAGGAGGAGGGAAACGCTTTACCCTCTACCCCACCACCTGAACCACCGCCGCCGCCAGCTTGTCGAGCCCGTCCTGCGGCAGGCCGGCGACATTGATGCGGCTGTCGCCGATCATATAGACCCCATATTCCCCGCGCAGGCGGTTGACCTGCTCCGGCGTGATGCCGAGCCGCGAGAACATGCCGCGATGGCGGGCGAGGAAATCGAAGCGGTCGCCGTTCGACTGTCTTCTCAGCGCTTCGGCAAAGCCAACGCGGAGCGACACCATCCGTTGGCGCATCGCTTCCAGCTCTTCCATCCAGGCGCGGCGCAATTGCTCGTCCTCCAGCACGATGCGCACGGCGGCCGCGGCATGGTCCGGCGGCATGGAATACATGCCGCGCGCGACGCCACCAAGCTGGCCGAGCGCGATGTCGGCTTCCGCAGCGCTGCGGCCGACGATAAGCGCCGCGCCGACCCGGTCGCGATAGACGGAGAAATTCTTCGAGCAGCTTGCCGCGATCGCCATTTCCGGCACGCGCGAAGCCAAGAGTTTCACGCCGTAGGCATCCTCATCGAGGCCGTCGCCGAAGCCTTGATAGGCAAGGTCGACAAAGGGAAAGAGTCCTCGCTCGACAAGCAGATCGGCGATTTCCGCCCATTGCTCGCGGCTGAGATTGGCGCCCGTCGGATTGTGGCAGCAGCCATGCAAGAGGACGATGTCGCCGGACGGTACTTTTTTCAGAGCCTCCATCATCGCGTCGAAGCGGACTGTCCCCGTCGCGGCATCGAAATAGGGATAGGTGCGCGTCTGCAGGCCGGCCGCACCGATGAGCGGCACATGGTTCGGCCATGTCGGATCGGAAAGCCAGACCGTAGCGCCCGGCCGAGCTCGCTGGAGAAGCTCGGCGATGACCCTGAGCGCGCCCGAGCCGCCCGGTGCCTGGACACCGCGCACCCGCGTCAGATCAGCCTTCGCGCCGAGCACCAGTCCCATGATTGCGTTGGTGAAGGCCCGATCGCCCACCGGCCCGAGATAGGTTTTCGTGGTCTGCTGATCGTAGAGCCGCTTTTCGGCTTCGCGAATGGCGCTCATGATCGGCGTATTGCCGGCATTGTCCTTATAAACGCCGACGCCGAGATCGACTTTCCCCGGTCTCTTGTCCTCGCGAAAAACCTCCATCAGAGCCAGGATCTTGTCCGGCTCCGCCGCCTTGAGCGTCTCGAACATGTGTTTCTTCCCGATTTCAATTGCCCGAAATTCAGGCCGGCTCGCCCATACGCGCGTTCCCGTCCTTTTGCAACGCGGCAAGCCGCGCCGCGACCTCCGCTTTGATCTTCGTGATCGCCTGAGCCTTCACCGGCCCATAGCCGCGGATTTCCATTGGCAGCGCGGCAATAGCCGCAAGCAAATTGATATCCGCCTTACCGAATGACGCGACAAGCACATCGATGACGCCCTCATACCAGCCGATCAGAGCGCGCTCTTCGCGCCGTTCCGCAGTACGGCCGAACGGATCGAAGAAAGTGCCGCGCAGGAATTTCAGTCGAACGAGAATATGGAACGGCGTCCGCACCCATTGCCCGAACCGCACCTTATGCGGCCGTCCCCTGGCATCGCGGCCAAGCGGCAGGAGAGGCGGCGCCAGATGATAGTTGACCTTGAAGTCGCCCTCGAACTCCTCTTTCAGCCGGTCGAGAAAGCCGGTCTCCATATGCAGCCGCGCCACTTCATATTCGTCCTTGTAGGCCATCAGCTTGAAGAGCGATCGTGCGACCGCCTCCGTCACCGCCTCGCTGCCGAAAGGCGCTTCCGCCTGCCGGACAGACTCGACGGTGGCGCGATAGTGATCTGCCCATGCATCATCTTGGTAGTCCCGAAGAAAAGCCGCGCGACGGTCGATCAGCGTATCAAGCGTCTCGTTCTTGAGTTCTTCTTCCTCGGCGGTTCCGAATGTTTCGCCTGCCGCCGCGAGCCGTCCGGCGGCGAAGGCGTTCAGATTGCGCTCGATCGCGACGCCGTTCAGTTCGATTGCGCGCTCGATCGCCGCAAGCGAGACGGGCACGATCCCCTTTTGCCAGGCGAAGCCGAGCAGGAGCATATTGGAAAAAACAGCGTCTCCGAGCAGCGTCTCCGCCAATCGGTTGGCATTGAGAGTCGAGACGTTCTCCTCGCCCAGCACATCACGGATCGCGCCGATACGGTCGAGCGCGCGCAGATCGGCATCGCGGAAGCGCACCAGATCGCCGGTCGGCATCTTCGCCATGTTGATGACGGCGCGCGTGCCATGGCGATATGTGTTCGAGGCCTTGGGCGAGGAACTCACCACCAGGTCGCAGCCGATCAGCGCGTCGGCGCTCGCCTCGTCGATCCTTACCTGATTGACGGCATCGGGCGTCGCCGCAAGGCGGATATAGCTCAGGACCGGACCGAATTTCTGTGCGAAGCCGGTGAAGTCGAGCACCGAGGCGCCCTTCCCTTCCAGATGTGCCGCCATGGTGGCGATCTGCCCGACAGTGATCACGCCCGTGCCGCCGACGCCCGTGACGAGCAGATCGTAGGATTTATCGAGTGACCTGATCTCAGGCTCGGAAAGCGCGTCCGCCCGCGCCACGAAGTCGCCGGCGGCGACATCCTTCTTGCGACGCCTCGCGCCCTCGACCGTGACGAAGCTCGGGCAGAAGCCGTTGACGCAGGAGAAATCCTTGTTGCAGGAGGAGAGATTGATTCTGCGCTTGCGGCCGAATTCCGTCTCCACCGGCTCGACCGACAGGCAGTTCGATTCGACCGAACAATCACCACAGCCTTCGCAAACCAGTTCGTTGATGACCGCGAAGCGCGCCGGATCCGCAAGCGTGCCGCGTTTGCGCCGGCGACGTTTTTCCGTCGCGCAGGCCTGCTCGTAGATCAGCACCGAGACGCCCGGCGCCTCACGCAATTCCCGCTGGATGGGATCGAGGTTGCGCCGATGATCGAGCGTGGTTCCCGCCGGGAATTTCGCAATATCGAATTTCTCCGGCTGATCGGAAACGAGCGCGATGCGCTCGACGCCTTCCGCGCGCACCACATGCGCGATCGCTTCGACGCTGATTGGTCCATCGACGGGCTGGCCGCCAGTCATGGCGACGGCGTCGTTGTAGAGTATCTTGTAGGTGATGTTGGCCTTGGCCGCGACGGCCTGCCGGATCGCCATTGAGCCGGAATGGTACCAGGTGCCCTCGCCCAGATTCTGGAAAATGTGGCCCTTGCCGGTGAATTTCGATGACGCGGCCCAATTCACGCCCTCGCCGCCCATCTGGATCAGCGAAGTCGTCTCGCGGTCCATCCAGCTTGCCATGAAATGGCAGCCGATGCCGGCAAGCGCCTTCGACCCTTCCGGCACCTTCGTCGAAATATTGTGCGGACACCCCGAACAGAAATAAGGCGTGCGCATCGCGCCCGGGATCTGGATGATATGGTCGGCGGAAGGCCTCAGCGCCGCGGCGCGTTCGCCGAGGTTCAGGCCAGGGAAAACCGCATCCAGCCGCTTCGCCACGATCGGCGCCAGCATGCGCGGCGAAAGCTCCCCCGTCCACGGGATCAGCCGTTCGCCTTTCTCGTCATTCTTACCGACCATGCGTTCCGGCTTGTGGCCGGGATAGTCGTAGAAATATTCCTTGAACTGGCTTTCGACGATGCCACGCTTTTCCTCGACGACCAGCACCTCGCGCTTTTCCCTGACGAAATCGAGCGCATCACGCCGGGCGAGCGGCCAGACCATGCCGATCTTGTAGATATCGATGCCGATCCGGCGGCATTCCGTCTCATCAAGACCGAGCAGCCTGAGCGCCTCCATCAGATCGAGATGCGCCTTGCCGGTGGTGACGATACCGAAGGACGCATGACCGACCCGGTAAATATGACGATCGATCGGGTTGGCCTCGGCGAAGGCAGAGACAGCATGCTTCTTCGCCTCCATGCGCTCCTCGATCTGCGGTCCGGGCAGGTCCGGCCACCGGTAATGCAATCCACCCGGCGGCGGCGTGAAATCAGGCGTGTTGAAAAGGCGCGGCGGCGCGATGTCGACAGAAGCGGCGGATTCGACCGTCTCCGAGATCGCCTTGAAGCCGACCCACATGCCGGAGAAGCGCGACAGCGCATAGCCATATTCGCCAAAACTCAGATATTCGACCACCGATGCCGGGTTCAGCGTCGGCATGAACCACGCCATGAAGGCGACGTCGGACTGGTGCGGCATGGAGGAGGAGACGCAGCCATGATCGTCACCGGCGACGACGAGCACCCCGCCATGCGGCGAAGAGCCATAGGCATTCCCATGCTTCAGCGCGTCGCCGGCACGGTCCAACCCAGGTCCTTTGCCGTACCAGAGGCCGAACACACCCTGGACTTCCCTGTCCGGATTGGACTCGACCTGCTGCGATCCGAGAACGGCGGTCGCGGCAAGGTCCTCGTTCACCGCCGGCATGAATTCGATGCGGTTTTCCTCGATCAGTTGCTTGGCGCGCCACAATTCCAGATCGACGCTGCCCAATGGCGAGCCACGGTAGCCGGAGATGAAGCCAGCCGTGTTGAGGCCTGTCGCGCGATCCCGCCGGGCCTGGTCGAGCGCAACGCGCACCAGCGCCTGCGTGCCGGTCAGGAAGACGCGGCCGCTTTCCCTGAGATAACGATCCTCCAGCTGGTAGTCGCGGTCCAGAAAGCCGCCGGCGCGCTTCAGCATCAAGACCTCCCGATCATGCCAGAGGAAATTATAGAGCACGGATGCGGAAATTCTCTTCTGATCGTTCGCAATCGGCGACAAATATGGTATAAATATCCACATTACCGCTAGATGCGGATATTTCTTCCAGAAAGAGATCGCTCATGGACCTGACGGATCAGGATCGACGCATTCTGGCGCTGCTGCAGATGGATTCCCGTATCGCCAATCAGGAGCTTGCCGACAGGGTCGGAATGTCGGCATCGGCCTGCTGGCGGCGCGTTCGCCTGTTGGAGGAGGAGGGCGTGGTCGCCGCCTATCCGGCGGTCCTAGACGCCGAAAAGGCAGGTCTCTCCTTCAGCGCCATCGTCCATGTGACGCTGATGCGGCACGAGGCGCATCCTGTCTCGGCTTTCATTTCCCGGATCGTGGAGAGACCCGAGGTGCTGGATTGCTTCGCCACGACCGGCGAAGCCGATTACCATCTGCGCGTCGTTTGCCGCGACAAGGATGCCTATAACGCTTTTCTCGAGGATTTCCTCTTCCGCCTGCCCGGCATCGCCCATGTGCGCACGAATCTCGTGCTGAAGGACATCAAGCTGACGACGAAGCTGCCTTTGTGAGTGGCTCTGGGTTTCCTGCGCCAAGCGCCGTCGTGGTTCGAGGCTCGCTTCGCTCACACCTCACCATGAGGGCTATTGCCTCAATCCTGCAGCACGAGCAGATCCTTGCCGGAAAAACTGATCTCGGCGGGCGAGCCGGCGACGGGCGGCGGCACGGCGGGGTTGTTGAAAGTGTCGAGCGAGAGCGTGTTGTCGCCGCCTACACCGACCCGCACGCGGATGACGGAACCCAGGAAGCTGACCTCATCGATTTGGCCATGAAGCCGCGATTCCCGCCCCTCATGCGAGCCGAGCGAAACCGATTCCGGCCTGACCGCCAGTGAGATGGGATCGCCGGCCTTGCGGGCGCCGAGATCGTGCGCGATGTTGATGAGCGTGCCATTGACCTGCACCGCGCGCCGGCTTGGATCGGCCACCTTGCCCTTCAGCACGTTCAGCGTGCCGACGAATTGCGCGACAAATCGGGTCTGCGGGCGGTTATAGACCTCGAAGGGCGTTCCGACCTGATCCGCCCTTCCCGCATTCATGACCATGATGCGGTCCGAGATCGATAGCGCCTCTTCCTGGTCGTGGGTAACGAAGATGGTCGTGATGCCGAGTTCCTTCTGGATCTCCCGGATCTGTTCGCGCAGCGACACACGGATCTTGGCGTCCAGCGCCGACAGCGGTTCATCCAGCAACAACATAGACGGCCGCGCGGCAAGGGCGCGCGCCAGCGCGACGCGCTGCTGCTGCCCGCCCGACAATTGATAAGGATAACGTTTCTCGAAACCGGTCAGCCCGATGAGCTTCAGCATTTCGGAAACGCGCGCGGCCGCTTCGTCCTTGCCCATGCCTGCAATCTTGAGGCCGAAGCCGATATTTCCCGCGACCGTCATGTTGGGGAAGAGCGCGTAGGCCTGAAACACCATGCCGATCTTGCGCTGGTTGGGTCGGAGATGGGTGACGTCCCTGCCGTCGACATGGATATGTCCCGCGCTCGGCGTTTCGAATCCGGCGATCATCCTCAGCACCGTCGTCTTGCCGCAGCCCGACGGCCCGAGGAAGGAGACGAATTCGCCGCGCGCGATCGACAGGTTGACGTCCTTCACGACCGTGCTGGCGCCGAACGTCTTGGTCAGCCCATCGAGGCGAAGAAACTCATCGCGCATATTCATACTCATTCGTCACTCTTGCCTCGCGGAGGTCTTCGGCGCGAACCGCGCCAGCAACTGGATCATTCCCATCGCGCCCCAGGTGACGACGAAGGCTATGATCGCCAGCGCCGCGGGCTCGTAAGCGCGGTTGGCGCCGATATTCTGCATATAGGGTCCGAAGGCTGGCCGGTTGAGCAGGCTTGCCATGACGAATTCGCCGATCACGATGGCGAAACTCAGGAAAGCCCCCGACAGGACCGAGATCAGGATATTGGGGAAGATCACGCGCGCCAGTATGGTGGGTGTACCCGCGCCGAGGATGGTCGCTGCCTCGGTCAACGTCCTGACGTCAATCGCCCTCAATCCGGTGTCGACGGCGCGGTACATATAGGGCATCGACAGCGTCACATAGCCGAAGGTGAGCAGGATGTTCGTCCCGGTGGTGCTGTTGGTCAACGGCAGGAACGACGACGAGTTGAAGGTGCGGATATAGCCGAACACAAGGATGATCGGCGGCACGATCAGGGGCAGGAGCGTGATGAACTCGACGACCGGCCGCAATGCTGGGAGCCTCAGCCGCACGAAATAGGCGGCCGGCACGATAAGCACGACGCCGACGATGATCGTCGCTATGGCCACCGTCACCGAATAGGTGAAGGTCGCGCGGAAATTCGGGTCGTTGAGCACATTGGCGTAAGCGAGGAAGCTGTAGGCGTCGCGCTTCTCGCGCAACGAGAATTCGAAGGTGGCGATGAGCGGCAGCAGGAAATAGGTCGCGCCGAGCGCGAAGCCGAGCCAGGGCAGGAAACGCGAGCGCCTCATCGCATCCACCTCTCCGCGCGCGCCCTGAGCACGAGATAAAGTACGTTGGCAAGGCCGGTGATGACGATCATGCCGAGCGCGAGCGCCGCCCCGAGATTGGGATTATGGAGTACGTCGCCGCGGATCTGCGCATAAAGCAGGATCGGCACGATGTTGAGCGATGAACCCGTCAGGCCGTAGGCGGTCGCGATCGCCCCGAAGGAGTTGGCGAAGAGCAATGCCAGGGTGCCTAGGATGCTCGGCCACAACACCGGCAGGCCGATATGACGCCAATAATGCCACGAACCGGCGCCCAGCGTCTCGGCCGCCTCGCGCCATTCGTTCCTGAGCCCGTCGATCGCTGGCATGATGATGAGCACCATCAGCGGGATCTGGAAATAGAGATAGGTGATCGTGAGCCCGGAGAAACTGAGGATGTTGAAGCCGGCGCGATAGATATCGAAATGGAACACCGTGCGAAGCAGGATGGTGACGAGGCCGAGCCGGCCGAGGGTCGCGAGGAACGCGAAGGCAAGCGGGATGCCCGCAAAATTCGACGCGACGCCCGAAAAGGTCATGACCGTCGATCGAATCCACGACGGCAGCCCGCCGCGACCGACGGCAAGCGCAAGGATCAGGCCGACCAGCGCGCCAAGAACCGCCGAGGCTGCCGACACCTTGATGGATATGACATAGGCGTCGACGATGGTCGGCTGGGTAAGATCGACGAAATTCTGCAACGTCAGCTTGCCGGCCTTGTCGACGAAGGCTCCTCCGATCAACCCGAGCGTCGGGAAGATCAGGAAGACGATGGCGAAGATCAGGAACGGCGCGACGCCAAGAATGCCTGCCGAACCGAAGGAAGCGAGCGCTTCGCCGATCCGGTTGGGGCGCAAGGCGGCCGGCACGGGTTTCCCCGAACCGACCGCTCCTGCGGAGATACCAGCGATATCGCCGTTATTTGACATTGGCGCCGACGACGGAATCCCACTTTGCGGTGATCACCTTGGCGGCGTCGTCCTGATCCTTGAGGGTCGGGAAAACGGCCTTGGCGTAATTTTCCGCCGGCGGCATCTTGGCAAGCAGGTCCTTCGGGAGCAGGCCGGCCTTCGACATCGCGTTGAAGCGGATCGGATGGCAATAGCCTTTCAGCCAGCCGATCTGGCCATCATTGGAATAGAGATATTCCATCCACAGCTTGGCGGCGTTCGGATGCGGTGCGTATTTGCTGATCGCTTGGATGTAGATGCCGGCCAGAACGCCATCCTTCGGCACGACCACCTCGACAGGAGGATTGCCCTTGAGGTTGTCGCGATCGACGAGCGCCAGATAGTCCCAGCGGATGATGATCGGCGTGGTGCCCTGGGCCAATGTGGCGGACTTGCCGATGACAGGGACGAAATTGCCTTCCTTGTTGAGCTTGGCGAAGAAATCCAGTCCGTCGGCGGCGATCTGCGTCCCATCCTTGCCGCCCTTCGCGAGGCCCGCGCCGTAGACGCCCGAGATCGCCTGGTTCGAGGAACGCGGATCGCCGGCAAGCGCCACGGCGTTGGCATAGTCCTTGTTGAGCAGATCGGACCAGCTGGCGGGGATCGTCTTGACGAGGTCCTTGTTCACCTCAAACGACATCACGCCGTAATAGTCGCCATACCAGTAGCCGTCCGCGTCCTTGGCGTTGTCGGGGATCTGGTCCCAGGTCGACACTTTGTAGGGCTGGAGCAGGCCGGCGGCCTTCGCCTTGGGGCCGAAGGACAGGCCGACGTCGATGACGTCCGGCGCCTGCGGTCCCTTGTTGTTCTCGTTGGCCTTGATCGCCTCGATCTCGTCGCCCGACCCAGCGTCGGGATTGAGTTCGTTGACGGTGAGGCCGTATTTCTTCTTGAAGCCGGCGATCAGGTCGCCATAGCCGCACCAGTCATGCGGCAGGGCGATCGTCGTCAACTGTCCTTCCTTCTTCGCCGCGGCGACGAGATCGTCCATGGAAGCCGCCGAAGAAAAGGAAGTCGAGGCGAAAAGCCCCACTGCCATCAGGGACAATATTCGCCCCGTCGTCCTGAACCCCGTTACCTTGAGCATCGTGTCTCTCCGTTTAACTGACGCTTTTCGGCGCCCGCGAAGCGGTTACAGTCGTCCTGTGACAGTCGGATGAATAATGGACGACCCGCCTTTCCCGGCGCGAAGTGAACGCCTTGCCAATTGTTTTCTGTTGTCGCGGCAGTCCTTGTCGGCGACCGCGTGTTCCCGTTTTTGTCGTTCGTTCCTCCCTTTTTAGAACCTCCTCTGGATTCTGATCAACTCTCGCCGGCAATAGCCGCATCGAGCAAGGCGAATGCCGCCTTCTTGGTGAGCTTGACGGGGTTGCCGCCGGCCGTCGGATCGACGACCGCCATATCGGCGATCAGCGTCTTTCGCTTCCTGTCCATGTCGAGCCCCTTGATCAGCCCCCCAAGCGCATGCGGCACCTTCAGCTCTTTCCGAAGTTTCATCACGGCTTTGGCGAAACCATCGAAGCCGCCGCGGATACCGCAATAGGCGGCGAGCCGGACGATCTTCCCCTCGATCGCCTCCCGGTTGAACGAAAGGACATAAGGCATGAAAACCGCATTGGTCATGCCGTGATGCGTATCATAGAGCGCGCCGATCGGATGCGACAGCGAATGAATGGCGCCAAGTCCTTTCTGGAAAGCGGTCGCGCCCATCGCGGCAGCCGCCATCATGTTGGCGCGCGCCTCGATGTCGCTTCCATTGGCGAAGGCGCGGGGCAGGTTCTCGAAGACCAGCCTGATCCCTTCCACGCCGATACCGTCCGCCATCGGATGATAGCCCGGTGCGCAATAGGCCTCCAGGCAATGCGCCAGCGCGTCCATGCCCGTACCCGCGGTGATGAAAGGCGGCATGCCGACCGTCAGTTCCGGATCGGCGATGACGATGACAGGCAGCATCTTGGGATGGAAGATCACCTTTTTGGTGTGGGTCTCCTCATTGGTGATGACGGCGGCGCGACCGACCTCCGAACCGGTTCCGGCCGTCGTCGGAACGGCGATGATCGGCGCGATGGCGTCGCCATTCGCGCGCGTCCACCAATCGCCGATATCCTCGAAATCCCAGACGGGCCGCGTCTGTCCCGCCTGGAAGGCGATGAGTTTGCCGAGATCGAGCGCCGAGCCGCCGCCGAAGGCGATCACGCCGTCATGTTTGCCTTTTTTGTAGGCGAGGATGCCGGCGGTGAGGTTCGATTCAATCGGGTTCGGCTTGACTTCAGAAAACACGCCATAGGGGATTTTGGCGCCGTCGAGCAGTTTCAGCGTGCTCGCCACCACCGGCAGCTTCGCCAGGCCCGGATCGGTGACGAAGAGCGGCCGCCTGATGCCCGCTGCCAGAAGGACTTCGGGCAGTTCCTTTATGCGGCCCGGGCCGAAACGAACAGTGGTGGGGTAGTTCCATTTGGAGGTAAGGATGGTCATGAAGATGGGCTTTCGGAAAAGCGAGTAAAATCGGATCGCGGTGAGTTTCCTCCAGAGTTCAGATCGCCTCCCTCAGGTGAAAGCTCTTCGGCCGCGTCAGGCTTTCATAGCCGAGCGGGGAAAGAGACGCGCCCTTGCCCGTGTCCTTGACGCCGGTCCACACGAGCGCCGGATCGAGATAATCGCAGCGGTTCATGAAGACGGTCCCTGTCTCGATCCGATCGCCGAGCGCAGCCGCATGGTCCGTGTCTCTCGTCCAGACGGACGCCGTCAGCCCGTAGGGGCTATCGTTCATCAACGCCACCGCCTCCTCGTCATCGCGCACCTTCATGATGCCGACGATCGGCCCGAAGCTTTCCTCGCGCATGACGCTCATCTGGTGATCGACATTGGTGAGCACTTCCGGCGTCAGATAGGGCGAGCCCGACTTGTCGCCCTCGACCTTCATGCCGATATGCGTCCGCGCGCCTTTGCGCAGCGCCTCCGCCTTCTGCTCGCGCACGAGATCGGCGAAGCGGCTATGCGCCATCGGCCCCATCGTTGTCTCGGGGTTGAGCGGATTACCGACGACATATTGCTTCGTCAGGTCGACGAAGCCCTCGACAAATTCGTCATAGACCTTCTCGTGCACATAGATGCGCTCGATGCCGCAGCAGCACTGGCCGGAATTATAAAAGGTCCCGTCGACCAGGTTGGCGACCGCGTGGTCCATCTTCGCGTCGGGCAGCACATAGGCCGGGTCCTTGCCGCCGAGTTCCAGGCCGAGCGTCATGAAGGTTCCAGCCGCCGCCTTCTCGATGGCGCGCCCGCCGCCGACGGACCCGGTGAAATTGCAATGATCGATGCGGCCTGAACCAAGCAGCTTTTCCGTCTGATGATGGTTCATGACGAGATTGCGGAAAAGCCCCTTCGGCAGGCCGGCCTTGTCGAAAGCCGCCTGGAAACGCTCGCCGACGAGCAGCGTTTGCGCCGCGTGTTTCAGAAGCACCGCATTGCCGGCCATCAGGCCCGGGACGATGGTGTTGACAGCTGTCAAATAGGGGTAGTTCCACGGCGCGATGACGAGCACGACGCCGCGCGGATCATGCTTGACATAGCGTCGAAAGCCGCCCTTCGGATTGGAAGCGGGCATCGGCTTCAAGGCCGTCTCGGCAATCTCGATCATATAGCGGGCGCGCTCCTCCACCCCGCCCTTTTCGCCGCCATAGCGGACCGGCCGGCCCATCTGCCAGGCGAGTTCAGGCACGATCTCGTCATTCATGGCGACAAGCGCGTCCAGTGCCGCCGACACGATCTCGCCGCGTTCGGCAATCGATGTCTTCGCCCATTCGGCCTGCGCCGCCTTCGCGCGCTCGACCGCGGCGCTGACCTCCGCATCGGAGGCGACAGGCCGCTCGGCATAGATCGAACCGTCGATCGGGGATTTCAGTTTTACCGTTTCCAAGAAAATGACTCCAATTTGCTTTTCTCCTGCCCTCCGGCATACCGCATTTGCGCTCTATTCAGCGGGCAGTTGGTAGATTCGGATAAGGGATATCCGTCCAACATCGTTTTGGAGCTCGTAGACCAATTCCTTCGTTCCGTCGTCGAGATCGTTGGCTTCCACGAGTTCGATCTCATGACGCCGCATCATTTTGTCCAGAGTGCTAACAATATTCGATGCCATCTTGCTGATCCTCGTATCTTAACAGCGCAAAACGGGTGCTGGTGAAGGCAGCTGAAATTCAATACCTTTCAAATCCCCTGTGCAGTTCCCAATCCGTCACCCGCCGATCATATTCGAACTGTTCCCACCGCGCCGTATGGACGTAGTGCTCCACGACATTCTCGCCGAACGCTGCTTTCAGCATTTCCGACTTCGCCAGCGCATCGGTTGCATCACGCAGCGTCTTCGGCACCTCCGCCAATTGCGCGCCCTGATAGGCGTCGCCCTCGAACGGCTTCGAAAGCTCCAGTTTCTCGTCGATGCCGGCAAGCCCCGCCGCGATCAGCGCGGCGAAGGCGAGGTAGGGATTGAGATCGGCGCCACCGATACGACACTCGATGCGTATCGCCTTCGACCCTGCGCCGCACAGGCGGAAGCCGGCCGTGCGATTGTCCATGCTCCAGATCGCCTTCGTCGGCGCGAAGGTGCCGGCCTGAAAACGTTTGTACGAATTGATGTAGGGCGCGAGGAACCAGGTGAAGTCACGCGCATATTTGAGCTGCCCCGCCACCCACGAGCGCATCAGCGCCGACATGCCGTGTTCTGTCGATTTGTCGAAGAACAGCGGCGTCTTGCCATCCGCGCTCCACAGCGAGTTGTGGATATGGCTGGAATTGCCGGCGAGCCCATAATCGTATTTCGCCATGAAGGTGACGGCCTTGCCCTGCTCGGCCGCGATCTCCTTGCAGCCATTCTTCAGGATCACATGCCGGTCGGCCATCGTGAGCGCGTCGGCATAACGGACATTGATCTCTTCCTGCCCCGGTCCCCACTCGCCCTTCGAATTCTCGACCGGTATGCCGGCTCCTTCCAGTCCATTGCGGATCGCCCGCATCACGCCCTCTTCTTTCGTGGTGAGCTGGATCAGATAGTCCTGGATGTAGGGTGAAGCGGTATCGAGGTTGTGCCAACGCTTGTCGCGCGCGCTCCGATAGGTTTCGTCGAAGAGATAGAATTCCAGCTCCGACGCGAAATAAGCCATCCAGCCGCGTTCCTTCAGCCGGGCGACCTGCCGCTTCAGGAGCGCGCGCGGGGAATGCGCGAGATCCTCATGGTGATGATGGTCAAGGACGTCGCAGAGGACCAGCGCCGTCTTTTCCAGCCACGGTATCCGGCGGATAGTCCCGAGGTCTGGCTTCATGACGAAATCGCCATAACCCTTCGACCAACTCGCCGCCTTGTAGCCGGGCACCGGTTCCATATCGATGTCGTTGGCAAGCAGATAATCGCAGCCATGCGTTTCGTCATGAGCGGACTCGACGAAGTAGGAGGCGAGGAAACGCTTGCCGATCAGGCGTCCCTGCATGTCTGCCGCGCAGGCCAGAACCGTATCGATTTCGCCGGCGCCGACATCCGTTTTCAACTGCTCGAAAGTGAGATCACCGGCCATTCTGTCAAAGCTCCAACAATTGGATTTCGGATCGAAGGGGCCGGCCGGACCGGCCCCCGGCCATTCAGCCTTTTTCTCCAACGGCCTGCTCCGCGGCGGCGATTGCCGCCTGCCTGGCCGCGATGATTTCGCCAAGCGGCGGTCCCTGGAAACGCCGCCTCTCGAAGGCGAACCAGACGATCGCGGTGAGGATGAAGAAGCCCACCGTTATATTGAGCGCCCAGTCATTCGGCGGCTGGATACCGATGACGAAGATCAGGATCATCGCCAATATGGACAGCACCGCGAACAGGCTGAAGACGGCGCGCCCCATATTCCATGGACCCATCCTGTCCCATTTCGGCGAGCCCCATGCGATGAGCCCGAGGGTGATGGGGAAGGTGAAGGAGAGGAACAGGAAGATCACCGTGCAGGACACAACGATCGTATAGGCCGATGTGCCCGCAACGGAGACCAAAGAGGACCCCCAGACGAAAAGCACCGCGAGAACGGAGGCGGTCCAGATCGCTGCGACGGGCGTGCGATAGGTTGGGCTGACCCTGGAAAGGCTCCGCGATGCCGGCAACCCGCCATCCCGCGAAAAGGCGAAGATCATGCGGGATGCCGAGGTGACGGTCGCCAGACCGCAGAGCAATTGGGCCACGAACACGACCAGATAGACGAACTCCTTGACCCCGGGACTCACGCGCTGGTCGAAGGCCCAGAAGAACACGTTCCAGCCCTGTTTGGCGGCTTCGTCCATGTTCGGGATCATCAGGACGAAAGACGCCAGGAAAAGATAACCGAACAGCGCCGACCAGACGACCGACATGACCATTGCGCGTGGCACCGAGCGCGCCGCCTTCATCGTCTCCTCCGAGGTGTGGGCGGAGGCGTCGTAACCCGTGATCGTATAGATCGGCAGCAGCAGGCCAAGCGCGAACACCCACGCATTCGACACATGCGGCCAAACCCCGCCGCCGGCATCGCCGGAATAATTGTGGAAGGTGAACAGGCGCGAGAAATCCCAGCTTTGCGCCGCCACCAGGCACACTACGGCGATGAGAATGGCTCCGAAGAAGATGAGATAGCCGGAAAAATCCGTGAGCTTGGCGGTGAGCTTGATGCCGAGATGGTTGATGAGCGCCTGGCCGCCTGTGATGATGACCAGAAAGATCATCTGATTGGTCAATGTGTTCCCGATGCCGAGCGCCGGCCCAAAGGCGCCGGCGAAAAAGGTCCAGGTGCCGACATTGATGGCGCCCAGCACCGTGACGAGGCCGAGAAGATTGAGCCAAGCCGTCACCCAGCCGGTACCGCGATTGCCGAGGATCGAACCCCAGTGATAGAGGCCGCCGGCTGTCGGATAGGCCGACGATATCTGCGACATCGCCACCGCGAAGACGAGCGAGACGAAACAGCCGACCAGCCAGCCGATGCCGACCCCGATGCCGCCGGCGCCCGACGTCGCCTGGGCAAGCGAATTGATGCCGCCCGAGAGGATGCAGATGATGGAAAAGGAGACGGCGAAGTTGGAAAAGCGCGAAAGCCTTCGCTCCAGCTCCTGCGCGTAACCCATCGAGTGGAGAACCTTGACGTCGTCTTGCTTGTCGGTTTCGTCATAGTCCAGAATCGGCATGATCGTTACCTTCCACTATCTGTCGCCTGACGCCGCCCGCGTCGGGCTGGATTGTCCACCTTCTTTTCTTGTGATTTTTGCTTCTTCGCCTTGCGCCCGCTCTGCGATCTCTCGGAGAATCGCCGCGAGCCGGCCACTCCACAACGATTGACCGGCTTGTGTCCTGATCTCGTCATTACGAATTTCGATCATGACGGCGTCAAGCCCGAGCGCGCAGGCATGGCGCTCCAGCGTGTAGTAGACACGGTCGGCCGGTGAATAGGGCTGGTTGTCTCCGACATTAAGGTTCGTGTCGGCAAGCAGCGCATCCATCACCGGGCGTGCGAGTGTGACGTCTTCATCATGGATAACTCCCACCTGCCAGGGCCGCGCGGCACCCTTGAAGACGGGCGTGAACGAATGGATGGCGACCAGTCGCGTATCTCGACCACGCGCAAGCCTGTCGCCGACCACGCGGGCAAGGCGATCATGAAATGGCGCATGAGCGAGCGCAATACGGCGCTCTCGCTCCTTCGCGTTCAGGCCTGCATTGCCGGGAATCGTGATCAGTTCGCTCTGCTCGGGAACCAGATCGGGAGCGTCGAGCGGTCGGTTGCAATCGGCGACGAGGCGCGAGACGCGTGATTCGACAAGCGTGGCGTCGAGCTTTTCCGCGAGAGTACACGCCACTTCTATGGCGCCGGGATCCCAGGCGATGTGGCTGACGAGGTCTTCTGCATCGAGTCCCAACGTCCCGAGTTCCGCCGGTATATGATTGGAAGCATGGTCGCAGACGATGACGAAAGCGCTTTTCCCGTCGGGATTGGAAATCCGGACGGCCGCTTCCGCCGCAGCATTGTCCTCAGCTGCCTTCATCGGCAATGCCCCTCGGGACGCTGTAACAAAAATTACGAATAAGTTATCATTGCGTCCGTTCGTATGATCTCATACACATTTTGCAGCTTTGTCAAACGCGTTCTTTTCACGGTATGAAACCGTCCAGGGAAATGGATCTTCAGCCAGCTCGAACGGCGAAGGATTTGAGAATGGCTGCGAGCATCGCCGAACGCATCACGGAGAAATTGCAGGTGATGCCCGCCGGCGAGCGCCGGGCGGCGCACACGCTGATCGGCAATTACCCGCTGTGCGGCCTGAAGACGGTGGCGGAGTTTTCCGCCCAGGCCGGCGTCAGCGCGCCGACAATCCTGCGTTTCGTCGCGCGGCTCGGATTCCAGAACTATCCCGAATTTCAGTCCGCGCTGCAGGACGAACTCGCGGCCCAGCTTCAATCCCCGCTCGTCCGCTCGGCGGCTCCCTCTTCCTCCGCCGCCGGTGATACCTCGCCGATGGTCGCGGCGACCATAGACAATATCCGCGAGACCTTCCGTCACCTCTCTACCGCGCAGATCGGCGATATGACGGGGTTGATCGCCAATCCGCGCCTGAAGATCTTTCTCATCGGCGGGCGGTTCACCGATCCAGTCGCGCGCTATATGGCGTCACATCTGGCGATCATCCGGCCAAACGTTTTCCATCTCGCCGGCCAGGAAAGCAATTGGCGCGACCGGCTGATCGACATGGGCAAGCGCGACGTGCTGCTCGTGTTCGACATCCGCCGCTATCAGGAAAGCCTCGTCCGTTTTGCCGCAAGGGCGCATGAACGCGGTGTCCACATCATTCTCTTCACCGACCGCTGGCTCTCTCCTATCGCGCGTTTTGCCCGGCATGTGGTTGCCGGTCGTACCGCCGTGCCCTCGGCCTGGGATTCGTCGGCCTCGCTCCTCGTGGTGGCGGAAACACTGATCGGCGAAGTGACACGCAGTCTCGAGACCGAGAGCGCCGCCCGTATCCGCGAGATGGAGAATCTGCGGCGGGAATAATATCACTTGCGCCCATATCAGGGATGCAGGATGAGCTTACCGCTCGCGCCGCGAGAATGGATGCGCTCCAGCGCCGAAGCCGCTTCAGCGAGCGGATAGGTGCCTTCGATAACCGGCTTGATTTTTCCCGCCTCATACCAGGCGATGAGTTGGCGCATATTGGCCGTATGCGATTCGGGCTCCTTGCGGGTGAAACTGCCCCAGAAAACGCCGACGACGCTGTAGCCCTTGACCAGCGTCAGATTGACCGGCAGTTGCGGGATACGCCCCGAGGCAAAGCCGATCACAAGCAGCCTTCCATTCCAGCCCATGGCGCGGGCAAGGATATCGAACGTATCTCCGCCAACCGGATCGAAGGCGACATCCACGCCCTTGCCGCCTGTCGCTTCCTTTAGCGCGTCGCGGAGATTCTCGTAACCGAGCACGATATCCGCGCCAGCCCGGCGGGCGATTTCCTGTTTCTCGGCGGATGAAGCCACCCCGATCACATGTGCGCCCATCGCCTTGCCGATTTGCACGGCGGCAAGCCCGGTCAGGCCCGACGCGCCGAGCACGCAAAGCGTTTCGCCGGCGGCGAGTTGCCCCCTTTGCTTGAGCGCGTAAAGCGACGTGCCATAACCGCAGAGCAGCGCGCAGGCATCGCCAGCGTCCATTCCTTGAGGGATTTTTGTCGCAGCGGATTCGGAGACGCCGACCTTTTCCGCATAGGCTCCGATCGCTGGCAGCACCGCAACGCGATCCCCGACTTCAATGGATCGCACGGCCTCGCCCACGGCCACGACGCGACCCACCGCCTCCATACCGGGGACGAAGGGCGTTTCCGGCCGGGCCTGATAAAGCCCCTGAACCAGCAAGCCATCGGGAAAATTCACACCGATCGCCTCAGCTTCGACAATGATGTCATGGTCCGCCGCCTTAGGCTCAGGCCAGTCCTCATAGGCCAGATTGCTGATCGGACCGTATTCGCGCGCGACAATCGCCTTCATGTTCCTCCTTTCCCTTCTCCGGAGAGGGAAATCCGTCACACTTTCTCTTGCGTATATTTCTTCAACTCGGCACGCGCCACCTGGCGGCGATGCACTGCGTCCGGCCCGTCGGCGAGACGAAGAGTCCTGAGATGCGTCCAGGAGCGGGCAAGCGGCGTATCCTGGCTGATCCCCTGCGCGCCGAACATCTGCACCGCCTCGTCGGTGATCTTGAGCGCGATACGCGGCGCGACGACCTTGATCTGGCTGATCCAGGGCGCTGCTGCGCGCGGATCGCCCTGGTCCATCATCCAAGCGGCCTTGAGGCACAAAAGGCGGGCCATTTCTATCTCCATTCGCGCCTCGGCGATGATGTCGTAATTGGCGCCGAGCTTGGCGAGCGGCTGGCCGAAGGCCTCGCGGCGGAGCGAGCGCTTGCACATCAGTTCGAGCGCCTTTTCGGCATGGCCGATCGCCCGCATGCAATGGTGGATGCGGCCCGGTCCGAGGCGACCCTGCGCGATCTCGAAGCCGCAGCCCTCGCCGAGGAGCAGGTCCGACTGCGGTACGCGCACATTTTCGAAGCGCAAATGCAAATGCCCGTGCGGTGCGTCGTCCTCGCCATAGATGGTCATCGCCCTCAGCTTGGTGATGCCGGGCGTGTCGGCCGGGACGAGGATCATCGAATGCTGCCGGTGTTTCGGCCCGTCATTCGGCGTCTTCACCATGACGATGTAGATGGCGCAGCGGGGGTCGCCGGCGCCCGACGACCACCATTTCTCGCCGTTCAGGACATAGTCGTCGCCATCCCTTTCGCAGCGCATGGAAATGTTCGTCGCGTCCGAAGAAGCAACATCGGGCTCCGTCATCAGATAGGCCGAACGGATCCGGCCGTCGAGAAGAGGCTTCAGCCAGCGCTCCTTGTGCTTGTCCGTCCCGTAGCGTTCGAGCACCTCCATATTGCCGGTGTCGGGTGCGGAGCAGTTGAAGGTCTCCGCGCCGAGATGAGCCTTGCCCATTTCCTCGGCAAGATAAGCGTATTCAACGGTAGTGAGGCCGTAGCCACGCTCTGAATCGGTCAGCCAGAAATTCCAGAGACCCCGCTCTTTCGCCTTGGCCTTCAGCCCTTCGAGGATTTCGGTCTGCCTGGGCGTATAGGTCCATCGGTCGCCCTTCCCCACTTCGGCCAGGAACTCCTCGTCGAGCGGCGCGATTTCCTCGCGCACCATGCGGCTCACCTTCTCATGCAGCGGCTTCAGCCGTTCTGTCATGCCCAGATTCATGTCGCTCATCAGAAATCTCCTCCGTTCACTCCAAGACCGCGCGCCGCAAAGGCAACGACCTGCCACGCGATATCGTCGATATCGTCGCGCGTCTCTCCAGGCTGGGGCGAATACCAGAAAATGGGAGAATTGAGCGTCACGAACATAAGCTGGTTGGCAATGCTCAAATTGCTGAAATGCATATCGCCCTCCCTTTTCGCCTCCGCGATCGTCTGCCGAAAGATATCGCCATAGCGCGACCGGCTCTTATGCAGTTCGGCGAAGGCGCTGCGTTGTTCTGGCGTCGTGGCGCCGCGCAGATACATCTCAGTTCCTTCCCACACGACCTTCTGGAAAGAGCGTGTAACGATCATCTGGACGACATGGGTGAAGGCGAGCTTCTTCCAGCGGTCCAATGCCTTTCCAGGCAGGGCGCGCGCAGACTCGATTGCTGCATGGTTCATATCCATGCCAACCCGGAAGACGTCGGCGAACAGATCGGCCTTTGAGGGATAGTGATGGTAAATCCTGCCCTTTGTCGCGCCGAGACTGCGCGCCACATCGTCGATCGAGGTCGCATAGTAGCCGCGCTCGGTGAAACAGCGGGCGGCGGCTTCAAGGATGTCGGCGCGCGAACCGTCAGAAGCATATTCACCGACACTGAGCGCCACGCGTCCCGGCTCCTTCCTACGACTTTCGGATCGTCAACGCTAAAATGCATCGAACAATCGCCGGCCCTTTACGAGGTGGAAAATGATGAACATACTACCGGGTATGTTGTCAACGCCGGAACCCGCATCCGCCATGGATGTTCCGAGGCGAGTTTGATGGGAGGGAAAATGAGCTATCTCGACGATCTGTTTTCGGTGAAGGGAAAAACCGCCCTTGTGACGGGAGGCGCCACCGGCATTGGCCGCATGGCGGCGACCGCGCTCGCCATGGCGGGAGCGAATGTGATGATCGCCTCCCGCAAGGGCGAGGATTGCGTCCGCACCGCAGATGAAATCAATGCTTCAGGCGCGCCCGGAAAAGTCGAAGGCTTCGCCGGCAATGTCAGCACTGAAGAAGGCGTCGCCGCGCTCGTGGACGAAGTCGGGAAACGGACCGATCGCCTCCACATTCTCCTCAACAATGCCGGCCTGACTTGGGGGGAACCGCTCGAAACGTTCCCCTATAAGGCCTGGTCGCGCGTTCTTGACGTCAACGTCACTGGCCTCTTCCATCTGACGAAGACGCTTCTGCCGCTGATCGAGAAGGCGGCAAGCCATGCCGATCCGGCGCGAATCATCAATCTCGGCTCCGTTATGGGGACCCAGCCGATTGCGGACGGAGCATACTCCTATACCGCCTCCAAGGCAGCGGTCCATCACCTCACGCGCACTCTGGCAAACGAGTTCGCAAGGAAGCATATCACCGTGAACGCCTTCGCTCCGGGACCTTTCCAGAGTAGGATGACCGCCTTCGCGACCGGCACCGACGAAAAGGCGGAAAAAGTCGGCCGCCACGTCCCGCTCCGGCGCATCGGAAGCCCGGATGACATAGCCGGCGCAACGCTCTATCTATGCTCGAAAGCTGGATCCTACGTCACTGGAGCGATCTTGCCGATCGACGGCGGCGAATCGGTCAACCATGGCATGACGCTGTTCAAGGATGCGAGATAAGCAATTTCATGGGAGAAAGTGCAGTGCAGGCGGTTAGGCTCGGCGACCTCCAGTCGGGTGTCGGAAAGGAAATCGGCGTGTCGCCCTGGCGAGCGGTGACGCAGGAGATGATCGACCAGTTCGCCAATGCGACCGACGATCATCAGTTCATCCATGTCGATCCGGAAAGGGCCGCGCGCGAAACGGCCTTCGGCGGCACGATCGCGCATGGCTTCCTGTCCCTGGCGCTGCTCTCGACCTTCGCTTTCGAGGCGATACCGCCGCTCGAAGGTTCGGGCATAGGCATCAATTATGGTTTCGATAGCGTTCGTTTCCAGGCGCCGGTGAAATCCGGCGCCCGCATCCGGGCGCATTTCGTTCTGGCCGATCTCAACATCCGTCCGTCCGGATGGATCCAGTTGACCTATGACGTGACGATCGAGATCGAGAATTCAAGGAAACCGGCGCTGACCGCCCGCTGGCTGACGCTGACCTATGTCGAGCCAAAAAGGGAACAGGCGTGAGCGATCCGAATACGATCGACTCCAAAGCGCTCGGGCCTTATCTCGAAGCCCGGATCGCAGGGTTCAAAGGCCTTGAAGGCGTCCGGAAGTTTCCATCCGGACAGTCCAATCCGACCTATCTCCTCGAAGCGCGGAGCGGCCGCTATGTCCTGCGCGCCAAGCCGCCCGGCGAACTCCTGAAATCGGCGCATGCGGTCGACCGCGAATATCGCGTCATGACCGCGCTGAAGACGGTGGGGTTTCCCGTTCCCGACGCGCTCTTCCTCTCGTCCCAGGATTCGCCGATCGGCCGCATGTTCTTCATCATGCGCTATGTCGATGGCCGCATCTTCTGGGATCCAGCCTTGCCGGAACTCTCGGACAAAGGCGGACGGGCGGCGATCTACGACGCCATGAATGCAACGCTCGCCTCCCTTCATAACGTCGATATCGCCGCGGCCGGCCTTTCCGACTATGGCCGTCCCGGCAATTATTTTGAACGGCAGCTTTCGCGCTGGAAGAGCCAATACCGGGCTTCCGAAACGGCCCATCTCGATACGATGGAGCGATTGATCGGCTGGCTCGACCGGCATCTGCCGGAAGATGACGGGCTGGTCACATTGGTGCATGGCGATTACCGGCTCGACAACATGATCTTCGCGCCCGACCGCCCGGAAGTCCTGGCGGTGCTCGATTGGGAATTGTCGACGCTCGGCCACCCCTATGCCGATCTCGCCTATCAGTGCATGCAATGGCGCCTTCCTAACGCCTCAGGGTTCAAAGGGCTGGGAGGCGTGGACAGGAAAGCGATCGGCCTCCCGACGGAAGAGGAGTATGTCGCAGCCTATTGCCGGCGGCGCGGCATCGCCGCGATCGAGAATTGGACCTTCTATCTCGCCTTCTCCTTCTTCCGCCTCGCCGCCATCTGCCAGGGCGTCTATAAACGTGCGCTCGACGGCAACGCCTCGAACCCGGAGAAGGCAAGGACTTATGGAACGGCGGTCGAGCTTCTGTCAGGCCTCGCCGCGGAAATGATCGGGAAAGAGGCATGATGGCGCGTTTCGAGGGACTGGCGGTGCTGGTGACGGGCGCGACGGGAGGCTTCGGCCGTCATGCGGCGAAGCGCTTCGCGGAGGAAGGTGCATTGCTCATCCTTTCCGACCGCGATCCGGCAAGCTTGGAGGAATTGGCGCAGCAGCTTGGCGCGAAAGCTGCCGTACTGGCGGGCGACATTTCGGACGAAAGGCTTTCCTCCGACCTGGTCGATCTGGCGCTCGACACCTTCGGCCGCCTCGATATCGCTCTCAACAATGCCGGCATCGCCCACGACTTCAACCGCTTGCCCGATATTCGCTCCGAAGAGGCGCGCCGTGTCCTCGATATCGACCTGATGGGCGTCTTCCACGCGATGAAGGCGGAACTTCCGGTTATGGAGCGACAGTTCCGCGAAACCGGGAGGGGAGGCGCGATTGTCAACGTGGCCTCCGTTGCCGGCCTTGTCGGCGCGCCGCGTCTATCTGTTTATGCCGCGGCCAAGCACGGCGTCGTCGGCCTGACGCGCTCCGCCGCGGCCGAATTCGCCACGAGAGGTGTACGCGTCAACTGCATCTGCCCCTCCTATGCCCGCACGCCCATGGCCGATGCGCTTCTGGAGTCCCCATGGGGCAAGGACAAGTCCGAGGCGGATCTGACACGCGGCGTGCCGATGCGGCGGCTGGCGGAGGTGGACGAGGTAGTGGAAGGAATGCTCTTCGCCGCTGATCCCTGCAACAGTTTCATGACCGGGCAGGCCATCGCCATCGACGGAGGCATCACGACAATTTGATTCCAGCGGCTGCCACACGCCTTACAGGACGGCAGAAGCTTCCTTCGCGCATTTCTCAACCGCTTCCGCGACGTAACCCTTTGCCGATATTGGCAAAAGGGATCGCCTCGTCGGCCGCGCGGGCTAAATCGATTCGCCTCTTGATAACAGGGGGATAAGGGAACGCAGGAGCCTTCTTCTGCGTTGAACGCCAAGTTTTTGCGACAATTCAATGACAATCGGATGACGTTACTTAGATCCATTTTGGAGAATCGGCCTTGTCCATGACGCCTGCCGGGGGGATGGGGGAAGTCGTTCCGCAACATCCAAAGCAAACATTCGGAGGGCACGGAAATGCATTCCGGACCGCGGGCTCGATCGGGCTTACGGTGCTTCTCGCGGCTCTCATTATCTTCTCCGTTGAGTGGATCGTCCGCAGTTCCTTCACCGACGCTCTTCTCTTCTTTGAAAATCCGGACCTCCCCGGCTGGTCGACGATCCTCTTCTTCGCGCTGGCGCTGATCGCGCTCGACGCTGTCCTCGGGCGCGCCCATCAGGCGCTTCTGGTCATCGGTCCGGTCGTCCTGGCGCTCGCATGGATGAGTCGCGAGAAGGCGCTCTATATCGGCGATCCCCTCTATCCGGTGGATTTCCTCTATGCCCGCCAGGTCGCCGGCATCCTGCCGCTTTTGGCGCGTGACCGGCCCCTGACCATGATTGCCGTTATTGTCGCCGCCATCCTCGCCGTTGCGCTTCTGGTCGCCGCGTCTATTTACTGGCGCCGCCGCTTCGAACGGCTTTCGCTCAGAGGTCGTGGCTGGCGCCTGATCCTGACCCTGCCTGCGCTCGTCTTCTTCGCCAATATCATGGATTACTCCACCTTTTCCTGGGCGCGAGACCGGTTGCAGATCATCCCGATGATGTGGGACCAGCGGGAAAATTATGCCCATAACGGCTTCACCGCCGCCTTCATCCTGAACCTGCCCATGGCGACGGTTGCGGCGCCGTCAGGCTATTCCTCGGCCAGGATAAACACGATCGGATCCGAACCGGCGGCGACATTTCCGGCCGAGAAGCCGGACATTATCGTCGTCATGAACGAATCCTTCTGGGATCCGACCAGGCTTCCAGGCACGACGATCAGTCCCGATCCGATCCCGACGATCCGCAAGAACGAGTCCGGCTACGTCTTTTCGCCGGAATTCGGCGGCACCACCGCCAATGTCGAATTTGAGGCGCTGACCGGCTTTTCCAATGCCTTCCTGCCTTACGGAAGCATCCCCTATCAGCAATATATCAGGCGTCAGACGCCCTCCCTCGCCTCCTTCTTCAACTCTGAGGGCTATGTCACGCGGGCGTTTCATCCCTATGCCGCCTGGTTCTGGAACAGGGGCAACGTCTACAAGGATTTCGGTTTCCAGAAATTCATGTCGGAAGAAACCCTGCCGCCGATCCAGAAGCGCGGTCCACTGGCATCCGACGCCGCCTTCTTCGACGAGATCATTCACGAAGCGGACGACGAGCAAAAACCCTTCTTCTTCTTTGCGGTCACGCTGCAGAACCACGGTCCCTACGAACCCTTCCGCTACGTCGATCCCACACATACGGTGGAAACCAAGGCGAGCAGTTCCTCCCGTGAATCCATCCTGACCTATGCCGAAGGCGCATCGGACGGCGACAAGGCGTTCGCGAAGTTGATGGAATGGGCGTCAAAGCGCTCGCGGCCGACAGTGATCGCCATGTTCGGCGATCACCTTCCCCCGCTCGGGCCCGCTTATGTCGAGACCGGGTTCATGAAGGATCAGGTTGCGCCGAGACGCGCGCCCATCGCAGAGATGCGCAAGGACCACGAGACGCCACTCGTCATCTGGTCCAATCGCACCGGCGTGCACCAGACCGGGACCATCAGCCCTTCGCTTCTGCCGCTCAATGTGCTGGAGACGGCGGGGATCACGCATCCCTATTACACCGGTTTCCTCGGCAAGGTGAACGATGAATACCACGTCGTCGATCGCTACATGCTCATGAAGCCGGACGGCGGCGGCATACCGGACTGGTCCCGGAAGCAACATGACCCCATCATCGATCAGTTCCGCCAGATCCAATACGATCAGATGTTCGGCAAGCGCTACAGCACGCGAGCCTTCTTTCCGGAAATGATGCAGACATCTCCCGCTTCCTGACCGTAAGGAAGACGCTGGCAAGTTTTTGTTGATATAATAAGTCGTATTATTATATATACGCCTATGGGAACCGTGAACACGCTCAACAGCTTCGGCTATCTCCTGCAGGAAGCGAAACGTCTCCTCAGCCGCCGGTTCGAGGAGAAGGCGCGCCATTACGGCTTGACCTCCTCGCAATGGCGCGCCATCGCGCAATTGTCGCGCACCGATGGCCTGACGCAGGTCGCGCTTGCCAACTACCTCGAGATCGAGCCGATGACGGTCTGTCGCCTTGTGGATCGGCTTGAGGCGCGCGGCTTCATCGAGCGTATCCCCGATCCCGCCGACAGGCGCGCTAAGCTCGTCTGGCTGACGGAGAAATCGCGCTCGATGATGGACATCGTGCGGGAAATCGCCTTCGAGGTTTATCAGGAGGCTTTTGACGGCTTCAGCGACGCGGAGCGTCAGGCGCTTGTGGAGGGATTGCAGCGCATCTCAGCCAACCTTTCGGAGAAGGCTCCGAAGGAGAAGGCGCTTTCCGAGGAAGAGCCCGCCTGAAGCAGCGTCCTTCGGATGGACGACAAATCCTGTCAGCATTATTTTGCCCGCCATCCCTGACGGCTTGCCGGACGCGTCGGTCTGCCCTTTATTTCGGATTAGGAACTTTTGCGTCTATTTCCCGTTGCAACGTGGGTTCCGTTCCCCTCGGCGCCGGGGGCGTCTATTGCGGCAGTAGGTAATTTGGATGGCGACAAGGTCGCGCAATGTCAGGACCGGGAGCGAAAACGCGAACGGTGGCGAAGCCGATGTTGTGGCGAAGGAGGCTCTGCGCCCGCCGCGAGACGCACCCCGAGATCAAGACGCCGGCGGGAAAAATGCCGATGGACAGGAGATCGCCGGCCGGAACGGCGATCGCCCGACCCCGGAGACAAAACGGCCAGGTTTTTTGCGCCGGCATCCGCTCCTAGCGGCATTGATCGTCGTCCTGCTGGTGATCGTGACCGTCGCGGGAGTTCTCTGGTGGCTTCATTCCCGACAATATGAATCGACCGACGACGCGTTTATCGACACACGCACGGTGACGATCAGTTCGCAGATCAGCGGTCTGATCACTGCCGTGCCCGTTACGGACAACCAGGCCGTCAAGGCCGGTACGGTGCTCGTCAGGATCGACGATAGCGACTATAGAGCCTCGCTGGAGCAGGCTAATGCCCAGGTCGCTGAGGCCGAGGCGGCAATCGCCAATTCCGATGCGCAGATCGAGGCGCAGGTGGCGAAGATCGACCAGGCAAAGAAGCAGGCCGTCCAGGCAAAAGCCGCGATGGACTTCGCCCAGAAGCAGAACCAGCGCGATCAGGCCCTCGCCAAGACCGGAGCGGGCACTGAGGAAGCGGCCCAACAGGCTGCATCGACCTACATTCAGGACCAGGCGGCCTATGCAAGCGCCCAGGCCAATACGATCGCGGCCGAGAAGCAGTCAGCGGTGCTTGAAGCAGGAAAAAAAAGCAGCCTTGCCCAATTGCAGCAGGCAAAGGCCAATCAGCATCAGGCGGAAGTCACCCTCTCACGCACCCAGATCACGGCGCCGGTCGATGGCTATGCGACGGCGATCAGCGCCGCGACAGGCGCCTATGCCCAGCCCGGCCAGGCCTTGATGATGTTCGTGCCGAAGACTGTCTGGATCACGGCGAATTTCAAGGAAACCCAGCTTGACCTGATGCGGCCGGGACAGCCCGTGGAAATCCGGATCGACGCCTATCCCGATCACACCTTCCACGGCCATGTCGACAGCATTCAGGCAGGCAGCGGTACGGCCTTCAGCCTGCTGCCACCGCAGAACGCAACCGGCAACTATGTGAAGGTCGTCCAGCGCGTGCCCGTCAAGATCGTTTTCGACAAGCAGCCGGACGTCTATCTCGGTCCCGGCATGTCCGTCGTGCCGAAGGTGAAGGTCAGATGAGCGACGCGGCCCGGGCTGCGGGAGGTTGGGACGCCAGCCGTTCAGCGGCCGGCGGACGCAATCCCTGGATCATCGCGCTCACGGTCTCGATCGCGACCTTTATGCTGGTCCTCGACACGTCGATCGCGAATGTGGCGCTGCGCAACATCGCCGGCAGTCTCGCCGCCAGCCAGGACGAGAGCACCTGGATCATCACCACCTATCTGGTGGCGAACTCGGTCGTCATTCCCGTCAGCGCCTGGCTTTCCGATGTCATCGGCCGCAAACGTTATTACATGCTGTGCGTAGCGACCTTCACGCTTGCGTCGCTTCTGTGCGGGCTCGCGCCCAACCTGCAGATGCTGATCTTTTTCCGCATTCTGCAAGGGCTCGGCGGCGGCGGCATGGCCCCTTCCGAGCAATCCATCCTCGCCGACACTTTTCCTCCGCAACAGCGCTCGCAGGCTTTCGCGCTTTATGGCATCGCGGTCATCGTCGCGCCCACCGTCGGACCAACGCTCGGCGGCTGGCTGACCGATAATTTCTCCTGGCACTGGATCTTTTTCATCAATGTCCCCTTCGGCATTATATCGGTGTTGCTGGTCCAATGGCTGGTCGTCGAACCGGAAGTGATTCAGCGCGAGCGCCGCGAGCGATTGCGGAACGGGCTGAAGGTCGATTGGGTCGGCTTCTTCCTGATCGCCCTTGCGCTCGGCTGCCTCGAGATCTTTCTCGACCGCGGTGAGCAGGATGACTGGTTCGCCTCGGGCCTTATTGTCACGGTCGCCATTATCTCCGTCTTGTCTTTCCTCGTTTTCGTGCCCTGGGAACTCCGTCAGCGCGATCCGATCGTCAATGTGCGCCTCCTCTTCACGCGCCAATTCGGCATGTGCTTTCTTGTCATGATGTCGGTCGGAGGCGTGCTTTTCGCGACCACACAGATCCTTCCGCAACTGCAGCAATCGATCTTCAACTACACCGCGCTGCTATCCGGTCTATCGATGATGCCAGGCGGCATCTTCATGCTCATGATGATGCCGCTTGCCGGTGCTTCGGCAAGTCGCATCCAACCGCGCTATCTCATCATGGGAGGGATGGCGGTCGTGGCGCTCGCGCTCTGGCACATGACGGCGCTCGCCCCGAACGCGGATTTCGGATTTTTCGTCTGGGCGCGCGTGTTCCAGATGATCGGGCTGCCATTTCTCTTCGTTCCGATCTCCACCGCCGCCTATATCGGACTGAAACCCAGCGAAACCAACCAGGCTTCCTCGCTCATCAATGTCGCGCGCAACCTCGGCGGCAGCATCGGCGTCTCTCTCTCGAACATGATCCTGCTCAATGAGGCACAGGCGCATCAAACGATGCTCGTCGCCAACGCCATTCCGTCCTCCAGCGTCTACCAACATGCGGTGGCTGCCGCGACGCGGCATTTTCAGGCTGCCGGCATTCCCGCCATGGAAGCGAAGAAACAGGCGCTCGGCTGGATCGGCCAGACGATCGGCGAGCAGGCGACGCTGCTTGCCTATATCGACGTCTTCCAGTTCGTGGCAGTCGTCGCGCTTCTGATGATCCCCCTCGCTTTCCTGCTGCGCTCTGGACCAGCACCTAGGGGAGCAGGCCACTGATCCTCCAGAAGCCTACCGGCCTCTCTTTTCGGAAAAACGACGGAACGCCTCCAGCGTGTCCTCGCTGACATGGTGCTCGATGCCTTCCGCGTCCCGCCGCGCCACCTCCGGGCTGACGCCGAGATCGATGAGAAACCGCTCGACCACCTCATGCCTCAAGCGGCTCTGCTCCGCCAGCGCCCGTCCCTTTTCGGTCAGGAACACGCCTCGATAGGGACGTCTCGAGACCAGCCCCTCGTCGATTAAGCGCCGAAGCATGCGGGCGACCGTCGGTTGCGCCACGCCCAGCCTGCATGCGATATCCACTTGGCGGGCTTCGCCACCGTCGCGGATCAGATCGTCGATCAACTCGACATAATCCTCGAACAGTTCCGCTTTTCGCGCCTCGCGAGCCTGGCGGAAGGCTTCGGCCTGCACATCGGCATCGACGAGAGAATCGGGCTGCGTCGGCAGACTGGGAGCGATCGGCGTCTTCACGTTCCTCCACCCGCGATCAAACTCATGTAAACCCCATTGCCTTTCTGCGACAGGATCCGAACAAAGGAAACCCCACCATCTTAATTTACGAACGCCTTGACAATTCGCGGAACGGTTCTAGCTTATTATAGCATATGCTATATTTATAACCACCTCCTAAGAGAAGCAGAAAGTCAGCCGGGCAATGGATGCACGCAATGAAGCGGGATGGCGCTTCGACCGGAGCGAAAGAGCGAGTCTTGCGGAGGTCAACGCTACGGTTCCCGTGCCTGCCGCCGGAACGTGGTTTCGTCGTCTTCTCGCCTTTGCCGGTCCAGGCTACATGGTTTCGGTCGGCTATATGGATCCCGGCAATTGGGCGACCGATATCGCGGGCGGCTCCAAGTTCGGCTATTCGCTGCTTTGTGTGATCCTTCTCTCCAACATCATGGCGATTCTCCTTCAGGCCCTGGCAGCGCGTCTGGGGATCGTTACGGAGCGCGATCTCGCCCAGGCATGCCGGAGTGCTTATCCGAGACCGGTCAACCTGGCGCTCTGGCTCGCCTGCGAACTCGCCATCATCGCCTGCGACCTCGCCGAGGTGATCGGCACGGCGATTGCATTGCAGCTACTGTTCGGCATTCCGCTGGTGGCGGGCGCCCTCATTACGGCCCTCGACGCCTTCCTGGTCCTGCTTCTAATGAGCAAGGGTTTCCGCTTTCTCGAAGCTTTCGTCGCGGCGCTTTTAGTGGTCATCGCCGTCTGCTTCGCCATCCAGACCGTCGCCGCCCAACCCGACGTGAAGGCGCTCTTCGCCGGGTTCCTGCCCACGACTACCATCGCCAGGAATCCCGAAATGCTCTATATCGCCATCGGCATCATCGGCGCGACGGTGATGCCGCACAATCTCTATCTCCATTCGTCGATCGTGCAGACGCGCGCCTATGAGCGAAACGAACGCGGACGCCGCGAAGCCATCCGCTTCGCCACAGTCGATTCCACTGTCGCGCTGATGCTGGCGCTCTTCGTAAACGCCGCGATCCTGATCGTCGCTGCGGCGGCCTTTCACACTTCCGGCCACAATCAGGTGGAGGAAATCGGCGACGCCTTCCGCCTCCTGTCGCCGCTTCTCGGTCTCGGCATCGCCTCGACGCTCTTCGCGATCGCGCTCCTCGCGTCCGGCATCAATTCGACGGTGACGGCCACGCTTGCCGGTCAGATCGTCATGGAAGGCTTTTTGGATATTAAGCTGCCGCCATGGCTGCGCCGATTGATCACACGCGGCATCGCCATCGTGCCCGTCGTCATCGTAGCAGCGATCTACGGTGAAAGCGGCACCGCCAAGCTGCTTGTGCTGAGCCAGGTCATCTTGTCGATGCAATTGCCTTTCGCGGTCGTGCCGCTCATCTGGTTCGTTTCGGACAGAAGGAAAATGGGCGGTTTTGCCATTTCCTGGAAATTGGCTGCCACCGCGTGGGCGGTGGCCGTGATCATCCTTGGTTTGAACCTGAAGCTTCTTTTCGACACATTCGCCGGCGCTGCCTGAAACGTCGTCCGGATCGGGTCAGCGCCGCTCCGGTCGTCCCGGCCTGGTCGGCACCGTTACCGACACCGGATCGCTGGCGGGAAAGGAGTCCTCTAGCCCCTCTTCAAGTTCTTCTTCCTCATCAGAAACCTCGTCTTTTTCCGGCGTCCGCTCCGGACGATCTTCGGGATCGCCGGGCTTCCCCGCACCCGAGGCAAGCCACCATATCGTTATGTCGGCTGCTGATTCTTCGATTGTACCGATCATCGTCCGCATCCCTATAAACAGGAGAGTTTATCGGCAGGACCGCCGGAAGAACAAGCGCACATCAGCGTTTCTTTTCCCTTGGCGCGCCGCTTGTCGTCGAACCTGTCGGTGAAACAGGATCGCTGGCAGGAAATGTGCCTTCCAATCCCTTGTCCAGTTCCTCGTCCTTGTCGTGCTGCCTGCGCTGCTCGCGCTCCAGCGACCGGGCGGCAGGAGACTTCTTGTCACTCTTGTTGGGGCGAGCGGTGGTTTTCGTCATGCGGAATCCTCCTTGCATGCCGAATGCCCTAGCCGGACAAAGGTTCCGCCCCTGTCAGAACCCGCGCGCGGCCTCTAGGAGAAAAGCAAAGCAATAATCCGAGAAGGAGCGCCAGCATTCGACGCGGAACGCGCTCTCGTCGGTCCGCAGCAGGACGATTTCGATCTTGCCCAGGACGGTGCGCGAAGCTGCTCCCACGGGAAACGCTTCGAGCGAAAGGTCCTGCGGACAGCCGGCGCTAATGACGTCCTCCGCCGCCGATCCTGAAAACAGGATGGCGACGTTTCGATGTGAAACGTCGACCGCCGAATGAAGACCCTTCGCTTTGGCGCAATCCGCCAGGGGATCGCCGCCGGCATCGTCGATCACCAGCCATTCGTCGGGGCCGAGCCATAAAGCCGCGCGACCGCCCTTGCCACCAAAATCACCGCCTTTGGCGAAACTCGCGCTTTTCGGCGTCATCGGCAGCGGCACTTTGAGGGCACGAGACAGGGAACCGACCGATTCCTCCGGAGCCCTGAGAGAAATGCGCTTTGCGGGTTTCGCCGGTTGGATCGAAACGGAACGCGTCGTCTGCCCACGCCCTTCGAGCTTCAGCGCCCGTGCCGCAGCGACCGCCTTGACCGCAGCATCAGCCATTGAGGTGCTCCCCCTTTTCATCGAAGAACACGGTCCCCGTCACTTCCACCTCGATCGTCCTGTCGGGCATCGGCACGTAGAGCGTCTGGCCCATCTTCTTGCGGCCGTCCTTGACAAGCGCGAGCGCGATCGAACGGCCGCAATTCTCCGACCAATAGGATGAAGTGACATGGCCGATCATGGTCATCGGGACCGCCTGCCGTGGATCGGCGACGATTTGCGCGCCTTCCTCCAGCACCGTCTTCGGGTCCTTGGTCTTCAGGCCGACGAGTTGCTTGCGCCCTTCCGCCACGAGGTCAGGCCGTTTCATGCCGCGGATACCGACGAAATCGGTCTTCTTCTTGCCGACCGCCCATGACAGGCCGGCATCGTCCGGCGTCACCGTGCCGTCCGTATCCTGCCCCACGATAATGTAGCCCTTTTCGGCGCGCAGCACGTGCATCGTCTCGGTGCCATACATGCAGGCGCCATGTTTTTCACCCTCGGCGAAGATCGTCTCCAGGACCGCCGGCCCGTAATCCGACGATACATTGATTTCGAAGCCGCGCTCGCCAGAGAAGGACATACGGAAAAGCCGTGTCGGCACGCCGCAGATCTTGCCTTCCCTGACGGACATGTGCGGCATCGCCTCGTCGGAAATATCGATGTCCTCGACAAAGGGCGCGATGATGTCGCGGCTTTTCGGCCCCTGCACCGCTATGACCGCCCATTGCTCGCTGGTCGAGGTCAGCCAGACCTTCAGATGCGGGAACTCCGTTTGGAGGTAATCCTCCATATGGTTGAGCACGCGAGGCGCGCCGCCGGTCGTCGTCGTGACATGGAAGCGATCCTCGGTCAGACGCCCGACGACGCCGTCATCATAGATGAAGCCGTCTTCCCGCAGCATGACGCCATAGCGGCATCGGCCAGGCTCAAGCTTTTGCCAGGGATTGGTGTAGAGGAGTTCCATGAAGGTCGCGGCGTCCGGTCCGACGACCTCGATCTTGCCGAGCGTCGTTCCATCGAAAATGCCGGCGGCTTTGCGTACCGTGACGCATTCGCGGTTGACCGCTTTATGCATGTCCTCACCCGAACGCGGAAAATACCAGGCGCGCTTCCACTGCCCGACATCCTCGAAAACGGCGCCCTTCGACACGGCGAAATCGTGCATCGGCGTCTTGCGCGTCGGCTCGAACAGTTCGCCGCGCGAATGGTTGACGATCGCGCCGAACGTCACCGGCGTATAGGGCGGGCGGAAGGTCGTCAGCCCGACCTCCGGCATCTCCTTGCCAAGCGCATCCGCGGCGATGGCGAGGCCGTGCAGGTTCGACGTCTTCCCCTGGTCTGTCGCCATGCCGTTGGTCGTGTAGCGCTTCACATGCTCGATCGAATGCATGCCCTGCTTGACCGCAAGCCTGATGTCCTTCGCCGTCACATCGTTCTGGAAATCGACGAAAGCCTTGATCGTCTTGCCGGCATCGGCGCCGGGTGCCGCCCCCCTCATGCCGCGCGACCAGTTTTCTGCCGCATCCACTTTCGGCTTGGCTGCGATGGTCGATTTCGTTCCCGGCCGCACTGCCTTGGCGGCCTTTTCGCCAGCAGCGAAGGCCTCGGCCACCGTGGCGGAGAGCCCGTCCGTACCGTTGCAGGCGCCGACGGAGACGCAATCCTGCGCATAGGTTCCCGGCAGGAACCGCTTCGTCGTCTCGTCGAAAGCGACCTTGCCGCGCGATTGCGAGAACAGATGCAGCGAAGGCGTCCAGCCCGCCGACATCAACAGCGCATCGACCGGGATGATCCGCTCCGGGCCGCCATTCTTCGCCTGCACGACCATGGATGAGATGCGGAGCTTTCCACCTGTGCGGATGACGGCGCGGCCGGCATGGATCTCGATGCCGAGGCTGCGCGCCTCGTCCACGATCGGCCCGGTCGGATTGTCGCGCAGGTCGACGATCGCCGCTATACCGATGCCGGCCTTCTTCAGGTCGATCGCCGCGCCATAGGCGGAGTCATTTGCCGTGAAGACGCCGACATTGCGCCCCACCGCGACGCCGTAATGATTGAGATAGGTTCGCGCCGCCGACGCTAGCATGATTCCCGGCCGGTCATTGTCGGCAAACACCATATGCCGCTCGATTGCGCCCGTCGCGATGACGACGCGCTTCGCCCTCACCTGCCAAAGTCGTTCGCGCGGCATCTCAGGGTCGGGTGCGGAGAGATGCTCGCTGATGCGTTCGACCAGAGCGACGAAATTCTGCGCGTAATAGCCGAAGGCGGTCGTGCGGGTAAGGAGCCGGACATTCGGCATCGCCGCGAGTTTCGCCGCCACTGCCTGCGCCCAATCCCAGCCCGGCGCACCGTTGATCGTCGCGCCGCTCTCGAAGCGCAGCGCGCCGCCCGTCGTCGCCTGCTCGTCGCAAAGGATAACGCGGGCGCCGCTTTCGGCCGCGGCAAGCGCCGCCGCAAGACCAGCAGCGCCGCCGCCCGCGACCAGCACGTCGCAATGGGCGAAGCGCGCCGCGTAATGATCGGGATCGGGCTTCTCCGGCGCAACGCCAAGCCCGGCCGCCTCGCGGATTCTCGGCTCGTAAAGACTCTTCCATGCCGCTTTCGGCCACATAAAGGTCTTGTAGTAGAAACCAGCGGAAAACAAAGACGAGGCGAGGCTGTTGGCCGCGCCCACGTCGAACGAAAGCGACGGCCAGCGGTTTTGCGAAACGGCCGTCAACCCCTCATAGATTTCCTGCACGGTGGCGCGCACGTTCGGCGTCTGGCGCGCAGTGTCGCGATGAATGCCGACGAGCGCGTTCGGCTCCTCGGCCCCCGCCGACAGGATGCCGCGCGGGCGGTGATACTTGAACGAGCGGCCGACAAGATGGACGCCATTGGCGAGTAGCGCCGAGGCGAGCGTATCGCCTTCAACGCCACTATAGGATTTGTCGTCGAAGGAGAAGCGCGCCGGCTTCGCGCCACCGAGGCGGCCAGAGCCCGCAATGCGGAAGGGCTGTGATGTCATGCTTTCTGCGCCTCCGGCAACTTCTTCGGTTTCGGTTCGCCGGCCTTGTAGGTCGTCAGGAACTTGTCGCTCACCGTGTCTCGCACGGCGTTGAAGAAGCGCGCGCAGCCATGAATATGCCGCCAGCGCTCGTAGACGACGCCTTTCGGATTGGAGCGGATGAAGAAGTAGCCCTCGAAATCGTCGTCGCTTATCTCGCTCATGACCGAGGACCGCACGAGATGGGCTTCCCCGGCATGACGAAATTCGAGTTCCGGCCGGTCTTCCTCGCAATAGGGGCAGTGGATCAGAAGCATGGGTTTTTCCTGCGGTCAGTGCGCCACGGCAGCGGCGGCCGCCTCGTCGATCAGCCGCCCCGTCTTGAAACGCTCCAGCGTGAAGGGGGCGTTGATCGGGTGCGGATTGTCGTTGGCGATGGTGTGGGCGAAGACATGACCCGAGCCCGGTGTCGCCTTGAAACCGCCCGTGCCCCAGCCGCAATTGACGTAGAGGCCGGGCACAGGTGTCTTGGCGAGGATCGGGGAACGATCGGGCGTCACGTCGACAATGCCGCCCCAGGAACGCAGCATCTTCATGCGCGTGAACATCGGGAACATCTCACAGATGGCGTCGAGCGTGTGGTTGATGATGTGGAGCCCGCCCGTCTGCGAATAGGACGTGTACTGGTCGGTGCCGGCGCCGATGACCAACTCGCCCTTGTCGGATTGCGAGATATAGGCGTGTACCGTGTTCGACATAACGACGCAGGGAAAGCAGGGCTTGACCGGTTCCGACACCAGCGCCTGAAGCGGATAGGATTCCAGCGGCATCCTGACATCGGCCATCGCCATCAGCACCGAGGAATGGCCGGCGGCCACCACCCCGATCTTTTTCGCGCCGATAAACCCCTTCGTCGTCTCGACGCCCGTCACATGACCGTTCGAGGAACGCCTTATCGCCGTCACCTCGCAATTCTGGATGATGTGAACGCCGCGCGCGCTGGCCCCCCGCGCATAGCCCCAGGCGACCGCATCGTGCCGCGCCGTGCCGCCGCGCCGCTGCAGGGCCGCGCCCATCACCGGATAGCGCGCGTCCTTGGAAATGTTGAGCGGTGGACAATAGGCCTTCGCCTCTTCCGGCGTCAGCCATTCATTGTCGACGCCGTTCAGCCGGTTGGCATGGATATGCCGCTTGAACACCTGCACGTCGTGGACATTGTGCGCCAGCATCATGACGCCGCGCGGCGAATACATGACATTATAATTCAGGTCCTGCGACAGCCCATCCCAGAGCTTCACCGCGTGATCATAGATGCCGGCCGATTCGTCATAGAGGTAATTGGAGCGGATAATGGTCGTGTTCCGGCCGGTATTGCCACCGCCAAGCCAGCCCTTCTCCAGCACTGCGACGTCGGTGATGCCGTGCTCCTTGGCGAGATAATAAGCGGTCGCGAGACCGTGCCCGCCGGCGCCGACGATGATGACCTCATATTCCCTGCGAGGTTCCGGGAAAGTCCATTGCGCTTCCCAGCCTCTATTCCCTTTCAGCGCCTCGCGGGCGAGCGCGAAGACCGAATATTTCTGCATGGCCGTCCTCAACCGCTTCTCGATAGTCGGCACATGCAGCTCTCTCCATGCCCGGAGATAGCCGACCGTCCGACACTACGATTTAGAGCATCACTAGCGAAATCGGAAGCAGGCGCTGCACTGTTTGCGACGGCGGCTGCCGCTGACGAATCCGCACCGAAGTCTATGGACAGTTCACCCCGATTCTGATAACAGCCGCCTCCATTCGCAGCATAGAGCGTGCTGCGGAGGCATTGGCCGTGGGCCAAGCCTTCCATGAGCCATACAAACAGGATTGCCCGTGCAGGTACTCGTCCGCGACAACAATGTTGATCAAGCGCTTCGTGCTCTCAAGAAGAAGATGCAGCGCGAAGGTATTTTCCGCGAAATGAAAATGCGCGGACATTATGAGAAACCTTCCGAAAAGCGCGCGCGTGAAAAGGCCGAAGCGGTGCGTCGTGCCCGTAAGCTGGCCCGCAAGCGCGCACAACGCGAAGGCCTCGTCGCCGGCGGACGCGTAGCGGCGCGTTGAGCGCCCATTTTTCGTCTTTTTCCCGGAATAGCGGAAGGTGGCGCGATGAGGAATCGCTGCCGCCTTTTTGTTTCCGGGCATCGCCGATCATGCGCAATACGGAGTTCGAGGGTTCGTGCAAGCTGGGGATCACAACCGCTCCTTGCGCGTTATCGGTCGTTCGTCGTGAACGGTGATGGAAACTGGCGTCAGGCAAAGGAATTCTGAAATGGGTGAACGCAAAAGCGGCTGCGGGCCATGGCGCATGATGCTCATTGTCGCCGGAATGGGAGCACTTCTCTCCGCCTGCGAAACGACACCCGGCAACGGCCTCGCCACTATCGACCCAGCGCAGGGCTCATCCGAAAACATCGCCTCGCTGACATCGGTGATCAACCGCGCGCCGCAGAACCCCGAAGGCTATAATGTCCGTGGAACGGCTTATGGGCAGGCGGGCAAATACAGCCAGGCGCTCGATGATTTCAACACAGCGATCAAGCTCAATCCAAAGTTCTACCAGGCCTATGCAAACAAGGCCTTGATCGAGCACTATATGGGCAATGACGCCCAGTCGGTCGCTGATTACACCCGCGCCATCCAGGTCAATCCCAATTATGACGCGGCCTATATCGGACGCGGCGATGTCTACCGCCTTGCGGGCCATTTGGACCAGGCCTTCAACGACTTCCAGAAGGCGATCGATCTCAATACGACCGACGGCCGCGCCTATTATGGCCGCGGCATGATCCATCAGGCGAGAGGTGAACACGCTCAGGCGATCAACGATTTCTCGAGCGCCATCTCCCGCTCGCCGAATGCCGCGGAGCCATACGACGCGCGTGGCCTCTCCTATCTCGCCACAGGCGACAACGATAACGCTTTTGCCGATTTCAACACAGCGATCAGGATCAATCCGAACTCCGCTGAAAGCTGGACCAACCAGGGATTGATTTTCGAGCGTCGCGGAGACAAGAAACGCGCCGCGCGTTCCTATGCTCATGCGGCACAGCTCGATCCGAACTATAAGCCGGCACGCGAGGGTCTCGCCCGGACCCAGACCTCCAGCTGACCGAAGACGGTGTTTCGTAGGAAGCACCTCTTCTTCATTCTCCTACCGATTCTGGCCGCCAGGCCGTGCACTTACCTCCGATGGAACGATGCAGGCTTCAGCCCGTTGTTACCGCGCCGGATCGTGAGCAGGCCGACGGCGCAATAAAAGCTGCGCGCCAGTCGCTTTACGGACCGGTCGCCTGCCTTTCGCGGGGTGAAACCCAAGGAGATCAGATTGATGAAGAAGATCGTCATTGCCGGCGCTACCGCGCTTTCACTTTTGCCTTTTTCGGCCTTTGCCGCGACGCATGGCACCCACGAGGCTCAGCGCGTAGGGAGGCTGCAATGCACCATTGCGGGGGGAATAGGCGCTATCCTTGGATCTCGAAAGAGGATGACCTGCACCTTCACGCCGGCCAATCCTCGTCATCCCGTTGAAGAATATTACGGTACGGTGACGAAGTACGGCCTCGACCTTGGTGTGACCGGCAAGGCGGTGATGCAATGGCTGGTGCTCGCGCCGACCAAGGTGTGGGCCGGCCCGCACGCGCTTGCGGGCACCTACACAGGCGCCAGCGCGAACGCCTCCGCGGTGGTCGGCGCCGGAGCAAATGTGCTGGTCGGCGGCTCCCACCATAGCTTCACGCTGCAGCCCGTCAGCGTCCAGGCGCAGACAGGCATCAACCTTGCCGTCGGCGTCACAAGCTTCAGGCTGCGCGCTCTCCATTAGAAGATGAAGCGATCGGGTTGAATCGCATTATGCTTTTATCTCTTCGTTTGAGCATGA
>DASZUG010000022.1:0-1757 GCA_035547755.1 Rhizobiaceae bacterium
CGATCGAACCCCGGAGAAGCGGCGCTAGAACCTGCGCAGGATCACGCTGCCCACGGAATAGCCGGCGCCGAACGAGCATAGGAGCCCAAGGTCGCCGGGCTCAAGATCGTCGCTGTGCTTGCAGAACGCGATGATCGAGCCGGCGGAGCTGGTGTTGGCGTACTCGCCAAGGATGTTCGGCGCCTCGCCCGGCGCGGGGTCGCGCCCCAGGACGCGGCGGGCGATCATCTCGTTCATGCCGAGATTGGCCTGATGCAGCCACAGCCGCTTCAGCGTCTGCGCAGAGATGCCGTTCTCGGCCAGGTGCGAGACGATCAGCTCCGAGACCATGGGCACGACTTCCTTGAACACCTTGCGCCCTTCCTGGACGAAGAGCTTGTCGGGCTTGCCGATCCCTTCCGGCGCGGCGCGGTTGAGGAAGCCGAAATTGTTGCGGATGTTGTTGGAGAATTTCGTCTTCAGCCTGGTCGATACGATTTCCCAGCCCCGGCGCGCGCTGTCCTTGCGTTCCACCACGAAGGCGGTCGCCACGTCGCCGAAGATGAAATGGCTGTCGCGGTCGCGGAAATTGAGGTGCCCGGAGCAGATTTCCGGATTGACGACGAGAACTGCTTTCACCGAACCGCCGGAAATGAAATCCGCCGCCGTCTTGATGCCGAACGTCGCTGACGAGCAGGCGACATTCATGTCGAATGCAAAGCCAGATAGACCGAGCGCGTTCTGAACCTCGATTGCGATTGCCGGATATGGCCGTTGCATATTGGAAGCGGCGCAGATGACCGCGCCGACGTCGCGAATATCTCCGCCCCACCGCGTGAGCGCGTCTTTGGCAGCCAAAACCGCCATCTCGGCAAGGACAGAAAGGTCCTCATTTGGCCGCTCCGGGATGACGGGCCGCATCACTGCTGGATTGAGGATACCCGCCTTATCGACGACATGGCGGGATTTGATCCCGGAAGCCTTTTCGATGAATTCAGCCGACGAGGATAGCAGCGGCAAAACCGTCCCAGCGCCGATCGCCGCCGCGTTCTCCGCGTTAAACGCTTCGACATACGCATTGAACGCCGAGACGAGTTCGTCGTTGGAGATACTGTTCGGCGGGACGTAAATCCCAGTCGCGGCGATGACCGGCTGCGGCACGAGCGTTTCCATTATCGCTTTGAGGCGATGACTGATGCGCCCCATCGTTATCCGTTGACGGATCGTCAGGCCAGGCCGAGAGCGAAGACGACGGTACCGTTTGGGCCTCCCCATAGCGCAGCTCGGATCGGACGCCAATCACTGGCTGGCTCATGCGCATGTCCGAAAACGGGCGCAGAGGCCGCCGAACCTTGTTCCGTCGGGAACTTTCCGAGCGAAATCAACCCCAAGGCGTGCCACCCCCTGTTGCCTGCGGAACAGTCCCGGCCCGCTAGAAAAACCTAAACCTCGTCTCCGACACCTGAGGAGACGATGCCATGTCCGCAGAAATCAGTACGCTGACGACAGCCTCCGCGAAGAATAAGCCGAAAGATACGACATATCGCATCGCCGGCGGCAAGACAGGCATTCTCCTGATACACGGTCTCTGCGGCACGCCGGCGGAGATGCGCTTTGTGGCCATGGGACTCGCCCGCGCCGGATACACGGTTCACTGCCCGACACTCGCCGGACACGGCGGCACGCGCTGCGACATCGTCGGGACGACATGGCAGGACTGGGTCCGCAGCGCCGAGGCGGCGCTCGATGACCTTCGCAAAGACTGTGACACGGTGATC